>CAWIOX010000018.1:0-388882 GCA_963837775.1 uncultured beta proteobacterium | reverse complement strand
GTCCGTTTTACCGGACCGGTCGCTCACTCAAAATACTGACAGGCTCTCTTCGAAGTTACCTCCAAAAAGATCCTATTTTTCTTCTTTCGTGAGCATTTGATATTGTAAGTTTTACGCAACCAGCTTTCGCTCGCTGCGCAGCACTTCCATCAAACGCCCACACTTATCGACTGTTAATTTTTAAAGATCTTGTTCTACTTGGCGACACAGCATTCCTGCCGTTCCGCTCCGCCCCAAATCGTTTTGTTTGGCAGCAGCAGAGAGATGAGATTATGGGGCGTTTCGCTCATTTCGTCAACATCTATTTCAACGAAACCCGGCAGACTTTCCTCTCCCGGCACATCCATTCCACCTTCTTTCCCGCCTCCGGCATGGCACTCAGATTACTGCTTCCGGCGCACTGCTTTCAACGGGAGGCGAACTATATCAAATATTCTTAAAATTAGGCAAGCGTTTTTCCACAAAGGCGCTCATGCCTTCTTTTTGATCTTCTGTCGCGAAGGTACTGTGAAACATGCGCCGCTCATACTGTATGCCATCAGCAAGCGATGATTCATACGCTCGATTTACCGACTCCTTTACCATCATCACGACCGGCAAGGACATAGAGGCAATCACAGTAGCTGCGGCAAGCGCTTCTTCCACGAGCTTATCTGCTGCCACAATGCGCGAAACCAATCCCGCCCGCTCAGCTTCGACTGCATCCATCATGCGCGCCGTCAGGCACATATCCATTGCTTTGGATTTGGATACGGCGCGCGGCAGCCGTTGTGTACCGCCAGCGCCAGGCATGGTTCCCAGCTTGATCTCCGGCTGGCCGAATTTAGCCGTATCGGCAGCAATGATGAAGTCGCACATCATCGCCAATTCGCAGCCACCGCCCAGCGCATACCCGGCCACTGCTGCAATAACAGGCTTGCGTACTCGGCGGATCTGCTCCCAATTACGGGTAATGTAATCACCCTTATAGGCATCCATATAACTGTAACTTGCCATGGCAGCGATATCCGCACCGGCTGCGAAGGCTTTTTCACTACCGGTAATGATCATGCAGCCGATATTTTCATCTGCATCGAACTTCAGTAGCGCATCGCCAAGCTCGTCCATTAATTGGTCGTTCAACGCATTCAGCGCCTTCGGGCGATTCAATCGAACCAGGCCTACCTTGCCATGAGTTTCAACGAGAATATTTTCATACAACATGGGAACTCCTGAAAAAGTGGAAAAACCAGCGCTAGATTGTAGCGCGTCTGACTTGCAATGTTAGTCAGGCAATTGACATTCAGCCTAGTTTTCCTAAACTGGGCTACATAAGGCAGCTTGCGGCAAAATCCGCACACTCTAAAAAATAAGCGCCGCATTTTCCTCTGGCGAGCTACCGCTCCATGCTGCCATCATGTAATCGTTGTCAATTGATCCGCATCAAAGCCACTCTCACCACCCGGATTTAGTATGTTCAGCATGCGTATAAGAGTAAATGTCAGCCACTTAATGTGAGACAAGGAAATTATGTTCAAGACCATTCTTGTACCGACCGATGGCTCTTCCTTATCAGATAAAGCAATTACTGCTGCGATTGAATTTGCAAAGATAAATGGCAGCAAAATTATCGGCCTGTCGGTGGCTGAGCCGTATCCTTTTTCTCCGCTTGCCGAGGGCACAGTTGCAGCTGAGTCTGTCACATATGAACAGAAAATGGAGGAGATGGCGCAACTGCATGCTCAGAAAATTGCTGACCTCGCGCTTGCTTCTAACGTGCCATTCGAGACAGTAACAGCGCTGTCTTTCAGTCCCTATGAAGAAATCATCAAGACCGCAAAAAAACTCAACTGCGATGTGATTTTCATGGCATCTCATGGACGCAAGGGCTTGAACAAATTTTTCCTGGGTAGTGAAACTCAAAAGGTGTTAGCACACTCTACTATTCCAGTATTGGTGTTTCGATAATTCTTTTGGAGGTTAATGGAATGCAAAATCTGAAATGGTCACCAGAAATGATGCTTGGCGTACCTAATATTGATGCATTGCATCAATCATTGGTTGAAACTATTGCGGGACTCAACATCGCATCAGATGAACAATTTGCGCATCAATACAATACATTGGTTGCCAATATGGAGCGTGATTTTTACGAAGAAGAACAGCAAATGGAGAAAATTGAATTTTCTGCTCTTCACGCCCACCGCGAACAGCATGCAAGAGTTCTCAGCGCAATGCATCACGCTCAAGGACATGTCATGTGTGGCGACATTGAAGCTGGCAGGGATGTCATTGCTTTATTGCCAGAATGGTTTACTTTCCACCTATCCACAATGGATGCCGCCTTGGCCATTACCATCCAAATGGATGCGACACAAAAGGAGTTTGATGCGCTAATGCAATCTGAGGCACCTGTAGGCTCAGGAGTGTAAGCACAAAATTCATTCGCATGAATCGTTTGTCAACTTGGTAGCCACTTCTTGCGAGGGGAGGCGGGAATCCTTATCGGTTAACAGACGGATTTCTTCACGTAATGCGGCAATTTCATGCCTTAAGTATCGTATGTCAGCATGAAACTCCTTCTCAAAGCGCTTTTCATCCTCACCAACCAGCATTGCTGAAATGCTGGCGGTCACTACCGAGAACAAGGCGTAGCCAAACAACACAATGAACACCGAAAAAATACGGGAAGCTGGTGTCGATGGCACCAGATCGCCAAAACCTACTGTTGCTGCGGTGGTGAAGGCCAGCCATATTCCATCGGAGAATGTGTGCACATCCGGCTCTAGCCAATAAAAACCCGCACCTGCGATGAGTTGTACAAAGGCTGCGATGGCCAGGATATGCGGCAGGCGGCTGGGAACTATCCATTGCACCAGTATCATGGATAGGCGCACGAAAACGATGCCGCAATATGCCAGGCGCATCATCCACTCGACCGATGACCAACTTCCTCCCAGCCGCAAGGCACTCGCCAGCGCGCCGATGAAGATCAATATATCGAAAACATATTTACCCCAGGTACGCTGGCTGGGTGCTTGCCTTTTGATTTGGAATGCCAAATCCACAAATACAATCACTGCCATGACAGCATAGAGTAGACGACCGCTGTTTTGATAGACAAAACCAGGTCCTGCCAGCTCCAGATAAAATGCCGGAATCGCAAGGAGAAGTGCAAAAAATGACGGCGGCTGCGCTAACCAAAATGTGAATAGTTGCGACAGTGTTCGCAATTTTTTTTGCTTGTGGCGGCGATCAATAGATGGATAGTTCACTGAATTTGACTACTCTGGTACGCAAATCGACATTCTTTGCCATCCAACAACGAAGGCGAATGTGATCGACCTTATTAGCTTAAAAACGGGGGGTATATTGGATTTAATACCCAATCCCGCACATATTATAAGGATAAAAAAATATACTGGCAGCAGTATATTTCCCCTGCTTAACGCACGATCAATACCGGAACGGTCGTAATTGCAAGCACCTTGGTGGTGACCGAACCTGTCACCAGATTGGCTATCGCGCCATGTCCGTGGGAACCCATGACAATCAGGTCAATCCCGTTTTCTGTCACATAAGACAAAACCTCTTCGGCAATATCGCCCACCTTGAATGTCGACTTGAATGGGATATTGTGCGCACGCAACACCTGTTCGGCCGGAGCCAGTGCCTCTGTTGCCTCGGACTCGTAATAACGCTCAATGGCCTCTTGCCCCATGCCGCCGCGCGCTCGCCCCATTGGAATCGGTAACTTGACATGCAGCAAATACAATTCCGGTGCGGTTTGCAGCCAGTTGAGATGGGATGTCAAATATTCCGCCGCCTTGCGCGAATAAGAGGACCCATCCACGGCCAGAAGAATTTTCATGCTAATCCTGTCAATAGTTCAATGTACATGGGCCAAGTGTGCAGCATCAGCGTGTCGCAAACGCCGCGGTCAATTTTGGCAACAAGACCCACATCATGCCGCGCTGTTTCATGCGCCCTGCTTTTTCGCCTGCATCGGCACCAAAACCCCAGAAAAAATCGGCCCGGACCGCGCTCTTGATCGCACCGCCGGTATCTTGCGCCATCATCAGCCGTTGCAACGAGACATCGCTATTGGGCTGGGTGGTTGCCAAAAATACCGGCACGCCCAAAGGCACGAACTGGGTATCAACCGCAATCGAGCGCTGCGGCGTCAGCGGTAGTCCCATTGCTCCTTTCGGCCCGACATTGGGATTGGTCATTTTTTCTTCTTTGAAGAAGACATAGCTCGGATTGGCGTTCAGCAATTCCTGCTGGCGCGCCGGGTTGGCCTCGACCCATGCCTTGATACCCTGCGCAGAGGCCTGTTCAAGCCTCAACTCGCCCCTGTCGATCAGATATTTGCCGATCGACTTGTAAGGATGCCCATTCTGGTCGGCGTAAGCGACCCGCACCGTCTCTTTCGCATCCGCCAACTGCACCCGGCCGGAACCCTGCACCTGCAAGAAAAAAGCGTCGATCGGATTATCCACCCAGAGCAATTCCTTGCCAGACAAGAGTGAGGATTGCGCCATCTCGGCACGGGAAGGATAAGGCACGATTTTGTTGCCAACCAAGTGCCCACGCAAGCGCATGCCTTTTAATTCGGGATAGACACTGGCCAGATCAATCGTCAGCAAATCCTCCGGCGCACGGTGCAACGGGGTCTGAAAAGGGCCGCCGCGCTTGCGTGCACCGCGCAGCAACGGCTCGTAATAACCGGTAACCAGGCCTTGCTCGGAGCCATCGGCATTGATCACCTGATGCGGCACGAAGAAAGCCTCGAAAAAAGCCCGTATCGCCTTGCCATTAGTGGCATCAACATCGCGTGCGATCATGCAAGGCTCACGCCAGTCTTCTTTCTTGATCAGTACCGAGCAAGAAGTCATGAAGGCCGGCCAGGCTTCACGCAAGTCATCTTGTCCCCAACCGGGCAATGCAGCGAATGTCACTGGCTTGAGTGTCTCCCGAGCTCCCTCGACCGGCTTGGTGGATGGCGGCGTGGTTGGCGCGGAAGGTTTGACCAGTGCTTTACCGGGTTGGGTCGTGCTGCACGCCGTCAGAGCAAGAACAACGAGTGCAACAGATGCGGGTAGACTAATGCGTGAAAATAACATTGAGGATGAATTGCCATGTGGCTATTAATGGTTGAAGCAGGTGGCGCGATGTTTTTACTGGTATTCATCGTCTGGTGGACAATGTTTTCAGGCCGAAAACCACCGCCTGTAAAGCCACAAAAGTCCGTGCCGCCGAAAGATGAACAGGAGAATTGATCGCATCGCATCAATGCAGGGTGCGTGGCAAGGACAAAACAAATTCCGGTATTTTCGCCTCGAATTGCTCACCATCCTCAGCCACACAGTAATAGGTTCCGCGCATGGATCCATGCGGCGTGGCCAGTGCGGTGCCGCTAGTATATTCGAACTCCTCGCCCGGCTGCAGCAGGGGTTGATGCCCTACCACACCCAAACCGCGCACTTCCTGCAGATGATTGTTACCGTCCGTGATGATCCAGTGGCGCGAAATCAGCTGCGCTGCAACATGCCCGGTATTCTTGATTGTAATGCTGTAGGAAAAAACAAAACTGGTGCGCTCGGGATCGGACTGCTCCGCCAGATATTGCGTCTTGACCGAAATGGTAAATTCATAGGCTGCCATGGTAAGTCCTCAATTTTGATCAGTGCACGTGCAAAGTGATAGCCTTCGCTGTGACTGGCACAAAGTATTGCACACGAAAACCGCAGCAGGCGCAAGAATTAATCCGCCAATGAAAGAGTAAAATACCGCATCTCTCATAAAACTGACTGCCATGCCCACCTACCGCATCGCCCCCAGCATCCTGTCCGCCGACTTCGCCCGTCTGGGTGAAGAAGTTCGCAATGTCATCGCCTCCGGCGCAGATATCATCCATTTTGATGTAATGGACAACCATTACGTTCCCAACCTGACCATCGGCCCTCTGGTATGCCAGGCCATCCGGCCGCATGTGGAGGTGCCGATCGACGTCCACCTGATGATCAAACCGGTGGACCGCATCGTGCCGGATTTCGCCAAAGCGGGCGCGAACATCATCACCTTTCACCCGGAAGCATCGGAACACATCGACCGCACGCTGCAATTGATCCGAGACCATGGCTGCAAGGCCGGACTGGTCTTCAACCCGGGAACACCCTTGCATCATCTGGATCACGTGATGGACAAGATCGACATCATCCTGATCATGTCGGTCAACCCCGGCTTCGGCGGGCAATCGTTCATTCCCGGCGCATTGAAAAAAATCGCCGAAGTACGGCAACGCATCGATGCCTACCTGGCAGAGCATCCGGAACGCGAAATCCTGCTTGAAGTCGATGGCGGCATCAAGGTCGACAACATCGCTGCCGCAGCCAAAGCCGGCGCGGATACGTTTGTGGCCGGTTCGGCAATTTTTGGCCAGCCTGATTACAAGACAGTGATAGACGCGATGCGCAGCGAGCTGGAAACCGCATGAACGCGCCGGAACGCCTGTTCATGAGCGGCGTGCGTGCCGCCATCATCGACCTGGACGGCACCATGCTCGATACCGCACCGGATTTTCACGTCGCCATCAACCGCATGCGCGATGAATTATCGCTGGCGCCGCTCGCCATCGAGACCATCAAAACCTTTGTCGGCCAGGGCTCGGAAAATCTGATGCGGCGCGTGCTGGGCGTGGATTTCGACGCGGCAGGTGTCGAACAACGCTTCGAACAGGCGCTCGCCTCGTATCAAAAGCACTATCTGGTGATTAACGGCGATTACAGCACGCTGTACCCGGGGGTGCGTGAAGGGCTGGAAGCGCTGCAGGCCAAAGGCCTGCGCCTGGCCTGCGTCACCAACAAGCCGCTCGCGTTCGCGCGGCCGCTGTTGGCCAAGATGCAACTGGCCGGCTATTTCGACGTGGTGTACGGCGGTGACTCGTTCGCAAAAAAGAAACCCGATCCGATGCCCTTGCTGCAAGTGTGCAGCGATTTCGCACTGGAACCGCAGCAAGTGGTCGCCATCGGCGACTCTTCCAACGACGCGCTGGCGGCCCGCGCGGCCGGTTGCCGGGTCTTGAATGTGCCCTACGGCTACAATCATGGCCAGCCTATACAAGAGGTCGATTCCGATGGTATAGTCGAAACGCTGCTTGATGCAGCGCATCTGATCTCTGCATAAATCACAACCACATCTCTATATAACGTCATGTCTCTCGACAAAAAACGCACCGTCTCGCAACCAGCCTCGATTGAGGCCTGGCTTTGGCGACGCTGGCAATCCTGGGCTGAGTAATCTCCCACGTTTTGTGCTGGCCGCGCCCTTGTGCGGACAGTAACGTTTTTTAAAAATACCGCAACGAACGCCCACTGATGGCGTTCCGGAGAACAACATGACTGAACTCGAATTCAAATCGCTGGCCGCGCAAGGCTACAACCGCATCCCGCTGATCGCCGAAGCGCTGGCCGACCTCGAAACGCCGCTCTCCCTGTACCTGAAACTGGCGCAACAGAATAACGTCGGCAAGAACTCCTTCCTGCTGGAATCGGTGGTCGGCGGCGAACGTTTCGGCCGCTACTCCTTCATCGGCCTGCCGGCCTCGACCCTGCTGCGCGCCAGCGGCATGCGCACCGAAGTCCTGACCAATGGCGTGGTGACCGAAACCCACGACGGCAATCCGCTCGAGTTCATCGCGCAATTCCAGTCCCGCTTCAAGGTCGCGCTGCGTCCCGGCATGCCGCGCTTCTGCGGCGGTCTGGCCGGCTATTTCGGCTACGATGCGGTGCGCTACATGGAGCCGCGCCTGGCGCACAGCACGCCGACCGACGACCTCGGCCTGCCCGACATCCAGTTGCTGCTGACCGAAGAACTGGCGGTGATCGACAACCTGTCCGGCAAGCTGTATCTGATCGTGTATGCCGACCCGACCAGGCCGGAAGCGTTTTCCAGAGCGCGCCAGCGCATCAAGGACCTGCGCAGCCTGCTGCGCCGTTCGGTCGATGCACCGGTGACCAGCGGCAGCGTGCGCACCGAAACCATCCGCGAATTCGCGAAAGAGGATTTTTTCAAGGCGGTCGACAAGTGCAAGCAATACATCGCGGCCGGCGACTGCATGCAGGTCGTGATCGGCCAGCGCCTGAAAAAGCCGTATGTCGATTCGCCGCTGTCGCTGTACCGTGCGCTGCGCGCGCTGAATCCATCGCCGTATATGTACTTCTACAATTTCGGCGACATGCAGATCATCGGCTCCTCGCCCGAGATCCTGGTGCGCCAGGAGCAAGTCAGCGGCGGCAAAAAAGTCATCCTGCGTCCGATTGCCGGCACCCGCCCGCGCGGCGCGACGCCGGAACAGGATGCCGAACTGGCCTGTGAACTGCTGGCCGACCCGAAAGAAGTGTCGGAACACGTGATGCTGATCGACCTGGCGCGCAACGACATCGGCCGCATCGCCGAAACCGGCAGCGTGCAGGTGACCGAGCAGATGATCGTCGAAAAATATTCGCATGTGCAGCACATCGTATCGAATGTCGAAGGCCGGCTGAAACCGAACCTGTCGAATCTGGATGTGCTGAAAGCGACCTTCCCGGCCGGCACGCTGTCGGGCGCGCCGAAAGTGCGGGCGATGGAAATCATCGACGAACTGGAACCGGTCAAGCGCGGCATCTACGGCGGCGCCTGCGGCTATCTGAGCTTCGGCGGCGACATGGATGTCGCGATCGCGATCCGCACCGGCGTGATCAAGGACGGCATGCTGTATGTGCAGGCCGGGGCCGGCATCGTCGCCGATTCGGTGCCTGAATCCGAATGGCTGGAAACCGAAAACAAGGCGCGCGCAGTCATGCGCGCCGCCGAGCAAGTGCAAGACGGTCTGGACGGGGAGATTTAACATGCTGCTGATGATCGACAACTACGATTCATTCACTTACAACCTGGTGCAGTATTTCGGCGAACTGGGTGAAGAAGTGCGCACCTTCCGCAACGACGAGATCACGCTGGAGCAGATCGCCGCGCTGCAGCCGGACCGGATCTGCATCTCGCCGGGGCCGTGCACGCCGCATGAAGCCGGCATCTCGGTGCCGCTGCTGCAGCACTTCGCCGGCCAACTGCCGATTCTCGGCGTCTGCCTCGGCCACCAGAGCATCGGCGCCGCGTTCGGCGGCACGGTGGTGCGCGCCAAGCAGGTGATGCATGGCAAGACCTCGCTGATCGCGCATACCGGGGTCGGCGTATTCCACGGCTTGCCCAGCCCGTACACCGTGACCCGCTATCACTCGCTGGCGATCGAACGCGCGTCGCTGCCGGCCTGCCTCGAAGTCACCGCCTGGACCGATGACGGCGAAATCATGGGCGTGCGCCACAAGACGTTCGACATCCAGGGCGTGCAATTCCACCCCGAATCCATTCTGTCCGAGCACGGCCATGCGCTGCTGCGCAACTTCATCGAAGGGAAAGCATAATGCCGATCACGCCACAACAAGCGCTGCTGCGCTGCATCGAGCACCGCGAGATTTTCCATGACGAGATGCTGTCGCTGTTCCGCAAGATCATGAGCGGCGAGATGTCGCCGGTGATGATCGCGGCCCTGACCATGGGGCTGCGCGTGAAGAAGGAAAGCATCGGCGAAATCACCGCCGCCGCGCAGGTGATGCGCGAATTCTCGACCAAGGTGCCGATGGCCGACACCAGCCGCCTGCTCGACATCGTCGGCACCGGCGGCGACGGCGCGCACACCTTCAACATCTCGACCGCATCGATGTTCGTCGCCGCCGCCGCCGGCGCGCGCGTGGCCAAGCATGGCGGGCGCAGCGTGTCGTCTTCCTCCGGCAGCGCCGACGTGCTGGAAGCGTTCGGCGTCAACATCAACCTGCAGCCGGAACAGATTGCGCAATCGATCGCGCAAACCGGCATGGGCTTCATGTTCGCGCCGAACCACCATGCGGCGATGAAGCATGCGGCGCCGGTGCGCAAGGAACTGGGCGTGCGCACCATTTTCAACATCCTGGGGCCACTGACCAATCCGGCCGGCGCGCCGAACATCCTGATGGGCGTGTTTCACGCCGACCTGGTCGGGATCCAGGTGCGCGTATTGCAGCGCCTGGGCGCGCAGCGTGCGATCGTGGTCTGGGGCCGCGACAACATGGATGAAGTGTCGCTCGGCGCGGCCACCATGGTGGGCGAGCTGATCGACGGCGAAATCCGCGAATACGATATCCATCCGGAAGATTTCGGCCTGCAAATGGTCGCCAGCCGCAACCTGAAGGTCGCCAATGCCGAGGAATCGAAAGCCAGGATACTCGAAGCGCTGGACAACCAGCCCGGCCCGGTGCTCGACATCGTCGCGCTGAATGCGGGCACCGCGCTGTATGCGGCCGGCGTCGCCGCCTCGATCGCCGACGGCCTGGCGCTGGCACGCGCGGCGATTGCCTCCGGCGCGGCGCGCGACAAGCTGACGCAATTCATCGCGGTCACCCAGCAGCTCGGCGCCAGCGCCTGAGTTGCTGAGCGATCGACAGGTGGACTGTGTGGCTAGCCCAACCATCCTGCATGTGGCCAAAGCCGCAGAATGGGACGCCGCCGGAGCTGATTACGCACCGGCAGCGTTCGCGGCAGAAGGCTTCATCCACTGCTGCCAGGAGTCGCAACTGGCTGAAATTTGCCAGCGTTTTCTGCGTGGCCAGGATGCGTTGATGCTGCTGACCATCCAGCTCGACCGGCTCAGCTGCCCGCTCAAATACGAACTGTCACCCTCGCTGGGTGCGGCCTTCCCGCATCTGTACGGCCGCCTGAACCGCTCGGCGGTCATTCATGCACAACGCCTGACTGTGGATGCCGCCGGCACCCCTTACCTGCTTAACTGAGCTGCTTACCTGATCCGATCATGTCCGATATCCTGAACAACATCCTGTCCGTCAAGGCCGACGAAGTCGCCGCCGCCAAAAAATTCCGCTCACTCGCCAGCCTGCGGCGCGAAGTCGAAACCGATGCCGAAGCACGCAACAGCCTGCGCGGTTTCGAAGCCAGCCTGCGCGGCAAGATCGGCGCCGGTCATGCCGGCGTGATCGCCGAGGTCAAGAAGGCATCGCCGTCCAAGGGCGTGATCCGCGCCGATTTCCGTCCGGCCGATATCGCCCGCAGTTATGCGCAGCACGGCGCGGCCTGCCTGTCGGTGCTGACCGATGTGCAATTCTTCCAGGGCGCGCCGGAATACCTGCAGCAGGCGCGCGCCGCCTGTGCGATTCCGGCCCTGCGCAAGGATTTCATGATCGACCCGTATCAGATTTACGAAGCCCGTTCATGGGGCGCGGATGCGATCCTGCTGATCGTCGCGGCGCTGGATCACGGCCTGATGGCGGAAATGGAAGCCTGCGCCCACGAACTGGGCATGGGAGTGCTGGTCGAAGTGCATAACGCGGTGGAACTCGACGCCGCGCTGAAGCTGAAGACCGATCTGCTCGGCATCAACAACCGCAACCTGCGCACCTTCGAAACCTCGCTGCAAACCACCATTGATTTACTGCCGCGCATCCCGCCCAGCAAGCTGGTCGTCACCGAATCCGGCATCCACAGCACGGATGACGTGAAACGTATGCGCGATGTCAATGTCCATGCATTTTTAGTCGGCGAAGCCTTCATGCGCGCAGCCGAACCGGGGGTAGAATTAGGGCGTCTGTTCGCTTAACGGCCCAGTTCAGCGAGCGCAATCCGGCACCGGGAGCCACCATGCGCGCCTTGAAAAATGCTCTGATCGCCAGCGGCGTGACCCTGCTGGTCGGCTGCAACATACTGCCAATGTTCACACCGAGACCGACGGTCGGCGCTACGCCCCAACCCACCGCCAATGCCAGCCCCAGCACCAGCCCGGCGCTGAGCGCGCTGATTGAATCCCAGGCCGCTCATCTGGATGCGTACAAGATCGACTTCGCCCGGCACATCCTGGCGGCCAATGCCGGCAACACCTTCAGCGGCCAGCTGCCGCCGATGCTGCCGGCCATCGTGATCGTCAATATCAGCCTGGATGACGATGGCAATGTGGCCAAGGCGGTGGTGCAGCGCTCGCGCGACCAGGAAGCCTCGCGGGTCGCGATCGCCAGCGTGCTGCGCGCCGCGCCGTATCCGAAACCGGCGCGACTGCTGCACAGCGGCAGAAAAATGCTGGAATTCTCCGAAACCTTCCTGTTCAACGCCGATTACCACTTCCAGCTACGCACCCTGGCCGGCCCGCAATAACGCGATAATTGCTGGGGTATATGGATAAACCATGCGATTGCCGCACGGTTTCATTGGCTTTTAAAATATACCCCTACCAGTAAATTTTCAGCCCAGAATCACCCCGGCGAGCCAGTGCTGGCGCTTTTTCACCGTCGCCAGCGGCTTGGCCTGCGCTGCCAGCACCACTTGCGGCGCCGCATCGGCGATCAGTTCCAGCGTAAAGCTCAGCAATTCGTCGCGCCGGAACGCATGCAGCAGTACCTCTGCGCCGACGCGGTAGCGCGCC
This sequence comes from uncultured beta proteobacterium, assembly GCA_963837775.1. Taxonomy (GTDB): domain Bacteria; phylum Pseudomonadota; class Gammaproteobacteria; order Burkholderiales; family Burkholderiaceae_D; genus CAWIOX01. Next base: position 376,401 of record CAWIOX010000018.1, on the reverse strand, counting down.
AGCAGCGCATCGAGGTTGCTCGCGCTGACCCGCAGGCCGTCCAGCGCGACCAGCAGATCGCCGGCCGACAGGCCGGCGGCATGCGCGGCGCCGCCCTCGTACACATTGGCGATTCGGCAGTCGCTGCCGTCGCGCACGGTGCGGATACCCAGGCTCGGCTTGGCACTCGAGCCGGGTATCGGACAGGCTCACGCCGAACGGCGCCAGCAATTTCGCCAGCGGCAGATCCTCGGTGCCGCGCACATAACGCTGGAAGAAGCGCTTCAGCTTGAGCCCGCTGACTTCGTCGATGAGCGCTTCGACCTCGGCCGGCGTGACGCCGCGCAGTGCGCCGGCGACTTGGCCGTGCGCATAAAAATCGCGCCCGTAACGCTGCCACAGCACGCGCATCACGTCATCCAGCGACTTGCCGCCCTGGGTTTCAGCGCGGATCGTCAAATCCAGCGCCAGCGCCACCAAAGAACCCTTGGTGTAATAACTGACCACCGCATTCGGCGCGTTCTCGTCCTGCCGGTAATATTTGGTCCACGCATCGAAGCTGGAGTCGGCCACGCTTTGCTTAGTGCGGCCGCTGCCGCGCAACACGCTGTTGACGGTTTTCGCCAGCAGCTTGAAATAAGCCGCCTCGTCGATCACGCCGCTGCGCAACAGCATCAGGTCGTCGTAATAACTGGTGAAACCCTCGAACAGCCACAGCAGCGGGGTATACGCCTCGACCTGCAAGTCATACGGTGCGAACGCCGCCGGCTTGATGCGCTTGACGTTCCAGGTATGGAAGTATTCATGGCTGCACAGCCCGAGAAAGCCGCGATAGCCGTCGCTCATGCCCAGCGGTGCGGCGGTAGTCGGCAGATCGGCCCGGTTGCAGAGCAGCGCGGTCGACGCGCGATGCTCGAGCCCGCCGTAACCGTCGCCGACCGCCATCGCCAGGAACACGTAGCGCGCCATCGGCGCCCGTCGCTGCGCGGGATCGAACAGCGCGATCTGCGCTTCGCAGATCGGCTTCAGGTCCGCCGTCAGGCGCGCCAGGTCCAGCTGCGGCACCCGTCCGGTGATCGCGATATCGTGCGGCACCCCGTGCGCGTCGAAGCTCGCCAGCGCGAACGTGCCGATCTCGACCGGATGATCGACCAACTCGTCGTAATCGGCGGCGACATACGTGCCGAAGCCATAGCGCTTGGCCTTCAGTTCGGGCAACGCGGTCGCGACGCGCCACGCCTTGTACGGCGCGCCGGCCGGACGCCGGATGTCGACCACATGCGGCGCATGTTCCTGCCCGAGCACCCGCAAGAAGACGCTGGTGCCGTTGAAAAAACCGTGGCTCTGGTCCAGGTGCGCAGCCCGCACCGACAGGTCCCATGCATACACTTCGTACTGCAGCGTCAGCGGCCCGTCGCAGCGCGCCGCCTGCCAGCGATGCTTGTCGAGCTTGGTCAGCGCCACGTTGTTGCCGTTCGCATCGGCGCGGATTTGCACGATATTGCGCGCGAATTCGCGGATCATGTAACTGCCCGGAATCCAGGCCGGTAACGCGAACACCTGCCCTTGCGGGTCGGGCGTGGCCAGCGTCAGCGTCACGCCGAACAGATGGGCGGCCGGGTCTTGCGGCAGGATGCTGTAATGGATCGCGTTTTTCATCTCAACCTTGCTCATATCAGCCCCTCAGATTGCCGGCGATGACGGTCACGGCCAGCAAGCCGACCACCGCACAGGTCAGGATATAACGCAGGCGCAAAAACCAGTCCGGCAGTCCGTACCAGCCGAAAACCCGCTTGTCGACCTGATACGCGCCGATGAAGCCCGCCATCAGCACCGCAAAACCGAAGCCGCCGACGGTGGTTGCAAACAGCGAAATGAAGGCCGGTATGATCCCCAACAACAGCACCTTCTTGGTCTGCTCGATCGACAGATGGTCGGACACCAGCGCCGCGCCCCAATGGATGCCGCCCAGGAAGGACAGAATCGCGATGCTGTACGCCAGCTGTCCGCGCATGAACACGCCGATCCATTCCGGATGCACGATCCAGCAGGCCAGCATGAACAACACGAACGGGATCAAACCGGCAAAGCCGAGAAAGTGCGCGAAGCGCTTGTTCAGAAAATGCGTATTCATCAAAGAAGGAGGGATTCGAATGCACGCTGCGGCAGCGCGCCGCAGGCGGTTCGAGTTGGCCGAATTTTTAAAACAGCTAGTTTAACCCTAGAAACGGCAGTTGACCGCTTGCCAACTTCGATTAGTTCATGAACTAATCGAAATCTTTCTTGGTTAAGCAGTTCACTGTTTAGGTAAGAGCGCTACAGGTACGATTGCACGTTTTTCCTGCTCCCTGGCGTTGTTGCTCCTCCTAGCAGAATGTAGTCTGCGTCGTCGTCGCGCCTAGCCAGAGAGCCGGAAAAACGCACACTCGCGCCTGTCCAACTACCGTTTCCAGGGTAACGGGAATTAACTGCAAGACACTATGCGTGTGTTGCCATCCATAAAAAAACAGTGGCACGGGATGCCAGGACAGGGAGATTTGAAGCGTGGGCGCGGCTTTTTTGTCTTTAAATATACTGGGTGCTGTATTTTTAAAAGCCCAATGAATCCGTGCGGCTACTGCCATGTTTTTCGACATACCCCATGAAAAACATGGAAATACGGCATCCGATAACGGTCTCGGATGCCGTACGCAGGTTTATTTGATTGACGCGAACTTGGCTTCCAGCCCCTTCGCATCGATCGCGCCGGGAATGCGCGTGCCGTCGGCGAAGAAAATCGTCGGGGTGCCGGTGATCTTCAGCTTGCGTCCCAGCTCGAACACCTTTTCGTGCGGCGTCGTGCAGTTGGCCGGTGCCGCTGCCGCTGCTTTACTATTCAGCATCCAGTCTTCCCAGGTCTTCACGCGGTCGGCGCTGCACCAGATATTCTTGGCCTTGGCCACCGAATCCTCGGACAGGATGTTGTACAGGAAGGTGTACACCGTCACATTGTCCATCCCCTGCAGCGTTTGCTCGAAGCGTTTGCAATAGCCGCAATTCGGATCGGCGAATACCGCGATCACGCGCTTGCCGTTGCCCTTCACGGTTTTCATCGCCGACGCCAGCGGCAGGTCGGAAAACTTGATCTTGCTGATCTCGTCAACCCGCGCCTTGGTGTAATCCTGGTAGGTCTTCGCATCCAGCACGCGGCCGACGAACAGGTATTGCGCCTTTTCGTCGGTATACACGATGTCGCTGCCGATCCGCACTTCGAACAGGCCGGAATACGGCGTCCTGGTCACGGAATCGACTTTCGCGCCCTCGCCCATGCGCGGCTCGATCAGCTTTTTCACCGACGCTTCCTGAGCGGTCTCGGCAAGCGCCAGTGTCGACAGCAAGGCCAGCATCCCGGCCGCCGCAATTTTTCTTATTGCCATTTTTTCTCCGATTTCATGTTGCACAGTGCCGGTCGCCCGGATCTACCGCGTTTTTCCCAATGCATGGGATATCAAGTGTCGTTTTAAGACAGGGAATTGATTGAGCAAGTTCAATCCGGCATTGCGCAGCAGCCGCACCGGCTCGAAATCGGTGCCGAACAGGCGCGCCAGACCGTCGGTCGCCAGCTGCATCAGCAACACATCTTCCTTGCGCGCGCGCGCATAACGCGCCAGCACCCGCGCATCGCCGCAGTCGCGATGCGCTTCACGCGCCGCGACGGTCTGCAACAGTTCGGCCACATCGGCAAACCCCAGATTCATCCCGTGCCCGGCCAGCGGATGCACCACGTGCGCCGCATCCCCCACCAGCGCCACGCGCGGCGCGATCAGCGCATGCGGCCGGATCAGGTTCAACGGGAACGCCTTGATTTCTTCCGGCTGCACCGGCCGCAGCTGGCCCAGCTTTTCTTCGCAAAATACGCTCAGGCGCGCCGCCAGCTGGGCCGGCGTTTCGCGCATCAGCGTCTGCGCCAGCGCTTCCGGCGCCGACCACACCAGCGATACGCGCTGCCCCGGCAGCGGCAACAACGCGACGATGCCCTCGGCCGCGGTAAACCACTGGTGCGCGACGCCATGATGCGGCTTATCGCACTCGAAATTGCTCACCACCCCGCGCTGCCCATACGAACGGTAATCGATCCCGATATCGCATTGCGAGCGCACCCAGGATTGCGCGCCGTCGGCACCGACCACCAGCGACGCCGCCAGCGTAGCACCATTCTCGAGCTGCACCGTGGCGCCATCGCTGTTCGCCTGCAGCTTGCTGGCACGGCCAGTGACGCTGCGCACTTTCGGCGCAAAGCGCAATGCGCTATCCAGCGCGAAATTCAGATTGCGGTCCTCGACGATCCACGCCAAGGCCCCGACGCGCGCGCCGTAGGCATCGAATCCGAGCAGACCCGGATGCTGCTCGTCATCGCCCTGCACCGCCATGCCGTCGACCGGCGCGACCCGCGACGCATCCAGCGCATCCCACACCTTGAGCGATGACAGCAAGCGATGCGCGACATGATTCAGCGCATACACCCGCGCATCCCAGCCGCACGTCAGCGCAGCGGCATCCCTGGGAATGGATGCGGAAGGACTCAATAAAGTCACGCTGAAACCGGCCTGCGCAAACCCCAGCGCAGTGACCTTGCCGATCGCACCGTTACCGACGATGCACACATCGCTTTGCACATGCGTCGCATGCAAAGCGGCCGAAGAAGAGAGAGATGAACTGTTCATCCGAATATTATAACGGCTGCGATTGAAACAAATTTGACGATAATCTTGCGCAATTAAAATTGCTTCGCTATAATTGACCTCCTTGGCCTGGTAGCTCAGTCGGTAGAGCAGAGGATTGAAAATCCTTGTGTCGGTGGTTCGATTCCGCCCCGGGCCACCAAGATTAAATGGCTGCCTTTTGGCAGCCATTTTTCATTCTGCAGCAACAATGCGTTTAACGCATACCTTCCAGTGCATGCACCGCACAGCCCCGATGAAATCTGCGGGCCGCATCGGCGAATTACACAACCTTCCTGCAGCAAACAAATGGTTTTTGATCATAAACCGATTTCCATTGTGCTAGATTGTGCAATGTTGTCAAAATATGATGGTCGGCGGCGCCGGCCATCTTTGCACCATGCATCGCAAATACCTCCAACCACAAGCAAAACGATACGAACAAACATGAGAATTGCTGTCCTCGACGACGACCATAGCCAGACGGATTTGGTCTGCAAGATACTCACCGCAACGGGGCACGTCTGCCATCCATTCGATAGTGGCAAGGAAATGCTGCACCAACTGCGCCGCGAGAGTTTCGACATGCTGATTCTGGATTGGCAGGTGCCCGACCTGAGCGGGGCCGAAGTGCTGCGCTGGGCCAGGGAAAAACTGCCGCCGAACCTGCCGGTGCTGTTCATGACCAGCCGTTCCGGCGAAGATGACATCGTGGCCGGATTGGCGGCCGGCGCCGATGATTACATGATCAAGCCGCTGCGTAAAAGCGAGCTCGTCGCGCGCGTGCAGGCGCTGTTGCGACGCGCTTATCCCGAGCCAGAATATGGCGGAGCAAATCCAGTTCGGACAATACGTGTTCGACCTGCGTAGTGCTGAGCTGACGATGAATGGCGTAGTTGATCGATCTGACGCAAAAGGAATTCAATCTGGCGCTGCTGTTTTTCCGCAACCTGGGCCGTCCGCTGTCGCGCGCGTACATCCTGGAAGCGGTTTGGTCGCGCAATATCGAAGTGCCATCCAGGACCATGGACACCCATGTTTCGCGGGTACGAAGCAAGTTACAATTACGCCCGGAAAACGGCTTCCGATTGGCCCCGGTATACAGTTACGGTTATCGACTGGAACAAGTTTCAGACTAAAGCGCCGCGAAGCTGCGCAGAAAGATTGCAATGCGCAGCATCAAAAGCACACTGGCGTTTTTATTCATCCTGGCAAATGCCGCTCCGTCGGCATGGTCGGAACCGGTGGCCGCCAATACCCCGGGCAGCATGGCGATTGCGCCGGCCGGCATCACCTATTTTGCCGCCGCCGGCGATACGCTGACCTCGATCGCACAAAACCTGACAGCAAACGGCAACAACTGGGCCGCGCTCGGCAAGCTCAACCGCATCGCCAATGACCGCGCAATCCCGGTCGGCAGCGCGATCGCGATCCCGCTCTCGCTGTTGCCGGATGAGCCGAGCGAAGCCAGGGTAGTTGCATTCTCCGGCGTCGTCACTGCCGCGCCGGCATCCGGCGCAGCAGCACCGGTCGCCATCGGCACCAGGATTGCCGAAGGCAGCCAGATCAATACCGGCAACAACGGCTTCCTGAGCCTGTCGCTGGCGGACGGCTCGCATGTTTCGCTGCCGTCGAACAGCCAGATCAGACTCAGCAAACTGCGCATGGTGCGCTACACCAAAAGTCCGCGCACTGAAATCACGCTGATCGGCGGCCATGTGGAATCGCAGGTAACGCCATTGAGCGCGAACAAAGGGCGCTTTGAAGTCCGATCGACACTGGCGACTGCCGGCGTGCGCGGCACCCATTTCCGGGTCGGCATGGCGGATGGCGGCATTGCCAATACCGTGCTCAGCGGCGCGGTCGCGGTCGGCAGCGCCGCCCGACCCGCCAGCCTGACCCTGGCCGCAGGCAGCGGCAACATCATCGACGCCACCACGGTGGGCAAACCGGTGGCGCTGCTGGCCGCGCCGGCGCTGGCTGCAGACGGCAGTTTGCAAGAGCGCCCGACGATCCAGTTCACAGTACAGGCAGTCGACGGTGCGGCGGCTTACCATGCGCAAATCGCGCGCGACAAGGAAGCACACGACGTGCTGGCTGAAATACATGGCCCAGGCCAGCAGCTGAAGGTCGACGGCATCCCGGATGGCGACTATTTCGCGCGCATCAGCGCGCTCGACCGATCCGGACTGGAAGGCTTTCCCGGCATTTTTCCATTCAAACTGAAAGCGCGTCCGGTACCGCCGTTCAGCTCGCAGCCGCAATCCAAGGTACGCGCTGAACAGCTTGAATTCAGCTGGATCGAGGCCCCGGATGCACAGTCCTACCATCTGCAGGTTGCCAAGGATGCCGCCTTCAAAGAGTTGCTGATCGATGCAGCCGATGTGAACGGATTGCAATTCACCAGCGACAAACTGGCGCCTGGAAAATATTTCTGGCGCACCGCCAGCATTGCCCGACACGAGGGCAAGGCGGATCACGGCCCGTTTGGCGAAACCCGTAGTGTCGACTTGATGCCGGCGCAAAAAATGGCGCAAGCCACCGATAATGGCGGCAACGAACTGTCGTTCAGCTGGCCGTCCGAGCCGGGACAAAAATTCCTGCTGCAGATCGGTCGCGATGCGGCGTTTTCTTCGCTGTTGCACTCCACCGAGACAACGCAACCAGAGATCCGGATCGCGCGCCCGGAAGTCGGCACTTATTTCGTCCGCGTCAAGGCCACCGATGCGGACGGCTACGTGGGAGCATTCTCGGCCACCCAGAAAATCACGATCAACAGCCGCTGGCAGACCGGCAGCGGCGCGCCGCTGCAGAGCGGCGGCAGCACCACCCGCGCCGGTTATTAAGTTAACAACGGCGGCGATGGCGTGACAACATGAAGCTGAGCGCCTTTCGATTCATCCGGCATATCGCGCTGCGCGAATGGCTGCTGTTGATGTTGCTGATGCTGGCACTGGCGGCCGGACTCGGACATTTGAATGGCCTGGGACGGCTGGACCAGACCCTGTATGACAAATTCATCCAGACCAATACCCGCCCGGCGCGCGACGACATCATCATCGTCGCCATCGATGACTACAGCCTGGCAGAACTGGGACGCTGGCCCTGGTCGCGCACCCTGCATGCGGCACTGATCAAGCGCATCAGCGAGGCGCAACCGCGCGTAATCGGACTCGATCTGATCCTGTCCGAAGCCGAGCCTGCCAGCACTGGCGTTCAGTCTGGCGATGCTGCGCTGGCCGCAGCGCTGGAACAAGACCGGCGCAGCGTGCTGCCGATCGTACTGGAAAGCGCCGGGGCCGGCTTGCAGGCCAGGCTGCCGGTTCCGGCACTGGCTGCAGCCGCCCATTCTCTGGCGCACATCAACATGGAACTGGATCCCGACGGCGTGGTGCGCAGCGCCTTCCTGCGCGAGGGCCAGAATGGCGTCTGGTGGCCGCATTTTGCGCTGGCGCTGAGCGACCCCGACGGGCAAGCCGGCAACGATAATGTGCTGCAACGAAAAATTCCCGGCGCCCGTGCTGACCAGCCAGCACTGCCGTCTCCCGGCAGCTGGCAACGCGACTACCAAATCCATATCCCGTTCAGCGGCGGCAGCGGCCATTTCACCTCGATACCGTATGTGTCGGTATTGCGCGGTGAAGTGCCGGCGCAGTTTTTTACAGGAAAACACGTGCTGATCGGCGCCACCGCGATCGGCATGGCTGACGCCTACCCGACGCCGCTATCGAGCGGCAGCGGCATCATGTCGGGCGTGGAAATCCATGCCAACATCCTCGCCAGCCTGTTGAACGGCGAATCGATTGCCATCGCCAAGCCATGGCAGACCACTGTTTTCAGCATGCTGCCGGTATGCATCGCGCTGCTCGCCTATTTGCTGTGCTCGCCGCGCGTCTCGCTGCTGGTGACAGCAGCGTTGTTCCTGCTGACGCTGACAGCCAGCTATCTGGCGCTGCGTGCCGGACTATGGATTGCACCGGCGGCGGCCCTGATTACGCTGCTGGCCGCCTATCCGCTATGGAGCTGGCGCCGGCTGGAAGCGGCCATCAGCTATCTGGGACAGGAATTCATCCGTCTCGACCGGGAGCCGCACCTGCTGCCGGAATCTGCGCCCGAACAGAACGATGGACGCATCGCAGACCAGTTGGCGCAGCGCATCCATGCAATGGAAAATGCGGCGCGGCGGGTGCGTGATTTGCGCCAGTTCATTTCCGACAGCCTCGACAGCCTGCCCGACGCAACCCTGGTCACGACTGCCGATGGTCATGTCTTGCTGTCGAATAAACATGCAGTCGCTTATTTTGCTTCGATCGGCTTCAAGAACATTAATGATGCGTTGCTGCCTTATTTGTTTGGCCGGCTGATATCGCCGCAGCCGCTGGATCAGGCCGCCAATGCACAGTTCGACTGGTGGGATTTGCTGGATCTGCAAAAAGTCGCCGCACACCCGCTCGGCATCGAGGTACGCGATGAACATGAGCACGACCTGCTGGTGAAAAGCGCCCCCTGCCACTCTGGCGCCAATGTACTGAGCGGCTGGATCGTCAGCATCATCGACATTTCAGCGATCCGCAGCGCCGAACGCAGCCGCGACGAGACGCTGCGCTTTTTGTCGCATGACATGCGCGGGCCGCAGGCGTCGATCCTGGCGCTGCTGGAACTGCAGCAGGACCCGCTTTCGGCCTTGCCGCAGGAAGAATTCTTCAGCCGACTGGAAAAATCCAGCCGCAAGACGCTCGACCTGGCCGACAACTTCGTCCAGCTGGCGCGCGCCGAATCGCAGCAATACCGGCTGGAGGACCTCGATTTACAGGAAGTGCTGTATGACGCCAGCGATGAAATGTGGGCGCTGGCGCACGGCAAGCAGATTGTGATCGAAACCCAGGTTGGCGAGGAAGAATACCCGGTGCTGGTCGACCGCGCATTGATGAGCCGGGCACTGAGCAACCTGCTGTCGAACGCGATCAAATACAGCAATCCCGGCACACGCATCGTCTGCACCCTGCGCAACCAGGCCGCCATCGTGCAGCCGACTGTCGTCTGCAGCATCAGCGATCAGGGTGTCGGTATCGCGCACGCCGATCAGCTCAAGTTATTCCGGCGCTTCCAGCGTTTCAGCGTGGCCCGGCAGCCACGTCAGGACGGCATCGGGCTGGGCCTGGTGTTTGTCAAAACGGTCATCGAACGGCATCACGGCCAGATCGGTTTTAGCAGCAAGGTCGGCGCAGGCACCACCTTTACCATCGAATTGCCTCGCTCGAATGCTTGAATCCAGCTTGAACCAAATCGATCTGTCGCGGCCTGAGAAGCTATAATGCGCATATGTTTCGATTAAAAATGTGCAGTTAAGAATAGTTCCCCTGACATGCAACTCCTTGCCGTAGGCCTCAACCACACCACTGCGCCGCTTTCGCTGCGGGAAAAAGTGGCTTTCCCGGCTGACCAGATCGGTCAGGCGGTAGGCTCGGCACGCGCCTGGTTCGGCCGCCAGGACGCCTCCGGCTTTACCGATGAAGCGGCCATCCTGTCGACCTGCAACCGCACCGAACTGTACGCGGCCAGCCACCTGCGCGGCGGCGTCGAGGCGGCCATCGACAGCACCGCGCATTTCCTGGCCGATTATCACAAGCTGTCTTACCCCGAGCTGCGTCCGCATCTGTACACGCTGCCGCAGGACAATGCGGTGCGCCACGCGTTCCGCGTCGCCTCCGGGCTGGACTCGATGGTGCTGGGCGAGCCGCAAATCCTGGGACAGATGAAAGATGCGGTACGGCAAGCCGATGCGGCCGGCGGCCTCGGCACCTATCTGCATCAGATGTTCCAGCGCACCTTCGCGGTCGCCAAGGAAGTGCGCAGCACGACCGAGATCGGCGCCCACAGCGTGTCGATGGCGGCCGCTGCGGTGCGCTTGTCGCAACGGATTTTCGACACGATTTCCGAGCAGCATGTGCTGTTCATCGGCGCCGGCGAAATGATCGAACTGTGCGCGACCCACTTTGCCGCGCAGAATCCGAAAACCCTGACCATCGCCAACCGCACGCTGGAACGCGGCGAGGCGCTGGCGCACCGCTTCAACGGCCGCGCGATACGCCTGGCCGAACTGCCCGAGCAACTGGCGCAGTTTGACATCGTGGTGTCCTGCACCGCGTCTTCGCTGCCGATCATCGGGCTGGGCATGGTCGAGCGCGCGATCAAGGTGCGCCGCCACAAGCCGATGTTCATGGTCGATCTGGCGGTGCCGCGCGACATCGAAACCGAAGTCGGCCGGCTCGACGATGCGTTCCTGTACACGGTCGACGACCTGGGCACGGTGGTGCAGACCGGGATGGAAAACCGCCAGGCTGCGGTGGCGCAGGCCGAAGCGATCATCGAAACCCGGGTGCAGTCGTTCATGCACTGGATCGATGGCCGCATCATGGTGCCGGTGATCCAGGACTTGCACGAAAGCAGCGAAATACTGCGCCTGATCGAACTGGAACGCGCCAAGAAAATGCTGGCCAAAGGCGAAGACATCGAGCTGGTGCTGGAAGCGCTGTCCAAGGGCTTGACCGCCAAATTCCTGCACGGCCCGCAACAGGCGCTGCATCAGGCGCAGGGCGACGAGCGCGCCCGCCTGGCCGCACTGCTGCCGCAACTGTTCCGCACCAAGCGCTAGCGACGCCCGCGCGCAGCGCACTCCCCGACATGCCGACGCGCAACTGCGTTGCCGCTCCAGATTCCCAGATAGAGATGCCTTATGAAACCCTCAATGCTCGCCAAGCTCGACCAACTCGCCAACCGACTGGAAGAAGTCGGCGAGCTGCTGATGCGCGAAGATGCGACTGCATCGATGGACAACTACCGCAAGCTGACCCGCGAGCATGCCGAAATCGGCCCGCTGGTGGCGCTCTACCAGTCCTACACCCAGGTCGAAAACGATGTCGCCGCCGCGCAGGACATGCTGTCCGACCCGGAAATGAAGGATTTCGCGCAGGAAGAAATCGATGCCGCCAGGCAGCAGATGGCGCAGCTGGAGCTCGACCTGCAAAAGATGCTGCTGCCGAAGGATGCCAATGACGAGCGCAACATCCTGCTCGAAATCCGCGCCGGCACCGGCGGCGACGAAGCCGCGCTGTTTGCCGGCGACCTGCTGCGCATGTACACCCGCTATGCGGAGCGCAACCGCTGGCAAGTCGAGATGATGTCGGAATCGGCCTCCGAGCTGGGCGGCTACAAGGAAGTCATCGTGCGTCTGGTCGGGCCCGGCGCGTATGCCAAGCTCAAGTTCGAATCCGGCGGCCACCGCGTGCAGCGCGTGCCGGCCACCGAAACCCAGGGCCGCATCCACACCTCGGCCTGCACGGTGGCGGTGATGCCGGAAGCCGACGAAGTCAGCGACGTGGTGATCAACCCGGCCGACCTGCGCATCGACACCTATCGCGCGTCCGGCGCCGGCGGCCAGCACATCAACAAGACCGATTCGGCGGTGCGCATCACGCACAATCCGACCGGCATCGTGGTCGAATGCCAGGACGGCCGCAGCCAGCATCAGAACAAGGCGCAAGCGTTGCGGGTGCTGGCGACCCGCATCATGGACGTGCAGATCCGCGAGCAGCAGGCCAAGGAAGCGGCGACCCGCAAGAGCCTGATCGGCTCCGGCGACCGCAGCGAACGGATCCGCACCTACAATTACCCGCAGGGCCGCATGACCGATCACCGCATCAACCTGACGCTGTACAAACTGGATTTCATCATGGATGGCGAACTCGACGAACTGGTCAATGCGCTGGGCGCCGAGCACCAGGCCGAGCTGCTGGCGGCGCTGGGCGACAATATCTGACAAAACATGTTCATGCACTTGCCGCCGGGAACCAATGCCTGGCCGGCAACTCAAAAAAACAACAATCACCAAGCTGAAAATCCTATGAAAACATCCAGGTCCGTCTTACTCGCCGTCGCTGCCGCAGCGCTGGCACTGCTCGGCGTCGCGCTGTATTTGCAGCATGTGCTGGAAATGCAGCCCTGCCCGCTGTGCGTGATGCAGCGTTACGCGTTTTTCGCGATTGCGCTGATCTGCCTGGTGACCGCCTTCCTGCAGGGCAAAGCCGAAAAAGCGGGGGCCGGCTTGGGCCTGGTCGCCGCGCTGAGCGGAGCCGGCATCGCCGGCTGGCATCTGTGGGTCAAGGCGCATCCGGCGGTATCGTGCGGCGTCGATCCGCTGGAAACCTCGCTGAACAAGATTTTCAGCGCCGAATTGCTGCCCTTCCTGTTCAAGGCCGACGGTTTCTGCACCACCGACTACGCGCCGATACTCGGGCTGTCGATTCCGCAATGGGCGCTGCTCTGGTTCCTCGCGTTTGCGCTGGTCCTGGGCCGGATTGCGTTCAAGCGCCATTCACGCTATCCCCGTTATGCCTGAGATACCTGAAATGCAGGCTGTCTTCAGCAGCGGCAGCAATGTCGCCGCACTGCAAAGGCAATCGCCGCTGGATGCGCTGGAAACCCGCATGCTGCTGATGCACGCGCTGGGCATGACCCGCATCGAGCTGATCACCCGATCCGAACGCGTGCCCGGCGATCCAGAAGCTGCAGCTGCTGCGCAGCCTGGTGCAGCGCCGCATCGCGGGCGAGCCGATCGCCTACCTGGTCGGCCAGCGCGAATTTTTCGGCCTGCCGTTCCGGGTGACGACCGATGTGCTGATCCCGCGCCCGGAAACCGAATTGCTGGTCGAACTGGCGCTGCAACGGGCGCCGCACGGCGCCCGCCTGCTCGACATGGGCACCGGCTCCGGCGCAATCGCGGTGGTGCTGGCCCACGCCCGCGCCGACCTGCAGGTCAGCGCGCTCGATGTCAGTGCGGCCGCGCTCGACATTGCCCGACAGAATGCCGCGCAGCACCTGGCGAGCAGCGGCGGCGCGCTGCGCCTGCTGCAAAGCGACTGGTACGACGCGCTGCCAGCCGGCGAACAATTCGAACTGATCGTCGCCAACCCGCCCTACATCGTGGCCGGCGACGCCCATCTGGGCCAGGGCGACCTGCGCTTCGAGCCGCTCGGCGCGCTGACCGACCATGCCGACGGCCTGTCCGCGCTGCGCACCATCGTCAATGGCGCCGCAGCGCATCTGGTGGCGGGCGGCTGGCTGCTGATGGAGCACGGCTATGATCAGGCGGCGGCGGTGCGCGCGCTGTTGATGGCTCAGGGATTCAGTGATGTGCAAAGCTGGCAGGATCTGGCCGGCATCGAACGGGTGAGCGGCGGCATCCGGCCAGCGCAAGCAGCAGCGTGACAGGACCGCAAGCTGCGCAAACCGGACGCGGGAAATTTGCCCCGGAATCAGCTCCGCCAGCCCCCCAAAAATAGCCAGACATTTCGAAAAACACGGGGGTATAAGTGAAAATATGGCATTACCCGCACGTTTTCATTGACCTGCTTAAAATACAGCAGGGAGTATAAAAATGAGCCGCAAGTCATGATCAGGCCGCGATTGCTGCTGTTTTTTCTCGCGCTGACCGGGTGCGCACCATCCGCATGGTGCCGCAGCGATTTCCAAATCCGCTGCGAAGACACCCTGCCCAAGACAGTCTCGGTGCTGAGCGCCCACCAAAACGGCTACAGCATCGACACCCAGGTGTCATACCGGATGCTCACGCGCATGGGCTCGCCCGCTGCCGGCGGCATGGTTCTGGGCCTGACCAGGATGAATTCACGCGTCGAAATGGGGCTGGCCGGCCAATCCTGCAAGACCCGCCCAGCGGCTACGAATGCGTGGCGCCCCAGATCAAGGTGGCGCTGATTTACTCACCGATGAAGGTCTATATCGGCAAGGAATTCCCGCCCGACTCCTGCGCCTATCAGGAAATCCTCAAGCACGAGCTGCGTCATGTGCGGGTCTACCAGGAATACCTGCCCAAGGTCGAAGCCACCATCCGCGACGCGCTGAAGCAGGCATTCCAGGCCAAGCCGCTGTACGCGCCGAGCGGCCAGGCGCAAACGCTGCTGCAGCAAAAAATCAACGACGGCTGGCTGGCCTACATCCAGGCGGAAATGGACAAGGTCAAGGCGCTGCAAGCGTTGATCGATACGCCGGAAGAATATGCGCGGCTCGGGAAACTCTGCGGCGGCCAAGTGCAGAAAGTGCTAAGCGGGAACTGAGACGCCGCCACTCCCGGCCCCCATCACTCTTCCAGCGGCGCGAAGATCGCCTGCAAATCGTCCTGCGTGATCTGCACCGCCTGCACCCCGCCATCGGCCAGCATCGCCTGCGCCAGATCGGCCTTTTTCTGCTGCAAGGCCTGGATTTTCTCTTCCAGCGTGCCTTTCGCGATCAGCTTGTAGACGAATACCGGCTTGTCCTGGCCGATGCGCCACGCGCGGTCGGTGGCCTGGTTTTCGGCCGCCGGGTTCCACCACGGATCGTAGTGGATCACGGTGTCGGCCGCGGTCAGGTTGAGGCCGACGCCGCCGGCTTTCAGGCTGATCAGGAAAATCGGCACCAGCCCCTGCTGGAACGCGCGCACCACCTCGGCGCGGTTGTCGGTGTCGCCGGTGAGCAGCGCATACGGCACCCGGCGCGCCTGCAATTCGGCCTCGATCAGCGCCAGCATGCTGGTAAACGACGAGAACACCAGGATCTTGCGATTTTCTTCCAGCAACTCCTCGACCATCGTCATCAGCTCAAGCAGCTTGGCGGACGGCGCGGCGGCCTTCTTGGCGGACTCCGACTTGACCAGGCGCGGGTCGCAGCAGACCTGGCGCAGCTTGAGCAGCGCTTCCAGGATCACGATCTGGCTGCGCGCCACGCCTTTCTTGGCGATTTCGCTGCGCACCTTCTTGTCCATCGCCAGCCGCACGGTTTCGTACAGGTCGCGCTGCGCGCCGCTCAGCTCGACCGTGCGCACCATTTCGGTCTTGGCCGGCAGCTCCTTGGCGACCTTGTCCTTGGTGCGGCGCAGCAAGAACGGCTTGATGCGGCGCGTCAGCAGCGCGCGGCGGCTGTCGTCGCCCTGCTTTTCGATCGGGTGGCGAAATCCGGTGTTGAAGGCTTTTTCCTCGCCCAGCAAACCGGGCAGCAGGAAGTGGAATTGCGACCACAGCTCGCCCAGGTGGTTTTCCAGCGGGGTGCCGGTCAGGCACAGCCGGTGCCGCGCGCGCAGCATGCCGGCCGCTTGCGCGGCTTTCGAGCGGTTGTTCTTGATGTAGTGCGACTCGTCCAGGATCACCAGATGGTAAGCATGCTCGCGCAGCTTTTCTTCGTCGCGCGGCAGCAGCGCATAGGTGGTCAGCACCAGGTCGAACTGGTCGATCGAATCGAAATGCGCGAGCCTGTCCTTGCCCTGCAGCACCAGCACCCGCAGCCCGGGCGCAAAACGCGCCGCTTCATCCTGCCAGTTGCCCATCAGGCTGGTGGGCGCGACCACCAGCGCCGGCTGGGTCAGGCGGCCGGCTTCCTTTTCGGTCAGGATGTGGGCCAGGGTCTGGATGGTCTTGCCCAGGCCCATGTCGTCGGCCAGAATCCCGGCCAGGTCGTATTCGCGCAGGAACTGCATCCAGGCCAGGCCTTCGCTCTGGTAATCGCGCAGCGTCGCCTGCAGGCCAGCCGGCGCGGCCACGCTCTGCACGCCGCCGAAGGTCGCCAGCTTGTGGCCGATGTCGCGCAAGCGCTGGCCGCCGATCCAGCGCAGCTGGGTGGCGCCGGCCAGTTCGGCCAGGCGCGCCGCATCCAGCGTGGACAGGCGCATGCTGGCGCCGCTCTTGTCGCTGAAGTACAGCTCGCCCAGCGTGCCGAGAATCGGCTTGATGCGGCCCCACGGCAGCGCGACGCGCACCCCGTCCGGCAGTGTCGCCAGCAGCGGTTCGTCGTCGGCATGGGCGGCCAGCGCCTGCGGGTTGAAGTCCAGCGGCGCATTGCGGATCAGGTCGACCAGCACCGGCAGCAGCGACACCCGCGCCTGATTGACGACGATGCCCAGCTCCAGATCGAACCACGGGCTGCCCGGCTCGCTGGTTTTGTCATCGATATCGGCATACCAGTCCTCGACTTCGGCCACGTCGTAACGGTAATCCGGCATCCGGTTGACTTGCCAGCCTTGCGCCTCCAGCGCGGGCACGACTTCGCCGGTGAAGCGCAGCCACTCGAGCTGACTCGGCATCACCAGCGCGCCGATCAGGGTCGACAGCGGCGGCTCCGGATGCTGCGGCGGCACCAGCCCGGCCGCAAGCAGGGTGGCGATCGCGGCGTCTTCGGCCGCGCGCTGGCGGACGATTTTCTCGATGCCCTGCCCGCCGCGCCGGATCACCAGCTCCGCATGGTCGGCAGCCACGCTGTCGCCGTCGTAATCGAAGGCCGGCAGCACGAAATCCTGCCACAGCGGCGGCGCTGCGGCCGCAGCGCCGTACTGCTCTTGCGGCAATGCGCCCAGCAGCAACAGCGGCTGCGGCATGATGTCGTCGCGCACCGTCTCCTGCAGCTGCTGCGGCAGCGGCACGATGTGCTGCAGCCCTTGCGCCAGCAACACGTGCGAGACCGCCAGCTTGTCTCTGGCAGACAGGGTCGGCGCCTGCGCCACCATCGCCTGCAATTCCCGCAGCGGGATGCCGGCGCCGCCCTGCTGCAACGTGAGATTGCCGCACACCAGATTATTCACATACATCGCCGGCTCGGTCTGCAGGATGAAATCGATGCTGCCGTTTTCCTGTCCGGCCTGACCATCCTGGCCCGGCCGGAACTGCCATCCGAGGCGCAGCCGCTCATCCTCGTCAAACCAGGCCAGCTCGGCACTGCGCGCCGGGCCGGCCTTGACCGGATAGAGCTGGCCTTTCAGGATGTCGGCAAAGGAATTGGCCCACTGCAATTGCTGCGGATGTTGCTGCAGATGTTGCTGCGACTCCAGCAACATCCGCAGCAATTCGGCGCCGACCCGGCCCTTGGGTTCGACATCGCTGCCGCCATACACGCCGCTGCGCAGCGCGATGAACAGGCGCACCGCGTCCTCGTCGCCGGGCTGCATGTAATTGGGCGGACTCGACAACAGGTTGTACAGTTCGCCGATCATGCTGGCCGCCGCGATATCGCCGTTGACGCGCAAACGCGCCTTGCACAGGCTCAGGCTGACATGCCTGCCGCTGCGGTCGGGCGACAGCACGAACAGCAGGCGGTGCGCGGTTTTGGACGGCATCCCGGACTTGGATCCAGGCGCCGCCGGGGCTGTCGTCCCGTGCGCCGCACTCTCGACCCGCTGCAGCCAGGCTGCGACCGCATGCGGCAGCATCATGCTCTCGCTTTGTCCGGCCACAGGCGCCTGTTCCTGCTGCAGGCAAGTCAGCAGCACCGCGGCCATGTGCTTGCACCTGTAGCCGACCGGACAGGAGCAGCTGCCCTCGAATTCCACCCCATGCCTGCCCGCATGCAGCGCGATATCCTGCTCGTAACTCCAGTCGCCGCTGCCCTGCACGCTGCCTTCGATCATATCGCCGCTGACCTCGGCCGACTGCCACCAGGCCGCGGCGCACAATGTCCTGCGCCCGCCCCAGCGTCTTGTCGTCGAAGGCGTTGATGATATCTTTTAGCGTGTAATACATCGTCCGGTTTCTTCAGAAATGCGCCGCCACAGCGGCAAAATGTTGCCATTATCCTAGAATATGGCGCCGAGCCGAGCTCTGAGCTGGACGCATGACTAGCCGAGCAGCGCACTCTGCATGCGCGCAACAACTATACACTCCCATGTATATTTCAACACCCCAATGAATACGTGCGGCAACAGCCATTTTTTCAGACATACTCCCGATAAAATAACAAAAGCACAGGACTGACTCAACACAATTTGTACGATCGGGACTGGCGTATCCCGCCGGATTGCGTATCATCACAGCTTGATTTCCCACACCGACCAATTGCCCATGCTGCCATCCATCGAACAACGCCTCGCCCTTGAACTCGCTGCCAAACCGGTACAAGTCGCAGCCGCCATCGCGCTGCTGGACGAAGGCGCGACCGTGCCTTTCATCGCCCGTTACCGCAAGGAAGCCACCGGCGGCCTGGACGACATCCAGCTGCGCCTGCTGGAAGAACGCCTGCGCTACCTGCGCGAACTGGAAGCGCGGCGGGCGGCGATCATCGCCTCGATCGAGGAACAGAACAAGATGACGCCGGTGCTGCTGGACGCGATCGCCCATGCCGAAGACAAGACCCGGCTCGAAGATCTGTATCTGCCGTACAAGCTGAAACGCCGCACCAAGGCCCAGATCGCGCTGGAAGCCGGTCTGCAGCCCCTGGCCGACGCGCTGCTGGCCGATCCGGGCCTGAATCCGGAAGCACGAGGCGGCCAACTACCTGAAGCCGGCTTTCGCCACCGCCAACGGCGACAACCCCGGCGTGGCCGACACCAAGGCGGCGCTGGACGGCGCGCGCCAGATCCTGATGGAACGCTTCGCCGAAGACGCGACGCTGCTGCAGGGCCTGCGCGAATACCTGCTGGAACATGGGATCGTCGAATCGAAAGTGGTCGAAGGCAAGCAGGACGCCGGCGAAAAATTCGCCGATTATTTCGATTATTCGGAAACCATCCACACCATTCCGTCGCACCGCGCACTGGCAATCTTCCGCGGCCGGCGCGAAGAGATGCTGAATGTCGTGCTGCGGCTCGACAGCGAAGAAGAAAAACCGAAGTGGGACGCGCCGCTGAACCCGTGCGAAGGCCGCATCGCCGCCCGTTTCGGCATCAAGAACCAGGGCCGCCCGGCCGACAAATGGCTGGCCGACACCGTGCGCTGGACCTGGCGCGTGAAGAGCTTCATGCATCTGGAAACCGAGCTGATGGGCGCGCTGCGCGAACGGGCCGAGGTCGAGGCGATCAACGTCTTCGCGCTGAACCTGAAAGCGCTGCTGCTGGCCGCGCCGGCCGGCCCGCGCGCGACGATGGGACTCGATCCCGGACTGCGCACCGGGGTCAAGGTGGCGGTGGTCGACGCCACCGGCAAGGTGATGGACACCGCGGTGATTTACCCGCACCAGCCGAAGAACGACTGGGACGGCTCCTTGCACGCGCTGGCCAGGCTGGCCGAAAAACACCAGGTATCGCTGATCTCGATCGGCAACGGCACCGCGTCGCGCGAGACCGACAAGCTGGCGCAGGACCTGATCAAGCTGCGCCCGGAACTGAAACTGACCAAGATCGTGGTGTCCGAAGCCGGCGCCTCGGTGTATTCGGCGTCCGAATTCGCATCCAAGGAATTGCCGGACATGGACGTCTCGCTGCGCGGCGCGGTGTCGATCGCGCGCCGCCTGCAAGACCCGCTGGCCGAACTGGTGAAGATCGACCCGAAATCGATCGGCGTCGGCCAGTACCAGCACGATGTCGGCCAGACCCAGCTGGCGCGCTCGCTCGACGCGGTGGTCGAGGATTGCGTGAATGCGGTCGGGGTCGACGTCAATACCGCGTCCGCGCCGCTGCTGGCGCGGGTCTCCGGCTTATCAAGCAGCGTGGCGCAAAGCATCGTCAGCTATCGCGACCTGAAAGGCGCATTCGGCTCGCGCGCGGCGCTGCGCGCAGTGCCGCGGCTGGGCGACAAGACTTTCGAGCAGGCCGCAGGCTTCCTGCGCGTGATGGGCAGCGACAATCCGCTCGATGCATCGGCGGTCCATCCGGAATCGTATCCGCTGGTCGAAAAAATCCTTTCCGACCTGAAAAAGGACGTGAAAGCGGTGATCGGCGATGAACGGCTGCTGAAATCGCTGAATCCGGCCAAGTATGCGGACGACAAGTTCGGCGTGCCGACCATCAGCGACATCCTGAAAGAGCTGGAAAAACCCGGCCGCGATCCGCGCCCGGAGTTCACCACCGCCACCTTCAAGGAAGGCGTCGAGGAAATCAGGGATCTGCGGCCCGACATGATTCTGGAAGGCGTCATCACCAACGTCGCCGCATTCGGCGCATTTGTCGACATCGGCGTGCATCAGGACGGATTGGTGCACATCTCCGCGCTGTCCAACACTTTTGTCAAGGACCCGCACACGGTGGTCAAGGCCGGCCAGGTGGTGAAGGTGAAGGTGCTCGAAGTCGACGAAAAGCGCAAGCGCATCGCGCTGACCATGCGCCTGACCGACAGCGCGCCGCAGCCAGGCGCGAAACCGGAACAGCGCGCCGACCGCAACGATGCCAAGCGCCTGGCGCAGCACCAGCAACAGCCGCGCCAGGCGGCACCGTCCGGCAACGCGATGGCAGCCGCTTTCGCCAAGCTGAAGTAAGCCCACCAATCAGCATAAAACAGGGAGTATGCATGAAAACACATGCTCTCCCGCACGGATTTGCTCGGTATTTTTTAATACATCACCCAGTATATTGATAGCCGGAAAATGCCTGCAGCAGCATGCCAGCTCACCGTCTCGGCCTAAATGTCTAGGCCGAATGAGCTCAGCAGCAAATCCCGGTTTTTCATATAATGTATCTACTTATTTTTGAAAGGCAGCCATGAGCGACGTACAAGTTTGGATCAAAGAGACCGTTACCCAGAATCCGGTCGTTTTATTCATGAAGGGCACCGCCCAATTCCCGCAATGCGGTTTTTCCGGCAAGGCGATCCAGATCCTGAAAGCCAACGGCGTCGAGAACATCGTCACCGTGAATGTGCTGGATGATGCCGAAGTGCGTCAGGGCATCAAGGAATTCTCGAACTGGCCAACCATCCCCCAGCTGTACATCAAGGGTGAATTCATCGGCGGCTCCGACATCATGAACGAGTTGCACGAATCCGGCGAACTGAAAACGCTGTTAAGCGCATAAGCACGCCGTACAGATCCTTGACCCCAGCCCGATGAACAAACCTAAACGCCTGGTGATTGCGATCACCGGCGCCACCGGCGTTGTGTATGGGGTCAAGCTGCTGCAGATACTGCGCGAGTTGCCCGGTATCGAGACGCACCTGCTGATATCCGAGGCAGGTGTGCTCAACCTGCATCAGGAACTCGACATGAAGCGCAAGGATGTCGAAGCGTTGGCGCATGTGGTGCACAATGTGCGCGATGTCGGCGCCTCGATCGCCAGCGGATCGTTCCAGTCCGATGGCATGATCATCGCGCCCTGCTCGATGAAAACGCTGGCCGCCGTTGCGCACGGCCTGTCGGACAACCTGATCACCCGCGCTGCCGATGTGACCCTGAAGGAACGCCGTCGTCTGGTGCTGATGGTGCGCGAAACACCATTCAATCTTGCGCATCTGCGCAACATGACTGCGGTGACCGAAATGGGCGGCATCATCTTCCCGCCGCTACCCGGCTTTTACCACCGCCCCCAATCGATTGCCGAAATGGTCGAGCATACCGCCGGCCGCGTACTCGACCTGTTCGACATCCGGCATCAACTGACTCCGCGCTGGAATGGCTTGAAGGATGCGCAATCCGAGCAGTGAAATGGCGCATTGCCGTGACCGCAGAAAAGAGAAGAAGCATCGGAGATTTCCGCTGCCGAATGTGAAAAAACCCAAGATCATTGCTGATCTTGGGTTTTTTACTGGTGCCGGCTGCCGGAATCGAACTGGCCACCTGATGATTACAAGTCAACTGCTCTACCAAATGAGCTAAGCCGGCGAAAAACTGTAAGCAGCAATTATATAAGATAGGATCACGATCCGAAAGTAAAAATGTGCGTTTTCCGCAAATTAAATGTGACCAGCGCAGCGCTGACAAGAACATTCGCGGAATTGAAAAAGCCCCAGATCATGACTGATCTGGGGCTTTTTACTGGTGCCGGCTGCCGGAATCGAACTGGCCACCTGATGATTACAAGTCAACTGCTCTACCAAATGAGCTAAGCCGGCGAAACTTTAGAGCCAGAATTATAAGCTATTTAATGCGGGTTAGCACGGGACGGCCAACTTTTTTTGGCGCATCCGGAGAATCATCCGGATCCTGTCCGGGAGCGGGCTGTCCGGCTGGAGCCGGTGGCACTGAGGTCAGTAACGGCGCATCAGGCGCCACCTCAGCCGGCGACACGACTTCTGCTGGCGCCCCCGAAGCATCGCTTGCAGCGCCGTCATCAGTTGCCTGTACCTCAAACGCCATACCCTGACCATTTTCATTGGCATAAATGGCCATCACATTAGCGACCGGCACCGAAATCTGCCGCGACACACCGCCAAATCGGGCGCTGAAATTGATAAAATCATTGTCCATCTTCAAACCACTGGTTGCACTGAAACTGATGTTCAGCACAATTTCCCCGTTACGTACGAACTCCATCGGCACACGGGTGCTCGCATCGACACTGACCGCCACATAGGGCGTATAACCATTGTCAGTACACCATTCGTAAATGGCTCTCAGAAAGTAAGGCTTGGTGGAGGATTCAGACATAGCTCAGATAATTATGATGCATCTCATTCGGGCAATTTGCACCCTGTTTGCCGCCCGTCAGCAGTAGCCGACGAAGCAGCATTCAGTGCACAACACCATGCAATAAATCAAAAACACACCGCCTGTTAGCGGCGCATGACTTTTTCAGAAGGCGTCAATGCTTCGATATACGCCGGGCGGGAAAAAATCCGTTCCGCATATTTCATGATCGGCGCAGCGGTTTTTGACAACTCGATACCGTAATGATCAAGACGCCACAGCAACGGCGCGATCGCAACGTCCAGCATCGAAAACTCGTCTCCCATCATATACTTGTTCTTCAAGAACAAGGGAGCCAGCATGGTCAGATGATCGCGGATTTCAGAGCGCGCCTTCTCATGCACTTTTTCTGCACCCTTCGACTTGTCGTTCTCCAGCGTATGCACATGGACAAACAACTCTTTTTCAAAGTTGAACAGCATCAGACGTGCACGAGAACGCATCAACGGATCGGCCGGCATCAGTTGCGGATGCGGGAAACGCTCATCGATGTATTCATTAATGATATTCGACTCATATAGAATGAGATCGCGCTCAACCAGGATTGGTACCTGGCCATACGGATTCATCGTGGAAATATCTTCCGGCTTGTTAAACAAATCAACATCGCGAATTTCAAAATCCATGCCTTTTTCGAATAGAACAAGGCGGCAACGCTGTGAAAATGGGCAGGTGGTACCTGAATAGAGAACCATCATTTTTATAGTTCCTTAAAAACAAAGGGGTGAGACGCAAAACGGCTCACCCGGAAAATCATGCCCGCAGATTGCGGGCGCAAAAATTACTTAATGTTCTTCCAGAAGGAAGCATTCAAGCGCCACGACAATACGAAGAACGCACCCAGGAACAGCAAGACCCATACACCCAGGCGCTTGCGCGTATTTTGTGCCGGCTCCCCCATCCATTGCAGGTAACCAACCAGATCCGCTACCGCTGCATCGTAGTCATTGGCAGAAAGTTTTCCAGGCTTGACTTGCTCGAATCCGGCAAATTTATGCTCCACTTTACCGGCGTCATGCGGATCTTTTTCCTCTACAAACTTCACACTGCGCACGCCTTGCAGTTCCCACAACGCATGCGGCATGCCGACATTCGGAAATACCATATTATTCCAGCCAGTCGGACGAGCATCGTCTTTGTAGTAAGTACGCAGATAGGTGTAAATCCAGTCTGCGCCTGAACCGGCATCAGACGCACGGGCGCGCGCAATCACCGACAAATCAGGTGGCACCGCTCCAAACCAGGCCTTGGCATCCTGCGATGTCAATGTTGTCTTCATCAAGTCGCCTACTTTTTCACCAGTAAAAAGCAGGTTGTTCCTGATCTGATCTTCTGACAAACCAATATCCTTGAGTCGGTTGTAGCGCATCGAGGAAGCGGAATGGCAATTCAGACAGTAGTTGACGAACAGCTTGGCGCCATTTTGCAAAGCGGCCATATCCGTGCTGCGATCAGGCGCATGATCCAGAGGGAACCCTCCCACGTTGGCAAAGACAAGGGTCGGCACCAACGCAACAGCGGCAATCAGTTTTTTAAGCAATTTCATGTGTAGTATCCCTTTTTCGCTCAATGCGGATGGAACGTGACGCGGTCAGGCACAGTCTTGAATGTACCCATTGCACTCCACCACGGCATCAGCAGGAAAAAGCCAAAGTAAATGAAGGTACCAATCTGCGAAACCAGGTTGCCAGTCGCTGAAGGTGGTTTTACACCGAGGTAGCCCAAAACAACAAATGCAATCCCAAAAACGGCATACACCCATTTATGCCAGCTCGGACGATAACGGATCGATTTCACTTTGGATTTATCGAGCCATGGCAAGCCGCCCAAAATCATGACCGATGCACCCATCAACACAACACCCCAGAACTTTGCATCCAGGAAAAACATGCCAACTGCAGCCACCAAACCAGCAATCACGGCAGCCATTTTGACCTTGCCGTTCTTGCTGTTGACCATGACCAGCAAGGAGTAAGCGATAACACCCGGAATCAGAGCGTAATTGACAAACGGCGAGGTGGTGGCACGCAAGATCGAGTAAAACGGCGTGAAATACCATACTGGCGCAATATGCAACGGCGTCACAAGCGGATTAGCCGGGACGAAGTTGTTGTATTCCAGGAAGTAGCCACCCATTTCCGGCGCAAAGAAAACGATTGCCGAGAAAATGATGAGGAACACTGCAACGCCCATGATGTCATGCACGGAGTAGTAAGGATGGAATGGAATGCCGTCGAGCGGATTGCCATTCGCGTCTTTCTTATCCTTGATTTCGATGCCATCGGGATTGTTGGAACCCACTTCATGCAATGCGATGATGTGCGCCACGACCAAGCCCAGCAGTACCAGAGGTACCGCGATCACGTGGAATGAGAAGAAACGATTCAGTGTCGCATCGCCAACCACGTAATCACCGCGAATCCACAATGACAGATCCGGGCCAATGAATGGGATGGCGCCGAACAGGTTGACAATCACTTGCGCACCCCAGTAGGACATCTGCCCCCATGGCAACAGATAACCCATGAATGCCTCAGCCATCAGGCACAGGAAGATTGCCACACCAAACACCCAGACCAGTTCGCGCGGCTTGCGATATGAACCGTACAGCAAGCCGCGGGTCATGTGCAGATACACCACAATGAAGAATGAAGATGCACCGGTTGAGTGCATATAACGCACCAGCCATCCCCACGAAACGTCACGCATGATGTACTCAACCGAAGCGAAAGCGAGTGCCGCGTCCGGCTTGTAATGCATGACCAGGAAAATGCCCGTTACGATCTGAATGACCAGCACCAGCATCGCCAGTGAACCAAAGAAGTACCAGAAGTTGAAGTTCTTTGGCGCGTAATATTCGGACAGATGCGCTTTATAGGTCGATGTCAGCGGAAAGCGTGCATCGATCCAGTTCATCGCTTTTGCAGCGATAGGCGCATCAGCCGGGAGTTGCGTTTCATTGAAAGCCATGGTTACGCCTCACCTTTCTCGTCTTTACCGATGATGATTTTTGTGTCCGACAGATACATATGACGCGGAACATCCAGGTTGGTTGGCGCCGGCTTGTTTTTGAATACGCGCCCAGCCAAATCGAAGGTGGAACCGTGGCAAGGGCACAGAAAACCGCCTGCCCAATCATCCGGCAATGACGGCTGTGCGCCGGCCTGAAATTTTGAACTTGGGGAACAACCCAAATGAGAACAAATACCAACGGTAATCAGAATGTCCTTATGCTCCGGGCGGGAGCGGAACTGATTCTTGCAGTATTCAGGAATGTCCATGGTGTAAGCCTTGTCTGACTTCGGGTCAGCCAACTTGTCTTCCGTCTTGGCAAGACTAGCCATCATTTCAGGCGTACGCTTCAAGACCCATACCGGCTTGCCGCGCCATTCGACGACTTTCATCTCCCCCGGCTTCAAATCTGCAATATCAGCTTCCACCGGCGCACCGGCGGCCTTTGCCCGCTCGGATGGCTGGAAAGTGCTTACCAATACTCCCGCCGTAGCCAACCCCGCCACGCCACCAGCCGCGCAAGTGGCGACGAGCAAACCGCGACGGCCAGAATCGACCTGCTTTTCGTTACTCATACCAACCCCAATCAGTCAAAATACGAAATCTGTGCGAAGCGCGAACGCGGCTTCTAGCAACCTTAAATTATAGCGGAGGCAAGCTTTGATTTAAAGCAAAAAATACCAAGCTTGTCCATTAAGGAAACTTCGCCCAAGCGCCAGACGATCATTCCAAATGTGGTTTTTTGTCAAATCTGGCAAAAACCCTATCTTTCAGCCCCGCATTAAGCAAATTTTCTATAAGATTGTTTTTAAGCGCAAGACACATGATGCAGCTTGCATCCGGCAATAAACCAAAAGGAGATTGTCATGGCAATGATGGAAGAATTCAAAACATTTGCAACCAAAGGCAATGTTGTGGATCTGGCGGTCGGCGTTATCATTGGTGCCGCATTCGGCAAAATTGTTGATTCGCTGGTACAAGACATCATCATGCCGGTGGTTGGCAGAATTTTCGGTGGCCTCGATTTTTCAAATCACTACCTCCCTCTTAACAATCAGGGAACACAACTGGCACTGGTTGAGGCAAAAAAAGCGGGGGCGGTACTGGCCTACGGCAACTTCATCACGATCTCACTCAATTTCATCATTTTGGCCTTCATTATTTTCCAGATGGTGCGCCTTTTCAACAAGGCGAAAAAGGCTGAGCCGGCAGCACCTGCCGCGCCCGTAGCAACCCCGGAAGACATTGTCTTGCTACGCGAAATCCGCGATGCGCTGAAGACAAAATAAGCCCACTGCGCACTAAAAAGCCAGCTTGCATGCTGGCTTTTTAGATTTGCGGATAAGAAATATTTTCCCGTCGCATGAAACCATAAATCCGGATCGATTCAGACCGGATTATCGATATCGATAAAGTGGTGTCGAATCTTGAATTTTTCTGCAATACGGGTACCCAACGCCTGCACGCCATAACGCTCGGTGGCATGATGCCCACAAGCAAGGTAAGCAACTCCCGTTTCCCGCGCCAAATGTACGGTCGGCTCGGATATTTCACCACTGATATATGCATTTGCACCGGCTGCCACGGCATCAGGGAGCATGTTTTGCGCCGCGCCGGTACACCATCCGACCCGACCCAACGCTTGTGATGGGTCACCGACGACCAATGGCGTCCGCCCCAAACGGGATTCGACCACGGACGCCAAATCACCGACCGTCTTGACGCTTGCATCTATCGGCAAACCCAACCACCCGATGTCATTCTCGCCAAAATGCGCATCCACTCTCAAGCCCAATTGCTTGGCCAGTTGGGCGTTATTACCCAGTTCCGGATGCATATCCAATGGCAGATGATAAGCAAACAAATTGATATCGTGCGCCAATAGCAGTTTTAATCGTCTATGCTTGACACCAGTTACGCAAGCATCCTCACCTCGCCAGAAATATCCGTGATGAACCAGCAAAGCATCTGCATCCAGCGCAATTGCAGCCTCGATCAACGCCAAACTGGCAGTCACACCAGTGACCAATGTTTGTATGTGCAACTTTCCTTCCACCTGCAGCCCGTTTGGACAATAATCATGAAAACGTGTAATTTCCAAGGTTTGCGCTAGAAATTGCGCCAGTTCGTCCCTACTTACCGATTGTTGACTCATTTTCCACTACCTTCTATGCGACGTTTTTGGCTGTTATTTGCACAAACTGTAACTATCGGTTTGGCGCTGTGGTTTATTGTAACGACCTTGAAACCCGATTGGGCCAGCAAGGCTCTGGGAGGTGCGCATAGTGTGCGTATCGCCTCATCCACCGTATCCCTGGATGAAGCCCCTGTCAGCAGCACACCCACACAGGGATCCTACCGCGAGGCCGCCAAACACGCGATGCCGTCGGTTGTGAACATATTCACCAGCAAGGAAGCCAAACAAGCAAAAAATCCGTTCATGGATGATCCGCTCTTCAAAAAATTCTTTGGTGATCGCTCCGGAGAGCAGGAGGAAAAACAATCCAGTCTGGGCTCCGGCGTTGTGGTTAGCCCGCAAGGCTACATCCTGACCAATAATCATGTGGTTGAAGCAGCGGACGAAATTGAAGTGGCGCTGGCGGATGGCCGCAAAGCTGTAGCACAAGTCGTCGGGACAGACCCTGAAACAGATCTTGCAGTCATCAAAATTGACTTGGCCAACCTGCCGGCCATCACGCTCGGCCACGCCGAGCAATCCCGGGTAGGCGATGTGGTACTTGCCATCGGCAATCCGTTCGGGGTCGGCCAGACAGTAACCATGGGCATCATCTCTGCCTTGGGTCGCAATCATCTGGGCATCAACACATTCGAAAACTTTATTCAGACTGATGCCGCCATCAATCCCGGCAATTCAGGTGGCGCGCTCATCGATACGAATGGCAATTTACTTGGCATTAATACAGCAATTTACTCTCGCAGCGGCGGCTCACTCGGCATCGGCTTTGCGATCCCGGTATCAACCGTAAAAACGGTAATGGAATCAATCATCAATAATGGCCAGGTCGTGCGCGGCTGGATTGGAGTGGAACCGCAGGACATCACACCAGAACTGGCTGAGAGCTTTGGGCTGCAGAAAAAAAGCGGCGCCATTATTGCAGGCGTTCTTAAAAATGGACCTGCCGATAAAGCGGGGATACGGCCTGGCGACATTCTGGTTGCCATAGAAGGCACGTCGGTATCTGACACGACTGAAATGCTCAATCTTATTGCGCAACTGACGCCCGGCAACAAAGCGAAAATGACAGTATTCCGCAAAAATCAGGAATCCACGCTAAACGTCACTATTGGAAAGCGCCCCAAGCTCAAACGCGAAGAATAAATACAATAAAGATCCCCCTGAAAAATGCTTGCATCCAACCATCATTTTTCAGGAGGTGATTGATATGTGGCCGTACCGCATCCATCACGAAAACCATAAACCATGCATACCCGCGACCTGATCCAGTTTCTCGCAGAATTATCCGACAGCAACAACCGCGCATGGTTTGTCATGAACAAACCCCGCTACGACATTCTGCGCGGTGAATTTCTGGCTGTAGTGACCAAACTGATTCAGCACATCGCCCAATTCGACCCAGAAATTGCGGACTGCAACCCGAAGAAAGCACTTTTCCGCATCAACCGCGACATGCGCTTCTCGCATGACAAAAGCCCTTACAAGACCACATTTTCAGCATCGATCCTGCCTAACGGGCGAAAAAAACCGAGCGATGGCGGCGGACCAGCCTATTATTTCCAGATCAATGCAATCGGTGATTTACTGTACGCCGTCGGCGAATACATGCCACCCCCGGATCGCTTACGCGCAATCCGCAACCGCATCGTCAGCGATGCGACCGGCTTTGGCAAGCTATTGAAAAACCGAAAACTACAAGCCACGTTCGGCAGTCTGCAGGAAGAAGGCAAGCTGACCCGGCCACCAAAAGGTTTCAGTGAGGACGTGCCGCATCTCGACTATGTAAAGCTGAAAAGCTTTATCGTATGGACGGAAATTAGCCTGAAGCAGAGGATTCCGCAAGATTTGGCGCATGAATTGGCCATAGCCTTTCAAGATGCCTATCCATTGGTCAAATGGTTGCGAGACGTCAAAAAAGACGAAAGCAAGTTCATTCCCCCATCTTGAAAATACAAAGCGGGGTCACGCGGTTTCTTCCGGCGCCTGTGTCACCTTCACGAACAATGGTGCGACAAACATGCCAATTTCATACAACAGACAGATCGGCACCGCCAGCAGCAACTGACTCATGATATCGGGCGGGGTGACTATTGCTGCCACAACAAAAGCACCGACAATCACATAGGGACGAATTTCCTTTAGCTTCTGCACCGATACCAAGCCCATGCGCACCAGCACAATGACGATGATCGGCACCTCGAAAGTCATGCCAAACGCTATGAACATCGATATCACAAAATCAAGGTAACTCTCTATATCCGGCGCGACAGAAATTGATTTTGGCGCAAAGTCATTGACGAATTTGAATACGACGCCGAACACAAAAAAATAGCAAAATGCAACGCCAGCGAGAAACAGGAGTGATGACGATATTACCAGCGGTGCGACCAGTCGCTTCTCATGTGTATACAAACCGGGAGCAACGAAGGCCCATGCCTGATATAAAACCCATGGCAAAGCGATCAGAAAAGCGAGCAGCATGGTGATTTTTACCGGAATCAGGAATGGCGTAATGACGCCGGTTGCAATCATTCTCGATCCTGCCGGCAAGGCATGCATCATCGGCGCTGCCACCATATCGTAAATCTTGGAGGCGAACGGCATCAGACCCAGGAATACAACGACAATCACGGCCGTTGCCCGAATCAGCCTGTTGCGCAATTCGATCAGGTGCGAGATAAAGGTATCTTCGGTACCCGTTTTTTGTTCTTCGGTCATTAAAGGCCAGTCATGATGCTTAGGGTTGTGTCAACAGGCTCTAGAAAAAGGAGTGAGATATTTTACGGCCACGACGATATCTGGCCACGCGTGCAGCGGCAGAAATAATATGCGTTTTCCCGCCATTGCGCTGTTTATACCAGAGCGGCGTGGCAGATGTTCGGGTCAGTTTCTTCCTGCGGAAATCCCTGACTTTGAGCGCGAGTTGATCAGTTGACGGCAGAGTACGCGACGTTATTTCATCACTTTTCACATCATCCCAGCCAGACTTCAATTCACGTTCTGTTTCGGCCAGATTGCGGGAAATCGAATGTTCGACATCCTTGGCCGCATCTGTCATCTCTTGCTGTATTTTGCGCAGTTCATCGAGTTCTATCTCCCGACTCACTTCAGATTTCACGTCATTAATATAGCGCTGTGCCCGGCCTAATAATGAGCCAGCCATGCGTGCGACTTTCGGCAGCTTTTCAGGGCCAATGACCACCAGAGCAACCACGCCAATCAGCGCAAGTTTGGTAATACCGAGATCAATCATAAAGGTTCGAGTCTGAAGAATCGCTGATAGCGTAGCCATGGCACGGGCCATGCTTACGCCAGGCAGCGATTCTCAGTTCTTCGTTTTCTCTTTCGCTTCGACGTCGATGGTTGACTTGTCTGCACTCTGCTGGATGTTGCCTTGCGCAGCGGACTTCTCTTCCTCGCCCTTCACGCCATCCTTGAAACCCTTGACCGCCTTGCCGAGGTCGCCCCCGATATTGCCCAATTTTTTGGTGCCGAAAACCAGCATCACGATCACCAATACGATCAACCAATGCCAAATGCTAAATGAACCCATGATCTTTCCTTTCAAAACAGCCGATAACCGCAGGATAGTACTTTATACAGGATGCATTCTAAATCGGATGCATCAAGAAAAATAATGAAAACTCCTCATCTTTGACCGCGCCATGGACGCGGCCCGCCAATCAAATGCATATGCAGATGGTATACCTCTTGCCCACCGTCGGGACCGGTATTGATTTGCATCTTATAACCACCAATTAGACTGCCTTTTCCGTCAAAAGTTGGGGCGCAGCCGTGTTCTTTTGCCAGTTTCGGTGCCAGCAGCAACATATCGGCCAACAAACCGGCATGTTCAGTATCGCAATCAGACAAGGTACCGATATGCCGCTTCGGAATAATCAACAAATGTACCGGGGCGGCTGGATTGTGATCTCTGAACGCAAGCAGCGCATCATCTTCGTAGACGATGTCCGAAGGGATTATTTTTGCAGCAATCTTGCAGAAAATACAATTATCCAAAGTGACTCCGTTCGATACAAAAATATCAGTGTTTGGTCGATTCATCCACTTCACGCAAGACATCCTTGCGCGCAGCTTTCTCTTCAATGCCGGAAAGTCCTTCACGGCGGGCCAATTCATCGAGCACATCCTGCGGCGTCAAATCGAACTGCGCCAGCATGATCAATGAATGAAACCACAGGTCGGCACACTCGTACAGCACTTTGGATTTGTCGCCGTCGACCCGTGCATCTTTTGCTGCCATCACGGTTTCAGTTGCTTCTTCACCGATCTTTTTCAGGATCGCATCATCCCCCTTGGCGAACAGGCGGGCCACATAGGATTTCTCAGGATCGCCGCCGTTGGCCAGTTTGCGCGACTCGATGACTTCGGCCAATCGTTTCAGTGTCTCACTCATTTATAAATACTTTCCGGATCTTTCAGCACCGGCTCCACGACTTCCCAGCCGCCGCCATCCGCACTACCCTCAAACTTTTGGAAAAAACAGGAATGCCGCCCGGTATGACAGGCGATGCCATCAACCTGTTCAACCTTCATCAACACAACATCCTCATCGCAATCCAGGCGCAACTCATGGACTTTCTGGATATGACCGGATTCTTCGCCTTTGTGCCAGAGTTTCTTGCGTGAACGGCTCCAATAAACCGCTTCACCCAACTCGACGGTCTTGGCCAGCGCGTCACGGTTCATCCAGGCGAACATCAGTACATCATTAC
The DNA here is from genome assembly GCA_963837775.1 of uncultured beta proteobacterium. Classification (GTDB taxonomy): domain Bacteria; phylum Pseudomonadota; class Gammaproteobacteria; order Burkholderiales; family Burkholderiaceae_D; genus CAWIOX01. Next base: position 343,411 of record CAWIOX010000018.1, on the reverse strand, counting down.
TGCCCACTTCCTGGGCAATCACCGGCACCAGACCATGCTCATCCCACTTGACCTTGTTTAACCACTTGTAATTCGCGCTCATGCAAGCCTCATCGGAATACCTTGTTCTGCCAGGAAACGCTTGGCTTCCTGCACAGTATGTTGACCATAATGGAAAATACTGGCGGCCAACACTGCGTCGGCATGACCGAGCTTGATGCCATCGGCCAGATCTTGCAGGCCGCCGACCCCGCCGGAGGCGATCACCGGGATGCCGATCGCGTCCGATACACCACGAGTCAGACCCAGATCGAAACCGACCTTGGTACCATCACGGTCCATGCTGGTCAGCAGAATCTCGCCGGCGCCCAGACTTTCCATCTTCTGCGCCCATTCGATCGCATCCAGCCCGGTTGCCTTGCGGCCGCCGTGGGTAAACACTTCCCACTTGCCGGGTGCAGTCTGCTTGGCGTCAATCGCCACCACGATGCATTGCGAACCATACTTGTGCGCCGCATCGAATACCAATTGCGGATTGGTCACCGCCGAGGTATTGATGCTGACCTTGTCCGCGCCGGCATTGAGCAAACGCCGCACGTCTTCCACCACCCTCACGCCACCGCCCACCGTCAGCGGAATGAAGACCTGCGAGGCGACTGCTTCGATGATATGCAAGATCAGGTCGCGCTCATCGCTGGAGGCAGTGATGTCCAGAAACGTGATTTCATCTGCGCCCTGTTCATCATAGCGGCGTGCGATCTCGACCGGATCCCCGGCATCGCGCAGCTCAAGAAAATTGATGCCCTTGACCACACGGCCAGCGGTTACGTCCAGGCAAGGGATGATGCGTTTTGCAAGTGTCATGGCTTATTCGTTATCGATATATTTCTGTTCGCTCAATTCGTCGGCACGCTCTTGTGCCAGTTGCAAATCGAGCGAACCTTCGTAGATTGAACGGCCGCAAATCACGCCTTCAATCCCATCATCCTGCACCGCGCACAGTGCTTCGACATCCCTGATGTCGTGTACACCGCCGGAGGCAATCACCGGAATCTTGACCGCCTGCGCCAGCTTGACCGTGGCTTCGATATTCACGCCGCCCATCATGCCGTCACGCCCGATATCGGTATAAATGATCGATTCGACCCCGTAACCTTCAAATTTCTTTGCCAGATCAATCACCTCGTGGCCGGACAGCTTGCTCCAGCCGTCAGTCGCCACTTTGCCATCCTTGGCGTCCAGACCGACGATGATCTGCCCTGGAAATGCGCTGCATGCATCATGCAGGAAGCCCGGATTCTTGACTGCGGCAGTGCCGATGATGATGTAGCTCAGGCCACTGTCGAGATAGCGTTCGATCGTATCCAGGTCACGGATGCCGCCACCCAGTTGCACCGGGATTTCATCGATATCATTCTCAAGCGCAAAGTCGCGCACGGCGGCGATGATGGCCTTCACTGCGGCCCCGTTTTTCGGTTTGCCGGCGAAAGCGCCATTCAAATCCACCAGATGCAGGCGCCGCGCGCCGCGCTCCAGCCAATGCCGTGCCATGTCGGCAGGATTGTCGGAGAATACGGTGGCTTGGTCCATATCACCTTGTTTCAGGCGTACACAGTGACCGTCTTTAAGATCGATGGCAGGAATGAGCAGCATGGCTAGAAGTTAAGAGTTGAGAGTGAGAAGATGGATTTCACTGCAATCAGGGATTCCAGTGGACGAAATTTTTATACAGTTGCAGACCGGCAGCAGCACTTTTTTCCGGATGGAACTGCGTCGCGAAAATATTATCCCGTGCGATGGCGCAGGCGAACGACGCGCCGTACATGGTTTCTCCGGCCGTATCGGCGGCATTGGCCGGGGACACATAATAGCTATGGACGAAGTAAAAGTAGCTGTCGTCGGCAATGCCGTTCCACAACGGATGTGCTTGTGTCTGATGCACGCGGTTCCAGCCCATTTGCGGCACCTTGAAGCGCGAACCGTCTTCCTGCAACTGGTCCTCGAGGCGAAAGCGCACGACTTTTCCTGGCAGCAAACCCAGCCCTGGCGTATCGCCCTCTTCGCTCCAGTCGAACAGCATCTGCTCGCCAACGCAGACCCCGAACAGCGGCTTGACTCGCGATGCTTCGATCACCGCCTCCTGCAGACCCGATTCGCGCAGACTGCGCATGCAGTCCGGCATCGCCCCCTGTCCGGGCAACACGATGCGGTCAGCCGCACGGATATCGGCAATTTCACTGGTGATGCGGACATCCGCCTCGGGAGCAACATGGCGCAGAGCCTGCGCCACCGAGCGCAAGTTACCCATACCGTAATCAACAATTGCGATCATATTCATATTCTTTTAACTAACCTGCCCCAGTATGGGCAACAAACGCTGCAAGCCATCCACGATAATTTCCACCGCCAGCGCCGCCAGGATCAAGCCCATCAGTCTGGTCGCAATATTAATGCCACTGCGTCCCAGCAGCTTGGCAATCCGTCCTGCCATCGACAAGGCGATCACCACCAGCACCGCCATTGCCACAGCGCAAGCAAACAAACCCAGATACTGGGCCCAGCCCTTGATCCGGCTGGCATACACGATCACGGTACTGATCGAACCCGGCCCGGTCAGGAACGGGATCGCGAGCGGCACCACCGCAATACTCGCCTTGGTTTCAGCCTCGGCGGCTTCTTCCGGCATGCCACGTGCACCACCCTCCTTCGCATTCAACATGCTCAATGATGTCAGCAAAATGATCAAGCCGCCGCCGACCTGCAAAGATCCTATCGAAATACCGAAGAAATCAATGATTTTCTGGCCCAGCAAGCCGGACAGAACAATCACCAAAGCCACACTGGTAGCCGCTGTAAACACTGTCTTGCGCCGCTCCTCACGCGCCATGCCTTGCGTGAGTGAAATAAAAATCGGTACTGCTCCCAGCGGATTGACCAAGGCCAGCAAAGCGAGAAACAGCTTGGTACTATCCACTACAGGCTGCCCTTGGTCGATGGAATCATCCCCGCCGCGCGCACATCGAGTTCCGCCGCCATCCGCAATGCACGGCCGAAAGCCTTGAACACCGTTTCGCACTGGTGGTGCGCATTGTCGCCACGCAAGTTATCGATATGCAAGGACACCAGTGCGTGATTGACGAAACCCTGGAAAAATTCGTGCGTCAGGTCGACATCGAACGAACCGATCATCGACCGCTTGAACGGCACATGAAACTCCAGTCCCGGCCGCCCCGAAAAATCGATCACCACCCGCGACAGCGCCTCATCCAGCGGCACATACGCATGGCCGTAGCGGCGGATGCCCTTCTTGTCGCCGATCGCCTTGGCGAATGCCTGGCCGAGCGTGATGCCGACATCCTCCACCGTGTGATGGGCATCGATATGCAAATCGCCCTTGGCTTCGATGTCGAGATCGATCAGGCCGTGACGCGCAATCTGGTCCAGCATGTGATCGAGGAAGGGTACGCCGGTATTGCAGTTTCTGCTGGCCGGTGCCATCCAGATTGATCGCAACGCGGATTTGCGTTTCGTTGGTGTTACGGAAAATTTCGGCAATGCGTGGGTTAGACATAGTGACAGGCGTAAAAAATTATGGTGCGAGCGATGCTTTCAGGGCATCGAGAAATAGCGTGTTCTCTTCCGGCGTGCTGACGGTCACCCGCAAGCAGTTTTTCAGCAATGGATGCATTTTACCGACATTTTTGATTAATACCTTGCGCACCAACAGCTTGGCAAACACTTTGTCGGCATTGTTGTCGCCGGATTGCACCCGTATCAGCAAAATATTGGCCGCCGAAGGGAACACTTCGACCCCCGGCATGGCGGCCAGCGCGGCAGCCAATACAGTGCGCTGTTCGCACAGCAGGCGTGCCTGCGCATCCAGCACATCGGTGTGCTCCAGCACGAATTCCGCTGCTGCCTGCGTCAGCACATTGATGTTGTAGGGCGGGCGCACCTTTTCAAACTCGGCCAGCAGCGCGTGGCTGGCTGCCATATAGCCCAGGCGGATCCCGGCCAGGCCGAGCTTGGACACCGTGCGCAGCACCACCAGGTTGTCGAATTCCGGCAGCCGCGACATGAAACTCGACGGCGAAAAAGGCTGGTACGCTTCATCGGCGACCACGATCCCGGTATCGCCCACCGCGCGGATGATCTGCTCCATCGCATCGGCATCGAACAGGTTGCCGGTCGGATTGTTCGGATAGGCCAGATAGGTGATGGCCGGCTGGTGCTCGGCAATCGCGGCCAGCATCGCGTCCAGGTCCAGCGTGAAATCGGCCTTCAGAGGCACGCCGACAAACTCCAGCCCGGCAAATTGCGCCGACATCGCATACATCACGAAGCCGGGAACCGGCGCCAGCACCTTGGCGCCGGGTTGGGCGCAGGCAATCGACAGCATCGCGATCAGCTCGTCCGAACCGTTGCCCAGCACCACGTCGTAACCGGCCGGCACGCCGAAGCGGGCGCAAATCCGGCTTTTCAGCGTGCTGTAGGACGGCACCGGATAACGGTTCAGCGCGACCTCGGCCAGCCGACGCCCCAATTCCGCGCGCAAAGGCTGCGGCAAGGTGTATGGATTTTCCATCGCATCGAGCTTCACGAAGCCGCTGGAATCAGGGACGTGGTAAGCCGCCAGCGCGCGGACGTCGGGACGGATGATGTTTTCTATGAGGGACATGATATGGCGGTTAGTTGTTCTCGAGGGCAAGTACAAGTGTCTGTGGCATGGAATCAGGGCCGGAATCTGCTGGTGTCGCAACTGCCTTCACGGCTTTCTTCCTGCCCCTTTTGATTTTTTTGATATTGGCAAGCTTGGCGCGCACCGGCTGCGTCGGCTGGTTGCTGTGCGCGCTCAATTGCGCTTCCGGCGCTGCCAGACGCTGTTCGATGATCGCACAATACGCCGGATTCAACTCGAAGCCGACAAAATCCCGGCCGCAACGCATGGCCGCCACCGCCGTGGTGCCGCTGCCCATGAAGGGATCGAGCACCATGCCGCCGGGCGGGCAGGACGCCCGGATGATGCGCTCGACGATTTCCAGCGGTTTCTGGGTCGGATGGTCGGCCCGCTCCGGATGCTCGCGATGCAGGCGCGACACGCTCCACAGGTCCTTCGGGTTATAGCCCAGTTCCAGCCACTTGGCGCCGACGAAAATCGAGCGCGAACGGGCTTTCTTGGTCGCCGCGTCATACGGGATGCGGACCGCATCGAGGTCGAAGTAATAACCTTTTTGCTTGGCGAAAAAGCCGATGGTGTCATGCACCGAGCTGAAGCTGCGCACGCTGCCGCCCATCGACGGCACCCGGCGGTCCCAGATGATCTCGTTGAGCATCGTCATGCGCTGCTTGAGCATCACGAAAATCTCCGGCGAATAACGCCAGGTCAGGAAGATGTACAGGCTGCCGCTGGCTTTCAGTTTGGGCAGTGCGGCGTCCAGCCACTGCTCGGTCCAGCGCAGATAGGCGTCGGCCGCCATCTTGTCGGAATCGTTGCCGTATTCCTTGCCCAATCCATACGGCGGGTCGGCCACGATCAGGTCGACCGACTCGTCCGGAATCCGCGCCAGCCCTGCCAGCGCGTCTTCGCAATGGATTTGATTGCGCCAGGAGTTCACCGGGGCAGTCCCCGCAGAAAAAATATACTCCCCACTGTATTTTTAACAGGCCAATGAATATGTGCGGCAAAGACAGGTTTTATGCCCATACCCCCATTAAAAACACCGCGGCTTGAAGACGCTTTACAGGGAGGCGATTTTCGACGGATCATTTCAGGCGATATTCTGCGCTGCGGGCGTGCGCCTGCAAGCCCTCGCCATACGCCAGTTCCGCCGCGACCAGGCCCAGCGTCTGCGCGCCGGCTTCGGATACCTGGATGATGCTGGAACGCTTCTGGAAGTCGTACACGCCCAGCGGCGACGAAAAGCGTGCAGTGCGCGAGGTCGGCAACACGTGGTTCGGTCCGGCGCAGTAGTCGCCCAGCGCTTCGGAAGAGAAGCGTCCGAGGAACATTGCGCCGGCGTGACGCACCTGGTCGGCCCATTGCTGCGGATTCTCGGTGGAAATTTCCAGATGCTCGGCGGCGATCAGGTTGGCAATCTCGCAGGCCTGCTCCATGTCGCGCACCTTGACCAGCGCGCCGCGCTGGGTCAGCGAGGTGGCGATCACGTCCTTGCGCGGCATTGCGTCGATCAGTTTATTGATGCTGGCTTCGACCTTTTCCAGGTAGGCAGCGTCCGGGCAAACCAGGATCGATTGCGCCAGTTCATCGTGCTCGGCTTGCGAGAACAGGTCCATCGCGATCCAGTCCGGATCGGTGCTGCCGTCGCACAGGATCAGGATTTCCGACGGCCCGGCAATCATGTCGATGCCGACGGTGCCGAATACGCGGCGCTTGGCGGCGGCCACATACGCATTGCCGGGGCCGACGATCTTGTCGACCTGCGGTATCGTCGCGGTGCCGTAGGCCAGCGCGCCGACCGCCTGCGCGCCGCCGATCGTAAACACCCGGTCGACGCCGGCAATCGCCGCCGCCGCCAGCACCAGCGCGTTCTTCACGCCGTCCGGCGTCGGCACCACCATGATGACTTCCTGCACGCCAGCCACCTTGGCCGGAATCGCATTCATCAGCACCGACGACGGATAGGCAGCCTTGCCGCCGGGCACATAAATCCCGACCCGGTCGAGCGCCGTGACTTTTTGCCCGAGCACGGTGCCGTCGGCTTCCGCATAGGTGAAACCGTCCGAACCACATTCCCGCTTCTGCCGCTCATGGTAGCTGCGCACGCGCTCAGCTGCGAATTGCAATGCGGCACGACGTTGCGGCGCGAGGCTGGCCAGCGCCGCCTGCAATTCGGCTGGCGGGATTTCCAGCGCGGCGACGCTGGCCACGTCCAGCCGGTCGAAGCGCTTGGTGCAATCGAGCACCGCGGCGTCGCCGCGCAGCTTGACGTCAGCCAGTATGCTCGCCGCCGCGCGGTCTATCGCCTCATCCTCGCTGGCCTCGAAGGCGAGTACTGCGCTCAGTTGCGCGTTGAAATCGGTGCTGGACGCGTCCAGTCGTCGGATGCTGATGGTCATAGTGTGCTTTTGTCGTAATCGTCAGTTTGCTGCGGGCTTTACACGTTTTTTGAGGCGCTGCTGAACGCTTCCAGAATCGGCTGCAACTGTTCGCGCTTCATTTTCAGCGCAGCCTGGTTGACCACCAGGCGCGACGAAATTTCCATGATGTGTTCGACTTCGACCAGATTATTCGCGCGCAGCGTGTTGCCGGTGCTGACCAGATCGACGATCGCATCCGACAAGCCGATCAGCGGCGCCAGCTCCATCGAGCCGTACAGCTTGATCATATCGACATGCACGCCCTTGGCGGCAAAATGTTCGCGCGCAATTTGCACATATTTGGTCGCGACGCGCAGCCGCGCACCCTGCCGTACCGCTTTCGCGTAGTCGAAGCCGACCTGGACCGCCACCGACATCCGGCATTTGGCGATATTCAGGTCGATCGGCTGATACAGCCCTTCGCCGCCATGCTCGATCAGCACGTCCTTGCCGGCCACGCCGAAATCGGCGGCGCCGTATTGCACATAGGTCGGCACGTCGGAGGCGCGCACGATGATCACCCGCACATGCGGGTTGTTGGTCGACAGGATCAGCTTGCGCGAGGTTTCCGGATTTTCGGTCACCTTGATGCCGGCCGCTTCCAGCAAGGGCAGCGTTTCTTCGAAGATGCGGCCCTTGGACAGCGCCAGCGTCAGTTGTTGCTCATTTTGTAACTGCATTATTTCACCCGTTTGATGTCGGCACCGACTGCGGACAGCTTCACTTCCATCCGGTCGTAACCGCGGTCCAGATGATAGATACGGTCGATCAGGGTCTCGCCCTGCGCTGCCAGACCGGCGATCACCAGCGAGGCCGATGCGCGCAGATCGGTTGCCATCACCGGCGCACCGACCAGCTGGTCGATACCGCTGATGATCGCGGTATGACCTTCGATATCGATCGCTGCACCCAGACGGTTCATTTCCTGCACGTGCATGAAGCGGTTTTCAAAAATCGTTTCCGTCACATGGCTGGTGCCGCCGGCGATGATATTGAGCGCCATGAATTGCGCCTGCATGTCGGTCGGAAAACCCGGATATTCGGTGGTGCGGAAGCTGATCGCCTTCGGACGCGATGCCATCTGGACCCGTATCCAGTCGGCGCCGGTAGTCAGGATCACACCCGCCTCGCGCAATTTATCGAGGACCGCGTCCAGGATGTCGCTGCGCACATTTTTCAGGGTCACGTCGCCGCCGGCAGCGCCGACTGCGCACAGGAAGGTGCCGGTTTCAATCCGGTCCGCAATCACGCTATGCGCTGCGCCATGCAACTCGCTTACGCCCTGTATCACCAGCCGGTCGGTGCCGATGCCGCTGATCTTGGCACCCATCGCGACCAGCAGATTGGCCAGATCGGTCACTTCAGGCTCGCGTGCCGCATTTTCGAGCACGGTTTCACCATCGGCCAGGGTCGCGGCCATCAGCAGATTCTCGGTGCCGGTCACCGTGATCATGTCGGTGACGATGCGCGCGCCCTTCAGCCGCTTCGCCTTGGCATGGATGTAACCGGCCTCGATCTGGATCTCGGCGCCCATCGCCTGCAAACCCTTGATGTGCTGCTCTACCGGGCGCGTGCCGATCGCACAACCGCCGGGCAGCGACACCCTGGCTTCGCCGAAGCGCGCCAGCAAAGGCCCCAGCACCAGGATCGACGCGCGCATGGTCTTCACCATCTCGTACGGCGCTTCCAGCTTGTGAATCGCATTGCCCTGCAGCGTCACCCGATGGTCGTCCTGCTCGATCGCCAGACCCATCTGGCGCAGCAGTTTCAACATGGTCGACACGTCCTGCAGATGCGGCACGTTCGACAGCGCCACAGGCTCAGCTGTCAGCAGGCCGGCACACAGGATCGGCAAGGCGGCATTCTTGGCGCCGGAAATGGTGATTTCACCGGACAGACGCTTGCCGCCGGTAATGAGCAATTTATCCATGCTGTGAATACTCTTCCGGAGTCAGTGTTTTCATCGACAATGCGTGCACCTCTTCGCGCATGCGCTCGCCCAGCGCCGCATACACAAGTTGATGACGCTGGATCGGGCGCTTGCCGGCAAATGCGGCCGACACGATGAGCGCGCTGAAATGCTGGCCATCGCCCTCGACTTCAAGGTGAGTGCAATCAAGTCCTGCTGCGATATAGCTTTTTACGAGTTCTGGGGTAGGTAACATGATGATGTCTTTCCTGGTACGTGACTGAGGTCACTGGATTGCTTGATTGCGTGCATGACGTTAATGGCGTAACTTGTAACCGCTCTTGAGCATCTGGATCGCCAAACCTGCCAGCAAGACCAGAAATCCGGCCACGATCAAGAAACTGTTAAGCGGATGCACGTCGGACTGTCCGAAAAAACCGTAACGGAAGCCGTCGATCATATAAAAAAACGGATTGAAATGCGATACCGCCTGCCAAAAAGGCGGCAGGGAATGGATCGAGTAGAACACGCCTGACAAAAAAGTCGCCGGCATGATCAGGAAATTCTGGAATGCGGCCAACTGGTCGAATTTTTCCGCCCAGATCCCTGCTATCAGTCCCATGGTCCCCAAGATCGCAGAACCCATCAACGCAAACAGCACGATCCACAGCGGCGCGACGAACGACACCTGGGTAAATAGCACCGTCACGATGAAGACGCCGGCGCCCACCACCAGGCCGCGCACCACCGACGCCAGCACATAAGCGGAAAACAGTTCCCAGTGCGACAACGGGGTGAGCAACACGAACACCAGATTGCCGGTGATCTTGGACTGGATCAGCGAAGACGATGCGTTCGCGAATGCGTTCTGCAGCACGCTCATCATCACCAAGCCGGGCACCAGGAAGGCGGTGTAGCGCACGCCCGGATAGACTTGCACATGCGCGTCCAGCACATGGCCGAAAATCAGCAGATACAGCAGCGCGGTCATGATAGGCGCGGTCACGGTCTGGGTCGCGACTTTCCAGAAGCGCAATACTTCCTTGTAGAACAGGGTCTGGAATCCCTTCGGGGTCGACAGCAAGCTCATCGTGCGCCCCCGTCCATGATCTGCAGGAACACATCTTCCAGATCCGCCTGCTGCAATTGCATGTCGTCGATGACTGCGCCACTTTCGCGCAGCGTCGCCAGTATCGGCTCGACATCCACATAATCATTCACGCGCAGCGTGTACTTGTTGCCGTTCTGCATCTCTTGCGGGTGCAATACCAGCGCGCGCAAACTTTCCGGCAATTGCCCCTGCGCCAGATGCAACACCAGTTGCGAGCCTGAAATGCGCTTGATCAGGGCCGCCATGGTATCGAGCGCGACCACCTTGCCGCTCTTGAGCATCGCAACCCGATTGCAGAACGCCTGCGCCTCTTCCAGATAATGCGTGGTCAGCACCACGGTATGGCCTTCGCGGTTGAGGCGGGTGATGAATTTCCACAGGGTATGGCGCAACTCGACATCGACGCCGGCGGTTGGCTCGTCCAGCACGATCACCGGCGGCTTGTGCACCAGTGCCTGCGCGACCAGCACGCGCCGCTTCATGCCGCCGGACAGCGCACGCATGTTGACATCGGCCTTGTCGGTCAGATCGAGATTACCCATCACCTCATCGATCCATTTGTCGTTGTTGGACAAGCCGAAATAGCCGGACTGCAAGCGCAATGTTTCGCGCACGGTAAAAAACGGGTCGAACACGAGTTCCTGCGGCACCACGCCCAAGTGCTGGCGTGCGGCACGAAAGTCGGTCGCGACGTCATGCCCCTGCACCGTGACCGAGCCGGCATCGGCACGGGTCAGGCCGGCGATGATGGAGATGAGCGTGGTCTTGCCGGCGCCATTCGGTCCGAGCAGGCCAAAAAACTCGCCCTCTTCGATGGCAAGCGATACGCCACCCAACGCCTGTAGCGACTGGTAGCGTTTTTCGACGTTGGTGATATTGATAGCAGCCATAACGGCTTGGTGTACTTTATGCGAAATTAGCCAGGAGTCCGGTTCCACATTTCACAAGCAGTGCAACATGCATTGCCGCAGACTGACGCCGGCTGCGGCCGCGCGTTGCCGCGCTGCGTTTGCTGCATATGAACGGGAACCACGAATTCTTTGCGGCAGAACCCTTGATTATAGGGGATTTCCAAACAGAATAAGGATCATGCGAATGAAACGGGAGGGAGTTGGACTGGCGCTCAATGATGCCGGAAGTCGGCCTTTTCGGCCGGCAGCAGCAATTCGGCCACGCCATACAAGCGCATCAGACTGCACAGATTGGCAGGCATACCGGGAAAAACAAGGGGTTTGCCGCGCGCCTGCGCTGCACGCTGCCAAGCCAGCAGCGTGGCAACGGCCGCTGAATCGAGCTCGGTCACGCCAGACAAGTCAAACACCGTCTGGCCAGCCGCGATCTCTTGCAAACCGGCTGCCAATACGGCGCTGGCAGTATGAACGGTCAGCGACTGACCCGGCTGGAATGATGGCATCGTCAATGCTCTTATGAAGACTTGGCCACCTTGGCTGCACTTGCGGCCAGGCGCTTGTTCTTGTCTGCCAGCACCTTGATCAGGCCATCCATGCCGCTTTTGCTGATTTCGGCGGAAAAACTACCTTTGTAGGTCTCGACCAGCCATGCGCCGAGCACATTGATATCGAAAATCTTCCAGCCCGCCGGCAATTTTTCAAGGCGATAGTTGAGTTGAATCGGCTCGCCGCCACGGGCCTGCAGCACTTGCGAACGCACTTCGACTTCGGTGTCGGTGGCGGCTGCGCGGAATGGCTTGAATTCCAGCTTCTGGTCCTTGATCTGCGAAATTGCACCGGAATAGGTGTAAATCAGCAAGCTGCGGAATTCACCGATCAACTGCTTTTGCTGTTCCGGTGTTGCTTCACGCCAATTACGGCCGGCCGCCAATGCAGTCATGCGCTGGAAATCCACAAAAGGCAATACTTTTTCCTCGACCAGCGCCAGCACCCGTTTCTGGTTGCCGGCCTGAATATCCTTGTCCGCCTTGGCGATGTCCAATACTTCCTGGCTGATGCGCTTGACCAGCGCATCCGGCGCCTCTTGCGCCGCTTGTGCCGCAGCACTGCCGGAAAATGCCAACGCCCCGATGGTCAGGGCCGTGAAGAAGATTTTATTCAGAATGTTCATATGTTTTTTTGATTAAACGATCGATTGCAGACTATTCTGCAGAGTTATTCACTGACTTTGGCCGCAGCAGACGATGCATCTGCGTTCGGGGCCGCGCTTTGAGTACTTGAGTCCACGACAACATTGACCTGTTGCAATGGTTGGACGGAAGATTGTGCCGGAGGTTCCTCGGACGCTGGCGATGCGCCCTGTTTTTCATAATCTGGCACGGTATCGCCGTTGTCCGGCTGCGAGGCGCCATCTCGTACCTGACTGGCACGGCGCTGCAAATACGCATCCCGGATAAAGGTGTATTTGTCCAGCGCGGCCTCTTCTACCAGATTCGACGCATCCAGTATGGCGGCACGACGGTCGATCAGCCGCAAGCCGGTACCGATATTGCGTATATAGACCGGATCCTTGTAAGCCCAGGGGTCCGCCTTGAAATCGAGCGGAAACGCGAGCGTATCGCGCAAGGTCGAGGGGCCGAACACCGGCAACACCACATAAGGGCCGGGTTCGATACCCCATTTTCCCAGCGTCTGCCCGAAATCTTCCCGATGCTTGACCATGCCCGCTTCCGAGCCGATGTCAAGCAGACCGCCGAAACCGAGGGTACTGTTCAACGCCACCCGCATGATGTCGGACATGCCAGCCTCCAACTTACCCTGCAGCAAATTATTGACGGCAGTCCAGACATCGCCCAAATTGCCGAAAAAATTGCTGACCCCGGTTTGCACGAACGAGGGCAATGCCGATTGATAGAAGGTGGCGGCAGGTTTTACTGCCGCCTGATCCAGCGTATCGTTGAAGGTAAAGATCGCGCGATTGAAGCTCTCCAGCGGATCTTTCGGATTATTCGCGGTCGCGCACGCAGTCAGCGCAAGCGCCATCAGCATCGTGGCCAAACATTGCATGATTCTCACTTGGCACCATCCTTTCCTTCAGCTGCTTTGCTAAAGAGGAACTGGCTGATCAGGTTTTCCAGCACCACCGCAGATTGCGTCATGTTGATCTTGTCGCCGGCAGCCAGATTTTGCGTGTCGCCGCCCGCTTCCAGCCCGATGTACTGCTCGCCCAGCAAGCCGGATGTCAGGATCTTGGCCGAGGTATCCTTGGGAAACTTGTAACGATTTTCCAGGTTCAGCGTCACCAGCGCCTGATAACTTTTGTCGTCAAATACGATTTCGCCCACGCGCCCCACCACCACGCCGGCACTCTTGACCGGCGCGCGCGGCTTCAGGCCGCCGATATTGTCGAACTTGGTAATGACCGCGTAGGTCTTGCCGAATGAAAGCGAGCTCATATTGCCCACTTTTAGCGCCAAAAACATCAGCGCCGCCGCACCCAGCAGCACAAACAGGCCAACCAACAAATCCAATGATTTCCGTTGCATGAAGCAATACCTTAAATAGCGGCACGAGCCATCTCTCTCGCGCCCGAACATTTTATGAAAAATCTGGGGGTATGACTTAAAAACCCCTATCTACCGCAATTAAACAAAGCGCAATAAAATATACCCAGCCCCAGTATATTTCAATCACTTATTGAACATCAGCGCCGTCAGCACGAAATCCAGCCATAACACCATCAGCGAAGCAATCACCACGGTACGGGTCGTGGCACGCGCCACGCCCTCCGGCGTCGGCTTGCCTCATAGCCTTGAAATAGCGCAATAAAGGTTACCGCAATCCCGAACACCATGCTTTTGATCACGCCATTGGCGATATCCTGCCAGAGTTCGACCCCGCCCTGCATCTGCGACCAGAATGCGCCCTCATCGACGCCGATCAACTGCACACCTACAATATAGCCGCCGAACACGCCAACCGCGCTGAAAATCGCCGCCAGCACCGGCATCGCGATCACCCCGGCCCAGAAGCGCGGCGCAATCACCCGCTGCAGCGGATTGACTGCCATCATTTCCATCGCGGTCAGTTGCTCACCCGCCTTCATCAAGCCGATTTCCGCCGTCAACGAGGTGCCGGCCCGGCCGGCAAACAATAGCGCGGTAATCACCGGCCCCAGTTCGCGCGTCAGCGACAGCGCCACCAGCAACCCCAGCGCCTGCTCGGAACCGTATCGGCTCAGTGTGTAAAAACCCTGCAGACCCAGCACAAAGCCGACAAACAAGCCCGACACCGCAATGATCATCAGCGAATAATTGCCGATGAAATGGATCTGGTCGGTCACCAGCCGCGGCCGGCGCCACAGGCCGCCTGATGCCCGCAGCAGCGCAAAGAACATATTGGCCGCATAGCCCAGCGCGGCGATGAATTCCCGCACCCAGTGTCCGATCGCGATCAATCCATTGGCGATCATGCCGGCGCCTCCAGTCCCAGGTCCGCAGCCAGGGTCTTGCCGGGATAATGGAACGGCACCGGGCCGTCCGCTTCGGCGTGCACGAACTGTTTCACGTAAGGGTCAGCGGAGGCCAGCATTTCGGCCGGCGTGCCTTCGGCAACAATTTTCCCCTGCGACAGAAAATACACGTAATCGGCAATTGCGAACGATTCATGCACATCGTGCGACACCACGATCGAGGTCGAGCCGAGCGCATCATTGAGCTTGCGGATCAGGTTCGCGGTCACCCCCATCGAAATCGGATCCAGCCCGGCAAACGGCTCGTCATACATGATCAGCTGCGGGTCCAGCGCAATCGCACGCGCCACCGCCACCCGGCGTGCCATGCCGCCGGAAATTTCGGCCGGCTTCAGTTGGGCGGCATTGCGCAAGCCCACTGCATGCAGCTTCAGCAGCACCAGGTCGCGGATCAACTCTTCCGGCAAATCGGTATGTTCGCGCAGCGGAAAGGCAACATTCTCGAATACCGACAGATCGGTAAACAAGGCGCCGTGCTGGAACAACATCCCCATCTTGCGCCGCAAACGATACAAACTCTCGCTAGCGCGCGTATCCACCAATTGGCCATCAACCTTGACCGTCCCGCTCTGCGCCGGCAATTGGCCGCCGATCAGACGCAGAATCGTGGTTTTCCCCGAGCCGGAACCGCCCATCACAGCGACTACCTTGCCGCGCGGAAAACGCATCTGCAAGCCATCGAGGATGCGACGCTCACCGTAAGCAAAAGTGACGTTACTGATTTCAACAAAGGGAGAGGATATAACTTGCACGCTAGGCAACATTGGTTAAACGCAAAGACGCATTATAAGACGAATGCTGCAGTGCGGCTTGACAACTCACAATAAGGTGTTTTTCGGCATCGGCAACAATCAAAAAGCCCGCTGCATCGCACGATGCAGCGGGCTTCTGATTTGCCCTCCGCTATTAACGAGGCAGCAGCGATGTCCCCATCAGGAACTCATCGACTGCACGCGCGCATTGGCGGCCTTCGCGGATCGCCCACACCACCAGCGATTGACCGCGACGGATATCGCCGGCCGCGAATACCTTGGCCGCCGAGGTCCGGTAGCAACCCTCGCCATCGGTGCTCGCTTTGGCGTTGCCGCGCGCATCCTTCTCGACGCCGAATGCATCCAGCACCTGTTGTACCGGCGATACGAAACCCATCGCCAGCAACACCAGGTCGGCCTTCATTTCGAATTCGGAATTCGGCACTTCGGCCATCTTGCCGTCTTTCCATTCGACGCGGCAGGCGATCAGCTTGTCGACTTTGCCGTTCTTGCCTTCGAGGCGCTTGGTAGCCACTGCCCAGTCACGCTCGCAACCCTCGTCATGCGAGGACGAGGTGCGCAGCTTGGTCGGCCAGTACGGCCATACCAGCGGCTTGTTTTCCTGCTCCGGCGGTTGC
Source organism: uncultured beta proteobacterium (assembly GCA_963837775.1). Lineage (GTDB taxonomy): Bacteria > Pseudomonadota > Gammaproteobacteria > Burkholderiales > Burkholderiaceae_D > CAWIOX01. The sequence continues at coordinate 327,481 of CAWIOX010000018.1, read as the reverse complement.
GGCATCAGCTCGAACTGTGCAACGCTGGCAGCACCGTGACGATTCGAAGTGCCGACGCAATCGGAGCCGGTATCGCCGCCGCCGATCACGACCACATGCTTGCCGGTGGCCTTGATCTGGTCCTTCAGCTTGTCGCCGGCATTGACCTTGTTTTGCAGCGGCAGGAAATCCATCGCGAAATGCACGCCTTTGAGCTCGCGCCCCGGCACCGGCAGGTCGCGCGGCTGCTCTGCGCCGCCGGCGATGACGACCGCATCGAATTCCTTTTCCAGCTGTTCTGGCGCGATGGTTTCGGTCGCCCAGTTATTCACGTTCTGCGGGAAATCCTTGCCGATGAACACGCCGGTACGGAAGGTCACGCCTTCGGCCTGCATCTGCTCGACACGGCGGTCGATATGCGATTTTTCCATCTTGAAGTCAGGAATGCCGTAGCGCAACAGACCGCCGACGCGATCGCTCTTCTCGAATACCGTCACGTCGTGACCGGCGCGCGCCAGTTGCTGCGCGGCAGCCAGTCCGGCCGGGCCGGAGCCGACTACTGCGACTTTCTTGCCGGTTTTGATACTGGCCGGTTGCGGTGCAACCCAGCCATTTTCCCAGCCCTTGTCGATAATGAAATGCTCGATCGACTTGATGCCGACCGGCGCCTCATTGATGCCGAGGGTGCAGGCCGACTCGCACGGTGCTGGACAGATGCGCCCGGTGAATTCCGGAAAATTATTGGTCGAATGCAATGTCTCCAGCGCCGCACGGTAATTGCCGTGGTACACCAGATCATTCCAGTCGGGAATGATGTTATTGACCGGGCAGCCGTTATTGCAGAACGGAACGCCGCAGTCCATGCAGCGCGCGCCCTGAATCTTGGCTGCAGCATCGCTCAGATGCAGCACAAATTCCTTGTAGTTCTTCAGACGCGCGGCCGGCGGCAGATACGCCTCTTCCTGACGCTGGAACTCCATAAAACCGCTTACTTTACCCATTGTTATCCTCTGTCTTGTCTACTCCGCCTTGCTGCCGCTACCGGCCGCAGCAAGGCGGGGTTCACCATGCAATTTATGCGGCGATTGTTTCCATGCTTTGCTCGTCGACACCGGCATTCATCTCGGCCAGCGCCCGCTTGTATTCGGTCGGGAACACCTTGACGAACTGCTTGCGCGACTCATTCCAGTTATCCAGCAGGTTACGGGCACGGGTCGAACCGGTGTACTTGAAGTGGCGCTCGATCAAGCCCTTCAGGATCGCTTCGTGGGTTTGCGCCTCGCCACCGCGCAACACGGTATGCCAGATCGCGCGATCGACGGTGCGCTCCTGCTCGGCGGAAGACAGCACCGAATTCAGATCCACCATCGCCGTATTGCAGCGGTTAGCGAACTGACCGTCCGGATCGTACACATAGGCGATGCCGCCCGACATCCCGGCCGCGAAATTGCGGCCGGTCTCACCCAGCACCACGACCGTGCCGCCGGTCATGTATTCGCAACCATGGTCGCCGGTACCTTCCACCACTGCCGTCGCACCGGAGTTACGCACAGCAAAGCGCTCACCGGCCACGCCATTGAGGAAAGCCTCGCCGGCGATCGCACCATACAGCACAGTGTTGCCGCAGATGATGTTGTCGACCGCCCAGCCGCGGAACTCGGTATTCGGACGCACGATGATACGGCCGCCGGACAAGCCCTTGCCGACGTAATCGTTGCCTTCACCGACCAGATCCAGCGTAATGCCATGCGCCAGGAAGGCGCCAGCCGATTGACCGGCAGTGCCCTGCAACTGGATATGGATGGTGTCGTCAGGCAAGCCTGCATGCCCATAGCGCTGCGCCACTTCACCGGACAGCATGGTGCCGACCGTGCGGTTGACGTTCTTGACCGGCGAAATGAAGGAAACCCTCTCGCCTTTGTCGAGCGCTGCCCTGGCTTGCGCGATCAGCTTGTGGTCGAGCGCTTTTTCCAGGCCGTGATCCTGCTCTTCGCTATGCTTGTAAGGCATACCGGGGGCGACTACCGGCTGATGGAAAATCCGCGAGAAATCCAGACCCTTGGCTTTCCAGTGTGAAATTGCCTTCGACTTGTCAAGCAGATCGACGCGGCCGATCAGTTCTTCGTAAGTGCGGATACCCAGCTGCGCCATGATTTGACGGGTTTCTTCGGCGACGAAGAAGAAGTAATTGACCACGTATTCAGGCTTGCCGGAGAACTTGGCGCGCAGCACCGGATCTTGCGTCGCAACGCCGACCGGGCAGGTATTCAGATGGCATTTGCGCATCATGATGCAGCCTTCGACCACCAGCGGCGCAGTCGCAAAACCGATTTCATCGGCACCCAGCATGGCGGCAATCGCAACGTCGCGACCGGTCTTCATCTGACCGTCGGCCTGGACCCGGACCCGTCCGCGCAAACCATTCAACACCAGGGTCTGCTGGGTCTCGGACAAACCGAGTTCCCACGGCGTACCGGTGTGCTTGATCGAAGACAAGGGCGAGGCGCCCGTGCCGCCATCGTGACCGGCGATCACCACGTGGTCCGCTTTCGCCTTGGAAACACCGGCGGCCACCGTACCGACGCCGACTTCGGACACCAGCTTGACTGAAATCGAGGCGCGTGGATTGGCGTTTTTCAGGTCATGGATCAGCTGCGCCAAATCCTCGATCGAATAGATATCGTGATGCGGCGGCGGCGAAATCAAGCCTACGCCCGGCACCGAGAAACGCAGTTTGGCGATGTACTCGGACACTTTTCCACCAGGCAACTGACCGCCCTCGCCGGGCTTCGCACCTTGCGCCATCTTGATCTGGATCTGGTCAGCCGAATTCAGGTATTCCGCCGTGACGCCGAAACGACCGGAGGCAACCTGCTTGATCTTCGAACGCAGCGAGTCGCCTGCCAGCAGAGGGATATGCGCAGCAACCCGGTTGGCACCGATGATGGAAGCCAGCGTCTCGCCCTTCTTGATCGGGATGCCCTTGAGTTCCTGCTGGTAGCGGATCGGATCTTCGCCGCCCTCGCCGGTGTTCGACTTGCCGCCGATGCGGTTCATCGCCACTGCCAGCGTGGCGTGCGCCTCGGTCGAGATCGAACCGAGCGACATCGCACCGGTGGCAAAACGCTTGACGATTTCCTTGGCCGGCTCGACTTCTTCCAGCGGAATCGCCTTGCTCGGATCGATCTTGAACTCGAACAGGCCGCGCAGCGTCATGTGACGGCGGGACTGGTCGTTGATGATCTGTGCGTATTCCTTGTAGGTGTTGAAGTTGTTGGCGCGGGTCGAATGCTGCAGTTTCGCAATCGCATCCGGAGTCCACATATGCTCTTCGCCGCGCACGCGGAACGCGTACTCGCCACCGGTATCGAGCGCATGTGCGAGTACAGGATCCTTGCCGAAGGCCAGGTCATGCAGGCGCAGCGTTTCTTCCGCCACCTCGAACACGCCGATACCTTCGACGTTGGACGCAGTGCCGCGGAAGTATTTATCGACCAGCGATTTGTTCAGGCCGATGACCTCGAAAATCTGTGCGCCGCAATATGACATATAGGTCGAGATGCCCATCTTGGACATCACCTTCATCAGACCCTTGCCGACCGCCTTGGTGTAGTTGTAGACCGCTTTTTCAGCCGACAAATCGCCTGCCATGCCCTTGGCCAGCTCGGCCAGTGTTTCCATTGCCAGATAAGGATGCACCGCTTCCGCACCGTAACCCGCCAGCAACGCGAAGTGATGCGTTTCGCGGGCCGAACCGGTTTCGACCACCAGGCCGGTCGAAGCACGCAGACCCTTGCTGACCAGATGCTGATGCACAGCAGACGTTGCCAGCAAGGCCGGTATCGCCACCGATTTTGCATCCATCTTGCGATCGGAAATGATCAGGATGTTGTGACCGGATTTGACCGCATCCACCGCCTCTGCGCACAAGGATGCCAGGCGCGCTTCGATGCCATCCTTGCCCCATGCAACCGGGTAGCAGATATTCAGCTCATAGGACTTGAACTTGCCGCTGGTGTAGGCGCTGATGTTGCGCAATTTCGCAATGTCGGCGAAATCCAGCACCGGTTGCGCGACTTCGAGTCGCATCGGCGGATTGATATTGTTGGTATCGAGCAAGTTTGGCTTTGGCCCGATGAAGGACACCAGCGACATCACCATCGCTTCACGGATCGGATCGATCGGCGGGTTGGTGACCTGTGCAAACAACTGCTTGAAATAGCTGTACAGCGGCTTGAGCTTGTTGGACATGACGGCCAGCGGCGAGTCATTGCCCATCGAACCGATCGCCTCTTCGCCAGACGCCGCCATCGGCGCCATCAGGAACTTCAGGTCTTCCTGCGTATAGCCGAATGCCTGCTGACGGTCGAGCAGCGACTCGATCGACTTTTCTTCAACGGCCTGCGCCTTGATCGCATCGAGCTTGATCCGTACCGAATTGATCCACGCCTTGTACGGCTTGGCATTGGCGTAGGTATTCTTCAGCTCCTTGTCGTCGATGATGCGGCCGGCATCGAGGTCGATCAGGAACATCTTGCCTGGCTGCAGGCGCCATTTCTGGATGATTTTCGATTCCGGAATCGGCAGCACGCCGGATTCGGACGCCATCACCACCAGATCATCATCCGTCACGATATAACGCGCCGGACGCAGACCGTTGCGGTCCAGCGTGCCGCCGATATGGCGGCCATCGGTAAACGCCATCGCAGCCGGGCCGTCCCACGGCTCCATCATCGCGGCGTGGTATTCGTAAAATGCGCGACGATTGTCATCCATCTGGGTGTGGTTTTCCCACGCCTCGGGGATCATCATCATCATCGCTTGCGCGATCGGATAACCGGCCATCACCAGCAATTCCAGCGCATTATCGAAGGTCGCAGTATCGGACTGGCCTTCGAAAATCAGCGGATACAGCTTCTGCAGATCATCGCCCAGCACGGCGGACTTCATCACGCCTTCGCGCGCGCGCATCCAGTTGAAATTGCCCTTGACGGTGTTGATCTCGCCGTTGTGCGCAATCATCCGGTACGGGTGAGCCAGCGGCCATTCCGGGAAGGTATTGGTGGAGAAACGCTGATGCACCAGCGCCAGCGCGGAAATGCAACGCGCATCCTGCAGGTCGCGGTAATACACGCCAACCTGATCCGCCAGCAGCAAACCCTTGTAAACAATGGTGCGGGCCGACATCGAGGTGACGAAATATTCCTGGCCGTGCAGCAGTTTCAGCGCCTGGATCGCATGCGCGGCTGATTTACGGATCACATACAGTTTGCGTTCGAGCGCATCGGTGACCATGATGTCCGGACCGCGACCGACGAAAATCTGGCGGATGAACGGCTCTTTGGCGCGCACCGTGGGCGACATCGGCATATCCAGATCGACCGGCACATCGCGCCAGCCCAGCACGATTTGCCCCTCGGCGCGCACCGCGCGCTCCATCTCCTGCTCGCAAGCCATGCGCGACGCATGTTCTTTCGGCAGGAACACCATGCCCACGCCGAATTCGCCGGGCGGCGGCAATTCGACGCCCTGCTTCGCCATCTCTTCGCGGTAATACTGGTCTGGAATCTGGATCAGGATACCGGCGCCATCGCCCATCAGCTTATCGGCACCGACCGCGCCCCGATGGTCGAGATTTTTCAGGATGAGCAAACCCTGCTCAACGATAGAATGACTTTTGTTGCCTTTGATATGGGCGATGAAACCGACGCCGCAGGCGTCATGTTCATTGGCCGGGTCGTACAAACCTTGCGCGTGCATAACCGTTCTCCACTACTTGATGAGTTTGAAAATGAAGAATAGTGCAGCGCAATAAAAAACTCAACAAGAACAATTGGGGTCAGTGTCGCTTTATTTTTTATCCACTTACTTTATAAAATAAATAGGGACATAGTAGTGCGCACAATACAGCCACCAGCAATCAGGATGCATCCTTGCTGACAACTTCATCCGTCTTCTTGGAAGGCCGCCCTCTTTTGGCCGGACGCACCCGACGCTCGGTCTGTTTTTCCAGCGCCATCTTGAATTGCTCCGAACCCAGCGCCCAGCCCTTCAGAAGCGCCGTATTCAAGTAGTGGATGTCATCCTCGGTAAGCACCTGCTCGACCATTTCCTTATATGCAGCCTCGCGCTGAAAAGGCGTATTACCCAGCGCCCAGTACAGCGGATGATCGGAGATCAGCGGATCAGACCGCATGCCGACATGATGTGCATAACTCGACCACGGATATTCCGCAGCATTGGACACTATCCCGGCACGCACCGGATTGAGCTCGATATAACGGCAGCAGGTCATGAAATAGTGCTCCGAATCGATCACCGACGCCTTGAAACGGCCCTGCCATAAAGTGCCGACACGCTCATATTTCTGATTGAAGTAAGGCACGTAATAACGCCCGACCCATTGCATCATGCGCCCCAGGCCGATCTCATCAGCGGGCGTCGCCAGTATATGCACATGGTTTCCCATCAACACGTAGGCATGGATTGCCACCTTGAATTGTTTCGCCGCCTCGCGCAGCCAGCCCAAAAAAGCCAGGTAATCGCTGCCGTCGCGGAAAACTGGCTGGCGATTATTGCCACGCTGAACGATGTGATGCGCTTGATGCGGAATGACGAGGCGGGGAAGTCGGGCCATGATGATCTATAGGAGAGAGATGAATTCAGCTAAATTCTAACGGACAAATCCGACTCTGACCCCAATACAAATCACATGAACAAAAAAAAGCCCGCTGATGAAAGCGGGCTTAAATCCAATTCCAGGAGGAGATTGGAGGAGACAGGTGCAATTATATGGAGCCAACAGTTATTTGGCAAATTTCAATTTCAAATATCAATCATTCATAATGTGAATATATGGATTTGCAATTCAATCCCCCCGACTGCAGAAATTATTTTCACGTCGGAAACTGCCTAAGTTGCTCACTCATTCGCCTTATTCTTCCTTCTATCCACCTGAGCTCAGCAAAAAATCTGAATCGCACCCGGTTTTCACGTGCCAGCACATCAGGCAAAGTCGTAGCAGTAAAAAAACGTGCATTTTCGGATTTTTCATCAAACTGACGACCACACCTATTGCCGTTGAATCAAAGCACTCTTTTCCTTGACGTTCGAACGAGCATGCAATTACACTGCGCCTGTTTAAATTTTATGGAGTCCCTTTCATGGGCACTTGTTCGAGTGGTAGTTGTTGCCAGAGTTATTCTGGCTCTGCCCCGGCAAGATAACGCAGGTCTTCCTCCTGCCGTCATCGCGCCATAGGCAGATGATGGCATCCCGATATTCCGGAGTTTCTCCGGAACAGTCCGAGTTCCAAAAACAATCCATTACACATTGATTTTTCGCTGTCGGCAGCAGCGAAAGCCTTGATTGCCGTATTTGCGTAATGCTCTCGACAGAGCCAGCGCAGATGTGACGTTGCCATTTTTGTGGCGAAAGGCATTGAACAAGCACCGATGAAAGGTCCTCCCGTTCACTCAAACGGAGGTGCCGATGTTCAAAAGCAAGGCAAAGCAGCTAACTGATTCCTTCCTGACGGATGCAAAGGGCATTCAGGAAGACGCCTGGCGTTTCTGCGGCAAGATGGGCGCACTCAGGTCCGATGCGAGCCAACTGGCCGGCATGATCCACAAACGCTGTGCGGTTGTCACAGAAGGTAATCTTCCTGTCATCGCGGTCGTCGATAATAGTACGTTTGAGCACAACTCTCGTCAGAAAAACCTGAACTGGGCGCATCCGGCCCATGATGTTCGCAACTTTGCCGCTGCTGCGTGCAACTATTTCCGGGGGACGGCTATTCAATCTTTTCACGACGACCGGGGAATTCGCGCTGGCGGCTTCCCGCAATACGAGGCAGGAACCGACGATGTTTGAATTGTTCAATCCGCGCCGGGCAAACCGTTCGTGGCTCGCGACCGCCCCCAACCGCTGGGACTGGGCACTACTGCCGCTGGTACTCGCCTTGCTGGCGATACTCGCATTCGGCGCGATGCAAATGAGCCGGCCATTCACGGTCGGCCAGGTCACGCCGATCTCGCTTGAACCGATCTATCTGCCCTATTACCTGCTGCGAACCATACTGCGCATGTTCACCGCATTGGGCTGTTCATTGCTGTTCAGCTTCGTATTTGCGGCGATTGCGGCGAAATACCGCGCCGCCGAGAAAGTGATGATTCCGCTGCTCGATATCCTGCAGTCGGTGCCGATTCTTGGCTTTCAGGCAATTGCGATTGCCCCATTCATCGCCCTGTTCCCCGGCAATTTGCTCGGCGTGGAATGCGCCGCCATCTTCGCGATTTTTTCATCGCAGGCGTGGAACATGGCGTTCAGCCTGTATCAATCGATGCGCACCGTGCCGCCCGAGCTCAATGAAGCCGCCCGCGTGTTCCGGCTGTCCGGCTGGCAGCGCTTCTGGCGGCTGGAACTGCCCTTCGCCATGCCCGGACTGCTATGGAACATGATGATGTCGATGTCGGGCGGCTGGTTCTTTCTGGTTGCCGCCGAAGCGATTACTGTCGCCGGACAGGATATCAAGTTGCCGGGAATCGGCGCCTACATCGCCGTCGCCATCGAGGCTGAAAACGGCATGGCAATCGCCTGGGCAATTGGCGCCATGCTGGCCGGGATTGTGCTGTATGACCAATTGTTCTTCCGGCCGCTGCTGGCCTGGGCCGACAAGTTCCGCTTCGAGGAATCGCAAGGTGAAACTGCGCAGCGCTCCTGGCTGCTGGATTGGGTGCGACGCAGTCGCTGGACTAGCGCACTGACCGAGCGCTTCTGGTCAAGGCTGCGTCGCGCACTTGGCTGGTTCAGTGTGCGGCACGACCGCACGCCGCCGCGCGCGCGCTCCGGATCGTTCAGTGCATGGTGGCCGCGCGCATCGGAGGCGCTGATGCTGGCGGCGGCATTGCTGGCCGCGTATCGCCTCGTCGTCTTTGTGCATAGCGATGTTGGCTGGGGTGAAGCGGCCCACGTGGTGGGCTTGGGTTTCATCACGCTGGTTCGGGTGCTGCTGCTGATTGCGCTGGCTTCTGCTGTCTGGGTGCCGATTGCGGTCTGGATCGGTTTGCGTCCGCAATATTCGCAGCGGGTGCAGGCTGTGGCGCAGTTCCTGGCCGCGTTCCCGGTCAACCTGATGTTCCCATTGGTGGTCTTCCTGCTGGTGACCTTCAGGCTCAATGCGAATATCTGGCTCAGCCCGTTGATGGTATTCGGCACCCAGTGGTACATCCTGTTCAACGTGGTGGCAGGCGCATCGGCCATTCCTAACGAATTGCGGCTGGCAGCCGATAACCTCGGGCTGAAAGGCTGGCTGAAATGGAAGCGGGTGTATCTGCCGGCAGTATTTCCCAGCTTCATCACTGGCGCCATTACTGCCAGCGGCGGCTCGTGGAACGCCAGCATCGTTGCAGAATATGTCACCTGGGGAAAAACGACACTGGTGGCCGATGGTCTTGGCAGTTACATCAAGCAGATGACCGATGCCGGAGACTTCCATCGGATTGCACTCGGCATAGGCGTGATGTGCATATTCGTCATGTTGTTGAACCGGTTCTTCTGGCGCAAGCTGTATTTGCTGGCCGAAGACCGTAGCCGTTAAGGAAACATCATGAACCACAATGTATTGATTGAACTAAACAGCGTCGCCAAGTCGTTTCGCAGCGCGGATGGCGCACCCCGCACGGTACTGGAGGCGGTCAATTTTTCATTGGCCGAAGGCGAAATCGTCGCTTTGCTTGGCAAGTCAGGCTCGGGGAAGTCGACCTTGCTGCGTATTATCGCGGGGCTGATTCCGGCTGACGCAGGCAAAGCTGCCTACCGCGGACAAGGCATCCATGGCCCGGCCTCCGGCATTGCGATGGTGTTCCAGTCGTTTGCCTTATTCCCGTGGCTGACGGTGCAGCAGAATGTCGAGCTGGGGCTGGAAGCCCAAGGCGTACCACCGGAAGAGCGCGAGAAACGGGCCGATGCCATGCTCGATTTGATCGGGCTGGCCGGCTTCGGTGGCGCGTTGCCGCGTGAACTGTCGGGCGGCATGCGGCAACGGGTCGGCATTGCCCGCGCACTGGTCACCAACCCGGACGTCTTGCTGATGGATGAGGCGTTTTCAGCGCTGGACGTGCTGACCGGAGAAACCCTGCGCAACGACATTCTCGACCTGTGGGACAGCAAGCAGATTTTAACCAAGGGCATCCTGATTGTTTCTCACAACATCGAAGAAGCAGTGATGATGGCGGACCGGATCATCATCCTGTCGAGCGACCCGGGCCGGATTCGCAGCGAAATCCAGATTGACCTGCCGCGGCCGCGCAATGCCGATTCGGCCGAGGTGCGCAGCCTGATTGACGAAGTGTATGGCCTGATGACGATGCGCCCGGTACAGGAGGCCGCTGCAGGTACAGTGCCTGCCACGCGTCCGGGCTACCGTCTGCCGGAAACCGATGTCAGCCATATCGAAGCCGTGCTCGAGCTGCTGGCCGGCGCGCCATTCAACGGCCGGGCCGACTTGCCCCATCTGGCAGAAGAAGCCGAACTGTCGGACGAGGAACTGTTCCCAACGTATGAGGCACTTGCTCTGCTTGGTCTGGCGCAAGTCGAGAAAGGGGATATTGCCATCACGCCCCTTGGCCGCAGCTATGCGGCAGCGGAACAAACACTCAGGCAAGAAGTCTTTGGCCAACAGCTGCTGGCCCATGTGCCATTGGCGTCACATATCCGGCAACAGCTTGAGCAAGAGCCAAGCGGCACCTTGCCCGAAAAGCGCTTCCTTGAACTGCTGGAAGAGTTTTTAGAGGCGGAAGAAGCCCAGCGGGTGCTCGAAGTCGCCATCGAATGGGGCCGCTACGGCGAAATCTACGAATACGATTTCCATACCGGCCGGCTGAAGCTGCCGGAGCCGGAAGAAGAGTAAGCGCCGTTCCTGAAAAACACCCTGTTTGGGAGCGTAGAGATCTTCATTGAGCAAGCTCTCCCAATTCTCTAAAGCAATAGGAAGATTATTTCGCCATGAAATAAAAAACGGAACCACAAGGGTTCCGCCGGAGTTGTTTACAAAACTAAAAAAAGTATCGTTTTAGAACGGAATATCGTCATCCATGTCCGAGAAGTTCGGCGCCGGCTTGGATGCGGCCGGACGGGATGGGGCGCTGCCGCCCATGCCGCCGGAGCGTTGCTGCTGTTGCGGCGGTGCGCTGTTGTAGCCGCCGTCATCCATGCTGGCGCTGCCGCCGCCGGCACCCGGACGGCCGCCGAGCATTTGCATGTTGTCGGCACGGATATCGGTTGCGTATTTCTCGACGCCGTCTTTATCGGTGTATTTGCGGGTGCGCAGGCTGCCTTCGACATACACGGCCGAACCTTTTTTCAGGTATTGGCCAGCGATTTCGGCCAGCTTGCCGAAGAAGGTGATGCGGTGCCATTCGGTGGTTTCTTTTTTCTCGCCGGTCGACTTGTCTTTCCAGCTGTCGGTGGTCGCTACTGCAATCGTGGTCATCGCGTCGCCGCTGGGCATGTAGCGGGTTTCCGGATCGCGGCCCAGATTGCCGACGATGATGACTTTATTGACTGATGCCATGGTTTTCTCCTGATTTCCTGAATTAAGCTGCGGCGGCCTGTGGCTGTGCCCGGCCGCGACGCGGTAAATTTTGCATGTTGGACGCGATTATAAGCCAGCCGAGCGTCAATGCCGTTCCCAGAATGAAGACCGAAGACGGTCCGGCATGCTGCTTGAGCCAGCCGCCCAGCGCGCCGCCGCAGAACAGGCCGAGCGACTGCAGCGTGTTGTAGACGCCGAGCGCGGCGCCCTTGGCGGCCGGCGGCGCGATGCGCGACACCAGCGACGGCAGGCTCGCTTCCATGATGTTGAAGGCGACAAAAAAGAAGAACAACAGCGCGATCAGCAGCATCGGGCTGGTCAGGAATTGCCACATGCCGAGCTGCACCAGCAGCAGCAGCGCGATCGCGCCGACAAACACCTGCTTCATCTTGCCGCGCTTTTCGCCGACGAAAATCGCCGGCAGCATCAGCACGAACGAGGCCAGCACCACCGGCAGATAGATTTTCCAGTGCTCGGCCAGCGGCAGGCCGGCATAGCTGATCAGCGCCGACGGCACCACCACGAACATCGCCATCTGCATCAGGTGCAGCGCAAACACGCCGTAGTTCAGGCGCATCAGCTCGCCGTTGCGCAGCACTTCCGAGAACGGCACGCGCTTGGCCGGCAGCGCCGGCGCGGCCGGCACCACATACAGCACCACCAGGATCGCCAGCACCGACAGGATGCCGGTCAACGCGAAGATGCCGCCCATGCCGATCAGCTTGAACAGCAGCGGCGCGGCCACCAGCGACACGGCAAACGTGAGGCCGATCGAGCCGCCGACCATCGCCATCGCCTTGGTGCGGTGTTCTTCGCGGGTCGAATCGGCGATGAACGCGGTGACCGCGGCCGAGATCGCGCCCGCGCCCTGCACCGCGCGGCCGATGATGACCCAGGTGATGTCGGTGGCGACGGCGGCGATCGAAGGAGCCGAGCGCGAACAGGATCAGGCCGGCGATGATGACCGGCTTGCGGCCGTATTTGTCGGACGCCGCGCCGAACGGGATCTGGCCGAAGGACTGGGTCAGGCCGTAGATCCCCATCGCCAGCCCGACCAGGGTCGCGCTCTCGCCGCCCGGCAAGCCTTTCGCATAGATCGAGAAGACCGGCAGGATCAGGAACAGGCCGAGCATGCGCAACGCGAAAATCGACGCCAGCGATGCGCCGGACAGGATTTCGGTGCGCGTCATGCGCGCAGTGTTTGCAGTGGAGGTGTTGGAAGTCATGGCGATAATGAGGGATGGTGCGCATCCGCGTTTTACTGCGGATTTTAAAAGACGTTATAGTAGCAGGTTGATCCGATTTGACCCGGCTTGCCAACATATCGATACATTTGAATGTATGGCAGACCGGCTAACCTCCGCAGAAAGTAGTACATGGAAGAAATTCGCATCCGGGGCGCGCGCACCCACAACCTGAAGAACATCAACCTGGATTTGCCGCGCAACAAGCTGGTGGTGATCACCGGCCTGTCCGGCTCCGGCAAATCCTCGCTGGCCTTCGATACGCTGTATGCGGAAGGCCAGCGGCGCTATGTCGAATCGCTGTCGTCGTATGCGCGCCAGTTCCTGCAGCTGATGGAAAAACCGGATGTCGACCTGATCGAAGGCCTGTCGCCGGCGATCTCGATCGAACAGAAAGCGACCTCGCACAACCCGCGCTCGACGGTCGGCACCGTCACCGAAATCCACGATTACCTGCGCCTGCTGTATGCGCGGGTCGGCACGCCGTACTGCCCCGACCATCCGGAAACCGCGCTGGCCGCGCAATCGGTGTCGCAGATGGTCGATGCGGTGCTGGCGATGCCGGAAGACACCAAGCTGATGATCCTGGCGCCGGCGGTGGCCAACCGCAAGGGCGAGCATGTCGACCTGTTCGAGCAGATGCAGGCGCAGGGCTTCGTCCGGTTCCGGGTCCAGAGCGGCACCGGCGACGCGAAGATCTATGAAATCGACGACCTGCCGAAGCTGAAAAAGACCGAGAAGCACACCATCGACGTGGTGGTCGACCGCGTCAAGGTGAAGGACGAGATCAAGCAGCGCCTGGCGGAATCGTTCGAAACCGCGCTGCGGCTGGCCAACGGCCGCGCGATCGCGCTGGAAATGGACAGCGGCGTCGAGCATGTGTATTCCAGCAAGTTCGCCTGCAACCAGTGCGGCTATTCGCTGCAGGAGCTGGAGCCGCGCCTGTTCTCGTTCAACAACCCGATGGGCGCCTGCCCGGAATGCGACGGCCTCGGCCATATCGAATTCTTCGACCCCAAGCGCATCGTCGCCTTCCCCAACCTGTCGCTGGCGTCCGGCGCGGTGAAGGGCTGGGACCGGCGCAACCAGTTCTATTTCCAGATGCTGTCGAACCTGGCGAGCTTTTACGAATTCGACCTCGACAGCCCGTTCGAGCAGCTGCCGGAAGCAGCGCAGCAGGTGATCCTGCACGGCTCCGGCAAGGAAAAAATCCCGTTCGTCTACCTCAACGAGCGCGGCAAGACCGAGATCCGCGAGCATACTTTCGAAGGCATCATCGTCAACCTGCAGCGCCGCTATCGCGAAACCGATTCGATGGCGGTCAAGGAAGAACTGGCCAAATTCATCAACGAGAAACAATGCCCGACCTGCCACGGCGCGCGGCTGCGGGTCGAAGCGCGCTTCGTCAAGGTCGGCAACGGCGCGCAGGAACGCGCGATCTTCGAGGTCGCGGGGATGCCGCTGCGCAAGACGCTGGCATTCTTCGAGGACCTGACGCTGCAGGGCGCGAAAAAGGAAATCGCCGACCGCGTGATCAAGGAAATCATCTCGCGCCTGACCTTCCTCAACAATGTCGGCCTCGATTACCTGTCGCTCGACCGCAGCGCCGACACCCTGTCCGGCGGCGAGGCGCAGCGCATCCGTCTGGCGTCGCAAATCGGCTCCGGCCTGACCGGCGTGATGTACGTGCTGGACGAACCGTCGATCGGCCTGCACCAGCGCGACAACGACCGCCTGATCGAAACCCTGAAACACCTGCGCGACATCGGCAACAGCGTGCTGGTGGTCGAGCATGACGAAGACGCGATCCGCACCGCCGATTACGTGGTCGACATGGGCCTCGGCGCCGGCGTGCACGGCGGCGAAATCATCGCGCAGGGCACGCTGGACGACATCCTGAAAAGCGAACGCTCGCTGACCGCGCAATACCTGAACGGCACATTGGCCATCAGCGTGCCGCAACAGCGCACCGCCGCCAATCCGGACAAGCAGTTCGTGATCACCGGCGCGGCCGGCAACAACCTGAAAAACGTCACGCTGCAGCTGCCGGTCGGCCTGCTGACCTGCGTGGCCGGCGTGTCCGGCTCGGGCAAATCGACGCTGGTCAACGACACGCTGTACCTGGCCGCGGCGCGCCATCTGTACGGCTCGCATGCGGAACCGGCGGCGCACGAGTCGATTGCCGGCATGGAACATTTCGACAAGGTGATCTCGGTCGACCAGGCCCCGATCGGACGCACCCCGCGCTCCAATCCGGCCACCTACACCGGCCTGTTTACGCCGATCCGCGACCTGTTCTCGACCGTGCCGACCGCCAAGGAACGCGGCTATTCGGCCGGGCCGGTTCTCGTTCAACGTCAAGGGCGGGCGCTGCGAAGCCTGCCAGGGCGACGGCGTGATCAAGGTCGAGATGCACTTCCTGCCCGACGTCTACGTGCCGTGCGACGTCTGCCACGGCAAGCGCTACAACCGCGAAACCCTGGAAGTCCAGTACAAGGGCAAGAACATCACCGAAGTGCTGGGCATGACGGTCGAAACCGCGCACGAATTCTTCAAGCCGGTGCCGCTGATCGCGCGCAAGCTGCAGACCCTGCTCGACGTCGGCCTCGGCTACATCCGGCTCGGCCAGAGCGCGACCACCTTGTCCGGCGGCGAAGCGCAGCGCGTCAAGCTGTCGCTGGAACTGTCCAAGCGCGACACCGGCCGCACGCTGTACATCCTCGACGAGCCGACCACCGGCCTGCACTTCCACGACATCGACCTGCTGCTGAAAGTGATCCACCGCCTGCGCGACCAGGGCAACACGGTGGTCATCATCGAGCACAACCTGGACGTGATCAAGACCGCCGACTGGGTGATCGACCTGGGCCCGGAAGGCGGCGCCGGCGGCGGCCTGATCGTCGCCACCGGCACCCCGGAACAGGTGGCCGCCAATCCGGACAGCGTGACCGGCAAATACCTGCTGCCGCTGCTGCAAAAGAAATAACGATGGCCAAGCATCTGCGCATCACCGGCCGGGTCCAGGGCGTCGGCTATCGCGCCACCTTCGAGCGACAAGCGCGCGCGCTCGGCCTGTCCGGCTGGGTCCGCAACCGCCTCGACGGCGCGGTCGAAGCGCGCGTCGCCGGCGACGCGCAGGCCCTCAAGCGCATCATCGCCTGGGCCAAACACGGCCCGGCCGGCGCGCAGGTGCACAGCGTGGCGGTGACCGAGATCGATGACGGCCTGGTGACGGACGGCGAGTTCCAGATCCTGCCGACCGTGTAGGTATTTGTTTTGGCGGTAAAAAGCCGGTCGCATGCCACCCGCCGGTCGATTATTTACTGGGTGGGGTATTTTTAAAAGCCCAATGAATCCGTGCGGGAAGTGCACTGTTTTTGATGATACCCCGCCAAAAAATACAATATTTACGGGCCGCACCGTGCACCGGTCCGGCGTTACGGCTGCGCTTGAACCGCCCTACGTAGTTCATATCGGATTGCTTCGCTGTTGCCACAAGTAAACTTGATAAAATGCTAAACGAATCGCGGTGACGAGCTTCATGCAATATTTTGTACTGCCCGAAATGCCAACCAAGCGCGGGTTGCACCCGCCCTACGACAGCTCAATGCTCGAAAAGTTGCAAGGTATCGGTTAACAAATCAATACAAATTTGCCAACGCATACAAAATTAAGCCAAGTAGGGCGGGTGCAACCCGCGCCGTTGAACCACGCTGAAATTTGCATTCGAGTAATCACCACGCGGGTTGCACCCGCCCTACTTTGAGGTGGCGATGTCTTATTACCGGCGTGCTCATATTCCCGGCGGCAGCTATTTCTTCACCGTCGTCACCGCAGCTCGTCAAAAAATACTGACCAATTCTGACATCAGAGCGGCGCTGCGCGCTGCAATTGCCAAGGTCAGGCTCACGCATCCTTTCATCATCGATGGCTGGGTGCTGTTGCCGGATCACCTGCATTGCATCTGGACTTTGCCGCAGGGGGATGCAGATTTCTCCACCCGCTGGCGCTTGATCAAACGCGAAGTCAGCGTCGCCTGCGGCAAGGATTACTTGAAGCCGGAATTGTTAAGCCCGAGGCGGGTCAAAAAACAATATGGAACGCTTTGGCAACACCGCTTTTGGGAGCACTGGATTCGCGACGATGCCGATTACGCTACACACATGGATTACCTGCATTTCAATCCGGTCAAACATGGTCTGGTGGGCAGCGTCAGCGATTGGCCTTGGTCGTCTTTCCATCGCCATGTGGCGAATCAGGTGTATGCCGCCGATTGGGGCGGCCAGAGTTGCTCTGCTCTGATTTTGCCTTATGACGGTTAAATTACGGCTGAAGCGCGCGGGTTGCACCCGCCCTACTGTTAAAAGAGGAAGCCATGTCCACGCCGAGCAATCAGACCGATACCGCAGATCCGTTCTGCCTGAGCCGCTTCACCGACGCCCAGGAAAATGTCTATCAGCAAGTGCTGACGGAACTGGAGCAGGGGCGCAAGCGCACGCACTGGATCTGGTACATCTTTCCGCAGATTGACGGCCTCGGGCATAGCAGCATGGCGGAAAAATACGCGATAAAGAGCCTCGACGAAGCGCGCGCCTATCTGCTGCATCCTGTGCTCGGCGCGCGGCTGACGCAATGCACGGAAAAAGTCATCGCGATCGAAGGCAAGTCCGCCGCAACTATTTTCGGCTATCCCGACGACCTGAAGTTCAGATCATGCCTGACGCTGTTTTCATCCATCGCCGGCGCGGAATCGGTATTTTCTGCTGCGCTGGAGAAATATTTTCAAGGCGAGAAAGACAGCAAGACGCTGGCGCTGCTGGGGCAAGCCGGATAAGGCCGGCGCAACCGCAAGACTTGGGAGTATGATTGAAAGCCCAATGAATCCGTGCGCAAAGCGACCTGTTTTTGCCAATACTCCCTACAAATCCGATGAAAATCAATCACCTGCCGAACACCACCCCACTGTCCGCCGCGCAAGTCGCCGCGTTTGAACACGACGGTTATCTGCTGCTGCCGCGCAGGGTGCCGGCGGCGGATTGCGCGCGCATGGCAGCGGTCACGCGCGAACATCTGGCGCAGGCGATCGCGCCGCTCGAGTTCGAGGCCGAGGTCGGCTATGCGGGCGCGCCGGCCTCGCTCGACAGCGTCGGCGGGCGCACCGTGCGGCGCTTGCGCGACGCCTATCAACGGCACCAGGTCTATCGCAGCTGGGCCAGCGATCCGCAGCTGGTGGCGCTGCTGGCGCAGTTGCTGGGCGAGCCGGTGTGCCTGACGCTGGCGCACCACAATTGCGTGATGACCAAGCATCCGGACTTCGGCACCGCGACCGGCTGGCATCGCGATATCCGCTACTGGTCGTTCGCGCGCAACGCACTGATTTCGGTCTGGCTGGCGCTGGACGAGGAAACGGAAAACAATGGCGGCCTGCGCGTGATCCCCGGCTCGCACCGGCTGGCGCTGGCGCCGGCGCAGATGGATGCGCTGGACTTCCTGCGTCCGGAGCTGGCCGAGAATCAGCCCTTGTTTGCGCAGGGCAAGAATGTCGACTTGCAGCAGGGCGATGTGCTGCTGTTTCACAGCGGCCTGTTCCATGCGGCCGGCCGCAACAACGGCACGGCCGTGAAGCAATCGGTGGTGTTTGCGTATCACGGGCAGAGCAACCGGCCCTTGCCGGGCAGCCGCTCGGCGGCATCGGACAGCGTCTTGCTGGGCGGCTGAGCGAACGATCGGCCATGCCGGCGGCGATGAAAAAAGCCAGCGTTTCAAGCTGGCTTTTGAATTGGTAGGGGAGCAGGGAATCGAACCTCTCAACACAGTCTCGCTAGTGAACCCGTGTTCCCTCCAGTTGGCGGCCCCCCTTTGACCTGAATTCTAGAGCGTGCGGAACAACAATATTTGATCAGCAACAATAGTTCTGCAGTTTTATCCAACTCCAATATACCTGGGAGGGGTATTTTTAAAAGCCCAATGAAAACGTGCGGCAACTGCCATGTTTTCACCGATACTCCCACTAGAATATCGCAGCATCAGGCGCCGGAAAGTCAGCGCAAGCCCATCCACAAGCCCAGCGGCACGAACGCCAGCGCCGCCAGATTGCCCAGCAGCACGATCGACGCGACCTTGTCCGGTTCCTGCTGATAACGCTCGGCCACCATGAAGCAGAACACCGCCGGCGGCAATGCGGCGAACAGGTACATCTGGCCGCGCTGCGCCGGACTCAGGCTGAGCACCTGATCCAGGCCCCAGGCGACGATCAGGCCGGCGAGCGGACAGACGATCGCGCCCATCAGGCCGATGTGCCAGCTCTTGAAGCTGATGTCGAGCATGCGCACGCCGAGCGCGAACAGCATGATCGGGATGCAGGCTTCGCCCAGCATCTTCAGGCCCTGGAACAGCGGCGCCGGAATCGGGATGTGCAGCAGCGCGAACAGCAGGCCGATGAACATCGCCAGCATCATCGGGCTTTTCAGGAACGCCCAGTGCGATGCGCTTTGGTGGCCGCGGCCGGATTCGATGATCTTGATGCCGACCGTGAAGTAAATCAGGTTGCAGGCCATGAACAGCGCGACCGCAGCCGACAGGCCGGCAGTGCCGAACGCCAGCACCGCCAGCGGCAGCCCCATGTTGCCGCAGTTGTTGTACATCATCGGCGGCACGAAGCTGCGCGGGTCGTAACCGAAGAAGCGCGCCACCGGCCAGGCCAGCAGGCCGGAACCGAGCGCAATGATCACGCCGGCCAGGATCAGCGTCGCATTGCGCGCCAGGTCGAAATCCTTGGCCGCCAGCGCGGTAAACACCAGCAGCGGGCACAGCACGTCCATGCTCACCAGATTGACCGCCGCCATGTCCGACTTGACCGCCGGCCCGCGGTAACGCGCATACGCATAGCCGATTGCGATGATGAAAAAGACCGGCAGGATGATGCCGAGAATCCGCTCAAACACTTCCATTGACACATTCCCCTTATTGACCGTTGCCGCATGCTGCCGGCGCGCGGTAGTCGATCAACTTTCGATCAGCCGTCGATTATATTGCCTTCGTGGAAATGTTGCCGGCAGCCCCGGCCGAGCCCCTGCAATTTCCTGAAATAACGGGGGTATCAGTGAAAACATGGCACTTGCCGCAATATGTATGCGGCATGATTGAAATACACCACCGGGTATATTGAAGGCCTCAGCGCAGCAGATATTCTTCCGCCAGCATCACGCTTTCGGCCGCGCCGCGCAGCACGACCACATCGCCCTCTTCCAGCACCAGCCCCGGCGTCACATCGACGCGCTCCGCGCCGCGCCTGACGGTAGCCACTTCGGCGCCGAATGCGGCCAGGTCCAGCGCCGCCAGCAGCTTGCCGATCGCGTTGGCGCCCTGCGACAGGATCACCGAGTGCAGCCGCACCTGCAGATGATCGATCTCGTCATCCTCGTCGCCATGAAAATATTCGCGCAGCGATGCATAGCGCTGGCTGCGCGCCAGCTGCACCCGGCGCACCACGCGCCGCAACGGGATGCCCATCGTGATGAGCGCATGCGAGGCCAGCATCAGGCTGCCCTCGACCACTTCCGGCACCACCTCGCTGGCGCCGGCGCTGCGCAATTTATCCAGATCGACATCGTCATAACTGCGCACGATCACCTGCAGCGCGGGCGCCAGTTCATGCACCAGATGCAACAATTTCAGTGCGGAAGGCGTGTCGGCATACGTCACCACCAGCGCCGCCGCACGGTGGATACCGGCCGCCACCAGGCTTTCGCGCCGCGCCGCATCGCCGTAGGACACTTGCGAGCCGGCCGCCTGCGCGTCGCGCACCAGTTCCGGATCGAGGTCGAGCGCATGGTAGGCCAGCGCCTCCTCTTCCAGGATCTTCGCCAGATTCTGGCCGCTGCGGCCGAAACCGGCGATGATCACGTGTTTTTGCGTGCTCATGGTGCGGCTCGCGATCTTGGTCAGCGCCAGCGACTGCAGCATCCATTCATTGGCCGACAGCTTCAGCACGATCTTGTCGGACTTGGCGATGATGAAGGGCGCGGCCAGCATCGACAGCACCATCGACGCCAGGATCAGCTGGATGATCAGCGGATCGATCAGATTCAGGCCGCCGGCCTGGTTCAGCAGCACGAAGCCGAATTCGCCGGCCTGCGCCAGCCCCAGGCCGGTGCGCAGCGCGACCCCGAGGCTGGCGCCGAACGCCCTGGCCAGCAGCGCAATCAGGCCGAACTTCAGCAGCACCGGCCCGATCAGCAACAGCAGCACCAGCCACCAGTTCTGCAGCACCAGCGCGACATTGAGCAGCATCCCGATCGTGATGAAGAACAGGCCCAGCAGCACGTCGCGAAACGGCTTGATGTCCTCTTCCACCTGATGCTTGTATTCGGTTTCCGAAATCAGCATGCCGGCGACGAAGGCGCCCAGCGCCAGCGACAGGCCGGCGCGCTCGGTGATCCAGGCTGCGCCCAGCGTGATCAGCAGCAGGTTGAGCATGAACAGTTCCTGCGAACGGCGCTTGACCACGATCTGGAACCAGCGCCGCATCAGCTTCTGGCCGAGCAACAGCAGCAGCAGCAGCACGATGATCGCCTTGAGGGCAGCCCAGGCCAGGGTCGGCAACAGGCCGCCCGAACTGTTCGACAGCGCCGGCACCAGGATCAGCAGCGGCACCAGCGCCAGGTCCTGAAACAGCAGGATCGCGATGATGCGCCGCCCGTGCTCGCTTTCCAGCTCGATGCGCTCGGTCAGCAGCTTGGAGACGATCGCGGTGGACGACATCGCCAGCGCGCCGCCCAGCGCAAATGCGGCCTGCCAGCTGATGTTCATCAATTGCGGCAGCAGATAGGCGACGCCCCAGCCGAACGCCATGGTGGCGGCAATCGTCAGCAGCACCTGCGCCATGCCCAGGCCGAACACGGTGCGCCGCATCGCCGACAGCTTGGGCAGCGAAAATTCCAGCCCGATCGAAAACATCAGGAACACCACGCCGAACTCGGCCAGTTCGCGCGTGGCCTCGCTGTCCTCGACCCAGCCCAGCGCATGCGGCCCGATCACGATGCCGACCACCAGATAGCCCAGCATCGGCGGCATTTGCAACATGCGAAATGCAACCACGCCGAGTACCGCCGCGCTCAATAAGATCAGTGTCAGTTCCAGTGCTGAAAACATGGTTTACCCTGTCGCCCTGCTTTTGTTACAACTGGCAGGTTTTTTGCTTTGTGAATTCGTTTATACTTTCAGGATGAGTGTACCCCATGAAAAAACATTGCCGATAGCCTTTACCGCCCAAAATGCGCAGCGCGCATTGGAATTGGCGCGTGAAACGCTACAAATCGAGGCCGACGCAATCCTCGCACTGAAAAACCGACTGTCCGATGCCGCCATCCCGCAGGCAGTGGCGCTGTTGCTCGGCTGTTCCGGCCGCGTGGTGGTGTCCGGCATGGGCAAATCCGGCCACATCGGGCGCAAGATCGCCGCCACGCTGGCCTCGACCGGCACCCCGGCCTTCTTCGTGCATCCGGCCGAAGCATCGCATGGCGACCTCGGCATGGTCACCAGCCACGATGTGTTCATCGCGATCTCCTACTCCGGCGAAGCCGGCGAACTGATGTCCATCGTGCCGATCATCAAGCGCATGGGCGCCAAACTGATCGCGATGACCGGCAACGACGGCTCCAGCCTGGCGCAACTGGCCGATGTGCACCTGAACGTCCAGGTGGAAAAGGAAGCCTGCCCGCTGAACCTGGCGCCGACTGCCAGCACCACCGCCACGCTGGCGCTGGGCGATGCGCTGGCGGTGGCGGTGCTGGATGCACGCGGTTTCCGCGAAGACGACTTTGCGCGCTCGCATCCGGGCGGCGCGCTGGGCCGCCGCCTGCTGACCCATGTGCGCGACGTGATGCGCAGCGGCGACGCGGTGCCGGCGGTGCCTGCCGAGGTCTCGCTGTCGGCTGCATTGCTTGAAATCACCAAAAAAGGCATCGCGATGACTGCCGTCGTCAACGATGACGGCCATGCGATCGGCGTTTTCACCGACGGCGACTTGCGCCGCCTGATCGAACACCAGCAGGATTTCACCAAGCTGATGATCGCCGACGTGATGCACGCCAACCCGCGCACCATCGGCCCCGACCAGCTGGCGGTGGAAGCGGTCGAGGTGATGGAAGAATTCCGCATCAACCAGTTGCTGGTGGCCGATGCCGGCGGCAAGCTGGTCGGCGCGCTGCACATCCACGACCTGACCCGCGCCAAGGTGATCTGATGCCGACCGGACAACACAGCATCGAGCGCGCAACAGCGCGTGCCGCCAAAGTGCAATTGATGGTGTTCGACGTCGACGGCATCCTGACCGACGGCAGCCTGCATTTCGGCCCCGAAGGCGAAGTCATCAAGACCTTCAATGTGCTCGACGGCCACGGCATCAAGCTGCTGCAGCAGTCCGGCGTGGCGACCGCCATCATCAGTGCGCGGCAGTCGGCGATCGTGGCGCGGCGCGCCGCCGACCTCGGCATCGGGCACGTGCACCAGGGCATCCACGACAAGCGCAGCGCGTTCGAGCAATTGCTGGCCCACACCAATCTGACGCCCGACGTGTGCGGCTTCGTCGGCGACGATGTGATCGACTTGCCGGTCTTGCTGCGCGCGGGCTTCGCCGCCAGCGTCGCCAACGGCCATCCTGAAGTGCGCAGCCGCGTGCATTACGTGACGCAAGCCAGCGGCGGCCGTGGTGCGGCGCGCGAGATTTGCGACTTCATCCTGCGCGCCCAGGGCAATTACGCCGCCGCGCTGGCGCCCTATCTGGCATGAAAACCATCCGTACCGCACACCGTTTGCGCCTGGCACTGATGCTGGCGCTGGTCGGCGCGCTGGCGCTCGGCAGTTTCTGGGTGCTGGAGGTGATGCGCAAGAGTGCCGAAGACGGGATGCCGCCAATCGCCCGCAGCGAACCCGATTACTACGTGGAAAATTTCAGCTTCGTCAAAATGTCGCCCACCGGCAGCGCACGCTACCAAATTTCCGGCCAGCGCCTGACCCATTACCCGCTGGATGACTCTTATGAAATCCGGCAACCTCGCGTTCACAGCATGAGCGAGACAGGGCAGCCGATGACGATGCAGCGCGCAACGGGCCCGTGTCGAAGACGCCAACAGCAAGATCCATCTGTACGACAAGGTAGAGATCGATCGCCCGGCCTCCGGCCAGACCGCCCCGTTCCATCTGGCATCCGAATATCTGCTGTTCCTGCCGGATGACGATGTGATGCAATCGGACCAGACAGTCCACCTGACTTTGGGCAAATCCACCCTGACCGGCGCAGGAATGTTCGCCAATAACGCCACACGGGAGTTGCGCCTGTCCGGCAATGTGAGAGGCATGTTCCAGACCGCGCCACCGAAATAAACCGATAGTGCCATTGCGGGCGCAAGCCGCCCGTCAGTCGTGACCACATGGAAAGCTGACATGAAACACCTTATCAACACCTCGTTTTTCCTGCTCTGCATGGCCGTCGCCGGCCATGCGCTGGCAGAGAAAAATGATTCCAGCAAACCGACCAATATCGAAGCCGACCAGATGGCCTACGATGACGTCAGGCAGATCAACACCTTCACCGGCAACGTGCTCCTGACGCGCGGCACGCTCATGATGAAAGCGGCCAAGATGGTCGTCACGCAGAACCCGGCCGGCTATCAGTTCGCGACGCTGTACGCAGCACCCGGCGCGCTGGCCACCTTCCGCCAGAAGCGCGACGGCGGCCCCGACCTGTGGATGGAAGGCCAGGCCGAACGCATCGAATATGACGGCAAGATCGAGCTGGCGAAATTCTTTTCCAAGGCGAAACTGAAGCGGCTGGAAGGCACGAAAACGACGGACGAAGTGGAAGGCGAATTCATCTCCTACGACAGCCTGCAACGAATTCTTCTCGGTCAACAACACCGCCAGCGGCGAAAGCAAGCCGGGCGCCGGGCGCATCAAGGTCGTGATCCAGCCGCGCACCGACAGCAAGGGCAAATGAGATGAACCCAAGCAGTACTCTGGTCGTCCGCGGCCTGCAAAAAAGTTACGGCAAACGCCTGGTGGTGCGCGACGTTTCGCTGGAAGTGAAAAGCGGCGAGGTGATCGGCCTGCTCGGGCCGAACGGCGCCGGCAAGACCACCTCGTTTTACATGATCGTCGGCCTGGTGCCATCGAATGGCGGCGCCATCGACCTCGACGGCGTCGACATTTCACGCCTGCCGATCCATCGGCGCGCCACGCTCGGCCTGTCTTACCTGCCGCAGGAAGCTTCGGTATTTCGCAAGCTGACAGTCGAGGAAAACATTCTCGCGGTGCTGGAATTGCAAAAGGAAAACGGCAAGCCGCTCACCAAGGCGGCGCTGGAACAGCGGCTCAATACGCTGCTGGCGGATTTGCAGATTGAAAAACTGCGCGAGAACCAGGCCATGTCGCTGTCCGGCGGCGAACGGCGGCGGGTCGAGATCGCGCGGGCGCTGGGCACCAACCCGCGCTTCATCCTGCTCGATGAGCCGTTTGCCGGGGTCGACCCGATTGCCGTGATCGAGATCCAGCGCATCGTGCGCTTCCTGAAGGAGCGCGGCATCGGCGTGCTGATCACCGATCACAATGTGCGCGAAACCCTGGGCATTTGCGACCGCGCCTACATCATCAACCAGGGCGAAGTGCTGGCCAGCGGCCGGCCGGACGACATCATCAAGGATGAGTCGGTACGACGGGTGTATCTGGGCGAACATTTCCGGATGTAATGGCAAATAACTCATGAAAAATCAGCAGACCGCAACGCTATGAAACAGTCGCTCCAGCTCCGCACTTCCCAGCATCTTGCGCTGACGCCGCAGTTGCAACAATCGATCCGCCTGTTGCAGCTCTCGACCCTCGAATTGCACCAGGAACTGGAACAGATACTGTCCGACAATCCATTGCTGGAACGCATCGATGACCCGCTGGACCATTCGGTGCGCTTGCTGGCTGATGGCGCCATCAGCCAAAATTCCACGCCTTCGGAAAGCAGCAGCATACCGGCAGCGATGACAACGGCGCAACAGCTGCCGATGGCGGCAGCGAGACCGCGTTCGATGGCACGGAAACACCGGATGCGCCGATCGGCAGCGATAACGACTGGAGCTTTGACGATGTGGCACGCAGCGCCAAGGCGCCGGAAGATGACGACGGCCTGCCGCAGCTGGGGATGCAGGAATGCAGCCTGCGCGACCATTTGCTGGAGCAGGCGCGCGTGACCCTGCACGAACAGCGCGATGTCGCGCTGCTGGAGTTGCTGATCGACGCACTGGACGACAATGGCTATCTGGAAGAGTCGCTCGATGAGATCCATGCCAGATTGCCGCGCTGAACTCGATATCGAGCCGGAAGACCTGTCGTTCGCGCTGACGCTGCTGCAAAGTTTCGAGCCAGCCGGGGTCGGCGCGCGCAACCCGGCGGAATGCCTGGCAATCCAGATCAAGCGCATGCCGGGCGTTGCCTTCGTCACGCGCCGCCTGGCCCTGAGCATCGTCGAGCATCATCTGCCGATGTTTGCCCAGCGCGACTTCACCAAACTCAAAAAAATTCTCGACTGCGACGATGAGGATTTGCGCGAAGCGCAGGTACTGATCCGG
The DNA here is from genome assembly GCA_963837775.1 of uncultured beta proteobacterium. Lineage (GTDB taxonomy): Bacteria > Pseudomonadota > Gammaproteobacteria > Burkholderiales > Burkholderiaceae_D > CAWIOX01. Next base: position 301,049 of record CAWIOX010000018.1, on the reverse strand, counting down.
CTTTGCAACCCGCACCCGGGCGCGGCCTTCTCCTCCGATGCGTCCGACTATGTGGTGCCGGACGTCGTGGTGAAGCCCGGCCCGAACGGCTGGCAAGTCGTGTTGAATCACAACGTGATGCCGCGCCTGAGAGTCAACGCACTGTATGCCAACATCCTCAAGCAGAGCAAGGGCGAAGGTTCGATGACGTCCCAGTTGCAGGAAGCGAAATGGCTGATCAAGAACATGCGCCAGCGCTTCGACACCATTTTGCGTGTTTCACAAGCAATCGTTGAACGACAACGGAACTTTTTCACCCATGGCGCGGTCGCCATGCGCCCCCTTGTCTTGCGCGAAATTGCTGATACACTAGACCTACACGAAAGCACTATTTCACGTGTAACGACTCAAAAATACATGCTGACACCGCATGGCATGTTTGAGTTGAAATACTTCTTCGGCAGCCACGTCGCCACCGAAACCGGAGGAGAAGCTTCATCGACGGCGATACGCGCACTCATCAAACAACTGATAGGAGCAGAAAATTCCAAAATCCCACTTTCGGACAGCAAGATAGCAGACATGCTGGGGGAACAAGGCATGGTTATCGCGCGACGGACCGTCGCAAAATACCGAGAAGCGTTGAAAATCCCACCGGTTAACCTGCGAAAATCTTTGTAATTTTGTAATTTTTGCAATGCAGTACCTGTTGTTGCGCTCTGGCAGTACCAGTTTCAGCGAAGGCGGCCAGAACCTACAGCGACAACTTCACCAGGAGCGCTTTATGAATCTCACCATCAGTGGACATCACCTCGAAGTAACCCCAGCCATTCGCGAATACGTGGAAAGCAAACTGGAGCGCATCCTGCGCCACTTCGATCATGTCATTGATATTGCAGTCATTCTGTCCGTTGATAAGCTCCGAGAAAAAGAAAAACGGCAAAAAGCAGAAATCAATATCCACCTTAGCGGGAAAGACATACACGCAGAAAGCGTCGACCTCAATTTGTATGCTGCGATTGATGCGCTGATTGACAAACTTGATCGTCAAGTCATCAAGCACAAGGACAAAGTACAAAACCACAACAACGTCTCCATCAAGGATCTGCCTGCGGCAGAAGCTGCAACGGAAGACGATGAGGAAGCTGTCGCTCCCTGAACCGCTGTAAATACGCCACACAAGGTGGCAGGCAAGAACTGAGGGCGCTGACACGGCGCCCTTTTTTGTTGCCCGGATCCGGAGCACACAAGCTTCAGTTGGTGAGCAGAAGCCGCTAAAATGGCTTTTCCAGCCACCCCTGCAAGCAGTGCCATGACAGATCACGTACAAATTTCGGTTCAGAACCATCTCGGCATCATCACCCTCGATCGGCCTAAAGCGCTCAACTCGCTGTCGCTCGACATGATCCGCGCGCTGACGCAAGCGCTGCTGGACTGGCGCGACGATGCCGCCATCCGCGCGGTGCTGATCCGCAGCAGCAGCGAAAAGGCCTTTTGCGCCGGCGGCGATATCCGCTTCTTTCACGAAGTCGGTCATGCGACGCCGCAAGGCGGCAGCGCCTTGCTGGAAGACTTCTTCTCCGAAGAATATGCGCTCAACCATTTGATCCATTGCTATCCCAAGCCCTACATCGCGCTGATGGATGGCGTGGTGATGGGCGGCGGCATGGGCGTCGCACAGGGCGGCCCGGCCTGCCGCATGCGCATCGTCACGGAACGCACCAAAATGGCCATGCCGGAAGTCAATATCGGCCTGTTTCCCGATGTCGGCGGCGGCTATTTCCTGTCGCGCACTGCGGGCCAACTGGGCACCTATCTCGGTGTCACCGGCGAAATCATTGCCGCAGCAGACGCGCTGTATTGCGATCTGGCCGATGTATTCGTCCCATCCGCACAATTGCCGGCGCTCAGCGCCCTGCTGCTGGCGGCCGACAGCGCTGACATCCGCGCCACCATCCGCAATTTCGCCGCGCCATTTCAGGCCGATATCGCGCCGGACGATAGTCTGCTAGCCCGGCAGCGCGCGCTGATCGACCGGCATTTCGGCCATCACACGGTGGCTGCGATCAGCGCGTCGCTGGCCGCAGACAGTCGATCCGTTCGCGCAAAAAACCCTGGCCGTCATGCACAAGCGCTCGCCGCTGATGATGTGCGTGACGCTGGAACAAATCCGGCGCAGCGCGACGCTGGATGTCGCCGACTGCCTGCGCCTGGAACGCACGATGGTCAGGCACTGCTTCGAGCATGGAGAAGTGCTGGAGGGGGTGCGTGCGCTGGTCGTCGACAAGGACAATGCGCCGCAATGGCAACCGGCAACGCTGGACGCGGTCACGCCTGAGATGGTTGCCCGGTTCTTTATGCCGGCATGGCCGGCGCATGCCCATCCGCTGCGGGATCTGCACTGATGTAGACACCTGTTTTGCGGGGGTATGACATCAAACCATGCCATCCCCGCAATACATACGCGCATTGAAAAATATACACCAGGCAGTATATTTTTCATTGCCGGAGCCCCGGGCGGTGCTCTCGCAGCGCGGATTCAGCGCCTCAGTTGAGTACGCCGAATACCTTGCCGATGATCTTGCTGCCGCTACCGATCGGGTCGCGCCGGATGGCTTTTTCTTCCTCGCCGATCATGTAATACAGACCATCCAGTGCGCGCTGGCTGACATAGCCTTCGACCGTGGATTGCTCTTGCGGAACCACGCCGAACTTGCTGACCTGCCCCATCACATTGTTATATTTGGCCGAAAGCCCGGCCCGGTCCGTGACTTGCTTGACGACCGGCAAAAATTTCACGCCCAACTGCGCGGCAGTTTTTCCCCTGAAAAAATCGGTCACTGAGGTGTCGCCGCCGGTCAGGATGTTCTTTGCATCGGTAACCGACATCGACTTCACCGCATTGAGCAGCAAAGGCCTTGCCAGCGGCACGGCCGACTCTGCAGCCCGATTCATCGACACCACCAGCTCATCGAGTTTCTGGCCATAGCCAGTCATTTGCAGCAGCGGCCGGGCCTGTTCCAGCATGCCCGGCAGACCGATCTTGACCTTGTCGTTGTTCAGGAAGCCGTTTTCCACGCCCAGCTTGCCGACCGCCGCAACCGAACCTTTTTCCAGCGCCGCCTTCAAGCCGGCGCTGGCATCCTGATTGCTGAGGTCGCTGAGAGAAAAGGCAAGAACCGTGGTGGCTGTCAGGCTGGCCGACACCAGCGCCAGCGGTTTGAATAATGTGCGCATCAACACTCCGATCCTATGGTTAAAAATTGCCGGCCGCATGCATGACTGAATCAAATTTCATCGACCATGAATAGTCGCCGATGCTCGCGCATCGCGTAGCGGTCCGTCATGCCGGCGATGTAATCCGCCACCTTGCGCGCCTGCAGTTGTGGATCCGACACGCCATGCGGCAGACGATAGTCGGGCGGCAACAAAATAGGCTCCGCCATGAACGCATCAAACAACTCGGTGATGGTGCGGCGCGCCTTGGTGGTCATGCGGTTGACCAGATAATGGCGGTACAGGTTTTCATGCAGGAAACGCTTCAGCAACGATGCCTCTTCGCGCATTTTCTCTGAAAACATGATCAACTTGCGCGTATTGCGCACTGCATCCGGCGATGCCGGCTGCTCCTGCGCGATGCATTGCTCCGAGGTCTTGATCAGATCGACAATCAGTGTATTGATCATGCGTCGCACCGTTTCATGAATCGCACGGCGGCCGCTGATGCCGGGAAAGGTGATCCCGACTTCGAGCCGGTGGCGCGCATACAGATCGACCTGATCCAGTTGCTCCACCGTGATCAGGCCGGAGCGCAGTCCGTCATCGATGTCGTGATTATTGTAGGCAATTTCATCGGCCAGATTGGCCAGTTGCGCCTCCAGCGTCGGCTGCTTCTTGTCGAGGAAGCGCACGCCGATATCGCCCAGCTTCAGCGCATTCGCCGCAGAGCAATGCTTGAGTATCCCCTCGCGCGTCTCGAAGGTCAGGTTCAATCCGTCAAACGCACCGTAGCGTTCTTCGAGCTGATCGACGACCCGCAGGCTTTGCAGATTATGCTCAAATCCGCCGTAGTCTTTCATGCAGGCATTGAGCGCATCCTGGCCGGCGTGGCCGAAAGGCGTATGCCCGAGATCGTGCGCCAGTGAAATGGCCTCGGTCAAATCTTCATTCAGGCACAGATTGCGCGCCACCGAACGCGCGATTTGCGCCACTTCCAGGCTATGCGTGAGGCGGGTGCGAAACAGATCGCCCTCGTGGTTGACGAACACCTGCGTCTTGTATTCCAGGCGGCGGAACGCGGCCGAATGGATGATCCGGTCGCGATCGCGCTGGAATTCGGTGCGCGAGGAAGACAAGGTTTCAGCGAAGCGGCGGCCTCGCGATAGCGCCGACTTGGCGGCATAGGGTGCGAGGTGCGCTTCGAGATTCATGTTTGGCCTGATGACGGAGATAAGACTTACGCAAAATACTGCTGTGTATCAGTAAGTACAGGCCCTGATGTACCTAGTGTGTACAGGCCTGCAGGGTCGCGAGCAAGGCATCCTGCGGCACCGTCATGATGGCCGGCTTGCCCAGCGGCTTGAGCAGGATGAACTTGATCTGGCCGCCTTCGTTTTTCTTGTCGACTTCCATCAGCTCCAGCCAGCGGCTTTCGCCCAGATCCGGTGCGACGACCGGCAAACCTGCGGCTTTGACCAGTGCGCTGACGCGCACCTTGCTGACATAATCGATCAAGCCCAGGCGATAGGACAAATCTGCCGCCATCACCATGCCGCAGCCAACTGCTTCGCCGTGCAGCCATTTGCCATAGCCCATACCCGCTTCGATCGCGTGACCGAAGGTATGGCCGAAATTGAGGATCGCGCGCAGACCGCCTTCGCGCTCATCCTGCCGCACCACGTCAGCCTTGATTTCACAGGAACGCTGGATTGCATACGCCAGCGCAGCCGCATCTCTTGCCATCAGCTTGGCGATATTCGCCTCGATCCAGTCAAAGAATTGCGCATCGATGATCGCACCGTGCTTGATCACTTCGGCCAGACCGGCGGACAGCTCGCGCAAGGGCAAGGTATTGAGCGTGCTGGTGTCGGCAATCACGGCTTGCGGCTGATAGAACGCGCCGATCATGTTCTTGCCGAGCGGATGGTTGATGCCGGTCTTGCCGCCGACCGAAGAATCGACCTGCGACAGCAAGGTGGTCGGCACCTGGATGAAGGGCACGCCCCGCATATAGCTGGCGGCGGCAAAGCCGGTCAAATCGCCAATCACGCCGCCACCGAGCGCGATCAGGGTGGTCTTGCGATCGCATTTCTCCGCCAGCAGAGTATCGAATACCTGCATCAGGCAAGCCCAGTTCTTTTCCTCTTCGCCATCCGGCAGGATGATCGGAATCACCTGCTTGCCTGCCGCCGCCAAGGTCTGCGTCAGCGTATCGAGATACAAGGGTGCAACCGTGGTATTGGTGACGATCACGGCACGGGTACTGGCGACATGGCGCGCCACCAGATTGGGGGCGCTGAGTAATGACTGCCCAATCGTGATCGGGTAACTGCGATCGCCCAGATCGACCTGCAACAGGATAGGAGAAGCTTGTGAGGTATTCATGTGTTGCTCTAAATGAGTGGATGCGGAGTGAAGACGAACATCCGCCCCCTCCGGAATCAACTCAAGCTGGGACAGGATGCTTTGCACCATGAATTGTACGTTAGGCCGGCCGGTATCGATCACGATGTCAGCCACCTCGCGGTATAAAGGCTCACGCTGGCGCGACAGTTCCTCAAGGCGCTTGCGCGGATCGGCAGTCTGCAACAGCGGCCGATTCTTGTCATTGCCGGTACGCTGCAAAATGCTGCTGACGCTGGCGCGCAGATAGATGACCGTACCGCGCGACTTCAGGTACGCCCTGCTCTCTGCATTCAGAATCGCACCGCCACCGGTGGCCAGCACGATTCCGTGCTGCATCGTCAGGTCGCGGATCACGTCCGCCTCGCGCCGGCGAAAACTGTCCTCGCCCTCGATTTCAAAAATCCACGGAATCGAAGCCCCAGTACGGGCCTCGATCTCATGATCCGAATCGACAAAACGCAGGTTCAGCTTTTTCGCGAGAATGCGGCCGACAGTGGTTTTGCCGGCGCCCATGAGGCCGACGAGAAAAATATTTTTTGATGTCATTACCGAATTGTGAATCAAAAAGCCGAAGCATATACAGCTTTTATTAAACAACAGTTTTGTAGGTTGGGCGCGAACCAAAGCCCAACATTCTACAGAGCATTCTTGTTGAATATCACGGCGTGAGGATAAGCGTTTTAGGCGTAGGGATGCCGCTAGGTGAAGTTGCTATAACATCGACAAAATCACCGGGGATCAGCTACCAGTGGAGCAACTTGCCAGCAAAGTAACTGATGTGACTCCTACTTTACTTGCAACTACAGCAGGACTTGATGTAATGCTACAAGATCTACCGGCTGGCGATCGCAAGGTTGCCGCTATAGTAGTACCGGTTGGCGGGCTATTGCCTTTCATGTCAGTAATGGTAAAGGAAATTCCATTTGCAATTGAAGTTCCTGTCGAATTCATGATCACCTCCCCAGTGGCAAAAATCACCATGGCTTGAACCCTCACATCAATTGTGCCCCACGCACTGTCGCAAGTATTGGGGCGACCATTGACGCCACCAGCACATGTTAAAGAGCCGGTGCGCGGAACGACGAATTCACCTGTATCAAACGCATCATTAAAGTTATCGTCTGGATCGCCTTGTTGGCACATTAAATTATTGCCACTGTAATCACATTGCTGCCACTGTCTAAATTGTACATGTCACATCCTGTAATCTTTCAGCAATTTTGCGTTAGTCGCCATTCTCGCCGGCAAACCGAACACGTCTGGACAGCACTTATTGCCAATTACCGGATGCTGCGTATCGTTCGTCACAGAGTTGTACCACCGATCGATTGGATTCGCACCGGCACCGGCACAGTCATCAAGCGCTATCAGTGGTCAACATTACAGTTGAAGTATTTCCAACCGTATTTAGTGACACCCCCGGTCCCGTGTTGGTGAGCGAAAGGTTCACTGACTGATTTTGTAGTGGGTTGCCGCTGGAATCAACTACCTTGAAAACCACTTGAGATTGTGTAGCTCCCACGAGCCAACCAAGTAAATCAACTGCGGCGTTGCGCTGACAAACTGCATATTGGTTGCTGCGTTGCCTGAACATTAATCGTTCGGTTAACGAAGGTTCCAGTAGCAGCTGCTGTGATATTGATATTTTTCCAGCGCACCCTGGATCCGTGGTGGAATTTGCCGTGTAGGTCGACGATGCTGTACCCGTCCCGTCGGTCGATACGGTAGCCGGACTCACTGTGCCGCAATCGGCCGAAAATGTCACTTTTACCGGTGTGTTAGTTGCCGCTAATCCATTGATTTTCGCCGAAACGGACACTGCCCGGGTACCGTAAGCCGCCAACGGAGTGCTGGTCGATACATTCAGTGTCGATAGGGTCAAGTTGGCGGCTGAGAGCTGGTAATCAAGCGACGAAGTCACCAGAATCCCAGTGCCACCTGAGGTTGGAACAACCGTACTCGTGCACTCAAGCACCGGCTCCAGCGGACGTCAGTGATGCGGGGGTAATCTGAATACTAGCGATACCGGTGACCGAGTCAGTCAATACCGCCCCGGAAGCTGGGTTAAGCGTAATCAGAGTTGGATCGCCGGTAAAAGTGACCAATTTTCCTAGAACTGGTTGATTTTTGTCATCAACTACAGTGGCCTGTGCAGTGTCACTCCAGAAGCACTAATCGACGTTGTAGCAGTAGCCCCATTAAAGAGGCAATCCGAATGGATGGTGCGGCTGCAGCAGAAGGTGTCCCTGTGCTTGCCGTCCTGTGCCAACAGTCGTACCCGCCGACCACCACCGCCACCGCAAGCCGTAATCATTACGCCAGCAAGCGCACCAATGCCGATACGCATCAATTTCGTCAACGAGATTTTTTTCAGACTCAATTCCATACTTACTCCAAAATGTTATTTTTTGTTTTTGCTATTACCGTGTCGACAAGCGCTCTGCCACAATTTTCGGGGTGATGAAGACCAACAATTCCGTCTTGTCATCAACCCGGCCGGTGGTCTTGAACAAATTGCCCAAGACCGGGATATCGCCGAAGAACGGCACTTTGGTCACCGAGTCACGCATGGTTTGCTGGAAAATACCGCCGAGTACGACGGTGCCGCCATTTTCGACCAATACCTGTGTTTGCACATGCTTGGTGTCGATCGCAAAACCGGCACGGGTTTCTACACCGACACTGTCTTTGTTGACATCGACGTCGAGGATGATGTTGCCGTCCGGCGTGATCTGCGGCGTGACTTCCAGTTTCAGGTTGGCTTTACGGAAAGAAACGGAGGTTGCACCACTGCTGGTGGCCTGCTGATAAGGCAACTCGGTGCCTTGCTCAATCAACGCTTTCATCTGATCGGCAGTGACGACGCGCGGGCTTGAAATGATTTTGCCTTTGCCATCGGCTTCCAGCGCGGACAATTCCAGATTCAGGAAACGGTTGGCAGCAGCCGAAAACAGGCTGATGGCCAGGCTGCCGGCATTCAGTCCGCCAATTCCTGCTGCCGGCAGATTAACAAATTGAGTGTTGGTATGTAACTCGAATCCGTCACTTTAACCTGCCCGGTCTGCTCGCCGATCCCGAGATAATTGCCAGTAAAAGCCGACACGTGTATTGCCTCCATCCACCTGATAACCCGAATCTCCGCCGCGTATTGTTCGCAAATCGGAAAACCCCAGCTTCGCACCCAGATTGCGGCTGAACTTATCATCTGCCTCGACGATACGCGCCTCAATCAAGACCTGGCGCGAGGCCTTATCGGTTTTTTGTATCAGCTTGCGTATATCATCCAGCTTGGAGGGGATATCGGTCACGAACAATTGATTGGTGCGCGGGTCGATGACCGCACTGCCCCGCTTCGACAGGATGCGATTCTTGCTGTCGGCTGCACCATCCAATCCGAACACCATCTTGAATGACTCGGCTTTTTGATAATTCAGCTGGTAAATTTCCGATTTGAGGGGCTCCAGTTCGGCAATTTGCGCCTTTTGCTCCAGTTCCAGCTTCTCTTTCGTCAACAACTCATCCTTGGGCGCAATCCAGAGCACAGTGCCATTCTTGCGCATATCGAGACCTTTGGATTGCATCACGATATCCAGCGCCTGGTCCCAGGGCACATCTTTCAGGCGCAAGGTCAGATTGCCATTGACGCTATCGCTGGTGATGATATTGAGGCCTGTGAAATCCGCAATCACCTGCAAAACGGCTCGGACTTCCACGTTCTGGAAATTCAGTGACAGCTTTTCTCCGCGGTAGCCCTGGGTTCCTTGAGTCAGTTTGTTCGCATCTTCCTTGATCGGCTTCACCTCAATCACCAGTTGTGCATCGCTCTGATAAGCGCTGTGCTCCCACAACCCTTTCGGCTCAATCACCATCCTGACGTTTTCACCCTGAGGTGAGGTAGTGATGGTTTGAACAGGGGATCCAAAATCGGCAACGTCAAGCCTGCGACGCAAGACATCTGGCAAGCTTGCTTTCAAAAAATCGATCACGATGGTTTGACCTTGCTGACGCACATCAACACCAATTTGATTATTCGGCAAATCGATCACGATGCGACCTTCGCCACCGACGCCGCGACGAAAATCGATATCACGGATTGCTTGCTTGGTCGATGAAGCAGGGGCTGGCGCGGCAAGCGGCAAACCGGATGAACTGACGGCGGTAGCAACACCACCCGAGCCATCGATCGTGATGACCACGACATTGCCTTCGATCGCAGTCGCATAATTAAGCGGACGCGTCAGATTGAATACTAATCGGGAGCGATCCGCTGCCTGAACCACATTGACATTACGGACGTCACCCAGACCGATATCCTGCGCTGATTTGCCTGTCGCGTTGGTGGTGCCGGAAAAATCGAGCGCAATCCGGGCCGGACTGGTAATTGAAAACCCCATCGGCGGTTTGACGACCGGATTCTTTAAAGTGACCTTGATGATTACATTTGCGCCCTGTTGATTGGCACTAATCGATTCAATCGAATTTTCCTGCGCAAAGACGATTGTGCAGATCAGTGACAGGCAAATAAACGTACATTGCCTGAACATTCTCAGAAAAAATTTTGACAACGTCCAGTCCAAGCCTTGATTTTGTTTTTTATATGCAATCATTTTTTTGTCTCCTGCAACTCTAGCGTGGCTTTGCGCTCGGTCCACTCTCCGGACGCATCCTGGACAATTTCTTTCAGCTCAACTCCGGTTTCCGTGACCTTGGTAATCATCCCGAAATTCGGTCCTACATAATTACCCACCTTCGCCTGAAAAACCGTTTTGTCGACTTGTAACAATGCCTGATTCAAACCTGTTTTTTGCAGGGTTCCGACCATCTTGATGGCATCCAGCGGGTAAGCTTCGAGTGCCTCCCGGCGCCGATCGACATCCGGTTTTAATCCACTGCTGGATTTCGCTTGCAGTTTCGCCAGCGCAACTGAAAGCTTGATCGGATTAAACGGATCCACTTCGTTTTTAGCGCCGTAAAGAAACGGGGTGAATTTTTTGGGTTCTGACAATTTCTGTATTGTTACCTTGGTGTTGCGTTTGGCATCCTCCATCCATTGCCGAACTTCAGGAACACCACTGTCACCGCACCCGCTCAAGCCTGACAATAATATGGTTATTATTAAGTAACAAATACTGCGATAGGAGATCATTTCTTGCCTCCTTTTTTAGCCAAGGCCGCTTTACGTTGTTCTGCCACTTCCTCGGGATCAAGGTAACGGAAAGTCTTGGCCACGGCGTCCAGAGTCAGCACGCCGTCTTTTCCTGCCGTCAGGTTCATGTTGTTGAGTGTCACGATGCGTGGCAAATTTGCTACATCGCCGGTAAATGCACCCATGTCATGATAATTGCCAGTCACCTTAATATTGATTGGCAACTCCGCATAATAGTCATTGACTGCAACCTGACCAGGCTTGAATAATTCAAATTGCAAACCACGGCCAAGTCCGGCCTGATTAATATCGGACAAAAGCGCGTCCATCTCAGCCTTGTTCGGCAATTGCTTTTCCAGCGTCGAAACATATTGGGCAACCTGTTCTTTTTGCTTGCGTAAGCCATCCAGATTCAGTGCCTGCTGGATTTTGGATTGGTAATCGGCTTTCAGTTTTATCTCGAGTTGCCCCCCTTGATCCAACTCTTCCAATTGTGCGCTCCAGTACAAAAACCAGCCCAGCACAAGCACCACAAAAAGAACGACTAACCCGCTCAATACGCGCGGGGCGATCGGCCATTGACCCGGATGCCGCCCGTCCAAATCGCGAAATTGGGCGGCCAGGGAATCGCTAAGAATTTTTACATCTGCCATGGTGCGTCTCTCATATCAGGGTTTTTTAGACGCAGCACTCGCAACTGCTTTGCTGCCCCCCGTGCTGACAGCATGAGCAACAGGCTGATCTTTATCGCGTGGACGCTTGATGCCGACATTGATCGTGAACTCAAAAACCTTTTTCGCATCCCGGCCTTGCCCGATACCTGTCGAGCGGATCTCAATCAAGTCCGGCCGCTCCATCCAGGGTGAATTGTTACTCAGATTGCGCAGCAATTCCGACACCCGCTCATTCGACTGCGCATAACCATTGATAATGACGCGCTGGCCATCTTGCTTGAATGCACGCAAGTACACGCCTTCCGGGGTCTGCTTGACTAGCTCATCCATCAAATAGACCGGTTGATTGCGGTCACTTTGCAAATCTTCCACTGCCTGCTGGCGTGCTTTCAGCGACTCGATTTCTTGCTTTAACGTCGCGATTTCCTTGATTTGAGTATCAAGTTTGGCATTTTCTGCCTTGATGAAACTGTTGCGCTCATTTTGTTCGGAAATCTTGTTTGAAAAATAAGCGCCTATCAACAGTACAAACAATACGCCCAGCATGGCAGAAAAGGCCAGCATGGCGTAAAACGCGCTCTTGCGTTGTCGGCGCTTTTCTTCGCGGTGCGGTAGTAGATTAATTTTAACCATCAGTCAAACCTCCGCATCGCCAGACCGCAGGCAACCAAATAAGCCGGTGCGTCAATGCGCAATTGTTTTTCACGCACACCCGGCGCCAGATCCATCCCCTTGAAGGGACTCACTACCGCCGTTGACATATTGGTTCTGCTCGCAACGATATCGACCAACCCGGGGATGATCGCACAACCACCGGCCAGAAATATCTGGTCTATGCGAGTGTAAGGGGTGGAAGTATAGAAAAACTGAATGGCCCTGGTCACTTCCAATGCAGCGCTTTCCAGAAAGGGCTGCAGCAAATCACGCTCGTATCCCTCTGGCAAGTCAGCACTTTTCTTCTTCGTCTCAGCCTCTTCATATGACAAACCATAAGTACGTACTATTTCTTGCGTCAATTGATGTCCACCAAACGGTTGCTCACGCTCATAGATCAGCTGGCCGTCAAGTTGTACCGAAATATGCGTCACCTGCGCACCGATCTGAAACAAAGCAATGATCTGGCCTTGTCCACGATTGGGTAATTGCACAGTAATACGCTCAATCGCGGCGCGCGCTGCATAGGACTCGATATCCATCACAACCGACCTCAATCCGGCTGCTTCCGCTACGGCGACCCGGTCCTCCACCTTTTCCCGGCGTGAAGCGGCCAGCAACACCTCAACGTCCTCCGGCGAATTGACCGCAGGACCAATCACATCGAAGTCCAGACTGACCTCATCCAGCGCAAACGGAATGTACTGGCTGGCTTCGGACTCCACTTGTATCTCGAGCTGGTCCTCCGACAAACCACCCGGCAGAATGATTTTTTTTGTAATCACGGAGGCTGAAGGCATTCCAAGTGCAGCAATTTTGGCGCGGGTACCGCTCTTTTTCCAGACGCGCTGCACCGCCTCAGAAACTTGCTCAATATTTTCAATGTTGCCGTCCACCACCGCGCCGCGCGGCAAAGGCTCCGAGGCATAGCATTCAAGCCGTATTTCCTGTTTGCCGGTCTTGGAAAGTTCGACCAATTTCACGCCCGACGTACTGATATCCAAACCGATCAACGGTGGATTTTTTTTGCCGAATAACGCTTGAATATCAATAGCCAAGGATAATTCCCCTTAAAACGTGGCTTGCCGTGTGAACGTGACGCCTGGTCGATTGTCGAATTGAAAAACAGCCATATTGAACAAGTAAAATTGCATCAATATTTTCTTTAAAAACCTGTATTTAGGCGACATTTATCCAAGATTACTTTGGATCCTAGCAATAAGGATCCAGCAGTGTAAAGAACTTTCCAATAGGATACGTCATAATCCATTGTCAAAGTCCCACTAAAATGCGGAAGCCAGTTATTGGCACCATCAGGAATCCGCCCTTGAACTGCGGCATCTCAGTGTATTTTTGAGGTGCCGCTATAATGTGCGCGACTAGACTCTGAATCTGCCCTGACGAATGACTTCCAATAATTCCACTGGCGACACTGCCCAGAAAACACGCAAACCCCGACCCGGCCTATTTGCTCGCATTGCGCTGGGCCTGAGCGGCCTGCTGATCGGACTGGCACTGATCGGTGTGCTGATCATCGGCTTCGCGCTGGCGATCGCTTATCCCAACCTGCCGGCACTGGATTCGCTGACAGTGTACCGGCCCAAGATGCCGCTACGCATTTTCTCTGCAGATAATGTCCTGATCGGCGAGTTCGGCGAAGAACGACGCAGCCTGGTCCACATAAAGGATATTCCGGATGTAATGAAAAAAGCTGTTCTGGCAATCGAGGATGATCGCTTTTATGAGCATGGCGGCGTTGATTATCTGGGTATCGCACGGGCAGCAGTGCACAATCTGACCGGTGGCGCGAAACAAGGCGCATCCACAATTACGCAACAGGTGGCGCGCAATTTTTTCCTGTCCAGCGAGCAAACCCTCAAGCGCAAGCTGTATGAAGTGTTGCTGGCCTGGAAAATCGAAAAAAACCTGTCGAAAGACCAGATCCTCGAGGTCTACATGAACCAGATTTATCTGGGGCAACGCGCGTATGGCTTTGCATCCGCCGCCCAGATTTACTTCGGCAAAAAAATCCAGGATATCAGCACGGCTGAAGCCGCGATGCTGGCCGGCTTGCCGAAGGCGCCATCCGCTTACAACCCGGTGGTCAATCCAAAACGCGCCAAGGTGCGCCAGCAATATATCCTGCAACGCATGCACCAGTTAGGCTACATCAGCGACGCACAATATGAAAATGCAAAAAACGAAGAACTGAAAATCAAAACCGATAGCAGTGAATTTGGCGTTCACGCGGAATATGTCGCCGAAATGACGCGGCAATTGGTCTATGAGCAGTACAAGGAAGAAACTTATACCCGTGGCCTGAATGTCTACACCACCTTGGTGAAGGCCGATCAGGATGCTGCTTATCTGTCATTGCGCCGGGGCGTGATGGACTATGAGAAGCGCCACGGCTACCGCGGCCCGGAAGGCTATATCGACATTCCATCGGCCAAGGATGAGGCTGACGATGCAATCGAAAAAGAGCTGGCCGATCATTCGGACAGCGACGATATGGTCGCAGCCCTGGTACTGAGTGCATCGCCACAAAAAATCCATGCAGTCTTGTCATCCGGTGAGGAAATCACACTGAGCGGCAGCGGTTTGAGTTTTGCCAGCAGTTGGTTGAGCGGCAATGCCGCGCCCAATCATCGCATCAAGCGTGGCGCGATCATTCGCGTGATACAAGAAGGCAGCAACTGGAGCATCACGCAGATGCCGGAAGTTTCGGCCGCATTCGTCTCTGCCAGCACCCAGGATGGGGCGATTCGTGCACTGGTTGGCGGCTTCGATTACAACCGCAACAAATTCAATCACGTGACGCAGGCCTGGCGCCAGCCGGGGTCCTCATTCAAGCCGTTCATTTATTCCGCATCACTGGAAAAAGGCTTGTCGCCGGCGACTGTCATCAATGACGCACCGATCACTTTTGATAGCGGACAAACCGGCGGCGCTGCGTGGGAGCCTAAAAACTACGACGGCAAATATGAAGGTCCGATGACGATGCGCAAGGGCCTGACAAAATCGAAAAACATGATCTCGATCCGCATCCTGAACAAGATCGGCGCCAATTACGGACAGGAATATGCGATGCGTTTCGGTTTCGATGCCGACAAGAACCCGCCCTACCTGACACTGGCGCTGGGCTCCGGTGCGGTTACCCCGCTCCAAATGGCAGGTGCCTATGCTGTTTTTGCCAATGGCGGCTACAAGGTCAGCCCTTACATCATCGCCAAAATCACCGATGCCGACGGCCATATCCTGTCCCAGGTCAAGCCGGACGTAGCGGGCGATGAGGCCAATCGCGTGATCGACGAGCGCAATGCGTTCCTGATGGACAGCATGATGAAAGATGTGGTCAGGTTTGGCACCGCGACCAAGGCACTGGTATTGAAGCGCCCCGATCTGGCCGGCAAAACCGGCACCACCAATGACTCGATCGATGCCTGGTTTGCCGGCTATCAACCGAAACTGGTCGGCATCGCCTGGATGGGTTTCGACAAGCCTAGAAATCTGGGCAACAAGGAAACCGGTGGCGGGCTGGCGCTGCCAATCTGGATCGGCTATATGCAGAAGGTCCTCAACAGCATCCCGATCGAAGAACGCGCGATTCCGAACGGCGTAATCCAGACCGATGATTACTTTTACGCCGAGAATCCGCCCGGCACTGGCGTGCGCAGCCTGGGTCTGGGCGACCCCGGCGCAGGGACTGAAGAAAAATCAAACGAAAATGTGAAGAACGAATTGTTCTGAGTCGTTCTTCAGGCTGGCAGCCTCTGCCTCAGTTTGCCAGCGTCAATGTAACGCCGCCCTGCTGGCCCACCATGCCGGACAGGGCTGTGAACAACTCAGAGCCGTCACGGGTATTGATCCAGCGCGCATTGTCGTGTTTGTAATGAAAACCGCCGGATTTCGCTGCGACCCACATCTCCTGCATCGGCGCCTGGCTGTTGACGATGATTTTCGAGCCATTATCGATGAATTCGATTTCCAGTACGTTGCCACTACGGCTGCACTCGACATCGATCTCGTCATTATCGGTGGCGCGCTCCAATGCGGCTTCGATTGCGTTCAGGGTGGCGTCGGCCAGGGTCAGGAATTCCGATTCGGTCATGCTACACTCCAATGAGTTTCTTTAAACCGTGATTCTAATCGTGAACTCCCATTTCAGTTTGTCGCGTTATATCTCTGCGCTGATTGCCATTGCGTCACTGAGCCTGCTGACCGCTTGCGGCCAGCGCGGCCCGCTGTACCTGCAAGCCAAGCCGGCACCGCTTCCGGCGTCCGCGCCGGCCAGCAGCACGGTCCCCGCCACTCCACAACATTAAGTTTCCATGTCGCATTTCTCCTATCAAGATGGCGCCTTGTGCGCCGAACATACGCCATTGAGCAGCATCGCCGAGCAATTCGGCACGCCGACCTATGTCTATTCCAAGGCTGCGCTGGTGCAAAGCTTTTCCGCCTACGCCGATGCCTGCAGCGGCCGTGATGCACTGGTCTGCTATGCAGTGAAGGCCAATTCGAATCTCGCGATCCTGAATTTGCTGGCCAAGCAAGGCGCCGGATTTGACCTGGTGTCGGGCGGCGAATTGCAGCGCGTGATCGCGGCTGGCGGCGATACCGGCAAATGCCTGTTCTCCGGCGTCGGCAAGTCGCGCGACGAGATGCGCCTGGCGCTGCAGCACGGCATCCTGTGCTTCAACGTCGAATCGATTCCCGAGTTGCATCAGCTCAATGAAGTCGCCGGCGAGATGGGCAAGATTGCGCCGGTCAGCCTGCGCGTCAACCCGAACGTCGATGCCAATACCCACCCGTACATCTCGACCGGACTGAAAGACAACAAATTCGGCGTCGCCTTCGATGATGCGCTGGCGACCTACCGCACGGCGGCCGCATTGCCGCACTTGGCAGTGGTCGGCATCGACTGCCACATCGGCTCGCAACTGCTGGACGATGCGCCGTTGCTGGAAGCGCTGGACAAGGTGATCGAGCTGATCGACACGCTGGCGGCGGAAGGCATCGTGCTGCATCACCTCGACATCGGCGGCGGCATCGGCATTACCTACGATGACGAACAACCGGTCGCGGTCGGCGCCTACCTGGCACGGCTGTTCGCCCGCATCGATGCCTGGCGTGCTGAAAAACATGACGGAACCCCGATCAAGGTCTTGTTCGAACCGGGCCGCTCGATCGTCGGCAACGCCGGCGTACTGCTGACCCAAACCCTGTTCCTGAAACATGGCGAGACCAAGAATTTTGCGGTGGTCGATGCGGCGATGAACGATCTGATGCGTCCGGCCATGTATGAAGCCTGGCATGGCGTACAAGCAGTGCTGCCGCGCGCTCAACAGGCGCAGACTTACGACGTGGTCGGGCCGATCTGCGAGTCCGGCGACTGGCTGGCGCGCAGCCGCGAGCTGGCGCTGGAACCGGGCGATCTGCTGGCCATCATGTCGGCCGGCGCTTACGGCATGACGATGGCCTCCAACTACAACACCCGCGGCCGCGCCGCAGAAGTGCTGGTCGATGGCGCGCAGGTGCATCTGATCCGCAAGCGCGAACTGGCGAGCGACCTGTTCGCGCTGGAGTCGGTGCCAGCCTGATTCCGCGGCCGGGATCGCTCCCGGCACAAAAAATATACTCCACGCTGTATTTTATTTACACCTTATTTTCCGTGCGGCGATAAGGTGTTTTTCTTACATACTCCCCTATTTTTCATTTTTTAAGCAGACCTTGAGGCAATCGGGGCCGCCTGTGCATGATGCAAACCATTGCGCCAGCAGCCGCGATAATGCGCGGGCCTTCCTGCATGATCACCAGCAGCCAGCAACACCGGCATCGCATCAGGCCGCCACCGTTTTGCTGTTCTGGCCCATGTTGCGTACTTGCCGCCAGTTCCAGAATACGCGTGATAGCAACAGCAGCGCGACGATGGCTCCCATCAGCAGCGGCTGGGCGAAATCATGCTTGCCGGCCTTCATCCACCAGAAATGCACGATGGCCAGCGGCGCAATCAGATAGATCAGCCGATGCAGCCACTGCCAGCGCTTGCCGCCTAGGCGGCGCACCATGCCGTTGGTGCTGGTCACGGCCAGCGGCAACAGCAGTACGAAGGCGGTAAAACCGACGGTGATGAAGGGCCGCTTGACCACATCCTTCCACATTTCAGCGACATCGAAAAAATGGTCGAACCACAGGAAGGTCATGAAATGCAGCGCTACATAAAAGAACACATACAAGCCCAGCATGCGGCGCAGCTTGATCAGCCAGTTCCATCCGCTCAGACGGCGCAGCGGCGTCACCGCCAGCGTGAAGCACAGGAAGTACAGCGTCCAGTCGCCGCTATTGCGCGTGATGAACTCGATCGGATTGGCGCCCAGGCGATCGGTCAAGGTGAACAAGGCCAGCCGCAGGAAAGGCAGCAGGGCTGCGATGAACAGCGCTGCCTTGAGCCGCTTGAATTGTCTGGGGGTCGGATTGAATAACATGATGTCAGCTCAGAAAAATTTCTTCAGGTCCATGCCGCTGTACAGCGACGCGACATCGTCGTAGCCGTTGAACATCAGCGTCTTGCGTTTCTTGGTGAAGAAACCGTCTTCGCCGATGCGCCGCTCGCTGGACTGCGACCAGCGCGGATGATCGACATTCGGGTTCACGTTCGAGTAAAAACCGTATTCCTGCGGTGCAGTGAGGTTCCACGCGGTGCGCGGCTGCTCTCTGGTGAAGCGGATCTTGACGATCGATTTGGCCGATTTGAAACCGTATTTCCATGGCAGCACGATACGCACCGGCGCCCCGTTCTGGTTCGGCAATACCTCGCCGTACATGCCGAAAGTCAGCAAGGCCAGCGGATGATTCGCCTCGTCCAGCCGCAACCCTTCGACATACGGCCACTCCAGCACCGGGCTGCGCAGGCCCGGCATCTGCTTCTTGTCGGCCAGCGTGACGAATTCGATGAATTTGGCGTTGCCGGTCGGCTCGACTTTCTTGATCAGCGCCGACAAGCGAGTAGCCGACCCACGGAATCACCATCGACCAGCCCTCGACGCAGCGCAAGCGGTACAGGCGCTCTTCCAGCGGCGCCAGCTTCAGCAGGCTGTCGATATCGAGCGTGATCGGCTTCTTGACCTCGCCTTCGATCGATACCGTCCAGGGGCGGGTTTTCAGGCTGCCGGCAGCATGCGCCGGGTCCGACTTGTCGGTACCGAATTCATAGAAATTATTGTAGCTGGTGGCATCCTTGTAGGGCGTCGGCTTGTCCATCACGACATAGGCCGGGTTCGCCTTGGCGGCCAGTTTCTGCGCGGCGTTCTGCGCGAATGCCTCGCGCGCTGCCATCTCGACCAACGCCCCGCCGGCGATTGATCCGACTGCGAGTTGCTTGATGAAACTGCGGCGCGACTCAAAAATTGCGCGCGGGGTGATTTCGGATGGGTAAGGAAGTTCCAGGCCATTCGGGCTGCGTTTGATCAACATGCTCGCTCCAGTGTTTACCGATGATGGTTTTGATGATGATGCGCATTGGTCTGGCGCCGGACATGAAACCTTACAGCGGAAAATAAAATCTGAAAATGGCAGTCAGCCAGGGGCGCAGGATTACGCTGCATCCGCACCCCGGAGTATGCAAGGGTGCCGACGGGAAAGCGTACGATATGGTCAGTCCGCCAGTCATCCTGGCCAATGAATGCTCAACTGCCGCGGATACTTGCAGGATTATGGCTTGGCGACATGCCACATATTGTTGAAACCATCCCCGTTCTTGTCACCGGGCTTCTGGTCTTTGCTCCACTGGTACAGCGGCTTGCCCTTGAATGCCCACTGCTTCGTGCCGTCCTCCCGTGCCACGATGCTGTAGTCGCCACTGGCCTGATCACTGCCTTGCGCCATCAATGGCGGCCAGTTGGCGGCACAGGGGCCACTGCAGGCGCTATTGCCGGCGCCGGCCATATCTTTGTCAAAGGTATACAGCGTCATGCCGGCGGCGTTGGTCAGCATGCCGCCGGCCATCTTGACCGGCATCTGCGCCGATGCCAGGCCGGCGTATCCGGCCACAATTGCTGCCACGAGAACGGTGCTTACAGAACGAATGTTTTTCATGGTGGTCCTCTCCAAACGGGTTGATCAAGTGCGCTGCAAATTATGCAGCGCACCCTACAATCATAGTCAGGACCAGCGGCTTATTCCATCCGCGACGGTTTATTTACAGCGCGCCGTAAGAATGCAGGCCGGACAGGAACATGTTGACCCCCAGGAAGGCGAATGTGGTGACCAGCAAGCCGGTCAGCGCCCACCAGGCGGAGACCTGCCCGCGCAAGCCCTTCATCAGACGCATGTGCAGCCAGGCTGCGTAGTTGAGCCAGACGATCAGCGCCCAGGTTTCTTTCGGGTCCCACGACCAGTAGCCGCCCCAGGCTTCCGCCGCCCACAGTGCGCCCAGGATGGTGGCGATGGTGAAAAACGCGAAACCGACCGAAATCGCCTTGTACATCACGTCATCCAGCACTTCCAGCGACGGCAGGCGATCGACCAGGATGCCTTTCGACTTCAGCAGATATGCCAGCGCCACCATCGCGGCCAGCGCAAAGGTGCCGTAACCGATGAAATTGGCCGGCACATGAATCTTCATCCACCAGCTTTGCAGCGCCGGCACCAGCGGCTGAATGTCGGCCGCATCGCGAGTCACCGTGTACCAGAGCAGGAAGCCGACTGCGGCCGAAATGACCAGCAGCACAAACGCGCCCAACTGGCGTGTCGCATAACGCTGTTCGTAATACAAATAGAACAGCGCGGTGATCAGACTGAACAGGATGAACACTTCATACAGATTCGAAATCGGAATATGCCCGATATCGGCGCCGATCAGGTAGGACTCGTACCAGCGCACCATCATGCCGGTGAAGCCCATGACCACGGCCGACCAGCACAGGGTGGAGCCGACCGAAGAACCGAATGGCGAACGGGCAATCAGGCCACCCCAATAGAATACGGTGGACAGAAAAAACAGCGCCCCCATCCACAGGATCGCGGACTGGCTCGACAGCAGGTATTTGAGCATGAATTTCTGGTTCGCCATGTCGAGCGCGCTGCCGTACAGTGCGATCGCCGATAACGCCAATATCGCAATCAGCGCCATCAGCCAGCGCACCGGCTTCCAGTGCCAGCCGAGCCAGGCGAAAGTCGGTGCAGCCAGCACCAGTATCGATTTCTCGTAGTAATCCATATACGCGCCGAATTTGTTCAGCGCGAACAACGAGGCAGCGACCAGTGCTAGCGCATACAGCCAGTCAATCGCAGTCAGTCGCTTGAAGAAGCCGTCAGGCGGCGAATATCGTGCTTGTTGCGTCAATTCCATCATGTTCTCCATTGTTGCGCCGGATCATGCCGGCGCAACGGGTGCTAGTGTGAATTCTTCCTGAAGTCTAACCCTATCCGTGCATCACTGCAGCGACACGCCTTCCTGCAACAACTCCTGCTTCAGCGTTCTGAATTCGCTCTCGAAATCGAGGGTCTTGCGCTGCGAACTCATCGCCATCAATGCATGCGAGCCATTTCCGCTTGGTCTTGACCCAGATCCAGACCCGGCGTTCGCGGATATAAAACATAGCGAATACGCCCAGCGTCAGCAACAGGCAGCCGAAGTACACGATTTTCTGGCCCGGTGAGCGCGTCACCTGCAGCACCGAGGCTTTGATCTCTTCGAACGCTTTCAGTTGCAGATACACCGGTGCGCCGTAAAAGAAAGCATCCGAAATCGCATTGGTGCTCAGTTGCAGGAAACGTGCGTGTTTTTCATCTGCCGTAATCGGCTTCTGCCCGTCTTGTTCACGTGCAACCTGCCATAAATCCCACAAGCTGCCGTTCAGAATCTTCATGAAAATATCCGCCGCTTTTTCCTGCTCGGCTGCTGGCACCTTGTCGAGAAATTTGGACACCGCGATATAGCCGGCTTCCTTGCCCTCGCCGGCGAACACTGCCAGACTTCTCGCCGCCGAATCCTGCAATTGCGTACGCAAATCAGGCGGAACGCCGTTCGAATCAGGCATCGCGCGCAGCGCATAGCGTTGCGCCGCCTTTTCACGCAAGACCGGATTCATGATGGCCGCCCGCAAGCGCATCCATTCCTGCACCGTGTTGTCATCGTCTGCCGGGATCCGCAAATAACTGAAAGCGTCGCTCGGCGAGTTACGCATCCCGGCCAGAAACACCGTGCTGCCATCGAGTTGCATCGGTTGCATGTAGTTGTGGAATTCACGCGCCTGCCCGGTCTTGTCGCGCAATTTGTACTGCACGCTGGGTCCGACATTTTTCAGGTTCTTGTTGTTGGCGTTTTTGCCGGCAGAACCGAGGCGCTTGTCCAGACCGTCCGAGAACGACTGATTGAAGGTCTTGTTGGGATTGACCGCACGCACATCCTGCCCTGACTGCGCCAGATTCTCGATGTTGAACGGGCGAAAACCGGTCCATTCCACCGTGTAGCCGCCTGCCGTCGTGCCGGATTCTTTCGCCAGCGGCGTCGAACTGCCCATGGTGCCGAGTATCGGAAACTGATAACTCTGATTGCCCGTCATCGGGAAACCGGTCAACTGCAGCTTGCTGCCGCCGTCCTCAAAACTCGACTGGTACAGCGCCAGGCCCTTGTAGATCAGCGGTTCGTTGACCTTGATGGTGGCGGCGAAACTCTTGCCGGTCTCATGATCGATCACGTCGACTTCACTGGCGAACAGCTTGGGCATGCCGGTCGAGTAGAAGTTGATGATGAATTTTTTCAGGTGTATCGAAAATGGCAGATCCTGGATCAATACCCCATTTTGCTGCGGAATGATGGCGGTATTGCTGGTGCCGCCTTCCGGAATCATGGTATTGCCGCGGAAGGTCGGATTGCCCAGACCCAGACGGTGCTTTTCCGGGATATCCGCGATGACGCCGTTGCCGGCAAAAGGCGTCTTGCCCAAAAACCATTGCTGGAAGCGGATCGGCATATCGGAATCGAGCAGGCCGCCGATGCAGATGATCACAATTGCGCTATGCGCAAAGATGTAGCCCAATTTATTGGCAGCGCCATGCCTGGCGGCAATCAGGGTCGCATGGTCTTTTTCGACCACCTTGCTGCGGTAACCGCGCCCGGCAAGCTGCTGCGTCAGCCGTTCGACCAGTGCCGCGCACGGCACAGCCGTACCCCATTCGGATTTATGGTGAAAATTGCGCAGCGATTCTTCGCGCACATGTTCACGCCAACTGCGCATATCCTTCAGCATCTTCGGCGTATTGCGGATAAGACAGAGCGAGGTCGACAGCACCAGGAAAGCCATGATCAGCAGGAACCACCAGGCGGAATACACGCCGTACAGGCTGAGCTTGTCGAACACCTCGAACCAGAAAGGGCCGAACTGGTTCACATAATTCGGCATCGGTTCGTTTTGCTTCAACACCGTACCGATGATGGAAGCGATCGCAATCAAGGTCAGCAAACTGATCGCAAAACGCATCGATGACAGCAGTTCGACCATCTCGGCGAGCCAGCGGCGCTTGGTTTTCAATTGTAATCCGGCAGTACTTGTACTCATGGACTTAGGTGCTTTCGGGCATCAGCTCTGTAAAAAGCAAAAGGGGCGGCCTTGGCCACCCCCTCCGTACATCTTTATTCTTGATGAGATTACTTCAGGCCGGCCACGTAGTCTGCGACGGCTTTCATTTCTTCATCCGACAGGCGCTTGGAGATCACTTCCATTTGCGGGCTGTTCTTGCGCGCACCGGTGCGGAAGCTGGTCAATTGCGCTACGGTGTAATCCTGATGCTGGCCGGCGATGCGCGGGAACTGCGCAGGAATACCGGCGCCGTTCGGGCTATGGCAGCCGGCGCAGGCAGGCACGTTTTTCTCGGCAATGCCGGCACGGTAAATCTTCTTGCCGGCTTCAATCGTGTCCTTGTTCTTGGCCGCATTTGGTTTTGCAACCTGGCTGCTGAGGTAGGCGGCGACATTTTTCATATCGTCTTCCGTCATCAGCTTGGCAAACATGGTCATTACCGGATTATTGCGCTCCGGACCGGTGAAATTGGTGAGCTGTTTGTTCAGGTAGCCGGCATGCTGCCCTGCCAGCACCGGATTTTGCGAAATGGTGGAGTTACCTGCCGCTCCATGGCACGAAGCACAGGCCGGGATGCCGCGCCCGCCGTCGCCATTGACGAACAAGGCTTCGCCTTTGGCCGGATCGGCCGCTTTCACTGCTTCCGGATGCTTCACTTCCGCAGCGACAGAACTGGCGATGGAGGACACCGCCAACATCGCGACGAACAAGGATTTCACAAATGGCAATAACGCACGGTTCATTCAAACACCCTGAGACTTAATATTAAAAATGTGCCCTGTTGGCGGTTTTTGTTGCTTTATTCACTCTACTACTGCGCGCTTTGGTGCTTATTCTGACTTTTATTGCGACGGCGCAGAGGTCCCGGCTGTGTAGGACGACTATAGAGAACCCCTTATTGTACAATAGCTTTCTGGCGTTTTCGCCCCCTCTTATTGCATTTTTTCCACACAATCTATGTCTATACTTTGGCAAGCCCGCTTCTTCACCACGGTCAACCGTCTGCGTGATCTGCCCGACACACACGTGCCGGAGATCGCTTTTGCCGGCCGCTCCAATGCCGGCAAGTCAACTGCGATCAATCTTCTTTGCAATCAGAAAAAACTCGCGTTCGCGTCCAAGACTCCCGGCCGCACCCAGCATATCAACTATTTCTCGATCGGCGGCGCGCATGTCGCGATGCACCGCAAGGATGAAACCGTGGTCGAGGAAATCCGTGCGCTGCTGGTGGACTTGCCCGGCTACGGCTATGCGGAAGTATCCGGCTCGGCCAAACTGCACTGGCAGGAATTGCTCGGCGACTATGTGCGCCGGCGCGAACAACTGGCCGCGCTGATCCTGATCATGGATGCGCGCCGTCCGTTTACCGACCTGGACCGGCAGATGCTGGAATGGTTCGCCACCACCGGCAAGCCAGTCCATTGCCTGCTGACCAAGGCCGACAAGCTCAACCGCAACGAATCGGCCAATGCACTGCGCCTGACACGCACGGTGCTGGCCAGTTATGTGGATGAAAGCGGACAGCCGTTTCCGTTCACTGCGCAGCTGTTTTCCTCGCTGAAACGGATCGGGCTGGAAGAAGCCACCGCCAAGATCATGGAATTGAGCGGACTCAATATCGAGGCGGCAACCCAGGCCGTCGACAGTCTGGCAGAAGACGATGCGGCCGCCGCACCGGCAGCTGACGCCTCCCCGCAGCCATAGATAATTAGAGAATTAGAGGAGTATTGCCGAAAATGGAGCGTTTGCCGCACATCTTCATTGGGCTGCTCAAGCATACCCTGGGCAGTATTTATTTCCGGCAGAATGCTGCCGGCGGGCATTCTGCGGCATGCATGGCGATAAAGGACAAAAAAAACCCCGGAGAAAGGGGAATGATCTCCAGGGTAATAACGCCTTATCGTTTTGCCGATTAGGCACCCGCTCAGGGAGGAGAAGCGGGAGGTAAGCAAGCTTACCTGTCTTTAAGATAACGATTCTCAAAAAAAGTTCATTGATTTTCACTAAACTATTCTGATATGACAAATTATTTATCGAAAACTGCCCAATTCCCCGCCATCCGGATGCGCCGCATGCGCAAGGATGCGTTTTCCAGATCGCTGATGCGTGAAAACGTGATCACCACATCCGACCTGATCTATCCGGTCTTCATACTGGAAGGCACGAATCAACGCGAAAAAATCGCCTCGATGCCCGGCATCGAGCGCATGTCGGTCGATCTGTTGCTGGGCGTCGCCGAAGAATGCATGTTGCTCGGGATTCCGGTGCTGGCCTTGTTCCCGGTGATCGATCCCGCGCTGAAAACGCCGGACGGCATCGAGGCCGCCAATCCGGACGGCCTGGTGCCGCGCGCGGTGCAGGAACTGAAGCGCCACTTCCCCGAACTCGGGATCCTGACCGACATCGCGCTCGACCCGTATACCAGCCACGGCCAGGACGGCCTGATCAATGCCGACGGCTATGTGCTGAACGATGAAACCTGCGCGATGCTGACCCGGCAGGCACTGACCCACGCCGGCGCCGGGGTCGACATCGTCGCGCCGTCCGACATGATGGATGGCCGCATCGGTGCGATCCGCCATGCGCTGGAGACGCACCACTTCATCCATACCCGGATCATGGCCTATTCGGCCAAATATGCGTCGGCCTTTTACGGCCCGTTCCGCGATGCGGTCGGCTCGTCCGGCAATCTGGGCAAGAGCGACAAGGCGACTTACCAGATGGACCCGGCCAACAGCGACGAAGCGCTGCGCGAAGTCGGCCTCGACCTGGCCGAAGGCGCCGACATGGTGATGGTCAAGCCGGGCATGCCCTATCTGGACATCGTGCGCCGCGTCAAGGACGAGTTCAAGGTGCCGACCTTCGCCTATCAGGTCAGCGGCGAATACGCGATGCTGAAAGCCGCTGCCCACAATGGCTGGCTCGATCACGACAAGGTGATGATGGAGTCGATGATGGCGTTCAAGCGGGCCGGCGCCGATGGCGTGCTGACCTATTTCGCGCTGGAAATCGCGCGCCATATCAGGCATCAATAAGCGCCCGCCCCATCCGGCGCCAGACGCAGCGCAGCAGTTTTCTGCCGCCCTGTGGCGGACCTCGGTCGGGCAACCGGCTGCAGCGCGCCGCCGGCCGCCGGACTTGCCCCTCACCCCACGAGCGAACAATGGACATTTTTCTGGTCAGCGATACCGGGGTCGCGCTCACCGGCAGTGCGCCGGACGGCATTCCCGCGCAGGGTTTTCTGTGGCTCGATGCGACCCACGATGAAGTCGCGGCCGATCCGGAGGCATGGCGTGCCGCGATCGAGCGCCATACCGGCATCCACCTGTACGAGCTGCACCTGCAAGACATCGGCAATCTGGCGCATCCGTCCTACTTCGACTCGACCCGGGATTACGCGATGGTGGTGTTTCGCAAGCTGGCGCTGGGCAGCAGCCCGGCAGTGCCGATGAACACGCCGGCGACAAGCGCAAAATCCCGCCCGCGCTGAGCAAACTGGCAACCCAGCCGGTCAGCTTCATCCTGCTCGACCACGCGCTGATCACGGTGCGCAACGCGCACAGCCGCACCATCGAGGCGGCCCGCAGCCGGCTGCTCGGCTATCAGAGCAAAACCGACGGCTCCAGCCATAGCGGCCGCCTGCCGGCCTCCCCGGAAGAGCTGATGCTGCGCCTGCTCAATGCGATGGTCGATCAGTATCTGGAGTTGCGCCAGCCGCTGACCGCCCAGCTCGACCGCTGGCAGCATGCGCTGCTCAACCCGCGCCGCCCGTTCAAGGACTGGATCGCGCTGCTCGATGCCCGCATCGAGTTGCGCAAGCTCGACCATCTGTGCGAAGAACAGCACGATGCACTGCAGGAACTGCGCGACTACTTCGTCGACAGCCAGGACGCCGGCGAGCGCAGCCGCGCCAAGGATCTGCTGCTGGTGCGCACCCACGACGTGATGGAGCACATCAGCCGCGTGCTGAACCATGCACGGCGGCTCGAATCCACGCTCGAATCGGCGGTGCAGATCCACTTCTCGGCGATGGCGCACCGCACCAGCGAAATCATGCGCACGCTGACCGTGATCACCGCGCTGTTCATGCCGCTGACCCTGATCACCGGCATTTTCGGCATGAACTTCGAGCTGATGCCTTTGCTCAAGCACCCGCAAGGCTTCTGGATCTCCATCGGATTGATGGCCGTGATCGTGCTCGGCCTGCTGATTTTCTTCCGCCGCAAGCGCTATCTGGAAGACCGCATGATGGACAGGAAATAGGGAGTATTTTATTTCTGCCGCAGGACAGCGCATCGAAATCAGCTGCCGATGCCGGCTATTGCGGCTTTTTGACCAGTTGCCGTTCGAACGCCAGGTCCAGTTTGCTGACCCGCTTCGGCTGCTGCGGCCCGAGGCTGTTGACGAATTGCACGAACTCCTCCATCGGCAGCGGCGTCCCGACCGGTTCGGAAAGCCCCGCCCCCGTCGCCAGCACCAGTGAAAACATCCCGTCGCTGCGCCGCACCATCGAATACGCTGCATTCGCGCTGCGCGCCTTGAGTCGCTCGACTGCCGCACTGGCCTTGGTGGATCGCATCGCCGTTCTTTCAAAAAATGATTTCAGAGCCTTGCCCATCAATGAATAATGATGGGGGTATAAGTAAAAACAGTGTGTTTCCCGCACGTATTCATTGGCCTGTAAAAAATACACGGCCGAGTATATTTTCGACGCACAATGCGGCCAGGCGACGCGCCAGACCGCACTGCGCGGCTATTGCATTTAAAACTGTGCCACCAGCGCCAGCGATTTCTGGAAGCGCAGCGCATCCTGGTAGCCGATCACGCGCCCGCCCTGGATTTCGGCGCCCTGCTTGCCGAAGAAAATGATGCCGGGCGGGCCGAACAGATTGAAGCGCTTCAGCAGCGCCTTGTCGTCGGCATTGTTGGCGGTCACGTCGGCTTGCAGCAGCAGCATGCCGGCCATCTGCTTGCGCACCAGCGGGTCGGAGAAGGTCAGCTTTTCCATTTCCTTGCAGGACACGCACCAGTCGGCGTAAAAATCGAGCATCACGGTCTTGCCTGCGGCCTGCGCCAGCGCCGCATCCAGTTCCGCCACCGAACGCACGCGGCGAAATTCGACCTTCTGGGCCGCATTGCCGCTCAGGTGCGCCAGCGGCGCCCAGGGATCGCGCCCGCCGCTGGCGACACCGACCAGCTGCACCAGCCCTGCCAGCGCGAACAGCAGGCCAACAGCTTTCACGCCCCAAGCGCCGCGCCTGCGCAGCAGCCAGACGCCATAGCCCAGGCCGAGTGCGGCCCAGGCCAGCATTTCCAGTCCGGCCGGGATGAACGGCACCACCATCCACAGCGCCATGGCCAGCATCAGCACCCCGAAAAACTGCTTGACCGCCTCCATCCAGGCGCCGGCACGCGGCACCAGCGCACCGGCCGACACGCCGACCAGCAGCAAGGGCACGCTCATGCCGGCTGCCATCGCGAACAGCGCGCTGCCGCCGATCACCACATCGCGCGTCTGGCTGATGTACAGCAGCGCACCGGCCAGCGGCGCCGCCACGCAGGGGCCGACGATCAGCGCCGACAGCGCACCCATGATGAACACGCCGAAGAACTTGCCGGCCGTTTGCTGCTCGGACGCCTTGATCAGGTGGCGCTGGATGGCCGGCGGCATCTGCAACTGATACACGCCGAACATCGACAGCGACAGCAACACCATCAGCAGCGCAAAGCCGCCCAGCACCCACGGGCTTTGCAGCGTCGCGGCCAGCCCTTCGCCGACCAGTCCGGCCGCAACCCCGAGCGCCGTGTACACGATCGCCATCCCGAGCGAATACACCGCCGACAACGCGAAACCGCGCGAGCGGCGCACATGGGCGCCCTCGCCGACGATGATGAAAGACAGGATAGGCACCATCGGCAGTACGCAGGGCGTAAACGCCAGGCCCAGGCCGAGCACGAAGAACAGCGGCAGGATCGCCAGCAACTTGCGGCTCTTGAGGGATGAATCGATGCCCTGCATTTCGGATTCCAGCAAACCGATGCCCGGCACCGAGACTGCCGGTGCGACATCGATCCCGGCGGCTGGCGTAGCGCTGTTGCCGCTCAGGCTGCCCTGCACTGCGGCAATCGCTGCCAGCAAGCCGCCGCCATCGGGCGACAAGTTCGCCACCGATGCCATCGGCGCATAGCACAAGCCCCGATCGGAACAGCCCTGGCTGCCGACGGTCAGCGTAAATGCGCCCTTGGCCTCGACCGGCAGCGTGATCGTGACGGCTTTGCGGTAGGTTTCGACATTCTTCTGGAAAGTCTCGTCGAACTTGACTTTGCCTTGCGGGAATACCGGCGTGCCCAGCGTCGCGCCTTCGGCCTTGAAAGTGAAGCGCTCGCGGTACATGTAATAACCATCGGCAATCGCATAGCGTGACTGCCACCGTCTTCGCATCCAGCATCTTGCTGCTGAAACGGAACGCGGCCTCAGGCTCCAGATATTCCTCCGCGGCATGCACCGGCGACGCTAGCATTGCAACGATCACTGTCATGCTGATCCACCACAGAGCGAAGCAGCGCTTGAATAAGCTACACATTGTTTTCCTTGTCGGTTCCTGCAACGCCCCCGCTCACGACGGGCACGCGATACTGCAATCAATGATGGACTGGGACAGTCCGCAAAAAGTTCACGCCAGCAATATTTTTACGCACAATCCTTGCCTCTTGGTCGCACAAACCAACGCAAACTGTCAGTGCCACGCGCATTCATTGCAACAAACGACGCCGCGTCAGCACCGTGGCCATATAAAAGCCGAGCACGGTATACGCAAGCAGCAGCCCGATGTCGGACCAGGGAGCTGGCGGCCATGCGCCCAGAATCAGCGGCCGCACCAGATTGACCGCCGCATTGAGCGGCAGGATGTGGGTAATCATCTGCAGCCAGTGCGGCAATTGTGCGGTCGGATAATACACGCCCGACAGGAATATCATCGGCGTCAACACCATCGTGAAATAATAGGTGAAGAAATCGTAGCCGCGTGCCACTGCATTGATCACCAGTCCCATCGAGGCGAAGGCAATCCCGATCAACAGCAGCAGCGGCAACACCAGCAATGCATGCGGATGCAGGCCGATGCCAAGCATGAACATCACGCCCAGTATCGCCACCCCGGAAAACAGCGACTTGGTGGCCGCCCACAGCATTTCAGCCAGGATGATGTCATCCAGCGCCAGCGGCGCATTGAGCAAGGCATCCCATGATTTCTGCACATGCATGCGCGAGAACGCGGAATACAGCGCTTCGAACGAGGCCGCCATCATGATCGACATGCAGATCGAACCCGAAGCCAGGTAATGAATGTAGGGAATCCCGTCGACCTGCTTGAGCAAGCTGCCCAAACCGTAGCCGAAAGCGACCAGCGTGATCAGCGGATCGGCCACATTGCCCAGCAGGCTGGCGACCGCCAATTTTTTCCAGACCAGGAAATTACGCTGCCAGATCGGCCAGAAGCGCAGCGAAAAAATGGGAAAGGCATAATCGGATGGCGTCACATTAATCCCGCATTTCGCGGCCGGTCAGTTTCAGGAATACATCCTCCAGGTTGGCGGGCCGGTGAATATAGCGCACCCCTGCCACATCATGCAGGCTCGCCAGCAAGGGCTGGGCCGCATTGGTGTAGCAGAATACGGTCTCGCCGCTGGTCTCGATACGGGCCGCCTGCTGCCGGCCCTGATTTTCTCCCCAGCGGCGGGCGTTGTCGCCATAGACCTCGACCACCTCCGGTTCGATATGCAGCGCCATCAGTTCACGCGGCGAACCCTCGGCGATCAACTTGCCATGATCGATCACCGCCAGACGGTCGCACAGGCGCTCCGCCTCGTCCATGAAGTGGGTGGTCAGGAAAATGGTTTTACCCTGTCCCAACAAGGTCTTGAGGCGCTCCCAGATCATGTGCCGCGCCTGCGGATCGAGACCGGTGGTCGGCTCATCCATGAAGATCAAGTCGGGGTCGTTGACCAGCGCGCGCGCCAGCGTCAGCCGGCGCTTCATGCCGCCGGACAGTTCCGTGATACGCGCATCCTTTTTTGCCGTCAGGTTGGAGAATTCCAGCAGCGACGGAATGCGGGCCTTGATCTCCGCATCCGAAATGCCGAAATAACGGCCGAACACCAGCAGATTCTCGGCAACCGAAAAATCCGGGTCCAGATTATCCGCCTGCGGTACCACGCCGACCCGCAAGCGCGCCGCACGTGCCTGCTCAGGAATCGGCTGTCCAACCAGAGTGATCTGCCCGCTGTCGGGCGCAGTCAGCCCCAGGCACAGGCGCAGCGTTGTGGTCTTGCCGGCCCCGTTCGGCCCCAGCAGGCCGTAACACTCGCCGCGCCGCAAGGCGAACGACAGGTCATCGACGATGAGATTCTTGCGTACGCCATTCCGATACGATTTAGTCAGATGTGAGACAGATAATATGATCGGTTCAGGCATGCGAGAAAAAATAAGCGTTTTGAATTGGCAAGAAAATCATGTGGATCCGGATAGTTAAAATGCAAAAAGCCAGGCTTAACCTGGCTTTTTATTGTATCGCGCTTTTTACAGCAGCTTTACCTTACTCTGCATCAACAATTTCAACCGCTTCAGTGATTTCAGGACGGTCCATCAATTCGATGAAGGCCATCGGTGCATTGTCGCCAACGCGGAAACCCATTTTCAGGATGCGCAGGTAACCGCCGTTGCGGTTAGCGTAACGCGGGCCGAGTTCTGCGAACAGTTTGACGACCATTTCACGATCGCGCAGGCGGCTGAATGCCAGACGCTTGTTGGCCAGAGTATCGGTCTTGCCCAAAGTCAGAATCGGTTCGATGACGCGACGCAGTTCTTTTGCTTTTGGCAATGTTGTTTTGATCGCTTCGTGACGCAGCAGGGATACTGTCATGTTGCGCAGCATTGCAAGGCGGTGGGAAGAAGTACGATTGAGCTTACGTAAGCCGTGACGGTGACGCATGGTAAATCCTTTCAGTTAAGTTTGATTCCAGCTCTTCTATCGAATGGCAATCCTGCCATTGCGCGGACCGGTAAATAATAAGTGTGCGATTATACTAAAAAACCGGGTCAAGCAGCGCCTGACCCGATTGAATTACTTCTCCAAGCCGGCTGGCGGCCAGTTTTCGAGTTTCATGCCCAAGGTCAGGCCGCGTGAAGCCAGCACTTCCTTGATTTCATTCAACGATTTACGACCCAGGTTCGGCGTCTTGAGCAACTCGTTTTCGCTGCGCTGGATCAGATCACCGATGTAATAGATATTTTCGGCTTTCAGGCAGTTTGCGGAACGCACTGTCAGCTCCAGATCATCAACCGGACGCAACAGGATAGGATCGACAGCAGGTGTACGTGACGGCGCTTCGGCAGCGGCTTCAGTACCTTCCAGTGCAGCGAACACATTCAACTGATCAACCAGCACGCGGGCCGATTGACGAATCGCTTCTTCCGGCGAAATCACACCATTGGTTTCGATCGTGATGACCAGCTTATCCAAATCGGTACGCTGTTCAACACGCGCGGACTCAACAGCATACGATACGCGGCGCACTGGCGAAAACGATGCATCCAGGATGATGCGACCGATGGTCTTGTTGGTGTCTTCCGACAGACGACGTACGTTACCTGGTACATAACCACGGCCTTTTTCGACCTTGATCTGCATGTCGAGCTTGCCGCCTGCAGTCAGATTCGCAATCACGTGAGTCTGGGTTAACCAATTCTACATCGTGCGGCAAATCGATATCGGAAGCCAGCACCGGACCTTCACCGTCTTTTTTCAAAGTCAGTGTAACCTCGTCACGGTTGTGCACTTTGAACACAACCCCTTTGAGATTCAGCAGCAGATCTACGACGTCCTCTTGCACGCCATCGAGGGACGAATATTCATGCACGACACCGGCGATAGTCACTTCTGTCGGGGCATAACCCACCATTGACGACAACAATACCCGGCGTAAGGCGTTGCCCAGAGTATGGCCGTAACCGCGCTCAAATGGCTCCATCACAACTTTAGCGTGACCGGCACCCAACGCTTCGACATCGATGATACGTGGCTTTAATAGACTGTTTTGCATGAAATGTCCTTTTCAATACCCTCGGTTCATTACACCGATAAGGCTGATGGCATTAGGGAGATACCCACCGGGAATCCGGTGGGCAAAGAGTCGGAATTAACGGGAATACAATTCAACGATCAGGGATTCGTTGACGTCGTTAGCAATTTCGCTGCGATCTGGAATGGACTTGAATACGCCTTCCATTTTTTTCGCATCAACAGCAACCCATGAAGGCATGCCGGTTTGCTCAGCCAAGGACAAAGCCTCGACAATACGCACTTGCTTCTTGGACTTTTCGCGAACAGCAACAACATCGCCCGGCTTCACTTGGTAGGAAGCAATATTGACAACGATATTATTAACTGTGAATGCTTTATGGCTGACCAACTGACGGCCTTCGGCGCGTGTTGAACCAAAACCCATACGATATACGACATTGTCCAGACGTGACTCGAGCAATGACAACAGGCTCTCACCGGTATTGCCTTTGCGGCGATCTGCTTCAGCAAAATAGCGACGGAATTGACGTTCCAGAATGCCGTACATACGCTTAACCTTTTGCTTTTCACGCAATTGATTACCGTAGTCGGATGTGCGAGCACCGGACTTAACACCGTGCTGGCCTGGCTTGACATCCAGTTTGCACTTGGAATCGAGTGAGCGGCGTGCGCTTTTCAGGAAAAGATCCGTACCTTCACGGCGGGAGAGTTTTGCTTTAGGTCCGATATAACGTGCCACGAGAATTTCCTTTAGTTATTGTTTCACGCCCCGCAATCCGAACTTCTGCATGAAGTTTGGTAGGCGCTAGTATGATTTACATTCAATCACACGGTGGTCTTAAGAACAAAACCCGCCAAGACTCTGGCGGGTGTCTGCTGCAACTGCAGGCAACGGTAAGTTGCTGTAGCTTAGATACGACGACGCTTTGGAGGGCGGCAACCGTTATGTGGCACAGGTGTCACATCCTGGATTTGTGTAATCTTGATGCCAAGATTATTAAGTGCACGAACAGCTGATTCACGTCCCGGACCAGGTCCTTTGATGCGAACTTCAAGGTTCTTCACGCCGCACTCAACTGCAACTTTACCTGCAGCCTCTGCCGCTACCTGAGCAGCGAACGGGGTCGATTTACGCGAACCCTTGAAGCCTGCGCCGCCTGAGGTTGCCCAAGAAAGAGCATTACCTTGACGGTCAGTAATCGTGATAATGGTGTTGTTGAAAGATGCATGCACGTGTGCAATACCCTCTGCAACATTCTTCTTAACTTTCTTACGCACGCGTGCTGCTGCGGCGCTATTTTGGGCTTTTGCCATAATGATTTCCTTGAATCCGACGACTAATCAAACTGCGTGCTTGGATTATTTTTTCAACGACTGAGCGGCTTTACGCGGTCCCTTACGGGTGCGTGCGTTGGTACGAGTACGCTGACCACGGCAAGGGAGTCCCTTACGATGACGCATACCACGATAACAACCCAAGTCCATCAAACGCTTGATGTTCATCGAAAGTTCACGACGCAAATCGCCTTCGACAATGAATTTACCTACTTCATCGCGCAGTTTTTCTAATTCGCTGTCATCAAGATCTTTGATTTTCTTGGTGGTCAAAACACCCGTTTGCGCACAGATTTTCTCTGCACGTGGGCGGCCAACACCATAGATGGCGGTCAAGCCGATTACGGTGTGTTGATGATTTGGGATATTAACCCCTGCAATACGTGCCATTCGTTATTCCTCGATCAATAACGTTAATTAACCTTGGCGCTGTTTATGGCGTGGCTCTGTGCAAATAACACGAACAACACCTTTGCGCTTAATAATCTTACAGTTGCGGCAAATCCGCTTGACTGATGCGAGAACTTTCATTTTTGCCCTCTTTCCTTTGCTTCTAGGTTCGGTTCACTTTTAAAGTTACTTTGTACGGAAGACAATCCGTGCACGGCTCAAATCATAAGGCGTCAATTCTACTGTCACCTTATCTCCTGGCAATATGCGTATATAGTTCATGCGCATCTTGCCAGAAATATGCCCTAGCACTACATGTCCATTTTCCAACTTAACTCGAAATGTTGCATTCGGAAGATTCTCAAGAATCTCACCTTGCATCTGGATAACGTCGTCTTTTGCCATTCGATCTGCTCTTTCTGCTGGGCGCTTATCGCGTAGGAATTCCGCCCTTGAAATTCGCTTTACGAAGCAGCGATTCGTATTGTTGCGACATGACGTAATTTTGCACTTGCGCCATGAAGTCCATCGTTACAACCACAATAATTAACAATGATGTACCGCCAAAATAAAATGGCACTTTCCATCTTGCAATTAAAAATTCAGGCAATAGACAAACAAGCGTGATATATACAGCTCCCGCCAATGTCAACCGCATCAGAATTTTGTCAATATAGCGCGCTGTCTGATCTCCTGGACGGATACCTGGGACAAAAGCACCACTTTTCTTAAGGTTGTCTGCAGTTTCTTTGCTATTAAATACCAGTGCGGTATAGAAGAAGCAAAAGAAAACGATCGCAGCTGCGTACAGCAAAGCATGGATAGGTTCACCAGGGGCCAGTGACGCTGCAAGATCTTTAAGAAAGCGAACTACAGGGCTAGTTGTATCACCTGAAGTAAACCAACTCGTGATTGTAGCCGGAAACAGGATAATAGACGAGGCAAATATTGGCGGTATAACACCTGCCATGTTTAGCTTCAGTGGCAAATGGCTGCTTTGCCCGCCGTAAATCTTGTTGCCAACCTGCCGTTTTGCATAATTAACCAGTATCTTGCGTTGACCACGCTCAATAAAGACCACTGCAAAAGTAACCACACCAACAATCAAGCAAATCAATATTGCCGAAAGCGCATTCATTGAACCAGTACGAACCAATTCAAACAAACCGCCCAGAGCACCAGGCAACCCAGCAGCAATTCCGCTAAAGATAATAATAGAAATACCATTACCAAGGCCACGCTCAGTGATTTGCTCGCCCAGCCACATCAAAAACATCGTGCCTGTTAAAAGCGTCACCACAGTAGTGAAGCGAAACGCCAGTCCTGGATCTAGCACCAAGCCAGCTTGAGACTCCAGCGCAACAGCAATACCTAGCGCCTGAAATGTCGCAAGCAGCAAAGTACCATATCGTGTGTACTGTGTTATCTTACGCCGGCCTGATTCACCCTCTTTTTTCAGTGCTTCCAATTGAGGTGAAACAATCGACATCAGTTGCATAATGATTGATGCCGAAATATAAGGCATGATACCAAGAGCAAACACTGTAAAACGTGATAACGCACCGCCTGAAAACATATTAAACATACCCAAGATACCACCTTGGTTTTGCTTAAAGAGTTGAGACAGTTGCGTAGGATCAATTCCAGGAACTGGAATATGAGCGCCTACACGGTACACTACTAATGCAGCAAGCAAGAACCACAGTCGTCCCCAAGGAAAACCACCAGCTGCACCCTTAGCAATTTGTGGAGTAGTCGCCAATATTCGCTCCGTATTTAGGCTTAAGACTTAAGCAACCGAGCCGCCAGCAGCTTCAATAGCTACCTTTGCACCCTTGGTTACGATTAAACCTTTTGTAGTTACCTTCTTGGTAATTTGCCCGGAAAGAATTACACGGACAACCCTAGCCAATTGGGTAACAACACCTGCCTGTTTCAATGCAAGAATATCAATTTCTGATACAGGAAGATTTTCAAGGTCAGTCAAACGAACTTCTGCCTTAAATGGCGAAGCCAGAGACTTGAAACCACGCTTAGGCAGACGGCGTTGCAAAGGCATTTGACCGCCTTCGAAACCGACTTTATGAAAACCACCAGAGCGAGATTTCTGACCTTTGTGACCGCGACCAGAGGTCTTGCCCAAGCCAGAGCCGATGCCGCGTCCAACTCGACGCTTTGCATGCTTGGCACCAGCAGCAGGTTGTATGCTATTCAATTCCATAATTTGCTCCGTTCGCAAGAGAAGTGGCTTACGCCACCACTTTTACGAGATACGATACTTTATTGATCATGCCGCGCACTGCTGGAGTGTCCTGCAATTCGGAAACCGAATTCACTCGACGCAAGCCGAGACCACGAACAGTTGCACGATGTGACTCACGTGTACCGATCAGACCTTTGACTAATTGCACTTTGACTGTATTTGCCATATTGATCACCTTAACCCAGAATTTCTTCAACAGATTTACCGCGCTTGGCAGCAATTTCTGATGGGGTGCTCATTTTAGCCAATCCATTCAATGTCGCACGTACCATGTTGTATGGATTGCTTGACCCGTTGGACTTTGCCACGACGTTTGTCACGCCCATCACTTCAAAGATAGCGCGCATAGCACCACCTGCAATAACACCAGTACCTTCTTTTGCTGGGGTCATCATTACTTTGGAAGCGCCATGCTTGCCAGTAACGGTGTGCTGCAAAGTTCCATTTTTCAACGTAACTTTGATCATTTTGCGACGAGCCTCTTCCATAGCCTTCTGGACTGCGACCGGCACTTCTTTGGACTTGCCCTTACCCATACCGATGCGGCCATCGCCGTCACCAACTACAGTTAGCGCAGCGAAACCCATGATACGACCACCCTTGACAACTTTCGTCACACGGTTGATCGCAATCATTTTTTCGCGCATGCCATCATCGGGCTTGTCGCCTTGCATTTTTGCTTGCATTTTTGCCATGACGATTCTTCCTTAGAACTTCAGACCGGCTTCACGCGCGGCTTCAGCCAACGCCTTGACACGGCCGTGGTAACGGAAACCGGAGCGGTCAAACGCAACTTCGGTAATCCCTGCTTTCAACGCCTTCTCTGCAACACGCTTTCCAACAAGAGAGGCCGCTGCTGCATTGCCGCCCTTGCCAGTTTGACCAGCCAACTCCTGACGCACTTCTGCTTCCATGGTGGAGGCAGAAACGATAATCTTTGCGTCTGAGCTGATCAAGCTTGCGTAAATGTGCAGGTTGGTACGATGCACAGCCAGGCGATTCACTTTTAACTCTGCGATCTTGGCACGGGTTTGACGTCCGCGGCGCAGCCGTGATTGTTTCTTGTCCATCGTCAACCCCTATTACTTCTTCTTGGTTTCTTTAAGCTTCACCACTTCGTCCGCATAGCGAACACCCTTGCCCTTATACGGCTCAGGACTGCGGTAAGCGCGAACTTCAGCAGCTACCTGACCAACTCGCTGCTTATCAATCCCCTTGATCAGAATTTCTGTCTGGGTAGGAGTCTCACACTTAACACCCTCAGGCATTGCATGAACGACAGGATGCGAGAAGCCAAGAGACAAGTTCAGCTTGTCGCCTTGTGCTTGCGCACGATATCCAACCCCAACCAAATTCAATTTCTTTTCAAACCCTTTTGTCACACCTACGACCATATTATTGACCAAGGCACGAAGAGTTCCGGACATCGCATTTGCTTCACGACTATCATTGGCAACGTCAAATTTCAACGCACCTCCGTCATTAACAATATTCACCAAGCCACTTAGTGACTGTGAAAGCGTGCCCAAAGGGCCCTTAACTGTAATGCACTCTGAAGAAATGGTTGCTTCCGCACCACCAGTCAGTGCAACCGGCATTTTACCTACACGAGACATCTTCCGCTCCTTAGGCCACGTAGCAAATAACTTCGCCACCGACACCGGTAGCGCGCGCTTTGCGGTCTGTCATAACACCCTGCGGTGTGGAAACAATCGCCACACCCAAGCCGTTCATAACATTAGGGATCTCGTCTTTGCCCTTGTAAACACGCAACCCAGGACGGGAAACGCGCTCCAAGCGCTCAATAACGGGACGGCCAACATAATACTTCAAACCGATCTTCAGTTCTGCCTTACCCTCAGCTTCGGATACGGCAAAATCATCAATGTAACCCTCGTCCTTCAGGACTTTTGCAATCGCAACTTTAACTTTAGACGACGGCATTGCTACTGTTGTCTTATGTACGCCTTGGGCGTTGCGGATACGGGTCAGCATATCGGCGATAGGATCGCTCATACTCATTGCATATACTCCTATTACCAGCTTGCTTTAGTCATACCGGGAATTTCGCCGCGCATGGCTATTTCACGGAGCTTAATACGGCCCAAACCGAACTTGCGGAAAGTGCCACGTGGACGCCCGGTAAGCGAACATCTATTACGTTGACGAGTCGGATTGGAGTTACGCGGCAGCGCTTGCAACTTCAGACGCGCCTCATACCTCTCCTCTTCCGACTTGGATTGGTCATCGACGATGGCCTTCAACGCAGCACGCTTGCCAGCAAATTTCTTTACCAGGTCAGCACGCTTTTGTTCACGGTTAATCAGTGCCAGTTTTGCCATGGCGACCTCAGTTTCTGAACGGAAATTTAAATGCGGCGAGAAGAGCTTTAGCTTCATCGTCGGTCTTGGCTGTAGTGGTAATACTAATATTCATACCACGCAAAGCATCAATCTTGTCATACTCAATTTCGGGGAAAATAATTTGCTCTTTCACACCGATATTGTAATTACCGCGACCATCAAATGCACGACCAGACACACCACGGAAATCCCTTACACGCGGGAGGGCTACAGTGATGAAGCGATCAAGAAATTCGTACATATGCGCGCCGCGCAGCGTAACCATACAACCAATTGGATAGCCCTCACGAATCTTGAAGCCCGCAATCGCTTTACGCGCTTTAGTTACTACCGGCTTCTGGCCAGCAATTTTCGTCAAGTCACCAACCGCATGCTCAATGATTTTCTTATCTGCGATAGCTTCTGACAAACCCATGTTCAGGGTAATCTTCAGGATACGCGGAACTTCCATAGCCGACTTATAAGCGAACTTTTCAGTCAGACTGGAAACAACTTTTTCTTTATAGAATTCTTGGAGACGAGCCATGATCTATTAAACCTTAACAACTTCGCCACTGGATTTGAATACGCGGACTTTATTGCCATCCACATCTTTAAATCCAACACGATCTGCCTT
This sequence comes from uncultured beta proteobacterium, assembly GCA_963837775.1. Lineage (GTDB taxonomy): Bacteria > Pseudomonadota > Gammaproteobacteria > Burkholderiales > Burkholderiaceae_D > CAWIOX01. The sequence goes on along the minus strand of CAWIOX010000018.1, from coordinate 260,340 downwards.
GCCAGTTGCCGCATTAAACAACGCAACATTAGACACATGAATCGGCATCAACTTATCAACGATGCCACCAGTTGCACCTGTCATCGGATTTGGCTTAGTTGCTTTTTTGGCAACATTAACGCCTTCCACGATAACGTGATCAGCATCAACACGCTGCTGAACCACACCACGCTTACCTTTGTCTTTTCCGGTCAGGACGATGACTTCATCGCTTTTTCGAATCTTATCCACAACGACTCCTTACAGGACTTCTGGCGCAAGCGACACAATTTTCATGAATCGCTCAGTACGCAATTCACGCGTGACAGGCCCAAAAATACGCGTACCGATAGGCTCAAGCTTCGCATTCAACAACACCGCAGCATTGCCATCAAACTTAACTAGAGAACCATCTGGACGGCGAACACCTTTTGCAGTACGAACAACCACCGCATTGTAAATTTCACCCTTTTTCACGCGACCGCGTGGGGCTGCAACCTTAACGGTCACCTTAATAACATCGCCTATGCCAGCATAGCGACGCTTGGAACCACCCAATACCTTGATGCACAAAACTTCTTTTGCACCAGTATTGTCGGCCACTTCGAGCCGGCTTTCAGTTTGAATCATAATATTCTCTTTCCCAACTTTACCCGCTCAGCCCGCACAATGCAGACTCACGGTCAGTCTTGGTCCCGCCATCAAGTTTTTCAACCCAATGATTAGGTGGACGATTTACAGAACTTTGCAGAGCCACAGCGCCATTAGGCGCCATCACGTTCACAACTGAAACACTTCATGAACGAAGCCCATCATTATTACACAATAATGATGGGCTCGCAACTACTACTTATACGATTTGTGCGACTTGCAAGATTCGCGTCACTGTCCAAGCTTTAGTCTTGGAAATTGGACGACCTTCTTGAATTTCTACAGTATCGCCTTCTTTAGCCTGGTTAGACTCATCATGCGCATGATACTTGTTCGAACGCATGATAATTTTGCCATACAAAGGATGCTTTACGTGGCGCTCAATTTGGACTGTGACAGTCTTGTCCATCTTATCCGAAACAACCTTGCCAATCAAAGTACGCTTCAGCGCTTGTTTCACTTGATCGTTCATTACTTGGCGTCCTTCAGATTCATGACCGTCTTCACGCGTGCTATATCACGACGCACCTTTTTGAGTTGTGAAGTGTTATTCAGTTGTTGCGTTGCAATCTGCATACGCAGTCCGAATTGCGCCTTCAACAAATCATTCAGCTCTTTAGTTAAAGCTGCCTGATCTTTGCCACGGAGTTCAGATAAATTCATGTTTAACTCCTATTATTGGCCGACTTGACGGACGACGAACGTAGTCAATAACGGCAATTTTGCTGCTGCCAAGCGGAATGCTTCGCGTGCTAGCGCCTCGTCTACCCCGTCCATTTCATACAGCATTTTACCTGGCTGTATCTCTGCAACGTAGTATTCAGGATTACCCTTACCATTACCCATACGAACTTCGGCTGGCTTTTGTGAAATTGGCTTGTCTGGGAAAATACGGATCCAAATCCGTCCACCGCGCTTAATATGACGAGTCATTGCACGACGAGCAGCCTCAATTTGTCGCGCAGTAATACGACCACGCCCAATTGCCTTGAGTCCAAACTCACCAAACGATACAGCAGTACCGCGCGAATGAGAAATGCCCGTATTGCGGCCTTTTTGCTCTTTACGATATTTTCTGCGTGCTGGTTGCAGCATAATTATTCTCCCGCTTTCTCAGCCGAGGCAGCGACTACACCTACAGTGGCGCCGTCCGGTTTTGCTGTACGGACACGCTTAGCAGCAGATGAAGGCGCACCAGTTGGAACTTGCCCTTCAGGCCTTTTAGCGCGAGGACGAGTGCCTGGCTTGCCATCATCACGGCGCGGCCCACGACGCTTCTTATCATCATCCATCGACGTATCGAGGACCGGCGCATCGCCATTAGGCAGACGATCACCCCTGTAGACCCATACCTTGATACCAATGATGCCGTAAGTAGTTAACGCTTCGCCAAAACCATAATCGATATCTGCACGCAATGTATGCAGCGGCACACGGCCTTCGCGATACCACTCTTTACGTGCAATCTCGATACCATTCAAACGACCTGAAGACATAATCTTGATACCAAGAGCACCAAGACGCATCGCATTTTGCATCGCGCGCTTCATTGCGCGACGGAACATGATGCGTTTTTCAAGTTGCTGAGCAATAGAATCTGCGATTAATTGCGCATCAGTTTCCGGCTTACGAATTTCTTCGATATTCACATGAACAGGCACGCCCATGATCTTGGTCAGTTCGGACTTGAGAACCTCAATATCCTCACCTTTTTTACCAATAACAACACCTGGACGCGAACTGAAAATAGTGAAACGCGCATTTTTTGCTGGGCGCTCAATCAAGACGCGGCCAACAGATGCGTTCTTAAGTTTTTTCTTCAGATATGCGCGTGCTGCCAGATCTTCGCTGAGCATAGTGGCAAAATTGCTATTGCCAGCATACCAACGAGAAGCCCAGTTACGCGTTACCGAAAGTCGAAAACCGGTTGGATGTATCTTCTGTCCCATCGTGACTCCTTAGTTGCCGACAGTCACGTAAATGTGACAGGATTGCTTAGAGATTCGATCACCACGGCCTTTTGCGCGCGCAGTAAAACGCTTCAAAACCGAACCTTTTTCGACCATAATTGCCTTAACACTCAACTCATCGATATCAGCACCATCATTGTGCTCTGCGTTCGCGATTGCGGACTCCAGAACTTTCTTGATAATTACTGCACCTTTTTTAGGGCTGAACGTCAAAATATTGAGCGCTTGATCAATTTTTTTGCCGCGTATAAGATCGGCAACAAGACGGCCTTTTTGGGCTGACAAGCGCACACCACGGAGGGTAGCTTTAGTTTCCATCATCTGACCTTATTTCTTAGCCTTTCTATCAGCAGCATGACCCTTGAATGTACGGGTCAGCGCAAACTCGCCCAGTTTATGGCCAACCATATTTTCGGACACATAAACTGGAACGTGCTGTTTGCCGTTATGCACAGCAATTGTCAGACCGATAAAGTCAGGCATAATTGTCGAGCGGCGGGACCATGTCTTGATTGGCTTTTTGTCTTTGGCAGCTTGCGCCGCTTCGACCTTTTTCACCAGATGGGCGTCACAGAACGGCCCTTTTTTCAATGAACGTGTCATGTGTTACCCCTTATTTCTTACCACGGCGCGAGACGATCATAGAAGTCGTACGCTTGTTGCGACGCGTCTTCTTACCTTTGGTCTGCTGACCCCATGGCGAAACCGGATGACGACCGGCCGCTGTCTTACCTTCACCACCACCATGCGGGTGATCAACTGGATTCATGACAACACCACGCACCGTCGGACGAACACCACGCCAACGCATTGCACCGGCTTTACCGATTTTGCGCAGGTTATGCTCTCCATTACCAACCTCACCAACCGTTGCTCGGCACTCAACATGAACACGACGAACCTCGCCAGAGCGCAAACGAACTTGAGCGTATGTACCCTCACGAGCCATCAACACCACACCAGCACCGGCAGTACGCGCCATCTGCGCGCCTTTACCTGGCAGCATCTCAACGCAATGCATGGTAGTGCCAACTGGAATATTACGGATCGGAAGACAGTTACCTGACTTAATCGGCGCTTGCGGTCCACTCATCAACTGATCGCCAACCGACAGACCTTTTGGCGCGATGATGTAGTGACGCTCACCATCCGCATAACACAGCAGCGCAATATTTGCAGTACGGTTAGGATCATATTCCAGACGCTCAACTTTTGCCGGAATACCATCTTTGGTGCGACGAAAATCGATTACGCGATAATGCTGCTTATGCCCACCACCCATATGACGAGTTGTGATATGGCCATTATTGTTACGACCTGCAGTCTTAGATTTCTTTTCAAGAAGAGCCGCAAAAGGACGCCCTTTGTAAAGATCAGGCGTAACCACCTTGACCATGCCACGCCGTCCAGGCGAGGTTGGCTTTACTTTAACGAGTGCCATTATTTAGCCTCCTCGGTGAAGTTGATTTCCTGGCCGGGCTTCAGGCATACAAATGCACGCCTGGTATGATTACGACGACCATTGTATTTACCTGAGCGCTTTTGCTTACCCATACGGTTTGCAACTTGCACAGATTCCACCTGAACCTTGAACAGCATCTCGACAGCCGCCTTGACTTCAAGCTTAGTCGCATCCGGCATCACCAGAAAAACGACTTGCTCATTCTTCTCAGCGACGAGTGTTGCCTTTTCAGAAATCACAGGCGCCAACAACACTTTCATTAAGCGTTCTTCGCTATGTTTCATAGTTGTGCTCATGCCAGCATCTCCTCAATCTTAGCCAACGCTAACTTGGTGATCAGGATTTTTTTGTAATGAACCAATGACACAGGATCAGCATGGCGCGGCTCAACCACCAAAACGTGCGGCAGATTTCGCGAAGCCAACAACAAATTCTCATCAAGAGAATCCGTGATCACCAACACAGAATCCAGACCCATCGCCTTTAATTTTTGCGACAAGAGCTTTGTCTTTGGCGCCTCAAGCGTCATATTCTCAACAACTGACAAACGCCCCTCGCGCGCCAACTGAGACAGAATCGAGCACATACCAGCGCGATACATCTTTTTATTGACTTTGTGAGAGAAATTCTCATCAGGCGAATTAGGGAAAATCTGACCACCTCCGCGCCACAAAGGCGAGGATGACATACCAGCACGAGCACGACCCGTACCCTTTTGACGCCATGGCTTTTTAGTCGTGTGATGAACTTCAGCACGATCTTTTTGCTTACGATTACCACTACGAGCATTCGCTTGATAGGCAACCACAACTTGATGAATTAACGCCTCATTGTAGTCGCGCGCAAATATTGCATCTGGCGCCACAACATCCGATCCAACTTGACCTTGATCATTCAGGAGCTTAAGTTCCATTGATTACGCCCCCTTCTTTGCTTTGGTTTTAATGGCAGGAGTCACAACAACCTGACCATTTTTCGCGCCCGGTATAGCACCCTTCACCAACAAAAGCTGACGCTCAGTATCAATACGAGCAATTTCCAGGTTTTGAACTGTGCGAGTAGCATCACCCAAATGACCAGTCATGCGCTTACCAGGAAACACGCGCCCCGGATCCTGCGCCATACCGATAGAACCAGGCACATTATGCGAACGCGAGTTACCATGCGTTGCACGGCCAGAGCTAAAGTGATATCGCTTGATAACACCAGCATAACCTTTACCAATGGTCACGCCTTGCACATCAACTTTTTGGCCGACCTCGAACAAACTGGCAGCAACTACATCACCAGACTTCATTTCCGAAGCAGCATTGGAATCTACACGGAATTCCTTAAGAATAGTGCCCGCCTCAACACCTGCTTTGGCGTGATGACCGGCAGAAGCCTTATTTACTCGCGAAGCGCGACGCTGACCGAATGCAACCTGCACGGCAGAATAACCATCCGTTGCAGGCGTTTTTATTTGTGTTACTCGGTTGTTTGATACATCCAACACGGTTACAGGAACTGAATTCCCATCATCCGTAAAGATACGCATCATACCAACCTTGCGACCAACAAGGCCTAAGCTCATTGTTTTCTCCATTCCCGCCTACGATTGGGCAGGGCTGACTGTTTGTACAACTTAATATGTGCAAGTACGCAAAATGCGAACTTACACCGAAGCCGATAATTATAACTTGCGAACTTGTTTACTACAACAATATATGCTGTAGTGACTACAAATTATTGCAATTTAATTTCTACATCCACACCAGCTGGCAAATCCAACTTCATCAATGCATCGACTGTCTTATCTGTTGGATCAACAATATCCATCAAACGTTGATGTGTACGGATTTCAAACTGATCACGCGAAGTTTTGTTGACATGCGGCGAACGCAAAACGTCAAAACGCTGAATGCGGGTTGGCAAAGGAACAGGGCCTTTTACAACGGCACCAGTACGTTTAGCCGTCTCAACGATTTCCAGCGCTGATTGATCAATCAACTTGTAATCGAATGCCTTAAGACGAATACGAATTTTTTGGTTTTGCATGATTTTTCCTTTAAAGAACGAACCGCGAGTGAGTATCCACCCGCGGCAATATGAATTGCTAAACTATGGTAAATCCAACACGCTGTTAAGCAATAATTTTTGCAACAACGCCAGCACCGACAGTACGACCACCTTCACGAATAGCGAAGCGCAAGCCTTCTTCCATCGCAATCGGGTTGATCAACTTGACGGTAATCGACACGTTATCGCCCGGCATGACCATTTCTTTGTCTTTTGGCAACTCGATCGAACCAGTTACGTCCGTAGTACGGAAGTAGAACTGTGGACGGTAGTTGTTGAAGAATGGCGTATGACGACCACCTTCATCTTTTGACAAGACATAGATCTCGCCAGTGAATTGATTGTGCGGCTTGATTGAACCTGGCTTGGCCAATACTTGACCGCGCTCCACGTCTTCACGCTTGGTACCGCGCAGCAATACACCGACGTTATCGCCTGCCTGACCTTGGTCAAGCAACTTGCGGAACATTTCAACGCCTGTGCATGTTGTCTTGACTGTGTCTTTGATGCCGACGATTTCGATCTCTTCGCCGACCTTGACGATACCGCGCTCAACACGACCAGTTACGACCGTGCCACGACCAGAGATGGAGAATACATCTTCCACCGGCATCAGGAACGCACCATCAATTGCACGCTCTGGTGTCGGGATGTAAGTGTCGAGCGCTTCAGCCAATGCCATGATGGACTGCTCGCCCAGTGGGCCAGTGTCGCCTTCGAGAGCGAGCTTGGCGGAGCCTTTGATAATAGGCACATCATCGCCTGGGAAATCGTATTTGGATAGCAACTCGCGCACTTCCATTTCGACCAATTCCAGCAATTCCGCGTCATCGACCATGTCGCATTTGTTCAGGTACACCATGATGTATGGAACACCAACCTGACGCGCCAGCAGAATGTGCTCACGTGTTTGCGGCATTGGACCGTCAGCTGCGGAACAGACCAGGATCGCACCGTCCATCTGGGCCGCGCCAGTGATCATGTTTTTAACATAATCAGCATGGCCTGGGCAGTCTACGTGAGCGTAGTGACGGTTGGCTGTTTCGTATTCGACGTGCGCGGTATTGATGGTGATGCCGCGCGCTTTTTCTTCTGGCGCTGCATCAATCTGATCATAGGCCTTTGCTTCGCCGCCGAATTTCTTCGACAATACGGTAGCAATCGCTGCTGTCAGTGTTGTCTTGCCATGATCGACGTGCCCAATCGTACCGACATTCACGTGCGGCTTGGTCCGCTCAAACTTGCTTTTTGCCATTTTTAGCTTCCTTCAAAAAGAACGATTTATTAATCAATATAAATGCTCACCCCCAAAGGGATGAGCGGTACTATTTTGCTACTTAGATTTTGCAGTGACGATAGCGTCAGCCACATTCTTAGGCGCTTCCGCATAGTGCTTGAATTCCATAGTGTAGGTAGCACGACCTTGTGTTGCTGAACGCAACGAAGTCGAGTAACCAAACATTTCCGAAAGAGGCACTTCTGCACGAATAACTTTGCCGCCACCACCGGCAATTTCATCCATACCTTGCACCATGCCACGACGCGAAGATAAATCACCCATCACTGTTCCAGCGTAGTCTTCCGGCGTTTCCACCTCAACAGCCATCATAGGCTCCAGGATAACTGGACTGGCCTTGCGGCAACCATCCTTGAACGCCATTGAAGCCGCCATACGGAATGCATTCTCATTCGAATCCACATCATGGTATGACCCGAAAAACAATGTGACTTTCACGTCTACCACCGGGTAACCGGCCATTACACCAGATGTCAATGTCTCTCTGACACCTTTTTCGACCGCCGGAATATACTCGCGCGGGACCGTACCACCTTTGATCGCATCAACGAATTCAAAACCTTTGCCCGCTTCTTGCGGCTCAATTTTCAATACGACATGACCATACTGACCGCGACCACCGGATTGCTTGACGAACTTACCTTCGATTTCCTCACAAGTCTTGCGAATCGTTTCACGATAAGCCACTTGCGGCTTGCCAACTGTAGCCTCAACGCCAAACTCCCGACGCATACGGTCGACAATAATCTCAAGATGCAACTCACCCATACCGGAGATGATAGTCTGACCGGACTCTTCATCAGACTTCACACGGAAAGACGGATCTTCTTGCGCAAGACGATTCAGAGCCAAACCCATTTTCTCTTGATCTGGCTTGGTTTTTGGCTCAACCGCCTGTGAAATCACAGGCTCAGGAAATACCATGCGCTCAAGCGTAATGATAGAACTAGGATCGCACAAAGTTTCACCCGTGGTTGCTTCTTTCAAGCCCACAGCAGCAGCGATATCACCAGCATGCACTTGCTTGATTTCTTCACGTTGATTCGCATGCATCTGCAGAATACGGCCGAGGCGTTCTTTCTTGCCCTTTACGGGGTTGTACACAGTATCCCCCGAATTAACCGTACCGGAATATACACGGAAGAAAATTAACTGACCAACAAATGGATCCGTCATGATTTTGAAAGCAAACGCTGAAAATTTCTCAGTATCTTCCGCCTTACGTGTTACCGGCTGATCATCCTCATCCAGACCATTGACTGGCGGAATATCAACAGGGGAAGGCAAGTACTCGATTACGCCATCCAACATGGCTTGAACGCCCTTGTTTTTGAACGCTGTGCCGCACATCATCGGTACGATTTCACTGGCGATAGTACGTTGGCGCAAAGCTGCCTTGATCTCAACCTCAGATAAGTCGCCTTCTTCCAAATACTTATTCATCAACTCTTCAGTCGCTTCAGCAGCGGCTTCAACCATCTTCTCACGCCATTCCTTGGCGCTTTCCATCAACTCTTCTGGAATATCACGGTAATCAAATTTCATACCCTGTGACGCGTCATCCCAATAGACAGCCTTCATCTTAACGAGATCAATTACGCCCAGAAAATTTTCTTCCGCACCGATAGGAATTTGCAATGGAATCGGATTAGCCTTCAGGCGTGCACGCATCTGCTCGTACACCTTGAAAAAATTCGCTCCAGTACGATCCATCTTATTGACAAATGCCAAACGTGGCACTTTGTACTTGTTAGCCTGACGCCATACTGTCTCAGACTGTGGCTGCACACCACCAACCGCACAATAGACCATGCACGCACCATCAAGCACGCGCATAGAACGCTCAACTTCAATAGTAAAGTCAACGTGACCCGGAGTATCAATGATGTTAATGTGATGCTCAGGGAAGTTGTTCGCCATCCCCTTCCAGAAACAGGTCGTCGCAGCGGACGTAATCGTGATGCCGCGCTCTTGCTCCTGCTCCATCCAGTCCATAGTGGCTGCGCCATCATGCACTTCACCAATCTTGTGATTCACGCCCGTATAGAACAATACGCGCTCGGTTGTGGTGGTCTTACCAGCGTCGATGTGAGCAGAAATACCAATATTACGGTAACGCTCAATAGGGGTCTTGCGTGCCATTATCAATCCTAAATTTTTAATGAACAAAACCGAGCGCCATTTTTTGCAAAAAATGTGCTCGGTTTCGAACAAATTAACATGTAGATAGCGCCTCCCATTATCATGAAGAAGCCATCAGCCAACCTATTAGAAGCGGAAGTGCGAGAATGCCTTGTTCGCTTCAGCCATACGATGCACTTCATCGCGCTTCTTCATCGCGCCACCACGGCCCTCAGCAGCCTCCAACAACTCGCCACCCAAACGTTGCGGCATGGATTTTTCGCTGCGCTTGTTAGCCGCTTCACGCAACCAACGCATAGACAAGGCCATACGACGCACTGGACGCACCTCAACAGGAACCTGATAATTGGCACCACCAACACGACGGGACTTAACCTCAACCATCGGCTTACAGTTGCCGATTGCAGCAACAAATACTTCCAAAGGATCTTTACCAGACTTAGTCTGGATATGATCAAATGCGCCGTAGATAATATTTTCAGCGACTGATTTTTTACCGGACAACATCAGGACATTTACAAATTTTGCGACATCAACATTACCGAATTTTGGATCCGGCAGGATTTCGCGCTTGGGGACTTCACGACGACGTGGCATTTCGATTCCTTTTAATCTTCAGTTGAGCACATTTTACTGCGCTCGCGAATGACCATCATAGCCACCCACTTACTCGGCCCATAGGGGACCGACAACAACTCCGCACAGCACCTGCCCTACGGGAATATTACTTCTTAGCTGCCTTAGCACGCTTCGTACCATACTTGGAACGCGCTTGCTTACGGTCTTTGACGCCCTGAGTATCCAGCGCACCGCGAACCATATGGTAACGCACACCCGGCAAATCCTTTACACGACCACCGCGCAACAGAACCACGCTATGCTCTTGCAGATTATGCCCTTCACCACCGATATACGAAATAACTTCGAAACCGTTGGTCAAACGAACTTTAGCGACTTTACGCAGCGCCGAGTTCGGCTTCTTTGGAGTCGTTGTATAAACACGCGTACATACACCACGCTTTTGCGGGCTGTTTTCCAGCGCCGGCGATTTGCTCTTGACGCGCGCAGATACGCGCGGCTGGCGAATCAATTGATTGATGGTTGGCATCGTTATAAATCCAACAAAATTACGACATTAACAACACAATCCCAAGCCAATTGCCCGGGGACTAAACAGAATAATCACTTACAAACTCTGCAACACGACTTACCCATATATGGCGACGCATACTCACACAATACGACCGTATGCGCAGACACACCCAAGAATAAAATCGAGAACTCGCGAGTATAATTCACAAAAATTGATGAGTCAACCGGCATTTTCCTTGCGCGGTGCATTTCAAACAAAACTACAACTCCCTCGCCTTAGAAACTGGTCAGAGACTCAATGCTTCCAATATATTTTACTTAGGTGTTCGGATGCGCTAAATCCATGGCAATTACTGCAATTATCGCCATCAGTGAATGGGATACACTGTGCTTTATTCTGGATTTTTATCTCATATTGATGGCACTATTACTGCTGCCAATATGATTTTTTTATAGTGACTTTCATGCCCGCTTTACTTCGACCCGCAAATTTATTCTTACTTTTGACATATCTACTGCTATCTGCAGTCCCGTTCATACCATTTGCACTTGGCAAAACAGTAAGTAACCCCTGGCAAATATCAGGAATGGAAGTCATTGCATGGATATCCGTCTGGACTCTCTTCAAGAAACCGAGTTGGTTTCATTGTTTACTGCTACCCGCATTTTTAGCACTCCCAGTTGAAATATATCTACAGTTATTTTATGGACAAGGGATCTCTACTCATCATTTAGGTATTATTCTGGAAACTAGCCCCAGAGAATCTGCTGAGTTTCTAGGAAGAAAAATTTGGCTGTTAATTCCGGTATTAATTTCAGTTATTACTTGGTGGTTGCTTTCATGGAAGGCAGCTCGCAGTACGCGGAGCTTTGACTGGACCGATGGTTCACGCTGGGTGGCCTTCGCAATTTTGTCAATCGCTCTCAGCACTTGGGCATATGACCATAATTATGGCATTCTTACAACTGCGGCCTTCGCCGGCAGTAAACATACCACGGGGAATAGTGCATCTAGCGGAGAAAGCACTGAAGTTATTAAGGAAGCAGGTCATGCTTCGAAAACTGTCGAGATTAATTACCTTGCTTCAAGCAACTTAAATCTCTCAAAGATTCGATCATGGGCAAAAATTCCTTTTGAGCTGGAATCCTTCGGGAGCACTTGGCCGTTTGGATTGGTTGCTCGCGGTATAGATTTTTGGACAGAGCGGCAGTATCTTTCCGATTTAAGCAACAAAAGTAAGCTATTTTCATTCGGCGCAAGACAGTCTATCGGAAATAATAAGCCTCAATTATTCATCATGGTTATCGGTGAGTCTTCACGCTATGACCGCTGGAGTTTAAATGGCTATGCACGCGAAACAAATCCACTACTTAGAAAAGAATCTAATCTTATATCTTTACCGGATGTAATTACCGCTGTTTCTGCAACACGACTTTCTGTCCCGGTCTTGGTATCACGTAAGCCTGCAATGCAAAGTTTGAAGGCGGGGTTTTCTGAAAAATCATTCCTTACTGCGTTCAAAGAAGCAGGCTTTAAAACTTACTGGCTGTCAAACCAGATGTCTTTTGGGCAATTTGACACCCCTGTCTCTGTCTTTGCTAAGGAGGCCGATGTTACACAATTTTTAAATTTAGGTGGATTCACAAACAGTTCAAACCTAGATCAAATCTTGTTGGATCCGCTTAAAAATGCAATGAATGATCCTTCTCCCAAAAAACTAATCGTCCTACACACATTGGGCAACCATTGGAATTACAGTCACCGATATCCTATCGAATTTGACAAATGGAAACCATCACTATTCGGTGTCGAAAATCCTGTATACACTGATCTGAAAATAAAACCACAGCTAAATAATAGCTATGATAATTCCATCCTGTATACCGACTGGTTCCTCTCACAACTTATTAACACACTCAAATCATCCGATCAGATTAGTGGAATGATATATGTTTCGGATCATGGACAGACGCTTTACGATGGCAGTTGCAACCTAGCCTTCCACGGACACAATACGCAGTATGAATTCCATGTGCCAGCCATGGTTTGGCACTCAGACCTGTACAAAGCTATGTACCCAGATAAAGTCACACAACTATTCCGGCATAAAAAGGCCCGGCTAGCGACAGAAAACATATTCCATTCATTACTCGATATGGCGGACATCCACTATGCTACAGAACGTTTGGAATGGAGCTTCTTCAGCCCACAGTTCAGGCCGCACAAACGTTACGTGGATAGCTATGGCTGGAGCAATTATGATAATGCTGCTTTCAAAGGAGATTGTCGTGAAGTAATAGACAATGACAAACCTTTATCACAAGAAAAATAAAGAGGGTGCGACGTTACAATCAATGAAATTTCTTCTGCTCTGCTGATAAAAAAACGGTATCAGAATGGTTTTCTGATACCGTTTTTATTAGGTAGACGAATTGGCGTATTAAGCTTCGTTGTCCGTCGAACCACTCATTTCTGATGCAATAGCTTCTGCGCTGGCAATGCGTGCGGCCTTTTCAGCCTGTAGCAACGCGGTACGCTCTTCAGCCTCCCACGTATCTCTTTCCTTACGTGCTCGATGGAAGGCAAGACCAGTGCCTGCAGGAATAAGGCGACCAACAATTACATTCTCTTTAAGACCTCGCAAACCATCTCTCTTGCCCATGATTGCGGCCTCAGTCAACACACGTGTTGTTTCCTGGAATGACGCAGCAGAGATGAAAGAATCTGTCGATAATGATGCTTTAGTAATACCCAAGAGCACGTTATCGTAAGTCGCTGGAATTTTTCCTTCAGCAATAACGCGATCATTTTCATCCAGCAACTCAGAACGTTCGACCTGCTCACCAACGATATAATTGGCATCGCCAGCATCAACGATCTGCACTCTCCGCAACATCTGGCGCACGATTACTTCAATGTGTTTATCATTAATCTTCACACCTTGCAAGTCGGTACACGTCCTGCACTTCATCAACAATGTAGCGAGCCAATGCTTCAATACCCAACAAACGTAAGATATCCTGCGGATCAGCTGGGCCGTCCACAATCATTTCACCTTTATTAACGACTTGGCCATCATGCACCAATACCTGCTTGTCCTTGGCAATCAAGAATTCATGCTTATTGCCATCCATATCGGTGATTTCCAGTCGCTGTTTACCTTTGGTTTCTTTACCAAACGCTACAGTACCTGTTACTTCCGCCAACATACCTGCATCTTTTGGCGAGCGGGCTTCAAACAACTCTGCTACGCGCGGCAGACCACCGGTAATATCGCGTGTTTTCTGTGACTCGGTCGGAATACGTGCCAACACTTCGCCCATAGACACTTTTTGGCCATCTTTAACAGTAATCAATGCACCGACTTGGAAGCCGATGGTTACCGCATGTTCAGTGCCGGCAATTTTTACTTCTTCACCTTGATCATTCAACAATTTAACTTGTGGACGCAGAGTCTTCGTGACAGAACCACGACGCTTGGCATCAATTGCCACGAGAGTGGAGAGGCCAGTAACTTCATCAACCTGCTTGGCAACCGTCACGCCTTCTTCTACGTTCTCGAAACGGACAGTACCAGCATATTCAGTAATAATCGGGCGTGTTAGGGGATCCCAGGTTGCAAGCGCAGTACCTGCCTTTATAGCCAAACCATCACTAACAATCAATGTGGCGCCGTAAGGTACTTTATGACGCTCACGCTCACGACCATGATCATCCAAAATCAACACTTCACCTGAACGTGAAATGACAATTTGTGCACCCTTGCCATTAGTAACGTAACGCATCGTCGCAGTAAAGCCGATAGTACCGTTGGATTTAGCTTCTACCATTGAAGCAACTGCTGCACGTGACGCTGCACCACCGATGTGGAAGGTACGCATAGTCAACTGAGTACCTGGCTCACCAATTGATTGAGCTGCAATCACACCAACAGCCTCGCCAGCATTAACCAATACGCCGCGTCCCAGATCTCGGCCATAGCACTTACCACATAAGCCGAAGCGAGTATCACAGGTCAGCGGAGTACGTACTTTAACCTCATCGATACTGAGACGTTCGATTTCTTCAACCATGTCTTCGTCAAGCAACGTGCCTGCTTCGTACAAAGTTGCTTGTGTTTCAGGATTGACAATATCGTGTACCGACACGCGACCAAGGATACGGTCACGCAGCGCCTCGATAACTTCACCGCCTTCAACCAATGCTTTCATCACTGCGCCGTTTGAAGTGCCGCAATCGTCTTCGATTACTACCAAATCCTGAGTCACATCGACCAGACGGCGTGTGAGGTAACCCGAGTTGGCCGTTTTCAATGCCGTATCAGCCAGCCCTTTACGTGCACCATGGGTTGAAATGAAGTATTGAAGAACATTCAAGCCCTCACGGAAGTTCGCAGTAATCGGCGTCTCAATAATTGAGCCATCCGGCTTAGCCATCAGTCCGCGCATACCGGCAAATTGACGAATCTGTGCTGCGGAACCGCGAGCACCGGAGTCCGCCATCATGTAAATCGCATTGAAGGATTCTTGCGTTGAATGTGTACCGTCGCGTTTGACGACATCTTCCACTTTCAACTGATCCATCATGGCCTTGCCGACTTCATCACCAGTTTTGCCCCAGATATCCACCACTTTGTTATAGCGCTCACCTGCTGTAACCAGACCGGAGGAGTATTGCTGTTCAATCTGTTTGACTTCATGCTCTGCAGCTGCAATGAGTGTCACTTTTTGTGGCGGCACCAGCATATCGTCGATACAAATCGAAATACCGGCGCGAGTTGCCAAACGGAAGCCTGACTGCATTAATTGATCGGCAAATACGACCGTCGCACGCAAACCGCACTTGCGGAATGAGGTATTGATCAGTTTCGAGATTTCTTTTTTCTTCAGCGCACGATTCAACACCGAAAACGGCAATCCCTTCGGCAGAATCTCCGACAGGATAGCGCGACCAATCGTGGTTTCGTAACGCGTGATGGTCTTGACGAACTCGCCCGTCGTCGCATCTTTTGGATATTCCGTGATACGGACCGTGATACGGGTCGTCAGTTCGACTTCCTTGTTATCGTATGCCCGAATCACCTCGGACACGTCCGGGAACATCATGCCCTCGCCCTTGCCGTTGATCTTCTCACGGGTGGCGTAGTACAAGCCCAACACTATATCCTGCGAAGGCACAATCGACGGTTCACCATTGGATGGGAACAGAATGTTATTGGAGGCCAGCATCAAAGTGCGAGCTTCCATCTGCGCTTCAATCGACAGAGGAACGTGGACCGCCATCTGATCACCGTCAAAGTCGGCGTTGAATGCCGCGCAAACCAGTGGATGCAACTGGATCGCCTTGCCTTCAATCAGGACGGGTTCAAAAGCCTGAATACCCAAACGGTGCAATGTTGGTGCGCGGTTCAACATGACTGGATGTTCGCGAATCACGTCCTCCAAAATGTCCCACACCACTGGCTCTTGAATCTCAACCAGTTTTTTTGCAGCTTTTATAGTGGTCGCCAGACCCATCAGTTCAAGCTTGTTGAAAATAAAGGGTTTGAACAATTCCAACGCCATCAGTTTTGGCAAACCACACTGGTGCAACTTGAGCTGAGGTCCGACCACAATGACGGAGCGGCCAGAATAGTCGACACGCTTACCCAGCAAATTCTGACGGAAACGACCGCCCTTGCCTTTAATCATCTCCGCCAGTGATTTCAACGGGCGCTTGTTTGCACCCGTCATTGCCTTACCACGACGGCCATTATCCAGCAGCGAATCGACCGCCTCCTGGAGCATGCGTTTTTCATTGCGAGTAATGATTTCCGGCGCGCGCAATTCCATCAACCGCTTCAAGCGATTATTACGATTAATGACACGGCGATACAAATCATTCAGATCTGATGTAGCGAAACGACCGCCATCCAGCGGCACCAACGGACGCAGTTCTGGTGGCAATACAGGCAACACCTCCATGATCATCCAGTCCGGCTTGATACCGGAACGCTGGAACGCCTCAAGCACTTTCAGACGCTTGGCGTATTTCTTGATCTTGGCTTCCGACTTGGATTCTTTCAGTTCCGTGCGCAATGTCTCTGCATCGCGATGGATGTCGATAGAACGCAGCAACTCACGGATACCTTCAGCGCCCATATACGCAGTAAAGTCATCGCCATATTCATCATATTTGGCAGCGTAATCATCTTCCGACATGATCTGACACTTCTTCAGCGGTGTCATGCCTGGATCGGTCACGACATAGGCTTCGAAATACAGTACGCGTTCAATGTCACGCAATGTCATGTCCAGTACCATGCCCAAGCGAGATGGCAATGACTTCAGAAACCAGATGTGCGCGGTAGGTGATGCCAGTTCAATATGGCCCATGCGCTCACGGCGCACTTTGGCCAGTGTGACTTCAACGCCACACTTCTCACAAATCACACCACGGTGTTTTAGGCGCTTGTACTTACCGCACAGGCACTCATAATCCTTGATCGGGCCAAAAATTTTAGCGCAGAACAGACCGTCGCGTTCAGGTTTGAAGGTACGATAGTTAATGGTTTCTGGCTTTTTGACTTCACCGTAAGACCATGACCGGATTTTTTCCGGCGACGCTAGGCCAATTTTAATCGCGTCAAATTGTTCGTTTTGCTGAACTTGCTTGAATAAATCGAGCAGTGCTTTCATGTATCACTCCAGGTTGGCGTGAAAAAATTTATTATTGAAACTGAGCCACAAAGACTCACAATCGTGCAAATAACACGTCGACCAACTGAAGGCCGACGTGTTATTGCAATTCGATTAGTTGCGCTCTAAATCAATGTCGATACCCAGCGAACGGATTTCCTTCACCAATACATTGAAGGACTCCGGCATACCCGCTTCAATGACATGGTCACCCTTGACAAGATTTTCGTACACTTTGGTACGACCATTCACGTCATCAGATTTCACTGTCAGCATCTCTTGCAATACATAGGAAGCGCCATAAGCTTCCAGTGCCCATACTTCCATCTCACCGAAACGCTGGCCACCAAATTGTGCTTTACCGCCCAATGGTTGCTGTGTAACAAGAGAATAAGGCCCGGTAGAACGCGCATGCATTTTGTCATCAACCAAATGATGCAGCTTCAGCATGTGCATGTAACCGACAGTGACCGAACGCTCAAATGCCTCACCCGTGCGTCCGTCGTACATCGTGACCTGATTTTTGGATGGCGTCATGCCTAATTGCTTGGCAATCGGGTCCGGATAAGCCAAATCGAGCATGCGACGAATTTCTTCTTCGTTAGCACCGTCGAATACCGGTGTCGCGAATGGCACGCCTTTTTTAAGGTTATTTGCCAGATCAAGAATTTCGTCATCAGAGAAACTATCCAGATCTTCGCTTTTACCTGTCTCATTGTAGATCGATGCTAGCAACTTGCGCACTTCAACGACTTTTGCTTGTTCTTTAAGCATTTCACCAATACGCAGACCCAAGCCTTTGGCAGCCCAGCCTAAGTGGACTTCCAGCACCTGACCGACGTTCATGCGAGAAGGAACGCCCAATGGGTTCAGTACAACGTCTGCGGGTGTACCGTCCGCCATATATGGCATATCTTCCACCGGAATGATGCGCGATACGACGCCCTTATTCCCGTGACGTCCAGCCATTTTGTCGCCGGATTGTAAGCGACGCTTGACTGCCAGATAGACTTTCACCATCTTTTGAACACCTGGCGGCAAATCATCGCCCTGTGTCAGCTTAGTTCGCTTCTCTTCAAATGCGAGATCAAACTGGTGACGCTTCTCGGCAATCGACTCCTTGATTGCCTCCAGAGCAGACGCAGTATCATCATCCGCTGGGCGAATATCAAACCAGTGATATTTATCCAGTTCGGCTAAATATTCCTTGCTGATCTTGGCGCCTTTCGCCAGCTTCTTCGGCCCGCCATTGACAGTTTTGCCAATCAGCATTTTCTCCAGACGCTGGAAAGCATCGCCTTCAACAATACGCAATTGATCGTTCAGATCCAGGCGATAGCGTTTTAGCTCATCATCGATGATTTGCTGTGCACGTTTGTCACGCTCAATACCCTCACGCGTAAATACCTGCACATCGATAACTGTACCGATCATGCCTGATGGGACGCGCAATGACGTATCTTTCACGTCAGAGGCTTTTTCACCAAAAATCGCGCGCAGCAATTTCTCTTCTGGCGTCAGTTGCGTTTCACCTTTAGGCGTAACTTTACCTACCAGAGTATCACCCGCTGTAACTTCGGCACCAATGTAGACAATTCCTGCCTCATCCAAACGTGCGAGTTGATTTTCAGCCAGATTGGAAATGTCACGAGTGATTTCTTCTGCACCCAGTTTCGTATCACGAGCTACAACTGATAACTCTTCGATATGAATCGAGGTATAACGATCGTCTTCAACAACTTTCTCGGAAATCAGAATCGAATCTTCAAAGTTCAAACCGTTCCAAGGCATGAATGCAACAAGCATGTTCTGGCCGAGCGCCAACTCACCGAGGTCAGTCGAAGCACCATCGGCTATCACGTCATGCTTGGCAACACGGTCGCCAACTTTAACAATTGGACGCTGATTGATGTTGGTATTTTGATTCGACCGAGTATATTTGATGAGGTTGTAGATATCGACACCAACTTCACCAGCCGTAGCCTCGTCATCATTAACACGAATCACGACGCGGCCAGCATCAATGTAGTCCACCAAACCACCGCGAAGCGCTTGCACCGTAGTGCCTGAGTCGATTGCAACTGTACGTTCGATACCAGTACCAACAAAAGCCTTCTCAGGGCGCAAGCAAGGAACTGCCTGACGTTGCATGTTAGCACCCATCAAAGCACGGTTTGCATCATCGTGTTCCAAGAACGGGATGAGCGAAGCAGCAACTGAAACGACCTGGCCAGGCGCGACGTCCATGTATTGAATGCGTTCAGGAGAAACCAGCAAGGTCTCACCTGCCTCACGAGCCGAAACCAATTCATCAGATAACTTACCTGACTGATCGATGGTCGCATTCGCTTGCGCGATAATGTAACGACCTTCTTCAATCGCGGACAGATAATCGATCTGGTTGGTAACCTGGCTATTCTCGACTTTACGGTATGGCGTTTCTAGGAAACCATACTCATTCAAGCGCGCATACAGCGCGAGCGAGTTAATCAAGCCAATGTTCGGACCTTCAGGGGTCTCAATCGGGCAAACACGGCCATAATGCGTCGGATGTACGTCGCGAACCTCAAATCCGGCACGTTCACGCGTCAAGCCACCAGGGCCCAGCGCCGATACGCGACGCTTGTGTGTGATTTCCGACAACGGATTGGTCTGATCCATAAACTGTGACAACTGCGATGATCCGAAAAATTCACGGATCGCTGCTGAAATAGGCTTGGAATTGATCAGATCGTGTGGCATCAAATTATCGGCTTCGGCCTGACCAAGCCGTTCCTTGACAGCACGCTCAACACGCACCAGACCAGCACGGAATTGGTTTTCTGCCAACTCACCAACACAACGCACACGGCGATTACCCAGATGATCGATGTCATCCACTTCGCCGCGGCCATTACGCAACTCAACCAGAATCTTGATAACCGCGAGCACGTCATCATTTGACAGTGTCATTGCGCCAGTCAACTCATCCCGACCGATGCGACGATTGAATTTCATGCGACCAACAGCCGATAAGTCATAACGATCTGCGTTGTAAAACAGACCATTGAACAGCGCCTCGACTGAATCCTCAGTCGGCGGCTCACCAGGGCGCATCATACGGTAAATAGCGACCTTGGCTGCCATCTGATCAGCTGTATCGTCTATGCGCAGAGTTTGAGAAATGTACCCGCCTTGGTCCAAATCATTTGTGTATAAAGTCTGGAAATCAGATACATCTGCTTCACGCAAACGGCCGAGCAACTCCTCTGTCAGCTCATCATTTGCATTTGCAATAATTTCGCCAGTACTTGTATCGACAATATTTTTCGCTAATACACGACCCAACAAATAATCTTCCGGCACAGAGACATGCTTGATGCCAGCCGCATCAATTTCACGCACCTGCTTAGCATTAATACGCTTGTCTTTTGTTACAAGTGACTTGCCAGATTTATCTACTATGTCGAAACGAGCAACCTCACCACGCATGCGTTCCGCAACGAATTCCATTTCTGCACCCTCTGAGCGCAGTACAAAATTATCGAAAACGAAGAAATTGGCAAGTATTTGCTCCGGTGTCATGCCGATTGCTTTCAGCAAGATCGTTACCGGCATTTTACGACGGCGATCCACGCGGAAAAACAATATATCCTTTGGGTCAAACTCGTAATCGAGCCATGAACCACGGTAAGGAATAATGCGAGCAGAGAACAGCAATTTGCCTGAAGAATGCGTTTTACCTCGATCGTGTTCGAAGAAAACACCTGGCGAACGATGCAACTGAGAAACAATGACGCGCTCAGTACCGTTGATAACGAACGAACCAGTTGTGGTCATGAGCGGCAATTCACCCATGTACACTTCTTGCTCCTTCATTTCTTTGACGACAGGCTTAGTTGGTGATTCCTTATCCAGGATCACCAGACGTACCTTGGCACGCAACGGCGAAGCGTAAGTCAAGCCTCGCTGCTGGCATTCTTTTACGTCAAAAGGCGGATCACCCAAGACATAAGACAGAAACTCGAGTCGCGCAAAGCCATTGTGCGACACGATTGGAAAAATGGACGTAAAGGCCGACTGCAGGCCTTCATTTTTACGTTGAGACGTTATGACGTCCTGCTGTAAAAAGCCCAAATAAGACTCAAGCTGGGTCGCCAGCAAGAACGGAACGTGGTGAACGTTAGCGCGCTTCGCGAATGATTTGCGAATGCGCTTCTTCTCAGTGAATGAGTAGTGCATGAACACTCCGTGAGTGACAGGAAGGATAGAGAATTCAGGATTCGATCGTGAACCGGCCAAAATGATCGATCCAAAAACCGGCGAAACCTCAAGTCTCAGCCCTTCACATCTGACTTTACTGCGTACATAATTAAAGCTGACATTTTACAAAGACAGTTTTAATTGCATTAAAATTTGAAACGACAAAGGAGCCAAAGCCGAATTCTCTCTTTAAAGAGAATTCTGCACTTTGACTCCGGCGCAGAAATTCGCGCAGGTAAATCCAAATTACTTGATTTCAGCTTTCGCGCCAGCTTCTTCCAGCTTTTTCTTGGCTGCTTCAGCATCAGCTTTCGAAACGCCTTCTTTAACTGGTTTCGGTGAAGCATCCACCAGGTCTTTGGCTTCTTTCAAGCCCAAACCAGTGATTTCACGAACTGCTTTAATCACGCCAACTTTGTTCGCGCCGAAATCAGTCAAAGTAACTGTAAATTCAGTTTGCTCTTCAACTACTGCAGCAGCAGCTGCAGGACCTGCTGCTGACATTGCAGCTGCAGACACGCCAAATTTTTCTTCGAATGCCTTGACCAGGTCATTCAAGTCCATTACTGACATGGCGCCTACTGCTTCCAGGATATCGTCTTTGCTAATTGCCATTTAAAACTCCTAAATTGATTCGGTATATACATCTAATCGGTACTGACGCAAAAGCGCCGAACTTAACACTGCGAGCTAATTACAGTATTAAACAGCTTCGGCTACAGCTTCGGCCACAACTTCAGCTCCAGCTTCTTTTTTTGCTGCAAGAGCAGCAAGTCCACGAGCAAATCCAGAAACCGGAGCCAACATGACGCCCAACAATTGGGACATGAGAACTTCACGGCTAGGAATGCTAGCCAACGCAGTAATACCCGCTTTATCAAGCGACTTTCCTGCGTAGTTACCTGCCTTAATAACCAGCTTGTCGTTGGTTTTAGCAAAGTCATTAATGACTTTTGCTGCAGCAACGGCATCATCAGAGATCGAATAGATCAATGGACCGGTCATTTCAGAGGCCAGGCTAGCGAATGCTGTGCCCTCTACAGCGCGACGAGCAAGTGTATTTTTCAATACACGCAAGTACACACCCTGAGCACGCGCTTTGGCACGTAGTTGCGTCAGATGACCAACCTGGATGCCACGATATTCGGCCACGACGATAGTCTGCGCAGATGCTACTTTGGCAGAGATTTCGGCGACTACGGCCTTTTTGTCATTCAGATTGAGACTCACGGTCAACCTCCAATAATGATGCGCAACAAACTACCCGTAAGTGAATAGCTATCTTGCATCGGTTCGAACACGGCGTCCGAAGTTAGGAGTTCAGCACTGGCAGACCA
Source organism: uncultured beta proteobacterium (assembly GCA_963837775.1). Lineage (GTDB taxonomy): Bacteria > Pseudomonadota > Gammaproteobacteria > Burkholderiales > Burkholderiaceae_D > CAWIOX01. The sequence goes on along the minus strand of CAWIOX010000018.1, from coordinate 237,432 downwards.
GCCTAGAGACTACAAAACTTGCTCGGGTACACCATCTGCGTTGGGTTTGCGATGCTTTCGCATCACTATTTTTAACTTTGCAAAAAACTTTGCTAAGCCCAACGGTCTTTGACTGTCTGAATTTGCTACAGTTATGAAGCAGATTCAGCCCAAAGTTACGCCCCGAATTGCAATGCAATACAGGGACTTAATTCTAAATCAGCTTAAGCAGACAAGTTAGCGTGATCAATTCGTACGCCAGCACCCATTGTCGAAGACAATGAAATCCTGCGCAGATAAACACCCTTGCTGCTTGTTGGCTTTGCCTTGTTAAGCGCATCAACCAGAGCGATCAGATTCGACTTGAGCGCTTCATCGGTAAATGACTTACGACCGATAGTTGCATGAATGATACCAGCCTTGTCAGTACGATACTGCACTTGACCCGCTTTAGCATTCTTAACTGCCGTAGCCACATCAGGTGTTACGGTACCAACTTTTGGGTTTGGCATCATGCCGCGCGGCCCAAGAATCTGACCCAACGTACCAACGATACGCATTGTATCCGGAGAGGCGATAACGATATCAAAAGGCATGTTGCCTGCCTTGATTTGCTCTGCCAGATCTTCCATGCCGACGATATCAGCGCCAGCAGCTTTCGCTTGCTCTGCTTTTTCGCCAGTAGCAAAAACCGCTACGCGCACCGATTTACCTGTACCTGCTGGCAACACAACCGAACCACGCACGACTTGATCCGACTTCTTAGGGTCAACACCCAACTGCACCGATACATCGATCGATTCATTGAATTTTGCAGTTGCACATTCTTTAATCAAGACTACTGCGCTATCGAATGCATAAACTTTAGTGCGATCGACTTTTGATTTGATTTCTTTTAAACGCTTGGACAACTTAGCCATTACAGACCCTCCACCGTGATACCCATGGAACGCGCTGAGCCGGCGATTGTACGCACCGCAGCATCCATGTCAGCAGCCGTAAGATCCGGCCGTTTTAATGTAGCGATCTCTTCTGCCTGCTGACGAGTCAGCTTACCAACTTTATCAGTATGCGGCTTTGGCGATCCCTTTTGAATACCTGCTGCTTTTTTGATCAGGAATGTTGCAGGCGGTGTCTTCATCACGAAAGTGAAAGACTTGTCTGCAAATGCCGTAATCACTACAGGAATTGGCATACCTGGCTCAACACCTTGAGTCTGCGCATTAAATGCCTTGCAGAACTCCATGATATTCAAGCCGCGCTGACCGAGGGCCGGCCCGATTGGTGGTGATGGATTTGCTTTACCAGCTGGCACTTGCAGCTTGATAAAACCAATGATTTTCTTTGCCATGTCGGCTCCTACGTTGATTGAGTGTTAGCGCCTGTTCCTCTGCTTGCACAGCTTAATAGGGCTCCTCCCTGGATTTTGCAAATTAATGCAGCGCACCAAGTAACGCTTACAAAATTACTAAATCTATAGCAACTAATGCCACTTAGACTTTTTCCACTTGCCCAAACTCAAGCTCCACCGGGGTAGCCCGACCAAAGATAGTGACAGAAACACGCACACGAGATTTCTCATAGTTGACTTCCTCAACATTGCCATTGAAGTCTGTGAAGGGACCATCCTTAATGCGCACCAACTCACCCACCTCGTACAACACTTTTGGCCGCGGCTTCTCAACGCCATCCTGCATTTGCTGCATGATTTTGTCGATTTCCCGCGCAGGAATCGGCGTCGGCTTATTTGACTTACCACCGATGAAACCTGTTACCTTGCTTGTGTTTTTGACCAAATGCCACGTCTCGTCGGTCATTTCCATCTCTACCAGCACGTAACCGGGGAAAAAACGCCGCTCAGTTACTGTCTTGTGACCATTCTTGACCTCAACCACTTCCTCAGTCGGGACCAGAATTTGACCGAACTGATCCTGCATTCCTGCACGCTCAATGAGCTCAGTCAGGGCACGCTGCACACTTTTTTCCATACCGGAATAAACATGCACCACATACCAGCGCTTCTTGCTAACCGGGGTAGAAGCTGCAGCAATCTCTTGCTCGCCGCTCTGCGTATTTTCGCTCATTATTTTTTCCAACCCAGAATTACGTCGTACAACAAAAACTCCAATAGCTTATCGGTTCCCCACAAGAAAATTGCCATAACAACGACAAACCCGAAGACAATCAGAGTAATCTGCATCGCCTCTTTACGCTTTGGCCATACAACTTTTTTTGTCTCACGCACCGCGTCCCTGGAAAAATCAAGGAAATTTCGACCAAGATCAGCTGTAGAGAGAATAGAAACGGCAATCACCAAACCAAGCAGCAACACACCAATGCGCGCCAAACTTGATTTATCTGACAGAAAATAGAAACCGACAACGCCCGCAATCGCGGCGCAAACCGCCAAGACGACTTTAAGCTTGTCGCTTGACGCGCTCACGGTTTGAACGGGGTGATTAGACATACACTTTGACTTTCGATGCCATTGCGGCTAAATCGGTGGCAGGGGCGGAGGGAATCGAACCCCCAACCTTCGGTTTTGGAGACCGACGCTCTGCCAATTGAGCTACACCCCTACATCTACATCAGATACTTGTATTGGCATCGCGAGGCCGAATGGTAGACCAGCCTCGCAAAACAAGTATTAATTACGCAATAATTTTTGCAACAACGCCAGCACCGACAGTACGACCACCTTCACGGATAGCGAAGCGCAAGCCTTCTTCCATCGCAATCGGGTTGATCAACTTGACGGTAATCGACACGTTATCGCCCGGCATGACCATTTCTTTGTCTTTTGGCAACTCGATCGAGCCAGTCACGTCCGTAGTACGGAAGTAGAACTGTGGACGGTAGTTGTTGAAGAATGGTGTATGACGACCGCCTTCATCTTTGGACAAGACATAGATCTCGCCAGTGAAGTGATTGTGCGGCTTGATTGAACCTGGCTTGGCCAATACCTGACCGCGCTCCACGTCTTCACGCTTGGTACCGCGCAACAATACACCGACGTTATCGCCTGCCTGACCTTGGTCAAGCAACTTGCGGAACATTTCAACGCCCGTGCATGTTGTCTTGACTGTGTCTTTGATGCCGACGATTTCGATCTCTTCGCCGACCTTGACGATACCGCGCTCAACGCGACCAGTTACCACCGTGCCACGACCCGAGATGGAGAATACATCTTCCACCGGCATCAGGAACGCACCATCAATTGCACGCTCTGGTGTCGGGATATAAGTGTCGAGCGCCTCAGCCAATGCCATGATGGACTGCTCGCCCAGTGGGCCAGTGTCGCCTTCGAGAGCGAGCTTGGCGGAGCCTTTGATAATAGGCACATCATCGCCAGGGAAATCGTATTTGGATAGCAACTCGCGCACTTCCATTTCGACCAATTCCAGCAATTCCGCGTCATCGACCATGTCGCATTTGTTCAGGTACACCATGATGTATGGAACACCAACCTGACGCGCCAGCAGGATGTGCTCACGTGTTTGCGGCATTGGACCGTCAGCTGCGGAACATACCAGGATCGCACCGTCCATCTGGGCCGCGCCAGTGATCATGTTTTTAACATAATCAGCATGGCCTGGGCAGTCTACGTGAGCGTAGTGACGGTTGGCTGTTTCGTATTCGACGTGCGCGGTATTGATGGTGATGCCGCGCGCTTTTTCTTCTGGCGCTGCATCAATCTGATCATAGGCCTTTGCTTCGCCGCCGAATTTCTTCGACAATACGGTAGCAATCGCTGCTGTCAGCGTTGTCTTGCCATGATCGACGTGCCCAATCGTACCGACATTCACGTGCGGCTTGGTCCGCTCAAACTTGCTTTTTGCCATTTTAGACTCCTAACGATTTGATGAGAATGCTCGAGCACACACCCGACTTCTTGCTGATACGATTGACTTAACTTGGTGCCCTTGACGTGGATTGAACACGTGGCCTCTCCCTTACCAAGGGAGTGCTCTACCACTGAGCTACAAGGGCAATTACCGCATATACCGGCAGCAGAACACGAATTGGAGCGGGTGAAGGGAATCGAACCCTCGTCATAAGCTTGGAAGGCTTCAGCTCTACCATTGAGCTACACCCGCGAGGGCGACCACTTCAGCCGCACACTTTTCTAATTCTAAAACTTTGGTGGAGGGGGCTGGATTCGAACCAGCGTACTCGTAAGAGAACAGATTTACAGTCTGTCGCCTTTAACCACTCGGCCACCCCTCCGCAACGAGCCACAAATTTTAGACACCTAAATGCGGCCTGTCAACAAAAAAATGCAATTATTAATTTTCCAAGCACTCGCCAAATCAAACACTCAGAAAACAACGACACTGCTTACTGGCGCAATCCGCGACTTGGCAACGACTAAATCATAATTTTGAGACAGCCCGATATTATGCATGAAAAATTACAGCCGTCCTCACATATTCCAAGAATTTGCTATGTAAAGTATTTTTTTATTTATTTGTCATTAATTTTTATTCGCGGAAATTGCACAAGTACGGTTGTGCGGGTTACAACAACGATAAATACTGTGGCGAATGCAATGGGCGCAGCTTTACCGCAATTGCAAACACCTTGTTTGGCACTGAAAAATCTCTGTAGCTGTCATTGGGGAGCAGTCTCCTTCCGCAGGATGGAAACACATCAACATACTTGCTCTGCCTGATCATGGTGCGCTTGACATTATGGCTTGGCGAGATCGGCGACAAAACTCAACTATGCGCACTGTTGCGGCCATCGCTGGTCAGTGGCTTGCTTCGCTCATCCTTCCAGATCCATTGCATTGGATGCTGGCGCTGTCCTTTTTGACAATTGCCGCATGGGCGCTCAAGCCAGATCAGATGGAAGAAAAAAATACGCCACGTGGCCACTATGATGTATTCCGTCGTCAAATGGACGACATTTTTCGTGGCAGAAATCGGGAACAAAGCGCAGTTGGCTACCATTGCGCTGGCAGCCCGATTCAATAACCTGATCCCGGTTGTTTCCGCTACCACACTTGGCATGATGCTTGCTGATGTTCCCGCTGGGTATTCGGGAAGGGGTTGCCCCCCAATTTTCCTTTCAAACTGGTAAGCTGGCGCGCTGCCGGCAACTTCGCATTGATCGGCCTGGTTGCTTTATTTGGCGCACCCTTTGGCTTATGGGCCATGTTATTGAAAGGCAAGCATGATTATTACCATTTTGCACAATCCTCGCTGCTCCAAGTCACGCGAAGCATTAGTGCTGGCGCAGCAATTCGCCACGGAACAGAGCCTGACGCTGGATGTGCGGGACTATCAAGAAAATCCTCTGACGCTGGCTCAACTGCTTGTTTTACAAAAACAATTGCATCTCGCGGCGCGCGACATGCTGCGCGACAGTGAGTCAGAGTTTGCCGCACTGAATCTGGCGCAAGCAGATGAGATGACGCTGCTGCAGGCGATCGCCGATCAGCCCAAGTTGCTGCAGCGCCCGATCGTTGTGTTCAACGGGCGGGCAATGATCGGCCGCCCTCCGGAACGTCTGAGCGCATTGTTGCAAAACGCATAAAGCGCTGGCAACGGTTCAAAGTGAAATGTGCATGCCGCGTGGTGGCGTGTACATTTCCTGTGTCATCAGGTCCACCCCGCAGGACAGCGACTCGATCCAGTCCAGAAATTGTCCGATGACTGCACGGCCCTTGAGCGGTGCGCCATGCTGCGGCACAATCCATTCAGGATCGATGCTCCGCACCATATTGACCCAATAGCGGCATACCTTGTTGGACACCATGTAACGGGCATGAAAGCTGCGCATGAAGGGCAAGTGTTGGGCGAAATCAGTCACCGGCACGACCCGATCCAGCGGCAGCATCGAGGCTCCCATATCGCCTGAAAACAAGATCCGGCTGACCGGGTCGTAAAACTGCAGATTCCCTTCGGAATGGAGGAAGTGTGCCGGCAGAATCTGGAAGGTGGTCGAACCGAACGGCAATAATGTTCCCTGATCCGGCACCGGGATGATGCGCCCCTCGGTCTTTCCCTGCGGACAGAAATGCGGCACGAAACGCGACCACATCGCCGAAATCAGCAATTTCGTATCGGAACCGGTCAGCCAGCGTGGCAGCGAAGCGATGATATCCGGGTCGGCATGTGACGCGAAAACGTATTTCAATTGCTTGGGCGGAAAGTACTTGGCCATCGCCATGAACAGTTCGTTGTAGGTCATCACGCCTCCCGGATCGAGCAGAATGCCGTTACCGTCCTGCACGATCAAAAACTGGTTGGCCTGCACAACCTCACCATTGCCTTCATCCATGAGGTCGGAAAACATGAGACAGATGTGTTGCCCGTTATTAAAAAGTTCGAATGCCATGGATGCTTTTGCCGCTAAAAACCAGCATGATAGCCAATCATTCTCAATGCACGATTGCCATTAATCAAACCCGCCATCGCTCATTACAGTCACCAGCAACAATTCCTGTGCCGGCCAGTGCCATGCTGCGCGCGCAGATCAGGTTCAATCTTCCGAGACCGACATGGACACCTCCGCACTACGGCCAGGCCGGATGCCGTATTTTTTCAACATGCCCTGATACAGGCTGGTCAGCGGTGCCAGCCGGGGATTCGCTGGATCCAGAACGCGGGCCCGCTCGATCAGGTTGCGCGCCTGCTGGCCAAGTGCATCTTCCCAACCGAGGTTGTCCAGACATTTGAGCGCCGCCAGCGCCGCATTGAACACAACCTGCGGGTTATCCGGCAGTTTAGCTACCGCCGCCACCATGAACGCCACTGCGCCGCGATAATCGCCGTGCTTGGCCTTCTCGGCACCGGCAGCGACCAGTTCGATCACCTGACGCCGGCTATCCTGCACCAATTTTTCCGCCATCTCGCTGTGGCCGGCCTGCTCGAAAACGCGCATTGCCTTTTCCATCACCGGGCCACTGGGTGCGTTGCGCATCACATCGAGCATCACCTCCGAGGCACCGTCCTCCATCTTGCTTTCCAGGCAGCTGCGCACCAGTTCAATTTTCAGATCGCTCGACATGCCGATGCTATCGCGACAGGCGTTGACGGCCTCACCCAAGGCCAGTGCGGCACGGGCGTCGTCGCCGGTGTGGGAATACACCATCGCACTCGATATCGCGCGACAGACCGGCGTTTTGTTGAGGCCGCCCATCGACTTGTCGAGATCGCGGATCACCGCGGTGGCCTGTACCGTATCGCCCTTCTTGAGCAGACTCTGCACCAGACGCGCGTGATCCTCCGGATCGCGAAAGTCCGAATAGCGCGCCTTGCTGACCACTTGCCGCAGACTACGCTCGGCGGTCTCGATGTCGCCCGTTTCCAGTGAAATTTCACCCAGTTTGCGCAAACGCCGGATCGCGTGCGGCGATACGGTGACCGCGTCCTGCAGCACGGCCTTGGCCGATTCCAGCTGTCCAATCGCCTCATGCGTCTTGGCCAGCCAGTCGTAGGCATCCAGAAATTTGTTGTTCTCCGTTACCAGCGCCTGCAAGTTGCTTTCCGCCTCGACAAAGCGCCCCTGCAGGTACAAGGATTTTGCCAGGCCCAGCCGGGCCCAGGCGATGGCGCGGGTAGTTAGCAGTTGCGCATACACCTGCTCGGCCTCCACCGGCTCGCCCAGCGCCACGTATAACTCGGCGCGCAGGCGCATGAAATCGACCATATGGCGGCGGTACCTGGCGGCGCCATCAATGCAGGCGGCAATCGCATCGCGCAGATTGCCCAGGTCCATCAACTGATACACCGGCAGGAATATATTGCGCCGCTCGATCGCGCGCACCACCCGCTCCAGCAGCGTATCGGCGGTAAAGGGCTTCAACAGGTAATCGGTTGGCGCCAGTTCGGCGGCGCTCACCACTTTTTCATAAGCGCGTTCGGCGGTGACCATGAAGAATACCGTCGACAGCGAGATCAATTTATGGTGCCGCAAATCCTCCAGCAACTGCTGCCCATCCTGTCCTTCGCCGAGATCGTACTCGCACAGCACGATGTCATAAGTCCGGTTCTTGAATGCACGTATGGCGGCACTGGCGCCGACCGAAAAATCAATTTTAATCATGCCGCCTTGCTTGAGCATGTCGCGCAAGCTGCTGCGCATCCCCGCATGCGGCTCGATGATCAAGATCGTCAATGCATCCATTTGTAGCATGTGCTGGTATCCGTTGATTACGAGAAAGGGAGCCGGTAAGGGCTTGGCGCCAGTTACGATGTTCTAGCGATCATGGCTATTGCAATACGCCAGCCGCGATCGGTATCGGGTTCAATTTATTGCCTGACGGATACTCAGTGTACGACTATGGCGCGAAACCCGCAATTCCAGGGTGGGCAAACAGTTACACCAGCGGCTCGGCCCTGGCCCGCATCCGCCATGCGGCAAGCACCGCCAGCGCACACAGTGCGGCGACGAACAGAAAGGTTTCATTGAAGGCCAGGGTACGCGCATCCGGCCCGCTGCGGTGCAGCGCCAGGCGCCATTCCAGCACAATCCCGACCAGGCTGACCCCGATCGCCCCGCCCAGCTGGCGCAGGAAATTGATGGTGCTGGAACCCTGCGCAATCATGCCGGGCGCCAGACCGCGCAAGGCGCCCAGGCTGAGCGCCGGCAACACGAATCCGAGGCCGATGCGGCCGATGATGGCCCAGGCCATCAGCACGAAATAACTGGTGGCGCGGCTGCCGCTGGCCATCAGGCCGAACGACAGTCCCAGCAAAACCAGACCGAACGCGACCAGCTGGTACGGCTGATGGCGATCGGCCAGCTTGCCGGCAAGCGGAATGGTCAGCGCCAGCACGATGCCGGCTGGCAACAGGATCAGCCCCGCTTGCGACGGCGCGTACTGCAATGCCATCTGCATATACACCGGCAGCAGATATGTGGAGCCGAACAGGCCCATGCCGTAAATGAAGGAAACCAGCGCCCCCATCGCAAACTGGCGATAGCCGAACAGCTTCAAATTCATCAGCGGCTGCGCGGTGCGCGCCTGGTACGCGAGGAAGCCGGCCAGGCAGGCGCAGCCCAGCGCCAGCAGAGGCAGCGCCTGGCGCAGATCGTTTTTCAGGTGCACCAGGCCGTTGAGCAGGCTGACGGTACAGACCCCGACCAGCAGCAAGCCCTTCCAGTCCAGCGCTTTGGCATCGCCCATCAGCGGCGAATTGGTGGCCAGGATGCGCCGGATCAGCGCCAGCACCAGCAGGCAAAACGGCACCACCACGAAGAAAATCGAGCGCCAGCCGAAATGTTCGACCAGGAAACCGCCGACGCTGGGTCCGATCGCCGGCGCCAGCACCACGCCGAAACCGAAGATGCCCATCGCCCGCCCCTGCTCCTGGTCGTCGAACGCGCGCATGATCACGATCGCCGGAATCGGCTGCAGGATGCCGGCGGCCAGCCCTTCGGCCACCCGCATCGACAGCAGCATCGGCACGCTGATACTGAAACCGCCCGCCACGCCGCCCGCCAGCAGCAGCAAGATCGCGCCGGTATAGGTGCGGCGCAGCCCATAGCGCAGCAACAGCCACGGCGTGCTCAGCATCGACACCGTCATCGCCAGCATGAAACCGGACGAAACCCACTGCGCGCGCTCCTGTCCCAGCTGGAAATGCTGGCTCAAGTCGGGAATCGCGACATTGACGATGGTCGACGACAGGATCGACGCCATGGTGCCGATCATGACCGTCAGCAACACCAGCCATTTGTAGCGGGCGCCATAGCGGAGTTGCAATGCTTGCAGGGTCTGCGGCATGGAATCAGGCGTTTTTATGAAAAAACAATATAGGCGCGTTGCGCAGGACCAGCTTTACTTCAGATAACGCGCCAGCAGCAACGCGCACAGCGACAGCAGGATGGTCGACGCGAAAGGCAGGAAAAAGGTCTTGCCGAACAGCTTGAAGCGCAGGTCGCCGGGCAGGCGCCCGACGCCGAGCTTTTCCAGCCACGGCAGCAGCGCCGAAAACACCACCAGCGCGATGAAAATGCTCAGAACCCAGCGGATCATGGTGTCATTCCAGTGATACTCCCCTATTAATTTCAAAAAAACCAGCTTTGCCGCACGTATTCATTGGCCTGCAAAATATACTGCCGCCAGTATTTTTTAGGCCGATTATCGGCTACAAGCGATGGCTGCGGTCGCTGCGGGCAAACTGGGGCGGCAAACTGAGCTCCTTGCCGACTACCAGGACCTTGAACAATTCGCCCATTTCGGCCGGCGAGATCAGCTTTTGCACCGCATTCGCCTGCGGCAGATAGCGCAACGCATCGTCCGGCGGCGTGCGCAGCAGCAGCTCGCCAATGCCGGCATTCATCAGGAACGCGGCCTGGCTGGTGTACGCCAGCAGGTCCAGCCCGCTGTCGAGCGCCGCGCGCGCCATTGCGCTGAAATCGACATGGGCGGTGATGTCCTGCAAGCCCGGCAGGTAAAACGGCTCCGGATGCGCATGATGCCGGTAGTGGCACATCAGCGTGCCGGCGTCGCGCTGCGCCAGGTAAAACTCATGCGCGGGAAAGCCGTAGTCGATCAGGATCGCCGCGCCGCCGGCGCCGCCCAGTTGCTGCCCGGTCAGCAGCATTTCGGACAGCGAACGCATGAAACCCAGCCCGACCGCATGCACCTCGGTCAGATAACCGAGCGGCAGCGCGTCGGCATCGGGGATTTGCGCCACCAGCGCCGCCTCGCACGGACGGTCGACAAACGCGAACTCGCCGCCCGCCAGCCCGACCCCGCGCTCGCGCCAGCCGTACTTGGTTTTGACCACCAGATGCACCGGCATCGCGTCCAGCACCTCGTTGCCGATCACCACGCCGGAAAAACTCAAGGGCAACTGCTGGAACCACACCACTTGCGGAAAATCGCGCAGCAGATGTTCCTGGCGCGCGCGCAGTTCGCCCGACAATTCGACGATCGCATATTGTTCGACTGTCACGCCCTGCGCCGCCAGTTCGGTCAGTATGTCGAACGCCAGGCGGCCGCTGCCGGCGCCGAATTCCATGATCTGCGGTACGCTTTGCGCCATCAGGCCAGCCGCCACATGGGCCAGCGCGCCACCGAAAAGCGGCGTGATTTCGGGCGCGGTTGTAAAATCACCGTCTTTACCGAGTTTGGCCGCACCGCCGCTGTAATAACCGAGGTCGGGCGCATACAGCGCCAGCTCCATGAAACGGGCAAACGAAATCCAGCCCGAGCTGCGCTGGATTTCCTGCGCGATCTGGTGCTGGAGGGCGTGGGAAGCGGCCAGCGCGTCCGGATGAGGTTGAGGTAGTTCCATACGCAGCATTGTAGTGAAATCGGCAGGGCAATCAAAACTATATGACATCTGACAATCAGAAAATTGCGCTCGTGACAGGCGCGGGCAAGCGCATCGGGCGCAGCATCGCGCTGGCGCTGGCGCAGCGCGGCTGGGACGTGGCGGTGCATTACGGCCAGTCGACAGCGGACGCGGCCGACACGGTGCACGCGATTACCGCGCTCGGGCGCCGTGCCGCCGCAGTGCAATGCGATCTGGCCGACGAGGCTGCGGTCAGGACGCTGCTGCCGCGCGCGGCCGCGGCGCTGGGCGTGCCGCTGTCGGCGTTCCAGTGCGTGGTGAATAACGCGTCGCGCTTCGAGCACGACAGCGCGGCCGATTTTTCGGTGGCCGCGCTGGACGCCCACATGCACGCCAACCTGGCCGCGCCGATCCTGCTGGCGCAGGCGCTGCATGCCGCCACGCCGGATGGTGCGCAGGCGGTCGCAATCAACCTGCTGGACCAGAAACTGCTCAACCTGAACCCGGATTTCCTGTCCTACACGCTGTCCAAGGCGGCGCTGCAGGCCGCCACCACGATGCTGGCGCAGGCACTGGCGCCGAAGTTGCGGGTGGTCGGCGTGGCGCCCGGCATCACGCTGATCTCGGGCGACCAGAGCGAGGCCGGCTTTGCCGCCGCGCACCAGCACACCCCGCTGGGCCGCTCCAGCACGCCGGACGACATCGCCGCCACCGTCTGCTTCATCACCGAAAACCGCGCGATCACCGGCACCACCATCGTGGTCGATGGCGGCCAGCATTTAATCCCCCTGCAACGCGACGTGATGTTCGTCGCCGCGCCTTCCACTCTTTAAGAAAAAACCTATGATTTCCGCCCTGTCCCACCCGCAACTGATCGACTGCCGCCGCCTGTTCCTGCGCAACTACGAAGTGCTGATCAATATCGGCGTGCACGATTTCGAGAAAAAAGGCGAACAGCGCGTGCTGATCAACGTCGACCTGTACATCCCGCTGGCGCTGTCGACCCCGAAAGACGACCACCTGGCCGAAGTGGTCGATTACGACTTCATGCGCGTGACCATCGCCAACCGCATGGCGCAAGGCCACGTCCATCTGCAGGAAACCCTGTGCGACGACGTCGCGCGCAGCATGCTGGCGCACCCCAACGTGCGCGCGGTGCGCGTGTCCACCATGAAACCCGACGTCTATCCGGACTGCGACGGCGTCGGCGTCGAAGTATTCCAGATCAAGGCCAGCGCTTAAATAAAAGGCAACACCATGAACGCCATTTTGCAAACCCCCGAAACCCCTGCCCTGAGCTTCAAGCAGGCCGAGAAAATCGCCTTTGAAAACAACAAGCTGCACAAGCGCCTGTGCCGCCAGGTGGGCCAGGCGATCGGCGACTTCAACATGATCGAAGACGGCGACAAGGTGATGGTCTGCCTGTCCGGCGGCAAGGACAGCTATGCGCTGCTCGACATCCTGATCACGCTGCGCGAACGGGCGCCGATCAATTTCGAGATCGTCGCAGTCAACCTGGACCAGAAACAGCCGGGCTTTCCGGAAGACGTGCTGCCGGCCTACCTGAAGAAGCTCGGCATCCCGTACCACATCGAGAACCAGGACACCTACAGCATCGTCAAGCGCGTGATACCGGAAGGCAAGACCACCTGCTCGCTGTGTTCCCGCCTGCGGCGCGGCATCCTGTACCGGGTGGCCGACGAACTGGGCGCGACCAAGATCGCGCTCGGCCACCACCGCGACGACATCCTGGAAACCTTCTTCCTCAACATGTTTTTCGGCGGCAAGCTCAAGGCGATGCCGGCCAAGCTGCAATCGGACGACGGCCGCCACATCGTGATCCGCCCGATGGCGTACGTGAAGGAAGAGGATTCGAGCCGCTACGCCGAAGTCAAGCAGTTCCCCATCATCCCGTGCAACCTGTGCGGCAGCCAGGAAAACCTGCAGCGCAAACACACCAAGGCCATGCTGCGCGACTGGGAAAAGAAATTCCCGGGCCGGGTCGAAAGCATCTTCTCCGCGCTGTCGACGGTGGTGCCGTCGCACCTGATGGACCGCGATCTGTTCAACTTCAAGGACCTGAAGCTGGACGGCGTCGCCAATCCCGACGGCGACATCGCGTTCGACGAAGATCCGTGCAGCACGCCGAGCAGCGCGGTCAACTTCATTCCGCTGCAGATGCGGGATTGATTACCCCATCCTGAACGAATCAGCCCTGCGGCGCGGACGATCGCGCGACAGGGCTTTTTTATCATTTTTACCGAGAAATACAGGGAGTATGATTAAAAACAGTGCGTTTTCCGCATATGTTTACTGGCGTCATTAAACATACTCCCAGGACTAATTAATCTGGCCTGGCCAGCCTCTTATTTGATGCACACCACCCGCACCTGCTTCATGTCCGTGACGCCGGACAGCACTTTCTCGATGCCGTCCATCTTGAGGGTCAGCATGCCGTCCTCCAGCGCTGCCGCCAGCAGTTGCGCCACGCGCGCATGCTCCTGCAGCAGTCGCTTGACCTGGTCGGTGCCGATCATCAGTTCGTGCAGGCCGACGCGGCCCTTGTATCCCTTGTTGCACTGCTCGCAACCGACCGGACGGTAGAGCGTGAAGCGGCCCGCGCGGTCTGCATAGCGCTCGGCCCACGCGTTGCGGATATGCTCTTTCCCGGCCTCGGGGTCTTGGCTGAATGACGCGGTGTGTCGCAGCTCTTCACAATATTCGTTCAGCAACTCTTCCATTTCCGGCGCCGATGCCGGAGTGGCCGTCTTGCAATGCGGACACAGGCGCTTGGCCAGGCGCTGCGCCAGCACGCCGAGCAAGGCGTCGGCGAAGTTGAACGGGTCCATGCCCATGTCGAGCAGGCGCACGATCGATTCCGGCGCGCTGTTGGTGTGCAGGGTCGCGAATACCAGATGGCCGGTCAGCGATGCCTCCAGCCCGATCGACACGGTTTCCTTGTCGCGCATTTCGCCGACCATGATGATGTCGGGATCGGCGCGCAGGAAGGAGCGCATCACGGTGGCGAAATCGAGTCCGGCCTTGCGGTTGACCTGGACCTGGCGCAAGCCTTTCTGGGTGATTTCGACCGGGTCTTCCGCAGTCCAGATCTTGGTGTCGGGCGTGTTCAGGTAACTCAGCACCGAGTGCAGCGTGGTGGTCTTGCCGGAGCCGGTCGGACCGCAGACGAAGAACAGCCCATAAGGCTTTTCGATCACCTGTTTCAGCCGCTGCAGGTTGTGCGGCAGCACCCCCAGCTGTTCCAGCGGAATCGGCTCGCCGGCCGCGAGTATGCGCATCACGACGTCTTCGACCCCGCCGGCCGACGGAATGGTAACCACCCGCAGCTCGATGTCGAGCGGCCCGTATTTCTTGAACTTGATCTTGCCGTCCTGCGGCTTGCGGCGCTCGGAGATGTCGAGATCGCACATGATCTTGATGCGCGCCAGCAACGCGCTGCGGTAGCTGGCCGGAATTTCGATGTAGGGTTCGAGCGAGCCATCCTTGCGAAAGCGGATCAAAGTCTTGTCCTTGCCGGGACGCGGTTCGATGTGGATGTCGGAAGCGCCCTGGCGGTAGGCGTCGACGATGATCTTGTTGACCAACTTGACCAGTTCATTCTCAGCCGCGGCGCTGACATCAAGCGCCGGATCGCTGTCCTCGTCGCCGTCCTCCATGCCCGACAGCAGGTCGCCCACCGAGCCGGTGTCGCCTATGGCACCGAAGAACTGGTCGACCGTCAGCTTGAATTCAAGATTGGTGGTGACGCGGTAAAGCAGCCTGGCCTTGGGGAAGACGTTGTTGACCACGCGCGAATTTTTTACCTGCTCGGGATCAAGCGCCAGAATCACCAGGCCGTCCTGGTTCTCTTCGATCAACAGCCAGCGGTTCTGCTCGGCAAACTCGCGCTTGAGATTTTTCAGCAGATCGAGCGGCTTGATGCGATCTGCCCTGAAGGGCTCGTAGGGCACGCCGAAAAACTTGCCGAGCGCCGCGCCGATCGCCGGCAGCTTGACATGAAATTCATCCACCAGCACCTGTTCGATATCGTCGCCACCCCGCCTTGCCGAGCGGGTGGCAAGCTCGAACTCGGGTCCCGACAAAATTGCGTCGGCAATCAGGAAATCATATTTCGAACGAATCAGCGGCGGCGGCTTCAGGCGCTGGCTCAAGGCAATGGAAAGGGTCGCGCACAGTTCCTTGACGCCTTCGGCCGCAATTGCGGTGAAAGGCCCGCCGGCCCGATGATTGATGAGCTGGACCACACCCAGCAATGTGTTGCCAGACACATCGATCAGCGGCGCGGCCAGCATCTGCCGGGTGCGATAACCGGTGCGCAGGTCGACCTCGCGCAGAAAGTGGAGCGACGGCGAATGCGATTTCAGCTCCGCATCGTCGTAGACATCGCGAATACTGACGACACGCCGATGCAGCGCAACATAACCCGCCACGCTCTGGTCCGAGATCGGCAGCTTGAAGTCCTTGAAGGTATTCAGCCCGGTCTTGAGGCGGGAAACGATGGAGACATGATCGTCGCTCATCGCATACAAGGTAAACCGGTCGCAGTCGAACAGCTCGCAGATATCCTGCGACAGATCGTGCATGATCTGGTCCGCGTTGCTGGTGGCGTGGATCTTGTTGGTGACGGTCTGCAGCTTCTTGAAAAAACTCAGGCGGCGGTCGCGTTCGTCCGCGTTGCCCTGATCCTGCTGTGCGCTTGGTACCGTCATGGCAGCGATCCGTTCGTCATCGTCGCTAGCGATTGTTTCAATAGTTGGATGAAGTCTTGCTGCATGGGATTTTCAAAACCTATGGTCGATGGAGGACTCACTCGGGAAGCCTAAAATTCGAATCGTTGATCGGTTTGCAACATGTGCGGCCGGTGCCGGCCTCTGGTTTCTTCGATCTCGCGCATGATGAGCTCGCCCTGACCCGGTTTCAGATGCGTGATGAAAATCTCCGGGTCGTGCTGCAGCTTCAGCAGTTCTTCGTCCAGCAGGCTCGGACACAGATGCTTCGACAGCAGTGCGAGCTGCCGTTCACAGTTGGAGAAAGCGGTCTCGATGATCAGGTAACGCAGGTTGGCGATCTGGTTAAGCTTGGTCCACAGCATATCGTTGACGGTGGTATCGCCGGTCAACACCAGGCTGCCGGCGCCGCTATCGAGCTGGTAGCCAACCGCCGGCACCGTATGATTGGCCGGCAATGCGGTGATCGTACGCCCGTTCAGCACGATCGCTTGCCCGAGCTGAATCGTGTTGAACTGCAGATAGGGATTTTCACGGCTCGGAATTTCGCTGAAGTCGGGCCAGATCGCCCAGTTGAAGATATGAGCCCGGATGATGTCCTGGGTCGCCTGGGTCGCATGCATGATGAGCGGCTTGTCGCGCAGGTCACCCACGGTATCCAGAATGAAGGGCAGGCAGGCGATATGATCCAGGTGCGAGTGGGTAATGAATACGTGATCGATCAGCGACAATTCGCTGACGCTCAGTTCACCTACCCCAGTGCCGGCATCGATCAGGATGTCCCGATCGACCAGCATGGCGGTCGTGCGCAAATGCCTGCCGCCGATGCCGCCGCTACAACCCAGAATGCGCACCTTCATGGTTCATCCAGTCTATTTGGTTTCAAAACGGGTAAGCCCATTCCATGCAGGTTCCGGCGGATTCTGGCGCAATACGGCAATCCGTTCAAGATACAACGCGTAAAGCCGGCAATCCGGCCGCAGCCGCGCCAGGTCGAGCAAGGCCAATTCTGCCTGGCGCCAGTTCTGCATCCGATAGTGCTGCAGCGCCTGATGCCATCGTGCAAGTTCGGTGAGGACTTCCGGCGCCAATTGGCCCTCGACGCCGAGCGGTTCGAAAATCGCCACCGGATCCTCCTTGCCTTTGACCTGCACCCGGTCCAGCTCCCGAAACACCACATCGGTGACCGCGCTGCGGGTCGCCGCGCCGACGATGATACCAACGCCATACTGTTTTGTGATGCTTTCCAGGCGAGAGCCGAGGTTGACCGCGTCCCCCATCACCGTATACGCCTTGCGTACCACCGAGCCCATGTCGCCCACCGTCATATTGCCGGTATTGATGCCGATGCCGATGGTCATCTCCGGCCGCCCGCTGCCAAGCAGCGTCCGGTTCAGCTCAGTCAGCGCCTGTTGCATATCGAGGGCGGCGGCGACTGCGCGGCGGGCATGCTCCGGGTCATCAACCGGTGCGCCCCAGAATGCCATGATGGCGTCGCCGATGTATTTGTCGAGAGTGCCACGATGCTTGCGCAGCACCAGCGTCATCGCGCTGAGATACTCGTTCATCAATTGCGCCAACTGGTCGGGCTCCATCCGCTCGGCCAGAGTGGTAAAGCCGCGCACATCGGAAAACAGTACCGTGAGTTCGGCCTTGCGGCCGGCCATGCTGTAACTCTGCGGATTCCGGCTCATTTCCGCCACCAGTTCGGGTGGCACATATTGTCCGAACAGTGCGGTGAACTGGCGCTTGGTTCTGGATTCTGAAAAATAGCCATACGACATGTTCAGCACGAATAATCCGCCCACCAGCAGCAGGCTGGACGCCAGCGGGAGCACCCAGTTGGCGTACTGCCAGAATGCCAGGTTGATTGCCACCACGGTCGTCAGCACGCATAGCGTGGCGAGCGTGGCGCGCAGCGGCGAGCGCCACGGAAACAGGAAAATCATCAGGCCGCCGGTCAATATCAGCAGCAGCGCTTCGACGGCGCTGACAAACTGCGGTTTCTGCTTGATGCTGCCATCGAGCATGCCGGTAATCAGGTTCGCATGCACCTCCACCCCCGGGTAGACTGCGCCGACCGGCGTCGCACGCTGATCCCGCAGGCCGGGCACGGTGGTGCCGACCAGCACGATTTTCCCCCGCAGCTGTTCGGGCTGCACGCGGTCAGCCATGACATCGGCGATCGAATAATAGCGGTAACTCTTTTCGTAACCGCGGTACGGCACCAATGCGGCGACGTTCTCATCCACCGGAATGCGCAGCGTGCCGCGCGCCGTAGGCAGGTCCAGCCATTCAATCGCCGCATAATCGCGGCCGTAAGCCCCTGCCGCGTCGCCGAAGCCGGGTACCAGTGCAGGGTTGCCCAGCAGCGAACGCACCATGGCGAGAGCAAAGGCTTCGTAATACGCCCCCTGGTATTCAGCCACCAGAGGCACGCGCCGCACCGTGCCGTCGAAATCGATCATCGGGTTGAAGTGGCCGGCACTCAGCGCAGCTGCCTGAAATTGCGGCAGGTTGCCGGCGTGGCTGTCCCAGCCAGTGATGTGTATCTTGCGTCCATTGAAGCTGCCGGCTGCCAGCGCGGGCGCCGGCATTGCACCGCTGACGCCGGCCTGGTGCGCCAGGTAGTAGCCGAGTACCACCGGCCTATCACGCAGAGAGTTGGCAAACAGCTGGTCGTAATCGAGCCGCGGACTGATTTGCTGTATCGCTGCCAGATAAGGTCGGTTGTCCTTGAGTTCGCGCCGGCCCAGTTGCTGCAAGATTTTCAGCCCGGAACTGTGGTCAGGCTCGGCCAGTACCACGTCGAAGCCGAGCAGCGCAATGCGGTAACGCTCGAACAGCTTGTCCACCAGCGCCGCCATGCGGTCGCGCCCCCACGGCCAGCGGCCGATTTCTGCCAGGCTCTTCTCGTCGATGTCGAGAATGACCACGCGCTCGTCAATAGTCTGCGGCATGGTCAGCCGCACCTTGCTATCGTAGATGAGGCTGTCCAGGGAATGGATGAAAAGTATCTCGTAACGCCTGGCCGCGTGGCCAAGCAGCACCAGCAGAATCAATAAGCCCAGCACATGGCGCAGAATATTCTTTCTCAAAACGGAACGCTCCTGGTTTGGGCTGCAATTGTTTCTCACATGCCAATTCAATACGATGACAAGAGAGACTGTTTCGGCTGATGCCCCCACATTATCTATTGCTCTAATGCATGGCGCGGCCATTGCCGAAAATTAATTTCCGTTGACTTCTCAAGGCAGGCCTTATAGTTTGATGCCTACGCGCAATATTTTCTGTTGCCGAATCAAAAGACATGGAATTCCGACAATTTATCTGGTTGAGTGATGAAGCTGACAATACAATTAGGGATGCTGCTGTGTGGCTTGTGGAGCGGCAACGCCGTGATGGCAGCACAGCTTGACCTTGCTGCGGCAAAAAATCTGATCGATTCGGGTCATGCAGCACAAGCCTACTTTCTGCTGGCGCCGTTTGAATTCGAGATGTCGGGCAACCAGGATTTTGATAACTTGCTGGGGATCGCCGCACTCGATGGCGGGCAAGCTGACAAGGCAACCCTGGCCTTCGAGCGCGTGCTCGCCATCAATCCCGATTCTGCCGGAACACGCCTTGATATGGCGCGCGCTTATTTCGCGCTTGGCGACCATGCGCGAGCCAGGCAGGAACTGATGATCGTGTCTGAACTGAACCCACCACCTGCCGCGCGCCTGATGATCGAAAAGTATCGCGCCGCAATCGACGCCCAGGAGCAAAGAAAGCGGACTGTCGTGAGCGCTTATCTGGAAGGCAGCGCTGGCCATGATAACAACATCACCTCGGTGGTGGACAGTTTCACCAGTGCCATCTTGTCAACTTACAACCTGGCGGGCTTTCAGCCTACCGGCAGTGCCATCAAGCGCGAATCTGCGATCCTTGCCGGCGCGGCCGGGATTGAGCTGAATCACCAACTCGATGACCGGGTGTCGCTCTATGCCGGAGCGGATCTGCGCTACCGAGATGTACTCGACGCACATAATTACAGCAGCCAGCAGTTAGACGTTCGCGGCGGCGCCAGTTACAACCGTGATGCCGACATGGTTCGCGCCGGCCTGACGTTTCAGCAATTCGATCAACGCACGGATTTGCCGACTGCCGATCGCAATTCACTCGGACTCAATACCGAATGGCGCCACACTTTTGGCGCGAGTGATCAGGGCAGCCTGTTCGGTGCCGCAACCCGGCAACGCTTCCCCGATATTCCGACCAACGACATCGACTCCGTGATGGTCGGTGGCGGCTGGTTACATTTATTTAATGGCAATCTTAAACCGCTGACATATGCCAGTTTATTTATCGGTCAGGACGATGCGCGGAACACGTTTCTACTGTCCAATGGTACGCAGACGGACAATAGTAAGCGCTTCTTCGGTGCTCGTCTGTATGGACAGCTTTCAGCCAACGAAAACCTTGATTGTTTTGCCAGCATCGGGCTTCTGCGGCGCGACGATCGCTCGCTGAATGCACGTACTCCCCCAGGCTCGCTAGTTTCTTACGGCAATGACACGATGACCGACTATACACTGGGGCTGAACTGGCGACCGCGCAAGGACTGGACTGTACGCCCGCAGGCTACCTATTCTGCCAATCATTCCAATGTCGCGATCAGCGAATACAAGCGTACCGAAGCCACCGTCACGGTGCGTTATGATTTTCACTAATGAAGCAATAGCCATGACCAATCCCGTACGGTTCAATCACATTCGCTTGAGAACGCTCTGCCTCGCCTTGCTGTCGGCATATCCGATCATCGCCGCGGCCGATGTTGCCGGCCGCTTTCAATTTGTCGCTGGCGATGTGCGGATTATTGCGAGCGATGGCAAGCAGCGCCTGGCGCAAAAAGGCCAGGAGGTCAACGAAGGCGAAACCGTGCTGACCGCGCCGAAGGCCTCTGCCCAACTTAAGATGGTCGATGGCGGATTGGTCGCATTGCGCCCGGATACGCAGCTAAAGATGGTCACCTATATCTTCCACGGCAAAGAAGACGGCTCCGAGAAAGCTGTTTTCTCCTTGCTCAAGGGCGGCTTGCGGGCGATCTCCGGGCTGATTGGAAAAACCAACAAAGAAAATTACGCGATTCAGACTCCCAGCGCCACCATCGGCATCCGTGGTACTGACCATGAACCCATGGTGGTATTGCCCCCGCCGCCAGGAGTGGTGGCGGCCAATCCGCCAGGAACGTATGACAAGGTCAATGTCGGCGTTACCAGCCTGACTACTCAGGTTGGTAGCACGCTCATTGCAAATAACCAGGTCGGTTTTGCGCCTTCGCCAACTCAGCCGCCGGTACTTCTTCCAAAAATGCCGGATTTCTATCAGGCCAGCAGCTCACCTCGGGCCACACAGGATCAAAAGCAGAAGCAGGAAGGTAAAGTTGCCACCGATACATCGGGTGATAAGTCGCGTGATAAACCATCTGTCTCCGACCAAGCAGCGTCAGAGAAGCAGGATGCTGGCCAGTCCGGCCAAACAGCAACGACCAGCCCGGCAGCACTGATGCCTACATCGTTTGTCGCTCCCCCAATCACCACACCGACCACCACAGTCTTGATCGGCAAGGATGAGAGTGGCAATACGCTGAATCTTACGACCCAGACAGCTCTAACTGCAGCCTCAACAGCCGATCTGGGTCCGAACCGTAGCTATACCTCAGGCATCGCACTGTTGCTAAGCTATCCAAATAATACGGGGATCAATTCCTATTCTGCAGCTGGCGGCGATTTGGCGGTGACACGGGATGGCTTGGGCAACCTGGTCGGCGTAAGCGATTCGCACAGCGTTGATAGCGGCTTTTCCGGTTACGGCAAGAATACATTTTCCCAGATAGGCAGCAGTTTGCTTGATCTCGGGCAGGATGCCGGTACCGGACTCGCGTGGGGGCGCTGGCAGGGTGGGCAGATGGCGCAGTCCAGCCAGTATTTTGGCCAAGACCGCGCCGGCAACTGGGGAGTTGGCGCGTCTGACTCGACGGGTGCTTTTATTATCGGCGCTACGCAATCGAACATCCTTAACCTTGGCGCAACCAGCCTGCATTGGATCAGCGGCAAGGAAGCGCTTCCCGATCACCTGTCGCACGTCATCACGGGCATTGCCAATTACACTCTGCTCGGCGGCACCCAGCCCAGCGATACGTCTGGCAATATTGGCACCCTCAACGGTGCATCGCTGGCAGTCAATTTCACTACCCAACGGGTTGACGCCAGCGTCAAATTCACCATTGCCAATAATACCTGGGGCATGCTTGCCAATCAGGTCCCGCTCGATAATAGTGCGAGTTTCTGGTCCTATAGCTGTGGCGTATCCCCGTGCAGCAATAAGCTCAGCCTGACCAAGAATGGCGTTGCCTTAGATCCGGCAACATCATCGACTTATGGCAACCTGAACGGCAAGTTGATGGGGGCGGCACTGAATAGCGCTGGCTTGCAATATTCAGTGACAGAGTGGATGCCGATTACCTATCCCACCGGGCCGACCTACCCTGCTGTGCCAACCTACCCCACCGGATCGAATAATCTGATTCAAGGTGTGGCAGGTTTTTCCGGGCCAATACAGGATGTCGCAACCCCTTACCGTGCGGTAGGGCTTGAAGACGGTTCGAAGAATGGTGGATCGCATTACTATGGTTTGCCGGGTCCGGCCTCGTCTCCCGCTGTATCGACTGCCCCGGACGGCTTTCGCGGCAGTGTTGACAGTAATGCTGCGCCGGTTGGCCGGGTTGTCGATAGTGCTGCCGGCTTGACGGAGTTTCTTGGCGCTGCACATGGCTATACGCCGTTGACGACGGCGGTTAGTCCAGCTTCGAATTACCAGGATAACGCCACCATCAAGATCGGCACCGCAGTAAACCGCGATGTTGGGTCAGCCAACATCGCCGGCACGACAGTATCCTGGGGGCGCTGGGAGGGTGGGAATATCGATATCTTCAGCCAGGACGGCACGGTAAAAATCGGCACTATCGACAACACCAGCCGCAACATACACTGGCTGGCAACTTCTGCGCTGAGCGGCAATATGACAACCTTGCCGTTGACCGGAACCGCCAGCTATACCGTGGCCGGCAACACCAACCCGACTGACTTCAATGGCAACATCGGAAAATTGGGCGCTGTTACGCTGAATGCAGACTTCACCAACATGAAAGTCAACGCGGCGATTAATGTGAGCTTCAATTCTGCAACGAATAGCAGCAATCTCAGCATGACGGCCAGCAACATTCCACTGGAAATGCGCGGCGGCTTCAATTCAAGTACCGCGCTCAACGGCGTCAATGGCATCGTGCATACTGCCAGTTGCAGCGGAGCCTCATGTGGCACACAGACGCAGGGTTATATTAAAGGCGGCTTATTCGGCAGCGGTGCGCCGGGGGCCATGATGACTTATGGCATGAGCACAGGAACTATGGCTGCCGCGACAATGTCGACTCCCATCATGCCGATCAATACCGTGACCGGTCTGGTGGTGATGAAGCGGTAAAGACGGGAATTGGTCGCAGCCTGAGCCAATTCCAAATGCAAAAAGGACCGTCAGAGACGATCCTTTTTTTGAAGCTGGTCGGAGTACAAGGATTCGAACCTTGGACCCCCTGGTCCCAAACCAGGTGCGCTACCGGGCTGCGCCACACTCCGAAGACATCAATATTACGCCGTGAACGCGCATAGGTCAAGGCTTAAATCATTTTTGACGCTATGCACTCTATGCATGAAGGCTGCTCCGGCCCCGTCGGCATCTGCGTTAAAGCTTCCGCATCAGCAATATTGCAACCCTTTGTAACCCTTGTAGTCTTATTTGGGCGCGATCCGTTTTAATGGTATCTCTACTTTGCCGGATCGGATCGTTCATGAAGCTGCGCTCACTTATACTCTGTTGCATCGCTACCGCTGCCGTCGGCTTGTCCGGCTGCGTGGTGGCGCCACCGTATGGCTATGTGAACGCCCGGGTTTCGGTACCGGGTCCCGCGGTCGTGGTCGAACCGGCGCCGGTGATGGTGTATCCGGCCCCCTACTGGGGCTATTGGGGCCATGGCCGGGGCGGCTATCGCCGCTAGGCTGGCCGCGCCGATGGACCGGTCACTTTTAAACGTACAAGAATGGAGCTCCCATGAAACGCCGTCAGTTCACCCTTACCCTGGCGGCATTGGCGACTGCCACCCTGGCCGGTTGCGTCATCGCTCCGGTTGCCCCGAGCAAGCCGCGCGGACCGCGCGTCAGTAGCGGCATTGCGCTGGCGCCGCCGGCATCCATGGCGGAGGTCGTGCCGCCCGCGCCGGATGCCGATGCATACTGGATTCCGGGCCATTGGCAATGGACCGGCAATGACTATATCTGGAGCAACGGACACTGGGAACGGGCGCGTCCAAACATGGTGTACCAGCGCGCGTCCTGGAGTTGGGATGGCGCGGCCTGGGTATTCCATCCGGGGCGCTGGGTCGCCATCGCAGCGCCCGATTACATCCGCCCGCTGGTGGTGCCGGTCGCCCCACCAGCGCCGCGCATCGAGATCATTACCGTACCGCACAAGGCCGATGAGTTCTGGATGCCGGGTTATTGGCGCTGGTCGATCGGGCGCCATGTGTGGGTGCCGGGGCACTGGGTTGATTCGCGCCCCGGCTACTTCTGGGTACCTGGGCATTGGCTGCGCAACGGGCCGAACTGGTCTTTTTCCGGCGGCTACTGGCAGCGTTACTAATTTCTTAATGAGGCAACACCATGTCCATGCACCGACGCTTAGGAAAAACATTGGCGGTGCTGATGCTGGCCGCGATCAGCAGCTGGGCGCTGGCCGACCCACCGGAACGGGTTGGCCGCATCTCCGAGACCCGGGGCCAGGTCACCTTCCGCGCCAATGATGGCGATGAGGCGATGCCGGCGACGCTGAACTGGCCGGTAACATCGGGCAACGTGTTCGAGACTGCCGCCGGGGCGCGGGCGGAAATCCGTGTCGGCTCAGCGGCAGTACGCATCGCCGCCAATTCCGATCTGACAATCCCGCAACTGGACGAACGCCATTTGACGCTGCAGCTCAACGACGGCAGCGCCAGCGTGCGCATCCGCGACAGCCAGCAGCTCGACGATTTCATGCTGCAAACGCCGAACGGCCGCATTCTGTTGTCAGTGCCATCGCAGATCCGGGTCGATGTCGATGGCGAGCGCACTGTGGTCAGTGTGTTCTCCGGCGCAGCACAGTTTGAAGGAACGCAATCCAACTTGCCTATCCGCAGCGGATCGCGCGCCGACATCAACGGCCGTGCGGTTCGCATGAGCCAGTTGCAACCGGATGCCTTCGATGACTGGAGCCTGGCCCGCGACCGCCGCGATGACAGCTCAAGCGCAACCCGCTATATCGCGCCGGAAACCACCGGCTACGAAGAACTGGATCAATACGGCAACTGGCAAATGAGCGACGACGATGGCGCAGTCTGGTATCCGCGCGACGTGGCCGCCGACTGGGCCCCGTACCAGCAGGGACAATGGGCCTGGATTACACCATGGGGCTGGACCTGGATCGATAGCGCGCCATGGGGCTACGCGCCCAGCCACTATGGACGCTGGCGCAGGATAGGCGGCCGCTGGGGCTGGCTGCCGGGCCGACTGACAGCGCAACCGGTGTGGGCGCCGGCGCTGGTCGGCTGGGTCGGCGACAATAACTGGAGCGTATCGTTTTCCTCCGGCAACGCACCGGCGGTCGGCTGGTTCCCGCTGGCGCCGCGCGAAGCCTATGTGCCGAGCTATCCGGCATCGCAGACCTATCTGCAGCGCATCAACCGCAGCCAGCTCACGCTCATCAGGCAGCGGCCGTCGGAACCGCACTACCAGAACCGTTTCGTGCGCGACGCCATCACAGTGGTACCGCAGGACCGGTTCACAAGAGGAAACCATATCGACGTCAGACGGGAACATCAGGTCGGCGCGCCATCAGGCCAGTGGCAGCATGCACCGGTATCGCCTACCGCACCGCCGGCCATCGCGCGCCACAGCCATGCTCTGCAATCCGCACCGGCCGCCAATCTCCCGCCACCGCGCACGGAGCGCGAGATGCCATGGCTAAATCGGGATCGCCGTCAGGAGCAGCAGCGCCCGGCAATGGTGATGCCGCCACCGCGCAGTACGCTGCAACTGCAGCAGCAAGAACAATTGCAGCAACGTCAGCAGCAGGAGCACTCGCAGCAACAGACGCCACCGCAGCCTGTACTTGTGGCACCACCTGTGCGCAGCGAACCGCGTACAGAGCAGGCATTACGCCCGCCGCGCCACGACACCGAGCGCAACGTCGCACCGCCGGTCCAGCCGCCGGTTATAGTGCCGCCGCCTAAGGTGATGCCGCCAGCGGCGGCACCCGTCGTCAGAGAGCGGCCACAGGAGCGTGAACCACGGCAGTCCAGGACTCGCCCGGATGTTCCGACCCAGCCGCCATTGCAAGCATCGCCACCGTTGCCGGCGGCGCCCATCCAAGGGCATGTTGCACCGCAAATGCCGCAACGCGAAGAAAGGCGTCTGCAGCAAAGGGAGAATGCGCCTGCGCAACAACGCGACGAGCTGCAGCGCGATCCGGCCCGGCGCGGCGGCAGGCCCCCGCAGCCGTGGCCGCAAGCCGAAGATCGCTGAACCTGGAAGTCCCTGGAACCGGCCGCCGGTACTGCGGCGCTACCGGCTGCGGGACTCCGCCCGCGCGCGCAACTGCGCATACAGCGCGGGCGGCAACAGCCGGTAAGCCAGCTTCAGCAACAACATCAGCACGATGCCGTCGTCCAGCCAGCCCAGAATCGGAATCACATCCGGAATCAGGTCTACCGGCGACACCAGATAGAGCAGGCCGAGGATCGCCACCAGCTTGGCCGCCAGCGGCGTGGCCGGGTTGCGCAGCATGGCCCACACCATTTTCGCCTCGCGCCGGAATTGCCACCACAAGCCGCCCCACCGTCCCAGCCATTTCATCAGAATCTCCTTGTGCGCGATGCAGCGCGCCAATCTGTAAAGTATAGACCTGCCAGCCGATCACAGGTTTGCACGCCTGCACATGTTAAAATTTCAGCCCCCACTACCATTCAATATTCCCCTATGAACGTCGTCATCCTGGCCGCTGGCATGGGCAAACGCATGCAATCCGCGCTGCCGAAAGTATTGCACCCGCTGGCGGGCAAACCGCTGCTGTCGCACGTAATCCAGACTGCACGCAGCCTGTCGCCGACCAGCCTGTGCGTGATTTACGGTCACGGCGGCGATCTGGTGCCGGACCTGCTGGCCGCGCCCGACCTGCGCTTCGCCAAGCAGGAGCCGCAACTCGGCACCGGCCACGCGGTCGCGCAGGCGACGCCGCATCTGGACGACAGCGCGCCGACGCTGGTGCTGTACGGCGACGTGCCGCTGACCGATGCCGCTTCGCTGCAAAAGCTGGTGATCGCGGCCGGCAACGACAAGCTGGCGATCCTGACGGTGGACATGGATGACCCGACCGGCTACGGCCGCATCGTGCGTGAAAACGGCGCGATCACCCGCATCGTCGAGCAAAAAGACGCCAGCGCAGCCGAAAAAGCGATCACCGAAGTCAACACCGGCATCCTGGTCGCGCCCACCGCCAAGCTCAAGCAATGGCTGGCCACGCTGTCGAACGACAATGCGCAGGGCGAGTATTACCTGACCGACATCGTCGCCCGTGCGGTGGCCGACGGCGTGCCGGTGGTCTCGGCCCAGCCGGCGGCCGAGTGGGAGACGCTGGGCGTCAACAGCAAGGTGCAGCTGGCCGAACTGGAACGCATCCACCAGCGCAACCTCGCCACCCTGCTGCTGGAACAGGGCGTGACGCTGATGGACCCGAACCGCATCGACGTGCGCGGCGTGCTGAACTGCGGGCGTGACGTGACGATCGATGTCGGCTGCGTGTTCGAAGGCATCGTCGCCATCGAAGACGGCGCCCGCATCGACGCCCATTGCGTGATCAAGAATGCGCGCATCGCCGCCGGCGCGCACATCAAGCCGTTCTGCCATATCGAGGACGCCGAAGTCGGCGCGCACTCGGTCATCGGCCCCTATGCCCGCCTGCGCCCCGGCACCACGCTGGCCGAAGACGTGCACATCGGCAACTTCGTCGAGGTCAAGAACAGCCAGGTCGCCGCCGGCAGCAAGGCCAACCACCTGGCCTACATCGGCGACGCCACCATCGGCAGCCGCGTCAACATCGGCGCCGGCACCATCACCTGCAACTACGACGGCGCCAACAAGTTCCGCACCGTGATCGAAGACGACGTGTTCATCGGCAGCGACAGCCAGCTGGTGGCCCCGGTCACCGTCGGCCGCGGCGCCACCCTGGGCGCCGGCACCACGCTGACCAAGGATGCGCCGCCCGACGCGCTGACCGTCTCGCGCGCCGAAACAAGTCACCATCAGCGGCTGGCAACGCCCGGTGAAAGTCAAGAAATAAGCGCTATTCCGCCCTGCAAACAATGAAAATTGCGGGAGTATCATCAAAAATGATCACTCTCGCGCAGGGATTCATTGGCCTTTAAAAAATACCCACCCCAGTATTAAAATCGCCTCAAAGCGCGATCCGGGTCTCGAATTTGCTGCGGTGGATGGAAAAAAAGCTGCGCACATTGCGCACATTGGCTTGCCCGGCAAACAGCCGGTGCGCCAGTGCATGGTAGGCCGGCATGTCGGCCACCTGCACCACCAGCACGAAATCCGGTCCCGGCGACACCCGGTAGCACTGCAGCACCGCATCCTCCTGCGCCACCAGCGCCTCGAACTCCAGCATGCGCTCGGCGCCCTGATGGTCGAGCGTGATTTCCACGATCGCGGTCAGCCCGGCCCCGACCTTGTCCGGCGCCACCAGCGCCACCTGGCGCGTGATCACGCCGGCGTCCGTCAGGCGCTTGACGCGGCGCAGGCAGGTCGGCGGCGACGCATGGACACGGGCGGCCAGCTCATGGTTGGTTTGCGATGCATCAACTTGCAGCGAATTAAGTATCCGGCGGTCCAGCTCGTCGAAGCGAATATCAGGCTCATTCATGATAAATATTCCATAAATAGATAACTATTGAAATATTATGCCACCGATATTCAATGATGAAATAATCAGCCATATTCATCGAAATTTAGACAGCTTATTTCATCCGCACTCCACTACGATGATGGCTTCAACCAATAACACAAAGAGGCTGCCATGTGCGGTATCGTCGGCGCGGTTGCGCAACGCAACATCACCCCCATCCTGATCGAAGGCTTGAAACGGCTCGAATATCGCGGCTATGACTCGTGCGGCGTGGCGCTGCATCTGGACGGCCGGTTGCAGCGTTCGCGCAGCACCGCACGCGTGGCGGAACTGGAGTTGCAGGTCGCATCGACCGGACTGGCCGGCTTCACCGGCATCGCGCACACGCGCTGGGCCACGCACGGCGTGCCCTCTTCCGGCAACGCCCATCCGCACTTCTCGCCGGCCAGCGACAACGCCCGCATCGCGCTGGTGCACAACGGCATCATCGAGAACCATGACGAATTGCGCGACGAACTGCGCGCGCTCGGTTATGAGTTCGTCAGCCAGACCGATACCGAAGTGATCGCCCACCTGGTCGACCACATGTACACCGGCGACCTGTTCGAGACCGTGCAGCAAGCCGTCAAGCGCCTGCGCGGCGCGTATGCGATTGCGGTCTTTTCGCGCGACGAACCGCACCGCGTGGTCGGCGCGCGCCAGGGTTCGCCGCTGATCGTCGGCGTCGGCAAGGGCGAAAACTTCCTGGCGTCGGACGCGATGGCGCTGGCCGGCACCACCGACCAGATCATCTACCTGGAAGAAGGCGACGTGGTCGACCTGCAACTGCAGCGCTGCTGGATCGTCGATGCCAACGGCAAGGCGGTCGAGCGCCCGGTCAAGACCGTGCACGCCTACACCGGCGCGGCCGAACTCGGCCCCTACCGCCACTACATGCAGAAAGAGATTTTCGAGCAGCCGCGCGCGATCGCCGACACCCTGCAAGGGGTCGACGCGATCATGCCGGAACTGTTCGGCGACCAGGCCTACGGCATCTTCAAGCAGGTCGACTCGGTGCTGATCCTGGCCTGCGGCACCAGCTACTACGCCGGCATGACCGCCAAATACTGGATCGAATCGATCGCCAAGATCCCGGTCAGCGTCGAGATTGCCAGCGAATACCGCTACCGCGACAGCGTGCCGAACCCGAACGCGCTGGTGGTCACCATCTCGCAAAGCGGCGAAACCGCCGACACGCTGGCTGCCCTGAAGCACGCGCGCGAACTCGGCATGGCGCATACGCTGACCATCTGCAACGTCGCCACCAGTGCGATGGTGCGCGAGTGCGCGCTCGCTTTCATCACCCGCGCCGGGGTCGAAGTCGGCGTCGCCTCCACCAAAGCCTTCAGCACCCAGCTGGCCGCGCTGTTCCTGCTGACGCTGGTACTGGCGCAAGTCAAGGGCCGTTTGAGCGAAGAACAGGAAGCCACCCACCTGAAAGCGATGCGCCGCCTGCCGACCGCGATTGCCGCGGTGCTGGCGCTGGAGCCGCAGATCATCGCCTGGGCCGACGATTTCGCGCGCAAGGAAAACGCCTTGTTCCTGGGCCGCGGCCTGCACTATCCGATCGCGCTGGAAGGCGCGCTGAAGCTGAAGGAAATTTCCTACATCCACGCCGAAGCCTATCCGGCCGGCGAACTGAAACACGGCCCGCTGGCGCTGGTCACCGCCGAAATGCCGGTGGTGACCATCGCCCCGAACGATGCGCTGCTCGAAAAGCTGAAATCCAACATGCAGGAAGTGCGCGCCCGCGGCGGCCAGCTGTACGTGTTCGCCGACGGCGACTCGCGCATCGGCTCCAGCGAAGGCGTGCATGTGATCCGGCTGCCGGAACACTACGGCCAGCTGTCGCCGATCCTGCACGTGATCACGCTGCAACTGCTGGCCTACCACACCTCGCTGGCGCGCGGCACCGACGTCGACAAGCCTCGCAATTTGGCAAAATCGGTCACAGTTGAATAGGGGAAATTTTATTTTTGCAATTGATTCCGGCTCATTGGAATCACAAACCTTAAGGTCAAAAGGACGCTGATCGGAAAAAGACTGTTCGTTTGGCGCAAAGATAATTGGAAATCTTTGTGCCGGAGGTTCATTCTGATGCGGGCACAGACATGACAGCCACAGCAGCAAGCTTTGCCATTGCCTTGCCATCCGACTATCGGCGCCAGGATGTACTGGCCTTTCACGGACGCGATATCGAAGCGACGGCCGAGCGCGTCGAGCCGACCCGCATCCGCAAAGGCATGAGCGTCGATGGCGTTGCCGTCGTGCTCGATATCGCGCTCAGTCAGTTCCAGGCCGTTTGCCATGCATATGCCGACGGCGCGCTGTCGGCAGGCGCGAACGCCCGATTGCACGGCGCGGCACGGGGCATGCTTGGCCTGCATATCGACCCTGTGCCGTTTGCCACTTTCGCCGCCACCGATGACTTGTTAGGCCCCGTAGTGCACCAACAACCAGGCTTGAGGATCGTGCAGTCGGGCTCGATCTTCGAGGCGCTGACCTGGGCCATCATCGGCCAGCAAATCAATCTGCCGTTTGCGATCGCCCTGCGCAGAACCTTCATTTTGCAGGCCGGCCGGCAGCACAGTAGCGGCTTGTGGTGCTACCCCGAGGCGGCCGACGTGGCCCCGATGGCGCTGGAGGAACTGTGCCAGCGCAAGTTTTCCCGCGCCAAAGCCGAGACCTTGTTGCGCGTGGCGCGTCTGGTCGACAGCGGCCAACTGACACTCACCGGGCAGGAGGATGTTGCCGCCGTATCGCAAGCGCTGCTTGCGATCAAGGGAATCGGACCATGGACCGTCAATTACACGCTGTTGCGCGGCTACGGTTACGCCGATTGCTCCTTGCACGGCGACGTTGCAGTCCGGGCTGCGCTACAGCGTCTGCTCGATGAGCCGGTCAAGCCGGATATTGCGCGCACCGAAGCGATCCTCGCGCAATACCAGCCGTATCGCTCGATGGCGGCCGCGCATCTGTGGGCCAGTCTGCATCCACGGTCAGAAGCGTAGAGCAGCCGCACCAGTCATGCGCGCGACGAAACAGTCTTGCTGACCGTCACGCGGCTGATGAGAAACGCGCCGTCCACCACGGTTCGATGCGGCATTCCGACCACATTGAAACCGGGTCCGCCTTCATCAAACCAGGCTTGTGCCAATACGTGAAATTCCTGCGGCGTCATGCGCAACATTTGTGCGCTAATGACAAACCTCGCGCCGTCCTTCTGTTTTTTTACAAAATCGTCGATTCCGGCCATTTCTTTTACCTCTCTTGCGATGGTTGCGCCGCGCCAGCGGCAACCCGTGTGCGAAGCCGGGAGAGTGCAAGGTGTGTCGGTTTTGTTTATCCGATGCAACGCCAACCCTCACCGGTTGGCGTTGTCGTTTCTGGAATTCGTAGTCCTCGTGTCCGGTCTATTTCCGGTCTTCGGCCTCGCGCTAGACAACCGAACATCCTCCGCTAGCCATGGCCCATCCGATCTGTGCCATTTGTTGTACAAATGCTTGCCGCGCTGCGCCAGGCAGGTGCCGGAACTACCACATCAAGTCGTCCGGGATCTGGAAGGCGGCATACGGATCGTCCGCATCGATCTCGGTGCTGGCCTTGTTCACCCGTACGACGAGCGAGGCATCGCGCTCGGCGATCTTGTCGGCGATAACCCTGGGTACCAATTCGGTGGCGCCGCCCTGGCAGACGATCACCAGGCGCCCGGCTATTAAATGCGCCTGGACCGCGGCCGACACATACAGCCGTTCGATCTTCTTGTCGTGGGTAAAATTGTAGGCGATGTCGCCGGCGCCCTTGCTCTGGCGATTCTTCTGCACCATCTGGGCAATTTGCGCCATGATCGCCTTTTGGGTGGCGGCCGCATCGCGCTGGGCATTGAGTTCGCGAGCCCGCTCGGCATTCTTGCGTTGCGTATCGAGTGCGGCCAGGCGCGCTTCATCGACACTCTGCGTGCCGGTCCGGCGCTCGACCTTCTTCTGCTTGCTCTTGTCCTGGTTGGCCAGTTTGACTTTGTTTTTGTCGACTAGGCCGGCTTTCAAAAACTGCTCTTGCAAAGAAGCCATGTGTGCTACTCCGTAAATTGGATCCGCCGGCCCAGGCAGCGTCGCCGGCCAGTGGAAAGACGCTAGCATAGCAAAAATGTCGACTCCGCAGACCCGCGATCGCGGCCTTGCTGACGCTCCTAGCCCAAGAGCCGGCAAGGCCCTGGGTGTTGCCAATCGAACGAAATCAATCCGATTTCTGAAAATATTATCGTCATTGATTGATCCTGCCACGGGGGGAAAGGATAAACGCCACCAATTCAGCTAGTCCGGGCGCCGCAATCTCCGACGCTATTTCCGGCATCACGTATTTTTTCTTCACGGCGAAAATGATGCGCTCACATCAATAGTTTGCCGTGGCCGATAGGCGCAAGGGACAGAAGGCGGTGCCAATTAGTGCTAGTGGGCACTGAATCGCGTGGGAGGTACCCTGGAGGAGGTTTTTGGCTCAAATGCCCGCATACCATTGATACCCATTACTGTCTTCCCAATACCCCCCTTTCCCACCGTGAATTTTTTCAAGATTGTCGACCAGTTCGAGCCGCATCAAATATTTTGCATGCTTGTAACCGAGTTGTCGCTCAACGCGCAAGCGCAACGGTGCGCCATTCGCGACCGGCAATGCCTTGCCGTTGAGTTCGTAGGCAAGAATGGTTTGCGGGTGATACCCATCATCCATATCGATGCTTTCGTAATACGGGCTGGAGCCATCGTCTTCCATCGAATCTGCACAGTGAAATACAATGAACTTTGCATTGCTGGCGGGCTGCACCGCCGCCAGTATTTCGCTTAACGGCACGCCAGTCCATTTCCCGATCGCACTCCAGCCTTCGACGCAATCATGTCGCGTGATTTGCGTGCGTCCCGGCAGCGCGCGCAACTGTTCCAGTGAAAATTGCATCTTCTTTGCAACCAGTCCATCGACGCTCAGCACCCAGTCTTTGAAATCATTTTCTGCCAGCGCCTGGTAGGCCGGATTGTCCGGGTCGCTGGTGCCGTTGCTGCGAAAACTGGGCGACAGATCCGCTTCCGTAAATTCCTGCGCCATCGATTTTCGCGGCAGCAGGGCCTTGTGAACATTCAGGCTCAGGCTTTCTCCGGCGGACAGCAGTTTGGGAAACCAGGTGGTTTCGTTGAGCCGGTCGCAGCCGCCCAGCAATAGCGCTCCCAGACCGCCGAGCGCGCGTCGTAAAAAATGCCGTTTTCCTGCATCGAGCGTATTCATGGCAGCTCACCTTTTTCAGGCGCCGGTTTAATGAAATAATAGCCCGTGATCATTGAGCGCAAGTGATTCCATACGCCGCTGATGATCACTTCGAACACATGGATCAGCACAAACGCCACCAGCAGCCAGGCAACGATAAAGTGGATGGTTCGCGCCGCCTGACGACCGCCGAACCAGTCAACCCATCCGGTAAGTACGGTATCGAGCATCGGCGACATCGCCATTCCCATCAGAATCACCAGCGGCAGCAAAATGAAAATCACGACCAGATAGGTCAATTTCTGCAATACGTTGTAACGCTTGGCCGCCTCGCCTTTCGGATGCTTGAACATCAGGTGTTCCTTGATCGAGGCGCCGATGCCGCGCATCTCTTGCGCATCGGGGGCGAGATCGCGTTTCAGATGTCCGCTTACGATCGCATGCAGCAGGTAGACGAGGCCGTTGATCACCAATAGCCATGCAAAAAAGAAATGCCATAAGCGGGACGAAGATAGCGAATAAGGGCCGGGAACCGTGAGCCAGTTGGGGAATGCGCGTTGCTGGAGCTCACCGTCATATCTGGAAAGTCCCAGCACGCCGGTCGTGTCGAATTCATGCCCAAATACGCGCAGCACGCCTTTTTGCGCACTCGCTTCTGGCGCCTCCTCTTCCGTCTCCACTCCCTGTTTGTCGACTGCAATGATTGCCAGCAACGCAGGGTGCCCTGTGTATGAAGAGTTTCCCCAATACAAAGACGGATGCGCGTTGAAGATGCCTAAACCGCTCATGAAGAGGATAGCAAGGCAAATCACATTGATCCAGTGCGTGATCCGCACCAGCAGGCGATGGCGATAATATAAACCACCCGCAGCAGCCGACGTCACAACGGAAGAAGCGGCGTTTTCCATAATAGAAACCCTTTCGGCTTTTATTGTTTCAATGCCAGTTAGTCCAGCTGTGATTCAACGTCCTTACATAAAAATATGACATCTTTGATGCCGGGTCCATGTTAATTTATGACGTTGGTGCAAAGACGACAGCAAGCGTGGTCTGCCTGTGATCGGCCGATCAATAACCCGGCTTTCCGCCAGGTTCCTATCGCCTCGTTGACCGGGAATATCTGATCATTGTTTGTCGCATTGCCCCCGATGTGCTGCGTCCGCCAGGCAATCCACGCTGCCCTCGGCGAATCAGTTTGCGCATCGCCTCACCGCATGCGACAGGTAAC
This sequence comes from uncultured beta proteobacterium, assembly GCA_963837775.1. GTDB lineage: Bacteria > Pseudomonadota > Gammaproteobacteria > Burkholderiales > Burkholderiaceae_D > CAWIOX01. The sequence goes on along the minus strand of CAWIOX010000018.1, from coordinate 201,895 downwards.
ACGCCCTAGGAATCAGCGCTAATACTAGCCCGGCCGGCTCGTGACTATTGGCGCAGGCGTACTCAGAAGCGTTGATTTAATGCTCACACATTTACCACGGCCTGATGGCCTGTAAGGATTTCTTCACTGCTGCGACCAACTATCAACCATTCAATAGTAGTCAATCGCAAAGGATTCCCTGCCATGTGCAATCGACGACAAGTTTTACGCGGTTTTACGGCTTTTGCCGGAAGCATGGTCGCGCTGCGCGCAGCGCTTTTCAGTCCGGATGTGCATGCAGCGCAACTCTATGAAGTCATGCACACGGATGCCGAATGGCGAAAACTGCTGACTTTGCAACAGTACAATATATTGCGGCAAGCCGGAACCGAGCGGCCGTTCTCCAGTCCGCTCGATCATGAAAAGAGAGCGGGCGTGTACGTTTGCGCAGCTTGCAAGCTGCCGCTCTTTTCTTCTCAGGCCAAGTTCGACAGCGGCACCGGGTGGCCGAGCTTCTGGAAACCTCTGGACAAGGCGATAGAGAAGTCGACCGACACCGCATTTGGTATGACGCGCGACGAAGTGCGTTGCCGCCGATGCGGCGGACATCTTGGTCATGTGTTCGACGATGGACCGCCACCCACCGGCCTGCGTTATTGCATGAACGGCGCTGCAATGATTTTTATTCCCAAAACCTGATCCGTAAACACCGGCAATCACCTGTGAAGCGACGCAATGCGACCTGGAGCAACAACATGAAATTCATACACAATGGCTTTTCAAAAAACCGGCATTCTGTGACCAGCGGCAAACGGTTCCTGCTTGCCTGGGCGCTGCTACTGGCAGGCGCCGGCATGCAGTTCACCAATAGCGTGGCAGCCGAGAGTGCGGTCAAAATCCCGCCGCCAGCAGTTGACGAAGTCGCCGGCACGCAGGGTGCCCAGGAGAAAGCGGTTTTTGCGGGCGGGTGCTTTTGGGGCATTCAAGCCGTGTTCCAGCATACGAAAGGCGTACTGCAGGCGGTGTCTGGATATGCCGGAGGCAAGCAAGAGACGGCTGATTATGAGCGGGTGAGTTCCGGCAATACAGGACATGCAGAGTCGGTGGAGATCACCTTCGATCCCAAGCAAATTTCTTACGGAAAACTGCTGCAAATTTATTTTTCCGTCGCGCACGACCCGACGCAGCTTAATCAGCAATACCCTGACTCGGGGACACAGTACCGCTCGGCTGTTTTCTACAGGGACGCCAAGCAGAAGCAGGTTGTTGAACGCTACATTGCGCAGTTGGACGCGGCGCATGTGTTTCCAAGAAAAATCGTGACGCAGTCGAGCCCGTTCAGTGCCTTCTATCCGGCGGAAGCCTATCATCAGGATTACGCCACCTTGCATCCGGAGTCGGGCTACATCGCGAGATACGATCTGCCGAAAATTACCAATCTGAAACGCACACTGCCGGAAGTGTATCGGGAAGTCCCTGTGCTTGTAGCATCACAGGCTTCTGCGAAGACGGCTCACCGAAAATGAAACAGCCGGCACTGTCACCATGATGCTCCACGGCCGGCAAAACGGGCCGCCAGAAACTCAATGAGTGCGCGCACTTTGGCCGAGACATGTTTGCGCGTCGGGTATACCGCATAGATACCCAACTCGATCGAGCGATACTCCGGCATCAACTCAACCAAGGTGCCGTCTGACAAATCCTTTCCGACCAGGAAAGTGGGCTGCAAGATCACGCCCTGATGCGACAATGCTGCGGCCCGGCACGTATCGCCGCTATTGGTGTGGATGCACGGGTTGGTCTTGACGCTCACGGGACCCTGTGGCCCGTTAAACCGCCATTCGTCCTTGGTTGCCCAATAGCTGTAGGAAATGACCGAATGCTGCGCCAAATCAGCCGGATGCGTGGGCGTGCCGTGCTGCGCCAGATAGGTCGGCGATGCGCACAGCACCATGCGGGTGGTCGCCAGTCGCTTGCTCACCAAAGTTGAGCTTTCCAGCGTGGCAATGCGGATCGCGACGTCATAGCCTTCCTCCACCAAATCGACCAAGCGATCTGCCAGCGTCACGTCCAGTGTGACTTTTGGGTGCTGGGCTTTGAACGCGCCCCATAGCGGGGCCAGATGAAGAATGCCAAAGGTAAATGGTGCATTGATGCGCAATAAGCCGCTTGCGGCGTCGCTGCGCGAAGTGATTTCATCCTCGGCCTCTTGCAGCTCAGCCAGAAGCTCCTTGCTGCGGGCATAAAAAACTTGCCCTTCATCGGTCAAGGATAGCCGCCGCGTTGTACGGTGCAGCAGCCGCACGCCCAAGCGGGTTTCCATGTCAACCACATACCGCGATACCGCGGCCTTGGACATATCCAAAGCGTCTGCCGCCTTGACGAAGCTGCCTGCATCGACCACCGCATTGAAAGTCTGCATTTCAAGAAATCGGTCCACTATCTCTCCTGGTGAAACAATAAATCTTAATTTTCAGTGTTTATCTTCCGCCGAAGAACCAATAAAGTCCATCCCATGCACCGCAAAACATTCTGTTGAGTCGATGCAGTGTCCGCAAACAGACAAGTTCAACGAATAAAAGGAAATATCATGAAAGTAACAGTCATCGGCGCCGGCAACATGGGCTCGGCCTTCGTCAAACAACTCACCCGCGCCGGCCACCAGGTCACCGTGACCGCCCGCAATCTGGAAAAAGCGCAGGCTGTAGCTGCTGCCAACCCGGGCGCTATCGCCGTGGTTGCAGCCAACGCGGCGGCTGCCGCCGACGTGGTCGTGCTGGCGACCGGCTACGACGATGCCGTGGCGGCATTGAATAGCGTGGGCGACCTGGCAGGCAAGGTCGTCATCGACATCACCAACCCACTGACTGCCGACTACATGGGATTGACCCTGGGCCACAGCACGTCGGCATCCGAAGAAATCGCCAAGGCGATTCCCGGCGCTGAAGTGGTCAAGGCGTTCAACACGGTGTTTGCACAGGTGCTGTCGGATGGCGCTGACTTTGGCAACGGCCAGACCGTTCCAGTGTTTGTTGCCAGTGACAGTGAACGTGCCAGGCACAGCGCCAAGGCGCTGGCCGAGAGCATGGGCTTTGCCACAGTCGATGCCGGCGGCCTGAAGAATGCCCGCTACCTGGAGCCGGTGGCTGGCCTCAACATTTATCTGGGCTATGGCGCAGGTCTGGGCACGTCAATTACGCCCGTCTGGCTCAAGCGCGCTTAAACAAAGACGGGATCTGTGCGAGGGCTGAACCCTTGCACAGATCCCGCCAAACCAATCATTTAGTTCATCTTTGGGAAATCATCATGTCCAAGTCCATTCAAAATAGCCTTAGCCTGGCCTCTCGCCTGCTGTTTGTAGCACTCTTCCTTCCCGCCGGGATCAGCAAGCTCACCGGCTTCACCGGAGCCGTGGGCTATATTTCTTCTGTGGGTCTGCCACTGCCCACCCTCGGTGCAGCGTTGGCACTGACCGTTGAAATTCTGGGTAGCCTGGCGCTTCTGGCTGGGTTCGGTACGCGCTTGGCCGCCTTGGTCCTGGCGGCGTTCACGCTGGCGGCGAGCTTCTTCTTCCATGCCTATTGGGGAGCGCCTGCTGACCAGGCATTCGTCACACAACTGCTGTTCTTCAAGAACATTGCGGTGGTCGGCGGTTTGCTGGCACTGGCTGCCAATGGTGCGGGTGCATGGAGTATTGATGCGCGCAACGAGCGCTGATTGAACAACATGACATCCACCACTAAAGCGCCGGTATTTTTCATCTCGCACGGCGCCCCCACCTTCGCCATTGAGCCCGGCGTGCTTGGCCCCCGCCTGCACGAACTTGGCGGGCAGCTCCCGGCACTCAAAGCGGTGCTGGTGGTGTCACCCCACTGGCAAACGCATGGCGTGAAGGTGATGATCACCGATCGGCCCGAGACGGTGCATGACTTTGGCGGCTTCCCGTCCAGCCTGTATGCATTGCAGTATCGCGCCACGGGTCAGTCGGAACTCGCCAAACAGGCCGCCAGGTTGCTGGCCGCAGCGGGCTTTGCCACGGCACTCGATGCGCATCGCGGACTCGACCACGGTGCCTGGGTTCCATTGATGCACCTGCTGCCCAAAGCGGATGTCCCGGTGTTTCAGGTATCCATGCCCCACAACTTGAACAGCCTGCAGGCTGTGAAGCTGGGCCGGGCCCTGGCGCCTCTGCGTGAGCTAGGCGTACTCATCGTCGCGTCTGGCAGCATGACGCACAACCTCTTTGAGTTCCGCCAATCGGGCAGTGCACCGGCAGCGTATGCCAGAGAATTTGCCACCTGGGTACAGACTGCAGTGCTTGCCAACGCGACAGGTCCGCTCATCCAATACCGCACCGAAGCGCCGCATGCCCAGAGAGCGCATCCGACCGAAGAGCATTTCCTTCCTTTGCTGGTAGCGCTGGGCGCGCAGAGCGATTCCGATACCGTACAAGCCATTGATGGCGGCATCACCCACGGCGTACTGTCGATGGATTCGTATGTCTGGGGCATGCCGCAGCCCGCCGCTGTTTCAGTGGCGCCATAGTCTGACTATAGAAAGAAAGTGCAACATGAACACCATCCTATCCACTCCGGAGCTGCACACGGATGCCGACCTGGGCCTGTCTTATCGGGTTCGGCAACCGGCGCCGCTCAAGCCCACCAAGTGCGTTGTCCTTTTGCACGGCGTCGGTGGCAATGAGACGAACTTGATCGACTTTGCTGCGGGCATAGACCCACAAACCCTGGTGATCTTCCCGCGCGGCCCATTGCAACTGGGGACGCAGCAGTTTGCCTGGTTCAGGGTTGCATTCACCTCGGCAGGACCCAGCATCGTGGCTGAAGAAGCCGAGAGCAGCCGGGAGGCCTTGATCCATTTTGTGCAACAGGTGCAGGCGCGGTATCGCATCCCGGCGCACAACACGGTCATTGCCGGTTTCAGCCAGGGCGGCATCCTCAGTGCCAGCGTGGCCCTGAGCGCACCCGAACGCGTCGCCGGCTTTGCTATTTTGTCCGGGCGCATCCTGCCCGAGCTCACTCCCCATATTGCCGACAAAACGCGGCTGGAAAACCTGCGCGCTTTTATCGGCCATGGCGAGTTTGATACCAAGCTGCCAGTGATGTGGGCGCAGCGCTCGGACCAATTGCTGGGCGAATTGGGGGTGGCGCATCTCACGCATCTTTACCCCATTGACCATGGCATCAGCCTGGCCATGAAAGCCGATTTTCTGGAGTGGCTTGATGGCCTGTTAAAAGAATCGGGGCACTGATCTGATGAAGACAGTCGGTTTGGTGCGAAGATAATTTGTAATCTTGATGCCGGCGGTTCAATTCTGACGCGGGCACCAAACAAAACGCCAACCTTCGAAGGTTGGCGTTTTGTTTGGCGCGCCCGATATGGCGCGCAGCGTGGCGACAGGCATTATCTTGTCTGCATTGAAACATACAGTGCTCTTATCCGGAGATGAGAACACTTTCTTTAATCCTGACGAGTTATTTCACGACAGCCATCAATGAGCGTGCGCCACCTTTGTAGGTGTAGAGCGTCAGCGTACCGTCCTTGATATCGCCTTTTGCATCAAAAGCGATTGGGCCGGTAACGCCTTTGTAATGAATTTTTGCCAATTCAGGCAAATATTTCTCGGGCTCGACCGAGTTCGCTTTTTGCATCGCTGCGACCATCGTGTTCAGTGCGTCGTACACGTACGGTGCATAGACTTCGACGTTAATGCCGAATTTCTTCTTGTAGGCGGCTTTGAAGTTTTCCATGCCTTTTCTGTCTGTATCGACCACACCGCCCGCTTCAGCGCAGATGACATGACCTTCGTCACCGATGGCATCGCCAGCCAGTTTGGTCAGGCCTTCGGAACAGATGCCGTCGCCGCCCATGAATTTGGCAGTGATGCCAAGCTGTTTCATTTGACGCAGCATCGGGCCAGCAACTGCATCCATGCCGCCGAAGAAGACGACGTCAGGATTTTTCGCTTTGATCGACGTCAGAATCGCATTGAAATCGGTTGCCTTGTCATTGGTGTATTGTTGTGAAACCACTTCGACACCGGCTGATTTGGATTTGGCGCCCTTGATGAATTCTTCGGCTACGCCCTGGCCGTAGGCAGTACGGTCATCGATGACCGCCACTTTCTTGGCCTTGAGGATTTGCACAGCGTAACGGCCCAGTGTGCCGCCCAGCTGGCCGTCATTGGCCACGACGCGGAAAGCTGACTTGAAGCCTTGCTGTGTGTATTTCGGGTTGGTTGCCGATGGTGAAATTTGTGGAATGCCGGCTTCGTAGTAGATCTTGGAGGCTGGGATGGTGGTGCCTGAATTCAGGTGGCCAATGACGCCTTTGACTTTGGCATCGACCAGTTTTTGTGCCACGGTCGTACCTTGTTTCGGATCGCCGGCATCATCTTCTGCTTGCAGTTCGAATTTAATTTTTTTGCCGCCAATCGTCAGGCCTTTGGCATTCAGTTCCTCGATTGCCATGCGCGCGCCGTTTTCATTGTCTTTGCCAAGGTGCGCAATAGAGCCTGAAATCGGGCCGACGTGACCGATCTTGACGATTTGTTCTTCTGCTGCCGATGCGAAACCTGCAAAAGCAAATGCAATTGCGCCTGCCAACGGAATCATTTTTGTCTTGAACTGCATAATTGTCTCCTGTGAATTGAACCAACAAGGTTGCTACAAAAAATCACCTGTACAGCCATCTGCACAGTTGAAACGAAACGGATATCAAAAGCCGGAAATGGCGAACTCAAAAACATTGTCTAAGTCAAAATCATGACGACGTTGTCTATTTAAGGGAACCATCCCGACCGCACTGATCTTGTGCCGGTGCAGCGAATATTCACGCAAATGCCTGAACACGCTTTGGTTAATGGCAATCATCGCCTGCATGATCAACAGGTGGACCTCGCTCGGCGCACGCTCGACATTGCAAGCGGTAGCGGTCGGCATGGCATCTGCCCTCTGTTCGGACAGCAGACAACGGAATACGTCTTCCAGCGTGACGGCATCGGGGTCGCAGGCGAGCGTCCATTTGTCGAAAGCGAAAGGATCGCGCCGCAACAAGCCTGCGTACTCCAGGTCACTGCACAATGTCATCAATTCATTGGCAGAACGCCCGGTGATGCCTTCGAGATGCTCAAGGCAAACCGCGTGGGGCACATTCGACAAAAGCTCTGCGACAATTTCTGCTGCGCTGAAAAAACGATCAAATAGCGTTGGGCTACTTGCAGTGTTGCGTTCAACGGAAATCATGAAATCACTCCTCAGCGGCGCTACGATGCGATCAGAATCAACCGGCCCAAGCACTTTTTCAACTTACCGCCCTCGGTCGTCAGCGCTGGCATTTGCCAACCATAAAAGAGCATGCTGCGGCAAACTGGCACGGCATTCGATTCAGCGCCGCGTCAGATGAATCCCGGCCAGCATGCAGCGCACCGATCCGCCAGCCATCTCGATGGTCGGCACCGACAAGGGCAGGATGCGCGCCGAGCGCTCGATGATCTGACCTGTTCCGGGCGCAGGCTCGCTGCCGCACGGGCCGACATCGCCAGCACCCGGCCGCTGTCGGTCGACAGCTCGATCGCATTGCCGGCGAACTCGTTGATCTGCTGTTCGCTCAGCGTCGATCACCTCGCGCCCGGTGGCCTGCAAGCGGGCCCGGATTTCGCTGCGCCGCACCGGGTCGGTGATCATGTCCAGCCCGATCAGCGCGAACTCGGTGCCGATGCACATCAGCACGTTGGTGTGATAGATCGCGCAACCTGTTGAATCGGCCGAATCGAACGCCATCGGCTCGAAATTGAAATGGGTGCAGAAACGCTCCAGCGCCACCGCATTCGCGCGGTTCGAGCGGGCGGTGTACGCAACGCGATCCAGGTGGTCCAGCACCATCGCACCGGTGCCTTCCAGGAACAGCTCGTCGTATTCGAGGCCGGAATAGTCGATCACGTCCTGCACCCGGTATTGGGCCTTGAGCATGTCGATCACGTCGATGCGGCGCTCGCGGCGCCGGTTCGGCGAATACATCGGATAAATCGCAACATGCCCGCCGGCATGGGTCGAGAACCAGTTGTTCGGGAACACCGAATCGGGCGTCTGCTGCTCGCCGAAATCGTCAAATATATGCACCCGTACGCCGGCCGCTTCCAGCGCGGCGGCCGCGGCCGTGACTTCATCGCGGGCGACGTCGGCAATCGCCTGTGCCGACGCGGTGCTGTCGGTGCTTTGAAACGCATTGTCGGCCGCGGTCTCCGGATTCGGATGGAAGTGATGCGGCCGGATCATCACCACCGCACTCGGTGCCTGAATCGATTTAATCTTCGTGTTGAGGTTCGTTGTCATCTTTCGCTCTCATCGGGTGGGGTCGCGGCATCGCTTATTTAGCGTGCAAGTCGCATAGCGACTCACTTCGCTCCCCTCTCCCGCGAGCGGGAGAGGGGTTGGGGGCGTGCCTGAATTAATTCATGCCCATCGGCGACACCGGAAACCGGGTCTCGTGGGTCAGCGGGGTGGCCGGTGCCGCGACGAACTGGAACAGGTCTTTCGGATTGGCCGGATCCGGAATCAGGTTGATCTGCGCGCCGATGTCGCGCGCTTGCGCCAGGTCGTACAGGTAGCGCAAGGCGGAGAAATCCTCGATCGCGAAACCGACCGAATCAAATACCGTCACTTGTTCCGGGCTTTCGCGGCCGACCACCTGGCCGTTGAGCACGCGCCACATTTCGGTGACGGGGAAATCGGCCGGCAGTTGCTGGATGTCGCCTTCGATGCGGGTTTGCGGCTCGAATTCGACAAACACGCGGGCCGCCCGCAAGATATCCGCATGCAGCTCGGTCTTGCCCGGGCAATCGCCGCCGACGCCGTTGATGTGCATGCCGGGCTCGACCATGTCGGGGGTAATGATGGTCGCGTAGTTCTTGTCGGCGGTGACGGTGGTGACGATGTCGGCGCCGCGCACCGCTTCGCGCACGGATTTTGCCCGCACGATGGTCAGGCCGTCGATGTGCGCCATGTTGCGCACGAACTTCTCGGTGGCCGCCGGGTCGATGTCATAGACGCGGATTTCCTTGATGCCGACGATAGCCTTGAACGCCAGCGCCTGGAACTCGCTTTGCGCGCCATTGCCGATCAGCGCCATCACGCGTCGATTCCGGCCGTGCCAGCACGCTGGCCATCAGCGCCGAGGTGGCGGCGGTGCGCAGCGCGGTGCTGATCGTGAATTCGCTGAACAGCAGCGGGAAACCGGTCTCGACTTCGGCCAGTACGCCGAACGCCATCACCGTCAGCATGTTCTGCGCGGTGTTCTTCGGGTGGCCGTTGACGTACTTGAAGCCGTACAGCGCATGGTCCGAGGTCGGCATCAGTTCGATCACGCCGCCCGGCACATGATTGGCCACGCGGGCGCATTTCTCGAATTCTTCCCAGCGCAAGAAATCGGCACGGATGTACTCGGCCAGGCTGGTGATGAATTTCTCGGCGCCAACGGAACTCACCAATTGCTGAATGTCAGCCACATCGATAAATCGGGTCATCTTGTTTCTCCAGTGTCGTTATTGAATGCAAATACGCCGTTGCTTGCTGAGCGGGGATCTTCTTGCTTGGTCAAGCTAATTTGCCAGCTGCTCAGAAGTGGCAATACCGGTATTCTCGACCTCAAGCAGGTCAATAAATAGCCGGAGAAATGCTTGAAATTATGCAGAAACCTGACAAAATGCCAGCTCCTACTGACATTTTGCTAAAAATCATGGATGACACAGACCGCCAATTACTAGCCTTGTTGCGCGACAACGCCCGCATTTCCGTGATTGCGCTTGCCAAGAAACTGCATGTTTCCAGGGGCACCGTGCAAAACAGGATTACCAAACTGGAAAACAGCGGGGTGATTGTCGGCTATACGGTGCGGCTCAAGCCGGAGGCCGAGCTGCACCGGATCCGCGCCTGGATGAATATCGCAGTCGAGGGCAATAGTGCGGTGGGTGTCATACAGGCCTTGCGCGGCGAACCGAACATCCATACCTTGCACACCACCAACGGCCGCTGGGACGTGATTGCGGAGTTGCGGGCAGATAATCTGGAAGCCTTCAATACCGTGCTGGGCCGGATCCGCCTGATTCCGGGCATCGCGAATACGGAAACCAGCATCCTGCTGTCGACGCACAAGATATAGGCAAGACAATGCCAGTCTCATTGGCAGTCGCCTGTCTGCGGTCCCGAATTTCCCTGATATCGGCAGCGTGTCAGTGCAGCTTGATGCGCGGATTGCGCACCCAGTTCAGGGTCTCGGCCCAGGTCGCAAGCCAGGTATGAAACAGGCCGTTGACCGCAATCTGGTGCTGCTTGTGCAGTGACCAGTACATCACTTTGGCGATTTGCCCCTCGATGAAAACCGAGCCGCTGGCGATCGCGCCCATCAGGCTGCCGACCGTGCTGTAATTGCCCAGCGACACCAGCGAGCCGTGATCGTGGTAGCTGAATTCCAGCAGCGGTTTGCCCTGCAGCATCTTCACCAGCGATTTGGCCAGCATCGACGCTTGCTGGTGCGCCGCTTGCGCACGCGGCGGCACATTCGGCTGGCCCTCGGCCTGCGGACAGGCGGCGCAGTCGCCCAGCGCGAAAATGGCCGGGTCGCGCGTGGTTTGCAGCGTGCGGCCGACCAGCAACTGGTTGATGCGGTTGCTTTCCAGGCCGTCGATCTCCTTCATGAAATCCGGCGCCTTGATGCCGGCCGCCCACACCACGATGCCGCTCGGGATGAACTTGCCGCTGGCCATCAGCACCCCTTCCTTCGACACTTGCGTGACCTTTTCATTGGTATGGACCTCGATGTCGATGCTGCGCAATTCGCGCGCGACCGCGGCCGACAGCCGTTCCGGCAGCATTTGCAGCAGGCGCGGGGCGGCATCGACGATGACGATCTTCAGGTCTTTTTCGGGGTGGAAATTGGCCAGTCCGTAGCTCGACAGGATCTTGGTCGTCATGTGCAGCTCGGCCGACAGTTCGACGCCGGTGGCGCCGCCGCCGATGATGGTGACCGTGAAGCGGCCCTCGCCGGCGCCTTTGCCGGCGGCCTGCGCGCGCAGGCAGGAATTGATCAGGCGCTGATGAAAGCGCTCGGCCGCCACCGGCGTATCGAGCATGATGCAGTGTTCGCGTGCGCCCGGCGTGCCGAAATCGTTGGTCTGGCTGCCCAGCGCGATCACCAGCGTGTCGTAGGCGATCACCTGGCGCGGCAGCAGTTCCTCGCCCTCTTCATCCAGCGTCGGCGACAGATAGATTTCTTTCTGCTCGCGGCCCAGCCCGTCCATCCGCCCGAGGCGGAAAGTGAAGTGGTGCGAACGCGCCAACGCGAAGTATTCCAGTTCGTCGGCGTGGCTGTCGAGAGTGCCGGCGGCGACCTGATGCAGCAGCGGTTTCCACAAGTGGGTGCGGGCGGCGTCGATCAGCGTAATTTGGGCCTTGTTTTTCTTGCCCAGTTGATTGCCCAGACGTACCGCCAGTTCCAGTCCGCCGGCACCGCCGCCGACGATGGTGATGCGATGCGGGACGGCTGCTGTGGTTTGATTCAAGTGAGGTCTCCTGAAGAGGGGGAAGAAGATGCGCGCAGACCAATCCCGGAATACTGTATCCGTTTGATAAACGACATGCGATCAATACGGCAGTTTGTATTGGCGTGCCATCGTGCATAGCCTGCACGGTGCTCCGAAGCCGGAATTAATACTGCATTGGGTATATTTCGCATACCCAATGAATACATGCGGCTAATGCCATAAAAATAGTGATACTCCCTGTTTTTTGCGAAAATCACGGCGTCGCGCAAGGCGTTGCGCGGGCGCCATCGGCAATCCGCAACAGCATCATGCACTGCAAATATTTCCGGATGATGATCCGACAGGACGTGCGGCCGGCATCTGCGTACCGGAACCGCGACGACCCTGCCCATCGGGCAAATGCATCTACTGACCGGCTGCGGCCAGCAGCCGCTGGGCGCGTGCAATGACCGGCGCATCGATCATGCGGCCGTCGACCACTGCGGCGCTGCCGCCGGCTGCATCCGCAGCGGCCAGCACCCGGCGCGCCCAGTCGATTTCGATCGCAGAGGGCGCCAATGCCATCGCCACCGGCGCCACCTGGCGCGGGTGGATCAGCAACAACGCGCCAAAACCATCGCGCCTGGCGCGGCGCGTATAGGCGGCAAGCCCGCTGCTGTCGTCCAGCGCGGTGAAGATGCCATCCACCGGCGACGCCAGTCCGGCAAGGCGCGAGGCCAGCACCAGTTGCGCGCGATAAGGCTGAAATACCGTTTCTTCGCTGTCTTCCTCGCCCTGCTCCAGGCCGAGATCGATCGCCAGATCGAGCTTGCCGAACACCAGACGGGCGCAGCCCGGCGCGTTGGCCACCGGCAGCAGTTGATGCAGCCCGGCGGCAGATTCGATGATGGGCAGCACCGGCTTGCCGGTGACGGCGTGGGCGTGCGCCATCGCGGCGGCGGTTTCCGCCTTCGGCAGCAAAACTCCGGCCACTGCAGCAGAGCGACAGGCTGCGAGATCGGCCGCATGCCACGGCGTTTCCGCACCGTTGACCCGCACCAGCACCGGCCTGGCGGCAGGCGAGTCCAGCCAAGCCGACAGCGCCTGACGGGCCGCGTCTTTGGCGTCGGGCGCGACCGCATCTTCCAGATCGACGATCACCGCATCGGCGCCGGAGGCCAGCGCCTTGTCGATGCGTTCCGGCCGGTTGGCGGGAACGAACAAAAATGTCCTGCTGCGTTGGATATCCATGGTCTTTTCCTTCATACGGCGCCGCTGGCGCGCAGTTGGGCGGGGTCGAAGCCGAACTCGGCGAGGATGCTATCGGTATGCTCGCCCAGGCCCGGAATCCGATCCATGCGCGCCGGGTTGGCCGCATCGCTGCCGGGCGGCAACAACACCGGGATCAGCCCGGCGGGCGAGTCGACCTGGCTCCAGCGCTGGCGACTGGCAAGCTGCGGATGCTGCCACAGGTCGGCCATCGTATTCACATGCGCGTTGGCGATGTCGGCCGCATCCAGGCGGTCGATCACCGCATCGGCCGTCAGCGTGGCAAATGCCGCCTCGATCAACTGCCGCAACTCGGCCCGGTGCGTGGTGCGCGCCGCGTTGTCGACGAACCGCGGCTGGCCGGCCAGATCGGGCAGGCACAGCACCTTGTCGCAAAAAATCTTCCACTCGCGCTCGTTCTGCAGGCCGAGCATCACCACGCGGCCGTCGCCCGCGGTAAACGGGCCGTACGGATAGATGGTGGCGTGGGCAGCGCCCGAACGGGGCGGCGCGTCCTGGCCATCCAGCGTGTAGTAAAGCGGGAAGCTCATCCACTCCGCCATGGTGTCGATCATCGCGATCTCCACCCGGCGGCCGCGGCCGGTGCGGGCGCGCTGCAGCAGCGCGGCGAGGATGCCGGAGTACGCGTACATGCCGGCCGAGATGTCGGCCACCGAAATTCCGCTCTTTGCCATTTCATCCGGCGTGCCGGTGACCGACAGAAAGCCGCTCTCGCTCTGGATCAGCAGATCGTAGGCCTTCTTGTCGGTGTAGGGGCCGCCATCGCCATAGCCGGAAATGTCGCACACCACCAGCTTCGGGAAGCGCGGCGACAGCGTTTCATAGGACAGTCCGAGGCGGGCGGCGGCGCCGGGCGCGAGATTCTGCACCAGCACGTCGGCCTCCCCCAGCAGGCGCTGCAGCACGGCTTGCGCGTCGGGCTGCTTCAGGTCCAGCGTCAGGCTTTCTTTCGAACGGTTGACCCAGACGAAGTGCGAGGCCATGCCGTTCACGCGCCGGTCGTAGGCGCGGGCGAAATCGCCGACGCCGGGGCGCTCTATCTTGATGACCCGGGCCCCGAGATCGGCCAGATGGCGGGTCGCGAGCGGCGCGGCGATTGCGTGTTCCAGCGAAATGACGGTGATGCCGTCCAGCGGTAGCGAAGTTGACATAATGACGTTTCAGAAAAGGGTGATTCACGAAGTTATTTTGAATAACAGTTGGTCCGTGAGTTCGCCTGAATAGTACGAAATAGTCAAAAATACCGAAAGTTATTGTGTGAAAAACTCAGAATAGCACATACAGTGTCCCCTTCTTGTTTCCGTGTTTTTCATCGTCTTTACGTGCACGTAATTCAATCGTGTCCGGCCTATGCAGCCGCGGGTTTGCAGCAATGCGATGGTGCGGTGCATTTCGTTGTGGACAATGTTCATGCCCTCATCGAAACCCATGCCCGGCTTCACCAGCATGCGCATCGGCCGCGCGGCAAGCGCGACGTGAACACAGGTGCGGGCCGACACGTCGGTCTCGTTGCAGGTGCCGCCCTGGTAGGCTTCCATGTCGTGTTCGTTGCAGTACAGCACCGCGTCGACGATGTTGTGGATGCTGCCCAGATCCGGCGTCTTGATTTGCACCATGTGGCAACATTTCGCATCGGTGAACGCGACGATGTCTTCATAGGTGTTGCACCACTCGTCGGCCACCAGCTTCACCGGCGAGCCCATGCGCGCCAGGTGCGCGGTGATCTTGCCCATCTCCTCGATCTGGCCATCCTTGGAACCGGCGTCGACCGGGCCTTCTATATACAGATTCAAGGGTCCGGCGGCTTTTTCCAGGCCGGCGATGTAGTTCGCGACCCTGGCCGCATCGTGGTCGAAGATCAGGCCGATGGTGCCGTACACGTCGATGTGCAGATCGGGTTGGTAGCCGGGTGCGGCGCCCAGCTGTTCGACGCGCTTGACCAGCCAGCGGATGTACTCTTCCAGCTTTCTCACCCTGGTAGCCGAGCTTGTCGGGCACGTTGTTGATCAGTCCGTGCGGCAGCACATCGACGCCCTTGAGGATCATCTTGTCCACCGCGGCATAACGGTCGTCGCCGCTTTGCCCGAACAGCGGAATCGCCTTGGCAACCACCGGCAGGCCGTACTCGGCGCACAGCACTTCCGCTTTCAGGCGGTGGGTGGCCAGTGCGGCGGCGTCCAGCAGCGCCTGCGTCAGGCCATAGCGGATCGCGGTGTGCAGGCGCTGGCCTTCGATTTCGACCGTATCAAAAAACCGGGCGTTGGCGAGAAACGCATTCGCGTCGCGGCCTTCCAGCAATGGCTTGATGTGCTGCTCGAGAAAGGGCACGAAATTGGCGCCCAGGAACAAGGGGTCGCGCCCGCCGGCACCGGAATACTGCACCGCTGCGCAGTCGCCCACCGCGACGCTGCCGTCTTCGAGCTGCAGCAGCACCGACACGCACTCGCCGGCCTGGCGCACCGAGCTAAATCCCGGCGTGAGCGTGTCGCCGACGTAGACGAAGCCGTCTTGCCCGGCGCCTTCCTTGATGGCCTTCTGATCGTCGAAATAGAATGAGGAAAAGCCGCGAACGAATAAGGCACGTGTAATTTTCATGATCTGACTTTCATGGATGTGAGGTTGGATGTGAATGTGAATGTCATTGCGGTCTTCCGACCAGCTGGCTTTTTGAAATCGCGTAGATGTCGTCGACCACCATCTGGAATGACGCTGCGCGGCTCTCGGCCTTGGCGCGCTCGGCAATTTTTTCACGGTGGTAAGTCATCACGTCGGCGGGCAGAGGCACATGTCCGGCGTCGAACACGCGCACCGCGCCTTCGTGATCGCGGATCGGCATCAGCTTGCCGGCATTGCAGGCGGCCGGCGCAAACGGGATATCCATCACCCCCGCCTCGAAAGCCCGCACCGCACCCACCGCGACGTCGCCCTTGCCCAGTTCAAACACCATCGACAACACCGCGCGCACTTCGCGCTTGATCAGTTCCACCTCCCGATCCATGCCGTCGCTGTGCGGAAAGTTCTGTTCGCGCACCATGTTGACGATCTGGCTGGTGGCTTCCAGGCCCTGCTTGTTGGCCTCCTTGGTCGGCACGCCGCTGGCCTCATGCGGCGTCTTCACGATCACCTTGGTCGCGCCGGACATCGCCGCCAGCGCAGCGCCCCAGCAAATCACCGAGTACGCCATCGATTCGTTTTCAGGGAAACCGCCCATCCACTGATGGAACACCGTGCTCAGCTCATAGTCTTCATACCCGGCCGCCTGGAAATACTCATGCCCCAGTTCGCGCAGCGAGCGGATCGCCGCGATGTCCTGCACCATGTTGCCGGCCTGCCCATAACCCAGCGTGATGCACTTGCAGCCCTGCTCCAGCGCCAGCAGTCCTTCGATGATGGCCACGCAATGCGACACAAACGGCGGCACCAGCGTGCCGGACAGCGGCCCGAACGGTTCGCGGTTGATGCGAACGCCCTCTTCTTCATACATCCCGACCAGGCGGTCGCAGTACTGCCAGTGGCGGATCGAGCGCTCCAGCGGCACCTTCTTGGCGTAAGGAATGTTGTAGGAAATCCCGCCGCCCTCATACGCGGTGAAGCCGGCCGCCAGCGTGATTTCTGCCAGCAGGCGCGCGTCCGGCGTGCCATGGCGTACCTGCACCGGCTTCGACAGCGCCTCCACCACACGGCGGCAACCGCGCAAGCCGTGGTTCACCGCCGGGAAGCCGTTGAGCAAAGAGGTGCCCGCCTCTTCCGATCGCAGGATGCCGCTGGCCGCTTCTTCATAGCGATTCAAACGGGTGTAGGCATCGATGGTGGTCGGCAGCAGGTCGCACGAGCCTTCCAGGTAGGTCAGCAAATTGATGTGCTCATTCAACAGCGCGACACCGGCGCGCGGCTGGAACAGCGTCTTGCCTGCCTTGTCGGCCTTCAGCAGCACGGAAGAGAAACGCTTGGTGTCCGGCATCGAGCGCTGGTAGCGCACGCCCTCTTCAAAATTCACATCCTTGCCCGTGGGCCAGGTTTGCAGCACCTCCACGCGCTCGGCCTGGAAGTCTTTACGTTCGATTTGTTGGTTGATCAGTTCCATTTAACCTAGATTCCTCAGTTGACCGCTTGTTGATTTCGATAAGTTCATGAATTAATTGATATTTCTTATGGTTAAACAGTTCACCGTTTGGGTGAGAGCGCTACAGGCGCGATTGCACGTTTTTCCGGCTCCCTGGCTTCGTTGTTCCTCCTAGCAGAATGCAGTCTGCGTCGTCGTCACGCCTAGCCAGAAAGCCGGAAAAACGCACACTCACACCAGTCCAACTGAGGAATCTAGGTTTAATACTCTTCAGTTGTGACGGACAAGCGAGCGGATACCGGCTCGGGCGGCGGCTTCGGGAAACTCCTGGGCGACATTGGCCAGCAGCGGGATCAGATAGTCTTCATCGCGGTAATAGTCGACCCTGGTCGGCACCAGCACCGCCTTGCCTTTGGCGTCTACCAGCATCTGCGACAGCCACGGGCCGGGATCGAAAGTCGCTACCTTCGAGAGCCAACCGCCGGAGCCGATGACGCGCGGCACTTGCGTCAGGTCACGCCCTGTTTGCACCCGCACCATGCCATCCGGCGTGAAGACTTCGTAGCTGCGCCCCGCATGACGGACACAGGCATGGGCGACGCAAGCGCCGGCCAGAATCGCATCGAACGCGCGTCCCTGCTGGTCTTCGGGCAAATAGTCCGGCTGCAGCGAGACGCGCTCGATGTAGGCGGCAAACTCCGCCAGTTGCGGTTCACTGTGGTCCAGCGCCGCGGCGACCAGCGCCTTGCCCGATTCGGCAGCGGCGGCGGCCGACACCCGCAATCCCAGGTCGCCTTCCACCGTGCGCTTGACTTCGGGCTCCGGCAAACCGCGCAACACGGTGCCGCCGCTCGGCGACTCGCGGTGGGCGGAGTACACGTCGGTGGTGGCGCCGCCCATGTCGAGCAGGATGAACTCGCCCCAGGCCGGGACACAACGCCGGATCTGCTTCGCGTATTCGTACACCGCATAAGGCGTGGGCAAAGGCTCTGCGCCGGTGCGCGCTATGATGCTGTCCAGTCCCTTGCCCTTGACGATCTTGGACAGGAAGATCGCCCGCATCGCCTCGCGTGCCGGTTCGGGATTGGGTGTATCGATCTCGGGCAGCAGATTGTCGACCGCCACGAAGTCCTTGTGCGCCAGCAGTTCGGACACCTCGTCGCGTACCGAGCGGTTGCCCGCATAAACGATCGAGCATGCGAGCGTGGACTGCGCCAGCGCCTGGGCATTGCTCAGCACATAGTCGCTGTTGCCGCCGTCGGTGCCGCCGGCAAACAGCAGGATGTCGGGCGGGTTTTCTTCCAGCGCGCGGATATCCGAGCGCGTCAGCCGGTACGACAACACCCGCGTCAATTTGGCGCCGGCCGAATACGCGGCCACCTTGGCCGTTTCCAGCGTGATCTCAGGCACGATGCCGAGCGCTGCGACCGCCAAGCCGCCCTTGGCCGAAGACGAATAACAGAGCTTGATGTCGCCGCTGCGCACCCGCCCGGCGGCGTCCGCCTGCCCGACCAGTTCATCGAGTACCCGGAAGAAGCCCTCGGCCAGGTTGTGCACCGTGGTCGGGCAAACCGCGCGACGCTGCAGTTCCAGCTCGGTGCCCACCAGCCGGAACGCCGCGCCCTTGGTCCAGGTGGAACCGATGTCGATGGAAACCGTGATCATGCGACCAAGGCAGCCGCGACGTCGTCCTTCAGGAACTGGACCACATCGAGCAAGCTGGTTTTCGGAGAGAAGACGCGGTCAAACCCCATTTCGATGAAGAGCGCTTCGACTTCTTCGAACGGGCGCTTGCCGATGACCAGGTTGCCGCCGACGTACAGCACCATGTTTTCCACGCCGCGCTCGATGCAACGGCCGCGAAAGCCGATGCAGTCGATCTCGCCGTGGCCATAGATCGACGACACCAGGATCGCACCGGCGCCGGTTTCGATGGCGGCGTCAATGAACTCATCCTGGCTCACCATCACGCCGAGGTTGACCACCTTGATGCCTTGCTCGCTGAGTACGTGATCGATGATCTTGTTTCCGACAGCGTGGCAATCTGCACCGATAACACCGAGCACTACGGTTAATCCGTCCATTTGTTTTTCCTGAGAAGTTGATATTGAAGCGAGGTTCGCCGGCGGCGAATTGACGCGCAACGATGCATATCCCTATTGCATGACCCTGGGACGGGCAGCGGACTTGAGCAAGATCGGATCACGCACTTGATGGCCTGGCCGGCGCCGGAGTGTGCTTGTTTTATGATCGATCTGAAGCTGCCTGTTGCGCATGGTTGTGTATTGGGTTGCGTTAATTGGCGCTGAGTATAAGTCAAAATTAATTACTTTAAATCTTTTAAAAGTAAGAGTTACTTATACATAAGCCAAAAAACAACACCCTTCGCGGGCGCAGAAACGGGCTGCCTTGACCTGCTTGGAATATTTCTGCGCGAGCATTTTTCCCGGAAATACACGGAATCCGGCAGCAAGTTTTTCCATTGTTTTTGCAAGATCCGGAACCACAGCAAGTAGAATTAGCGATCGTCCATTTTGCTAAGCCACCATGTCGGAAGCCTTGCGTCACGCCACTTTGCGACAACTGCAGATTTTCCTGACGGCTGCGGAACAGTTGAGTTTTGTCCAGACGGCAAAAATCCTGCACCTGACCCAGCCTGCGGTATCGATGCAAATGACCCAGCTTGCCGAAAGCGCCGGGACAGCCTTGTTCGAGAAACGCGGGCGCAAGCTGCATCTGACCCGCGCCGGCGAAACGCTGCTGCCCTATGTGCAGCGCATTGCGCAAACCATGCGCGAAGCCAGCGAAGAAATGGATGCGTTGACTGGCGTGCGCCATGGCAAGGTGACCATCGGCCTGGTCACCACCACCCGCTATTTCGCGCCCAAGCTGATCGCGCAGTTTCACAGCCAGCATCCGGAGATCGAGCTGGATGTCTCGATCGCGAATCGTGAAAGCGTGATCAGCCAACTGGAAAACAATCAGATCGATATCGCGATCATGGGACGCCCGCCGGCCCGCATTCCGGTCATCGCGGAGGCGTTCGCCAAACATCCGCATGCGATCATTGCCGCGCCTGACCACCCGCTCGCCGGCAAGAAGCGCATCACCCGGGAACAACTGGCCAACGAAGGCTTCATCACGCGCGAATCGGGATCGGGTACGCGCTACGCGATGGAACTGTTTTTCACGGAACAGGAATTGAGCCCGCCGATTACGCAGGTAATGACCAGCAACGAATCGATCAAACAGGCGGTCATGGCGGGCATGGGGCTGGCTTTCATTTCCCTGCACACGATCGCGCTGGAATACCAGACCGGCAATCTGGTTGTGCTCGATGTGAAAGGCTTGCCCATCATGCGCACCTGGTATGTGCTGCACTTGGCCAACAAGCTGCTGAGTCCGGCCGCCAACGCATTCAAGCAATTCATCGTGGCCCAGGCCCCGGCGTATATGGAAACCCTGTTTCCGGGATCGGGTCTTGACGCTGCCGAGCAGAAATAATACTGCCCCATGTATTTTTAAAAGCCCAATGAAATCATGCGGCAGAGCCAGCATTCCTACTTATACCCCCCATTAAACCAGGCATCCACCGGGCCCGCCTGATACCAAACGCCAACCTTCGCCGGTTGGCGTTTTTGTTTGCGCAATGCGATGCGAGCCGCGCGGAACGCAGCCGTGACTGGCCGGCGTCCGGCGCCCAGCGCTTTGTTGGCTAGCGCACAGAGCCGCAGGAGCATTTGCACTATCTTCACTACTACAGCCACACGGCGAATCAATCAGGTCGCCGCAGATACATCTGCTTACTGCTGTTACTGATTCAGCATGTCCGGAAATTGTTGTTTGGTATTCAATATCAATTGTGTCAGCAATAAAAAAATAATGCTGACAAGGCTTCTGGTCAAATTGCTTTATACGTTATTTATCCATCCATCAACAAGATAGGAAAATCGATATGAAAACGAAATTGATTGCTGGTTCCCTGTTAGTTTCTGCCTTGTTTGCTGGCATCGGCATGTCGCCGGCGATGGCGCAAAATACAAATACGCCTGGTATCGATCGCTCCCAGCAAGAGATCAGCGCGCGAATTCAACAAGGCTTGGCATCCGGGCACATTACGCCGTCTGAGGCGCAAGCTCTGTATCGACGCGAACGCGAAATTCAAATGCGGGAAAACCGCTTTAAGTCGGATGGATCTGCAACCCCACAAGAGCGTCAGCAATTAAGGCAGGATCTGGATGAACTTCGTGCTGAAGTTGAACGCAAAATCGCCAATCCCCGCGTCGTTGCGCAACAGCCCGACAATACGCCGGGAATTGACAATCGTGAATTCAGCATCCGCGACCGGATTGAAGAAGGCGTTCGCTCCGGCCGCCTGACCGAACGTGAAGCGCGCAGATTGCATCGCAGGGAACGCGAGATTGAACGCCTCGAAGCCCGTTTCAAGTCCGACGGCGTCGTCACCTGGCAGGAGCGCCGTCAATTAAGGGATGAATTGACGGCATTGCGCGCTGATGTGGAACGGATGATGCACAATGATCGCCGCGAGCGCTACAACCAATACTGAGGCGCGGCATCCGCGAGCTGTCCGGCTGTCAATCCGCTGCCGGAAACCTCCGGCTTGAGCGCCGGATGCTGTTTGACAAAGTGCGACCGCCATTTCTACAATGGCCGTCGCACTTTCGCCATCCAAGAGGGACTCGCCATCGAACATCCTGCCAACACCACAGCAACCGTCCTGCAGGCCAGCGGCCTGTGCTTCGACTACCCGCAGCGCGCGCTGTTTAGCGACTGGTCGGCGCGCATCCCGCCCGGCGTCACGCTGGTGCGCGGCGGCGATGGCTGCGGCAAGACCACGCTGCTGCGCTTGCTGGCGGGCGAACTGGCGGCCGCGGCCGGGCAGCTGGAGCTGGGCGGCGTCCGTCTGGACCAGCAGCCGGACGCGTACCGCGGGCAAGTGTTCCGGACCGATCCGCGCTCGGATGCGTTCGACCGGATGAGCGCGCTCGATTACTTCCAGTCCGTGCAGCGCCTCCATCCCGCTTTCGACGAGCCGCTATTGGCCGAGCTGATTGACGGCTTGTCGCTGGCGCCGCACCTGGACAAGTTTCTGTACATGCTGTCGACCGGCTCGAAGCGCAAAGTCTGGCTGGCCGCAGCGTTCGCGTCGGGCGCCGCGCTGACGCTGCTCGACGAGCCGTTTGCCGCGCTCGACAAGGCGTCGGCCGGCTTCGTGATGGCGCTGCTGCAAGATGCGGCCGAGCATCCGGCGCGCGCCTGGGTGATCGCCGACTATCAAGCCCCCGGCGCTGTGCCGCTGGCGGCCATCATCGAGCTGGGTGACTGAACAGGATTTTCATCAGGTGGTCACCGATCACCCACCCTGCCCGCTTTGTATCGAACACAGAACGCCAACCTTCACCGGTTGGCGTTTTTTTATGGGCGATACAGTCCTTGCGTCAGGTCCATGCCGATTTTGCAGGACAGCCTTGTGGATGGATATATCCGGGGCGATTTTTCACTATGCGTTGATGGCCGCTTGATAAATTATGCAAAATTTAGCCTATTTATTAATTCAATCAGTGGTGATAAGTTACGCAAAAACGTCAATAACCATAATTAATTATGTAATTTAAAGCATATTAATCAGGTTATTTTTAAGAGGAAACAGTCATGACTTGTTTCGATTTCCCGGCCGGGGAGCACGCGCTTGCGGCGCCCGCTACGCCGCCGGCAGCGCAAGCATTAGCAGGAGAATCCGCATGAATACGCACACACCGTTCGACATGGATGCTGTCGCGGCCATCGTCGCGCAGCGCAAGGCGATGCCCGGCGCGATGCTGCCTATCCTGCACGGGATACAGGAAAAAATCGGCTATATCCCGTCCGCAGGCGGTGCCGCTGATCGCGCAGGAACTCAACGTCTCGCGCGCCGAGGTGCATGGCGTCATTACTTATTACCACCATTTCCGGCAAACGCCGCCGGGCCGGCATGTGCTGCGGATTTGCCGTGCCGAAGCTTGCCAGGCGATGGGTGGAAATGCTTTGGCCGCGCATGCAACAGCGGCGCTTGGATGCGACTTTCACGAAACGACCGCGGATCGCGCCTTCACCCTGGAACCGGTGTATTGCCTGGGACTATGCGCATGCGGCCCGGCGATCATGATCGGCGACGATCTGCATGCGCGCGTTTCACCTGACAAGCTGAACCGCCTGCTGGACGCGAAACGAGGTGCAGTATGACGACCACCATTTATGTCCCGCGTGATTCGACCGCGCTGGCGCTGGGCGCGAATCAAGTCGCCGCCGCGATCGCAAGCGAAGCGCAGGCGCGCGGCATCGACATCCGCATCGTGCGCAACGGTTCACGCGGCATGTTCTGGCTGGAGCCCTTGGTCGAGGTCGCGACCGAGCAGGGCCGCATTGCGTATGGGCCGGTTGCGCCTGAGGATGTCGCAGGCTTGTTCGACGCCGGCTTTGCACATGGCGGCGCCCATCCGCTGGCGCTCGGCGCGACCGATGAAATTGCCTTCCTGAAAAATCAGGAGCGCCTGACTTTCGCGCGCATCGGCATTACCGACCCCTTGTCGCTGGACGACTACCTCGCGCATGAAGGCTATGCCGGCCTGCGGCGCGCAGTCGGCATGAAGGCGGCAGAGGTGGTGCAGGAAGTGACGGACTCCGGACTGCGCGGCCGCGGCGGCGCCGCTTTCCCGACCGGCATCAAGTGGAAAACCGTGCTGGGTGCGCAGGCCGCGCAAAAATACGTGGTGTGCAACGCCGATGAAGGCGATTCAGGCACGTTTTCCGACCGGATGGTGATGGAAAACGATCCGTTCATGCTGATCGAGGGCATGACCATTGCCGGCCTCGCGGTCGGCGCGACGCAAGGTTACATCTATGTGCGCTCCGAATATCCGCATGCGATCGCGGTGCTGAACGAGGCGCTTGCGATTGCGTGCCAGCATGGCTATCTGGGCGCCGACATCCTCGGCTCCGGCCATGCGTTTGGGCTTGAGGTGCGCAAGGCGGCAGGCGCGTATGTGTGCGGCGAGGAAACCGCCTTGCTGGAAAGCCTGGAAGGCAAGCGCGGCATCGTGCGCGCCAAGCCGCCGCTGCCGGCGATCGAAGGCCTGTTCGGCCAGCCGACGGTGATCAACAATGTGATTTCACTGGCTGCGGTGCCGCTGATCATCGCGCGCGGCGCGGCCTTTTACCAGAACTACGGGATGGGCCGTTCGCGCGGCACGCTGCCGTTCCAGCTGGCCGGCAATATCCGGCACGGCGGGCTGGTGGAAAAAGCCTTCGGCATTACCTTGCGCGAGCTGCTGTTCGACTTCGGCGGCGGCACTGCCAGCGGCCGCGCGATCCGCGCGGTGCAGGTCGGCGGCCCGCTGGGCGCGTATCTGCCCGCATCGCAGTTCGACACCGCGATGGATTACGAGTCGTTCGCGGCGATCGGCGCGGCGGTCGGACATGGCGGCATCGTCGTGTTCGATGACAGCGTCGATATGGCGCAGCAGGCGCGCTATGCGATGGAATTCTGCGCGCTGGAATCCTGCGGCAAATGCACGCCGTGCCGCATCGGCTCGACGCGCGGCGTGGAAGCGGTCGACCAGATCATCGCGAACCAAAACCGTCCGCAGCAAATTCACTTGCTGCGCGATTTGTGCGACCTGATGCTCAACGGTTCGCTGTGTGCGATGGGCGGCATGACGCCGTACCCGGTATTGTCTGCGTTAAATCATTTCCCGCAGGATTTCGGCGGCGACACTGCGCCCTGGCCTGAACCAACTGACAGTAATCGCAGCGAAAGGAATTCATGCGTGAACCAGCTCAATGCACCCGATTACGGAACACCAGAACGTGTTTCAGAACAAACCGTCACGCTTGAAATCGATGGCGTCGAAGTCCAGGTCGCGGCCGGCACCTCGGTGATGCGCGCGGCGGCCGAGGCCGGCGTGAATGTGCCCAAGCTGTGCGCGACCGACAGCCTGGAGCCGTTCGGCTCATGCCGTCTGTGCCTGGTCGAGATCGAAGGCCGCCGCGGCTATCCGGCGTCCTGCACCACGCCATGCGAACCCGGCATGAAGGTCAGGACCCAGACCCCGAAACTGGCGGATATCCGCAAGGGCATGATGGAGCTGTACATCTCCGACCATCCGCTCGATTGCCTGACCTGCCCGACCAACGGCAACTGCGAATTGCAGGACATGGCGGGCGTGGTCGGCTTGCGCGAAGTGCGCTACGGCTATCAAGGCAAAAATCATCTGAAGCTGGAAAAAGATGAATCCAATCCGTATTTCACCTATGACGCATCGAAGTGCATCGTCTGTAACCGCTGCGTGCGGGCGTGCGAAGAAACCCAGGGCACGTTCGCGCTGACGATCGCCGGACGCGGTTTCGACTCGCGCGTCTCGGCCGGCCAGAATCAGCCGTTCATGGAGTCGGAATGCGTGTCCTGCGGCGCCTGCGTCGATGCCTGCCCGACCGCGACGCTGACCGAAAAAACCGTCATCATGCTGGGCCAGGCCGAACACAGCAAGATCACGACCTGCGCGTATTGCGGCGTCGGCTGCTCGTTCAAGGCCGAGATGAAAGGCAATGACGTGGTGCGCATGGTGCCGAACAAGGATGGCCATGCGAATCACGGCCACTCCTGCGTCAAGGGCCGTTTTGCGTGGGGCTATGCGACGCACCAGGACCGCATGCTGAAGCCGATGATCCGCAACAAGATCACCGATCCGTGGCAGGAAGTGTCGTGGGATGAAGCGCTCAATTACGCGGCGTCCGAATTCCGCCGCATCCAGGCCAAGTTCGGCAAGGACGCGATCGGCGGCATCACGTCATCGCGCTGCACCAATGAAGAAACCTATCTGGTGCAAAAACTGGTGCGCGCCGCGTTCGGCAATAACAACGTGGACACCTGCGCCCGCGTCTGCCACTCGCCCACCGGTTACGGCCTGAAGCAAACCCTGGGCGAAGCGGCCGGCACCCAGACCTTCGATTCCGTGATGAAAGCCGATGTGATCATGATCATCGGCGCCAATCCCGCTGCCGCACACCCGGTTTTTGCATCGCAAATGAAACGCCGCCTGCGCCAGGGCGCGAAGCTGATCGTGATCGATCCGCGCAGCACCGAAATGGTGAAATCGCCGCACATCCAGGCCGATTACCATTTGAAACTGCGGCCGGGCACCAACGTCGCGGTGATCACCGCGCTGGCGCACGTGATCATCAGCGAACAGCTGTTCGACGCTGCATTCATCGCCGAACGCTGCGAACAACAGTCATTCAAGGATTGGCAGCAATTCGTGCTGCAAGCCGGACAATTCGCCGGAGGCAATCGAAGCCATCAGCGGCGTGCCCGCGGCAGAACTGCGCGGCGCCGCCCGCCTGTTTGCCGCCGGCGGCAACGGCGCGATTTACTATGGGCTGGGGGTCACCGAGCATTCGCAAGGCTCGACCATGGTGATGGGGATTGCCAACCTTGCGATGGCAACCGGCAACGTCGGTCGCGAAGGCGTCGGCGTCAATCCCTTGCGCGGCCAGAACAATGTGCAGGGCGCCTGCGACATGGGCTCCTTCCCGCATGAACTGCCCGGCTATCGGCATATCTCCGACAGCACCGTGCGCAGCGAGTTTGAACAGGCGTGGAACTGCACGCTGGACCCGGAACCGGGCCTGCGCATCCCGAACATGCTGGACGCCGCACTCGACGGTTCTTTCATGGGCCTGTATTGCGAAGGCGAAGACATCGTCCAGTCCGATCCGAACACGCAGCACGTGACCGCCGCGCTGGCCGCGATGGAATGCATCGTGGTGCAGGACCTGTTCCTGAACGAAACCGCCAAGTATGCGCATGTGTTCCTGCCGGGTTCATCGTTCCTCGAAAAGGACGGCACCTTCACCAATGCGGAACGGCGCATTTCCCGGGTGCGCAAGGTGATGCCGCCCAAAGCCGGCAAGTCGGATTGGGAAGTCACGGTTGCCTTGTCCAATGCGCTCGGCTACCCGATGCACTACCGGCACCCGTCCGAAATCATGGACGAAATCGCCGCACTGACGCCCACTTTCAGCGGTGTCAGCTACCAGAAACTCGACCAGCTCGGCAGCATCCAATGGCCGTGCAACGACGCCGCGCCGGACGGAACGCCCACCATGCATGTCGGCGGCTTCGTGCGCGGCAAGGGCAAGTTCATCAATACCCAGTTCTTCGCGACAGCGGAAAAAGTCACGCGCAAGTTCCCGCTGATCCTGACCACCGGCCGCATCCTGTCGCAGTACAACGTCGGCGCGCAGACCCGCCGCACCGAGAACGTCCAATGGCATAGCGAAGACCGGCTCGAAGTCCATCCGCACGATGCAGAAGAACGCGGCATCAGACAGGACGACTGGGTCGGCATCGAATCGCGCGCCGGGCAAACGGTGTTGCGCGCAACCATCACGGAGCGGGTGCAACCCGGCGTGGTGTACACCACGTTCCACTTCCCCGAATCCGGCGCCAACGTGATCACCACGGACAATTCCGATTGGGCCACCAACTGTCCGGAATACAAGGTCACTGCGGTGCAGGTGATGCCGGTCACGCAGCCGTCGGAATGGCAAAAGAAATACAGCCGTTTTTCGGCGGAACAGCTGCAGCTGGCACGCGGCGAGCACACCGGACATGAGCGCAAGCCCGCCGTTTCTGAAGTCATCAAATGAGGCCATTCCGATGAATGCAGTGACTGCTCCCGAACAGATGGCGCTGGTGCGCGTCATCGTGGAAAAATGGCGCGACGACCGGCGCAATGTCTGCAACGACGCGGTGGCGCAAGAAGTGCCGGTCGCGCTGGAATACAACGGCATCTCGCATGCGGTGATGCTGGCATCGCCGTATGACCTGGAAGATTTCGCGCTGGGCTTTTCCCTGAGCGAAGGCATATTGCACGACCGCTCGGAACTGTTCGACTGCGAGGTGTCCGCAACGGCCGACGGCATTCAGGTGCAGATGCAAATCGCTGCGCAGCGCTTCGCCGCCCTCAAGGACAAGCGGCGCAATCTGAGCGGGCGCACCGGCTGCGGCTTGTGCGGCGCCGAAACGCTGCAGCAGGCGATCCGGCACCCGTCGCCGGTGACCAGCAGTGCGATGTTTTCCGCATCAAGCATCCATGCCGGCATGGCAGCGATGCAGGCGCAGCAACCGATGCAGCAGCAAACCGGCGCCACGCACGCCGCCGCCTGGCTGGGCGCGGATGGACAGATCGACCTGGTGCGCGAGGACATCGGGCGGCATAACGCGCTCGACAAGCTGATCGGCGCGCTGGCAGCAGAGCGGCGCGATCTCTCGTGCGGCGCGGTGCTGATCACCAGTCGCGCCAGCTATGAAATGGTGCAGAAAGTCGCCACGCTCGGCATCGGCTTCCTGGCGGCGATTTCCGCGCCGACCAGCCTGGCGGTGCAGTTGGCCGAGCAGGCGAATGTCACGCTGGTCGGCTTCGTGCGCCAGCAAGGCCATGTCGTGTATGCGCGGCCGCATCGACTGACCGGCGCTACAAACTGAATAATCCTAGATTCCTCAGTTGGACAGGTGTGAGTGTGCGTTTTTCCGGCTTTCTGGCTAGGCGCGACGACGACGCAACCTTCATGTTGCTAGGAGGAGCAACGAAGCCAGGGAGCCGGAAAAACGTGCAATCGCGCCTGTAGCGCTCTCACCCAAATGGTGAACGGTTTAATCATAAAAAAGCCCAATAGATTCATGAACTTATCGAAGTCAACAAGCGGTCAACTGAGGAATCTAGGATAAAGGAACAGCAATGAATGTGGATAGCCTCGTCACCATGGCGAATCAGATCGGCGCGTTTTTCGAGACCATGCCGGACCGGCAACAGGCGTTGATGGATATTGCTGCGCACCTGAAACGGTTTTGGGAACCGCGGATGCGGCGCGCGCTATTGCAATACGTTGACGAACACGGCGGGACGCAACTAAACGGCATTGTGCTGCAAGCGCTGCAGATGCACAGGACATCGATTCTTGGCTCGGTCGCATCAGCCGATGTGTAAAGTTTTAACGCCGCACTGGCCGCGTCCGACGCCTGCTCCGCCCCCGCAAAACAGCAAAGTGTCAGGGGCTGAATACGACGCCAGGGTCGATTCGTCAGCAACACGCTCCGGCCAAGGCGACGGAGAACGTGTTGCTTGTCTGCTGAATTGATTACTTGGGTGCGACTTCCTTGGCATCTGC
Source organism: uncultured beta proteobacterium (assembly GCA_963837775.1). Classification (GTDB taxonomy): domain Bacteria; phylum Pseudomonadota; class Gammaproteobacteria; order Burkholderiales; family Burkholderiaceae_D; genus CAWIOX01. The sequence continues at coordinate 172,799 of CAWIOX010000018.1, read as the reverse complement.
CTTGACTACTGCGGCCTTGGCTTTGGCGACTTTATGGGTCGCCTTTGCTTTCTTGGCTTTAGGATCAACCTTTGCTTCCGCCTTTGCTTCGGTCTTTACGTCGGCCTTGGCGTCAACTTTCGTTTCCTTTACTTCTGCCTTGGCGCCAGCCTTCAATTCCTTCGCATCGGCTTTCGTTTCTTTGACTGCAACTTTAGCATCCGATTTTGTTGCTTCGGCTTTAACCGCTTTGGTGCTTGCTGCTGGCACGGCTGGTGCTGCCGGCGCTGTAGCCTGAGCAAAAACAGAAGTAGCGAACAAGCCAGCGATCAGAGTAGCAACTAATTTATTCATTTGAGTACCTTTTCTTGATTTAGCTCAGGCCATTCCTGAGGTCATGAGCAATAAACGACGTGCACAAGAGCAACGTTGACGGCTATTACAACCGGTTACAACTTGATGTGCAGGTGGATCCTCGCGCATCTTCTCGACTATGCTGAATCAAGCTCATCAATCCGGGGGACGGGACATACCATGAAGCCAATGCTGCGTTGCGATCTGAAAAAATGCGGTCTGGCAGGCGTTCTTTTAATCCTGTCCGGCTGTGCCGATCTGTTGCCGCACTCGCGGGAAGATGTGCGAACCCCATGGAACAGCTATTCGGATGCGCAAGCGATGTTTGAGCGCATCGTTCCCTACACGACAACGACGGCGGAATTGAAAGCGCTGGGCATCGATCCGGAAAAAACACCCAACGTCGCCATCCTGAGCCACGCCGACTTGCTGCGCAAGATCACCGCCGGCTCCTCCATCGATATCCATTCACTGGATAAGGAATTGCAAAGCTGCCTGATAGAAAACAAGGTTTGCGTCGCCTATGAAATAGAGCAGACGCATCTTGACCGCAAGCGTTTTGGCAATTTCTGGCTGGACTTCCTGAATTTCCACCGCCGCGTGGATATTTCCGGGTGGCAGTTCGATGCCATCGTGGTGCTCAGGGACACCCGCGTGATCTACAAACTGTGGAGCGGCAAGCCGAACATCCGGCAACTGCAGGAAGAACGCTCTCCTCTGGGGCCGCTACAGGGCCTGGGCGGTTCTTTGCTGGTGCGTTAGGCGCCGCTCCAATTGCCGTGCTGCGGCCAGCCAGGAGTCGGTTCACTTGCTGAAACCGGACTTCCCGGACCACAGGATTACGCCTGCATTACATTTTTGTCAGCTTCGTTAAACGACACATTCTGCAGATAAGCTGGCGACACTTCCGATAATTCCCGTCCCGGGAATTCAAACTGATAAATGGAGTGTCGCTATGCACAAACTGGTCTCCCCGCTATTGCTGGCTATTTCGCTGCTGACGAGCGGCGTCGCGGCCGCAGGACCGACGGGCACTGTCTTCACTGCCAATGAGCGCGCTGCCTCGATCAGCCAGGTCCGGCTGGACGACGGCAGCATATCGACCTTCTCGCTCGATATCGCGCCGCACAATGTCCAGGTGAGCCCGGATGGCAAGCGGCTGCTGGCGGTCGGCGTCAGCGCCCATGCCAGCCATCATCCCGGCAGTGCCAGCGGCGGCCAGTTGCTGGTGTTTGAACTGCCGTCGGACGGCAAGCCGGCCTTCGCACTGCCGCTTGACGGCCATCCGGCGCACGTGATCACCGACCTGGACGGCACGCGCGCGTTTGTCAGCGATTCGGACCATGACGCGATTGCCGTATTCGATCTGGAACAACGCAGCCGGATCGGCACGATTAAAACCGGCAAGTATCCGCACGGCTTGCGCCTGAGCCCGGACGGCAAGGAAATCTATGTGGCCAACGTGAAGGACGACAGCGTTTCGGTGATCGATGTCGCCAGCCTGCAGGAAACTGCAAGGATAGCGGTGGGACGCGCGCCGGTTCAGGTCGGATTCACGCCGGATGGCAAGCACAGCTATGTGTCGCTCAGCGCTGAAAACAAGGTCGGCATCATCGATACGGCGCAACGCAAGCTGAGCGGCAAGATCGCGGTCGGCAATACGCCGATCCAGCTGTTCGCGACGCCCGACGGCAAACAGATCTATGTTGCCAACCAGGGCAGCAGCAAACAAGCGGACAACCGGGTCTCGGTGATCGACCCCGCAAACCGGACCGTCATCACGACGCTCCGGACCGGGGCCGGCGCCCATGGCGTGGCGATCAGCGGCGACGGCAATTACGCCTTCGTCAGCAACATCGAAGACGGCACGTTTTCCGTCATCGATACCGCGGCCAAGCAGGTGATTGCGACCCACAAGGTGGGTGCCGGGCCAAATGGCATCAGCTACGCCGCCGCAGTGCCGGCCCCGAATTAACCCCCCTGCAAACCTACTGCGCAGCGTCGTTGTGACGCTGCGCATTGCCATCTCGATGAGTTCATCATGACTTACCCCTCTCCGCTTCACTCGCCGGGCCTTGAGTCTGGCCGCGCTCTGGCTCGGTTTGTCCGGTCCGCTGTCCGCCGCCACGCTCAGGGATGCTCTCGACCATGCATGGGCCGCGCAAGTGCCGGCCCAGTCTGCGCGCGCCGCGCAATTCGACGCGCAACAGGCGGCGGCCCGCGCCTGGCTGCCCGAACCGCCGACGCTGACGCTGTCCGGCCGCAGCGACCGGATCGACCGCAACCACGGTCTGCGCGAGTGGGAGGCCGAACTCGGCGTGCCGCTGTGGCTGCGGGGCCAGCGCGAGCGTGCCGGCGCAGTGGTGCAAGGCGAGCGCGAGGCCGGCATCCGGGGTTTTGCGCACGAGCACTGGCTTTTGGCGGGCGAACTGCGCGAAGCGTGGTGGGAAGTGCGTCTGGCCCAGGCCGAGCTCGACGCGGCCGAACTGAAAGTCGCGGAAGCCGGCCGGCTCGAAGCCGATGTCGCGCGCCGGCTCAAGGCCGGCGCTGTGGCGCCGCTCGACCTGAATCTGGCGCGCAGCAGCGCAGCCCAGGCCGGCAGCGAGCGTTTGCGTGCGCAGGCGGCGCTGGCCCGCGCCCGGGGACAATTCCAGGCGCTGGCGCGCGGCGCGCCGTTGCCGGATCAGGACGAGCTGCCGGCCGCCGACGCAGCGACTGAGCAGCACCCGCAGCTGATGAACCTGGCTGCCAAGGCCGCGGCCGCTCAGGCACGGCTCGGCCAGGCCAGCGGCGACAGCCGCAACAATCCGGAACTGGCGCTCACGCTGACCCGCGAACGCGCCAACGATGGCGAGCCTTACCAGAACCTCGCCAAGGTCGCGATCAAGATTCCGTTCGGCTCGTCGTCGCGCAACCAGCCGCGCATCAGCGCCGCCAACGCCGAGCTGATCGAAGCGCAGATTGCGCTCGACACTGCGCAACGAAAATTGAGCGCAAACGTGACAGCGAGCCGGGCCGAACTCGATCAGACCAGCGCGGCAGCAACGCTGCAGCAGCAGCGTCTGCAACTGGCCGGGCAGAGCTTCGCGTGGGTCGAAAAAGCATTCCAGGCCGGTCAACTCGACCTGCCGGCGCTGATCCGGGCCGAAACCGAACTGGCCGACGCCCGCCTGCAGGCCGCCCGTGCCCGCATCGAGGCGGCCCGTGCCGTGTCCCGCTACAACCAGACCGTCGGAATCCTGCCATGAAGCGCCACACCCTGATTTTCACGCTGCTGCTTTCCACACTGTATGCACCCGTCCTTGCGCTGGCGCACGGCGGCGAAGACCACGGCGACGCAGCCAAGCCGGCCAGCGTGGCCAACATTGCGCCGCGTGCCGAGGCGCAGACCGAACTGTTCGAACTGCTAGCCACAGCCGGCAACGGTCAGCTCACCATCTTTATCGATCGCTTCGCCAGCAATGCACCGGTGACCGGCGCGAAGGTCGAAGTCGAAAGCGGCGACTGGAAAGCCATCGCACTGGCGGCCGGCAACGGCAGCTATCGGGTCAGCGCACCGCAGTTCGCCAAACCTGGGCAGCTATCCGCTGCTGTTTACCGTAGAGGCCGGCGCGGATAGCGACCTGATCGAAACCACGCTGGTGGTGGCCGAGGCCGCCAAGCCGGCAGCGGCAGCGCGCCTGCCGGGTGCGGGATCGATGTGGTGGTGGGTCGGCGGCGCGCTGGCCGCGCTGGCCGGCATCTCGCTTACTGCTCAAACGTCGCCGCTCCGGTCCATCCGCCTGAATCAGAGAAAACAGAATATGAAAATGAAAAAACTACTGGCCTGCCTGCTGGCGCTCTCGATGGCTCAGGCCGGCGCGCACGGCGACGAAGATCACAGCGGCGACGCGGCCAAACCGGCGCCGGTCATCGCCTCCGACAAACCGCAGCGGCTGCCGGACGGCAGCGTTTTCGTGCCCAAGGACGCGCAGCGGCGCTTGGCGATCCGCACCGTGCTCGGCGCGGAAAAGACCGTTGCGCGTACCGTGGAACTCAACGGCCACGTGGTGATGGACCCGAACGCCGGCGGACGGGTGCAGGTGATGCAGTCCGGCCGCATCGAACCCGGCCCGCAGGGGCTGCCGCTGGCCGGCATGAAAGTGGTCAAGGGCCAGTTGCTGGCCTATCTGCTGCCCGCAATGAGCAGCGTCGAGCGCGCCAGCCAGCAAGCCGAACTGGGCGAACTGCAGGTCAAGTCCCGACTGGCCGAAACGCAGCTGAAGCGCTTGCATGAACTGAGCGGCACCGTGTCGCAGAAAGAGATCGACGCCCAGGCGGCCGAGCTCGCTGCGGCGCGCCGGCGCGCCGCAGCGCTGACCCGCGCGAGCGGGCGCGAAGCGCTGATTGCGCCGGCCAGCGGCGTGATCGCGGTGGCCCGTGCGGTCAACGGCCAGGTGGTCGAGGCGCGCGATGTGCTGTTCGAGATCATCGATCCGGCCCGGCTGATGATCGAGGCGCTGGCCTATGACAGCAAACTCGTCGCCGGCCTGATGGATGCCAGCCTGGCCGGCTCGCAGACGCCCTTGGCTTTTGTCGGCGGCAGCAGCGTCTTTCGCGATGGTGCATTGCCGGTGCTGTTTCGGCTGAAGCGGGCCGGCGAAGCGCGTGACACTCCGCTGGCGCTGGGCCAGGCGGTCAAGGTGATCGCGCAGACCCGCGACAGCGTCAAGGGCGTGCCGCTGCCGGCGGCCAGCATCGTGAAGAATTCGGCCAACGAGAACATCGTCTGGGTGCATGAACGCGCCGAGGTGTTTCGCGGCGTGCCGGTGCAAGTGACGCCGCTCGACGGCGCCAACGTGGTGGCGACCGGCTTGAAGCCGGGCGTGCGGGCGGTGACTGCCGGCGCCACGTTGATCAACCAGATCCGCTAAGGGGAAGTGCATGTTTAGCTGGATCGTCAATACCAGCCTGAAAAACCGGCTGTTCGTACTCGCGTTCGCCGTGATCCTGATGATTTACGGCGGCATCACCGCGTCGAACATGCCGGTCGACGTGTTCCCCGACCTCAACAAGCCGACCGTCACCATCATGACCGAAGCCGGCGGCATGGCGCCGGAAGAAGTCGAGCAACTGGTCTCGTTTCCGCTTGAAACCGCGATGAACGGGATGCCCGGCGTGACGCGGGTGCGTTCGGTGTCGGGCATCGGGCTGTCGATCCTGTATGCGGAATTCGAGTGGGGCTCGGACATCTACCGCAACCGGCAACTGGTGGCCGAACGGCTGGCCGAGGTCAAGGAACAGCTGCCGCCGGGCGTGCGGCCGAACATGGGGCCGATTTCGTCGGTGATGGGCGAGATCATGCTGATCGCGCTGCCGGCCGACCCGGCCAAGGTCAGCCCGATGCAGGTGCGCGAATATGCCGACTTCGTGCTGCGTCCGCGCCTGTTGTCGATCCCGGGCGTGGCGCAGGTGATCCCGATCGGCGGCGAGGTGCGCCAGTTTCGGGTCGAGCCGAATACCGCGCTGATGGCGCAGCTCGGTGTCAGCTTCGACGAACTGGACGCCGCGCTGAAGGCATTCTCCAGCAATACCAGCGGCGGCTTCCTCGAGCAGAACGCGCGTGAATACCTGATCCGCAACCTGGGCCGCACCACCCGTCTCGAAGACCTGCAGAGCCTCGCAGTCAAGGTCGTCAACGGCCAGCCGATCCTGATGAAGCAATTGGCCGAGGTGAAATTCGCCGCCTCGTTCAAGCGCGGCGACGCCGGTTATGGCGCCAAACCGGCAGTGATCGTCAGCGTGCAGAAGCAGCCGAATGCCGATTCGGTCAAGCTCAGCGCGGAGATCGAGCATGCGCTGGCAGCGCTGTCGAAGTCCTTGCCGGCCGGCGTGTCGAAACCCGAAATCTCGTTCCGCCAGGCCGATTTCATCGAGGCGTCGATCGGCAACGTGCAGGAAGCGCTGCGCGACGGCGCGATCATGGTCGCGATCATCCTGTTCCTGTTCCTGATGAATGTGCGCACCACGCTGATCTCGCTGATCGCGATCCCGTTGTCGCTGGCGATCACCGTGCTGGTGTTCAAGGGCATGGGGCTGTCGATCAACGTGATGACGCTGGGCGGCCTGGCGATCGCGATCGGCGAGCTGGTCGACGACGCGCTGGTCGACGTGGAAAACGTGTTGCGGCGACTCAAGGAGCGCAAGCCCAAGGGCGTGCCGGGCATCATCAAGGTGATCGCGGCCGCCTGCAACGAGGTGCGTTCCGGCGTGGTGGTCGCCACCATGGTGGTGGTGCTGGTGTTCGTGCCGCTGTTCGCGCTGCCGGGCATCGAGGGCCGGCTGTTCGCGCCGCTCGGCGTCGCCTATATCACCTCGATCCTGTCGAGCCTGCTGGTGGCGCTGACCGTGACCCCGGTGATGTGCTACTTCCTGCTGCCGCGCATGCAGCAGATCGGGCACGGCGACTCGCGGCTGGTGCAATGGCTCAAGCACTGGGACCAGCGCCTGCTGCAAGCCTCGTTTGCTCGCGCCAAGCTGATCCTGGCCGCCGCGCTGGTACTGCTGGCGGCAACGGTGGCCACGGTGCCGTCCTTCCCGCGCGCGTTCCTGCCGGCGTTCAACGAGGGCACGCTGACCGTGTCGCTGCTGCTCAATCCCGGCACCTCGCTGGCCGAGTCGAACCAGGTTGGCGCGCTGGCCGAGCAACTGATGATGGAAGTGCCGGAGGTGAAGAGCGTCGGCCGCCGCACCGGTCGCGCCGAACTGGATGAACACGCGGAGGGCGTGCATTCGAGCGAACTGGACGTCGATCTGAGGCCGTCGCAGCGGGCGCGCGCGGCGGTGATGGCCGACATCCGGGCCAAACTGGCGCCGCTGCCGGCGACCGCGACCGTCGGTCAGCCGATCTCGCACCGGCTCGACCACCTGCTGTCCGGCGTGCGCGCGCAGATCGCGCTGAAGATCTACGGCGACGATCTCGACACGCTGCGCGGCCAGGCCGCCAGCCTGCGCGACAAGCTGCTGCGGATTCCGGGGCTGACCGATCTGCAGATCGAGAAGCAGGTGCTGATCCCGCAGATCAAGGTGCGGCTCGATTATGGCCGTGCCGCGCAGTATGGCGTGTCGCCGGGAACCTTGCTGAAGACGCTGGAAACCCTGACCGAGGGCGATACCGTGGCGCAGATCGTCGACGGCAACAAGCGTTTCAACCTGGTGGTGCGGCTGCCGGACAGTGCGCGCGATACGCCCGGCCTGGCCAATATCCTGATCGACACCCCGCACGGGCGCATCCCGCTGTCGCAGGTGGCGAGCATCGAGGAATCGGACGGCCCGAACCAGATCGGGCGCGAGAACGGCCGGCGCCGGATCGTCATCGCCGCCAATACCGACGGCTCCGACATGGCGCGCATCATCGCCGATATCCGCCAGGTGCTGGCGGCCAACCATCTGCCGGAAGGCTATTTCGTCAGCCTCGAAGGCCAGTTCCAGGCGCAGGAACAGGCGACCAGGCTGATCGCCGGCCTGTCGCTGGTATCGCTGGCGCTGATCTTCATGGTGCTGTACAGCCGCTACCAGTCGGTCAAGCTGACCGCGATCATCATGGGCAACATCCCGATGGCGCTGATCGGCAGCGTGATCGCGATGTGGCTGGCCGACATCACGCTGTCGGTGGCGTCGCTGGTCGGCTTCATCACGCTGACCGGCATCGCGACCCGCAACGGCATCCTGAAAATCAGCCACTACATCAACCTGTGCAAGTTCGAGGGGGAAACCTTCAGCCAGCGCATGATCGTGCGCGGTTCGCTGGAGCGGCTCACGCCGGTGCTGATGACCGCGCTGACTGCCGCGCTGGCGCTGGTGCCGCTGCTGTTCGCGGCCGACGCGCCGGGCAAGGAGATCCTGCATCCGGTGGCGGTGGTGATCTTCGGCGGGCTGGTCAGCTCGACCCTGCTCGATACGCTGCTGACGCCGCTGATGTTCTGGCTGTTCGGCGAAAAGCCGCTGCAGCAATTGCTGCAAGACCACAACAACGAGGTGTTCTGAATTGAAAATGCCTTGCAGCACCCACAATTTTACAAAAAACAGGGGGTATCATCATTTTCATGCCATTACCCGCATATGTTTATTGGGGCTATTAAATATACCCATGCCTGTATCTGGAAGGCATCCAGGCCGGATTTTTGTGCCTTTCTTGAGCAATGCCCTGCCCATGGCGGGCATGCCAATGATTCAACCCATCCCGTGACATCATCTCTGTAAAGGAAAACATCATGAAAAAACTGATCATCGCCGCATCCATCGCGCTGTGCGCCGGCCTCGCGTTCGCCCACGAGGGACTCAAGCCGCAACATGGCGGCGTGATGGTCGAGGCCGCCTCAGGCAACCGGGTCGAACTGGTCGCCGAGGCAGAACAACTGAGCGTCTACCTGAGCAACCATGACGGCAAGCCGCTCGACAGCAAGGGCGTCAGCGGCGAAATCACGCTGCTGTCCGGCGCCGAAAAAACCAGGGCCGCGCTGACGCCGGCCGGCGACAACCAGCTGACAGCCAAGGCCAAGGCAGCGCCGGCGCCAAGGCCATCGTCAAGATCACGCTGCCCGGCAAACCGGCTGAGCAGGTGCGCCTGACGCTGAAATAAGGCAAGCATCATTTGTGCGCAGCCATTTGCTGCAGCGCCGCCGCCATCGGGCCGGACAGATCGATCTGGTTGCTTGGATGCGCGATGGTGTTGCAGCTGACGATGCGCTCGACCCCTGCCGCTTGCAGCGCGGCGCAGGCATCGCCGGCGAAGACCGGATGGACCGCGATGCAGACCGGCGCTGCCAGTCCGGCCGCATGCAGATGCGCGGTCGCCGCAATCATCGTGCGGGCGGTGGACACGATGTCGTCCACCAGCACCGGCGTGCGTCCCTGCCACTGCGCGCTGTCCGGCACCGAGACTTCCACCTCGCGGTCGCCATGCCGTGTTTTCTGCAGCACGGTATAAGGGCAGCCGGCGCCTTTGGCCACTTCGGCCACCCACTGTTCGCTCTCGGCGTCCGGGCCGATCACCAGCGGGCGGGGTATGTTGCGGGCGATCCACTGCGCGATGGCCGGCGCCGCGTGGACCACCGCGCTGCGGATCGAATAGATCGCGCGCAGAGTGTGATGCCGGTGCAAATGCGGATCGACGGTCAGCAGCCAGTCGGCCATGCCGCTGACGAGCCTGGCAAAGTGCGCCGACGTGATGCCCTCGCCTTCCTGAAAGCGCGCATCCTGCCGCATGTAGGCCAGGTACGGAATGATCAGGCCGATGCGGCGCGCGCCCAGTTCGCGCGCAATGCTGGCGGCGAAATACAGCGGCAGCAGCTTGTCGTCCGGCCGGTCCAGCGTGCAGACAAATACGACCTCGCGCCCCTGCACCGCGGTCAGCAAGCGCAGATAGGACTCGCCGTCGGGAAAGCTGCGCACGGTGATGGCGCCGCTTTCCCAGCCCAGCAATTTTGCCAGCCGTGCGGCCAGCGCCGCATTGCCCGGCATCGCAAACAGCAGCGGCGTCATTGGATTTCTCCCCGTATCAGCATCACATCCTGCTGCGCGTCGGCATAGGAGCGCGCATATGCCAGCTCGCCCGGCGATTCGGCATGAATGGTCAGCAGGGGCTGGCCTGCCTCGACCTGGTCGCCGATGACCTGATGCAGCATCAGTCCTGCGGCCGGCGCTTTCGGCGCGCCGGCCAGCTTGGCGATGCGCGCCAGCCGGCGGTTGTCGATCGCATCGATGCGCCCCGCGTGGCGCGCAGTGATCACATGCGTGTAGGCAGCCACCGGCGGCACCCGCAAGCCGCCCTGCGCTGCGCAGATCGCCTCGAATTTGCGCCATGCGTCGCCGCTGTCGAGCACCTTGCGCGCCAGCGCCAGCCCCTGGCCGGGCAGCGCTTTCTGCCCCAGTTCCAGCACCCCGGCCGCCAGCAGCAGCGCCCGTTGCCGCAGGTCATCCGGCGCGCCGGCCTGATTCCTGAGCACCGCCAGCACATCGCGCGCCTCCAGCGCCGGGCCGATGCCGCGGCCCACCGGCTGCGTGCCGTCGGTCAGCATGGTCCGGACCACGATCCCGAACGCGTTGCCGACGGTGGTCAGCATGCCGCTCAGCTGCTGGGCGGCCGCCACCGAACGCACTTTCGCGGTCGGGCCGACCGGGATATCGATCAGCACGTGGGTCGCGCCGGCGGCGATCTTCTTCGACAGCACCGAGGCGATCAGCTGCCCGTCGCTGTCCAGATCGAGCGGCCGCTCGACCCGGATCAGCAGATCGTCAGCCGGACTCAGGCTCACGTTGCCGCCCCAGATGATGCAGCCGCCTTCGCGCGCCACGACCTTCTGCATCTGCGCAATATCGAGCACCACCGGCGCCAGGGTTTCCATCGTGTCGGCGGTGCCGGAGGGCGAGGTGATCGCGCGCGAAGAGGTCTTCGGAATCGTCAGTCCGCAGGCCGCAACGATAGGCACCACCAGCAGCGTGGTCCGGTTGCCCGGCAAGCCGCCGACGCAATGCTTGTCCACCACCGGCTGACGGTCCCATTGCAGACGCCCTCCGGCATACGTCATCGCATGCGTGAGCGCGATGATTTCGTCGATGTCGAGCCGGTTGCCGGCGCAGGCGGTGATGAACGATGCCAGCTCGATGTCGGAATAGTTGCCCTCGACGATATCCTGCACGATCGCAGCGGCGCCGTCGGCGGTGATGCGCGCGCCGTAGATCTTGGCGCGGACGATGGAAAACGACTGCAGCGGTTTCGGATGCAGCACAGCAATGTGGTCACCCTCCGCGCCGCCCAGCGCATACCAGGCCGACTCCGACAGTCCCGCTTCGTCCGGCGCAATGATGGCCGACGACACTACATTCAGCGTCGCGACAATCCGCCGGCCGCCGAGCCGGACTTCGACCCGCGAACGCGCCTCGAAACCCTCGGATTTGCAGATGTGGCAGTCGCTGCGCATGTAGATCACCGGCTCCTGGTAGGTATCGATCCCGACCCGCCGTATCCGCAGGATGTTGGCTGATCCACTGCGTTCCTGATCTGCTGCCTGCTTCATACCCCCTCCGTCAGTCATTGCCTACCCGGCCGCGCCGCTCGTTGATGCCATGGCAGGCAGCGCCTAAAAATCATGGCTTTCTCTCTTGTTCGGATTGTGACCGGTTTTCTCGCCCCTCGCGGGCGGCAGCGGCGATTTCGCGTTCAAAGCGCCTTGTTGCGCAAGCGCAGCGCGTTTGCAATCACCGACACCGAACTCATGCTCATCGCCGCGCTCGCGATCATCGGGCTCAACAGCAGCCCGAGCCACGGATAGAGCACGCCGGCCGCAATCGGCACCCCGACGAAATTGTAGATGAAGGCAAAAAACAGGTTTTGCCGGATGTTCTTCATCGTATGCTGGCTGAGCAGCCGCGCTTTCGCGATGCCGCGCAAATCGCCCTTGACCAGCACGATGCGTGCGCTGTTCATCGCCACGTCGGTGCCGGTGCCCATCGCAATGCCGACGTTGGCCTGCGCCAGCGCCGGCGCATCGTTGACGCCGTCGCCGGCCATCGCCACGATACGGCCTTCTCGCTGCAACGCTTTCAAATAATTGAGCTTGTCTTCGGGCAGCACATCGGCGCGGAAGTCATCCAGGCCCAGTTGTTTCGCAACCGCTGCGGCGGTGATCGCATTGTCGCCGGTCAGCACGACGATGCGCAGTCCCGCCGCATGCAATTGCTCAATCGCTTCGCGGGTGGTCGGCTTGATCGGATCGGCGACGCTGACGACGCCGGCCAGCTGATTGTCGACACATAAGAACATCACGGTTTGCGCCAGCTCGCGCAGCGTTTGCACCTGGGCAGCCAGCGGGGAAGTATCGACCCGCTCGGCCTCCATCAGTCGCAGGTTGCCCAACGAAACCAGTTTGCCGTCGATCTGGCCGCGCACGCCCTGGCCGGTGACGGATTCGAATTGCGTGACCGGCATCGGCGACAGGTTTTGTTCCTTCGCGTGATTGACGATCGCGAGCGCCAGCGGATGCTCGCTGAGCGCATCGAGGCTGGCCGCATAGCGCAGCACCTGCGGCTCGTCAAAACCGCTGGCGGCAACGATGCGCTGCACTTTCGGCTTGCCATCGGTTAAGGTGCCGGTCTTGTCGATCATCAGCGTATCGACCTTCTCCATCAGTTCGAGTGCCTCGGCATCCTTGATCAGCACGCCGTCAAGCGCGCCGCGTCCGACGCCGACCATGATCGAAATCGGCGTCGCCAGTCCCAGCGCGCAAGGGCACGCGATAATCAGCACCGACACCGCCGCGACCAGCCCGTTGGCCAGCGCCGGAGCAGGGCCGAACAGCGCCCAGACCGCAAACGACGCGAGTCCAATGGCGATCACCGCCGGCACGAACCAGCCCGATACCTGGTCCGCCAGTTTCTGGATCGGCGCGCGCGAGCGTCCCGCTTCATTGACCATTTGAACGATCCTGGCCAGCAGCGTGTCTGACCCGACTTTGTCGGCACGCAGCGAGAAGGAGCCGGTTTGATTGACGGTGCCGGCGGTCACCTTATTGCCAACCTGCTTTTCAACCGGCACCGGCTCGCCGGTGATCATCGACTCATCCACATTCGAATGACCGTCGACCAATTCGCCGTCGACCGGGATCTTGCCCCCCGGCTTGACGCGCAAGATGTCGCCGACTTGCACCAGGTCGAGATGGATTTCTTCCTCCGTGCCATCCGGCCTGATGCGCAGCGCGGTATTGGGCGCCAGTTCGAGCAGCGATTTGATCGCGCTGTTGGTGCGGGAGCGGGCGCGCAATTCCAGCACCTGGCCCAACAGCACCAGCGCCACGATGACCGCCGCCGCTTCGAAATACAGCGGCACCATGCCATCCATCTTGAACGCGTCCGGCAACGCCGCCGGGAACAGCAGCGCGAATGCGCTGAACAGATAGGCGGCAGCCGTGCCCAGGCCGATCAGGCTGAACATGTTGAGATTCCAGGTCTTGAACGAGGCCCAGCCGCGCACGAAGAACGGCCAGCCGCCCCATAGCACCACCGGCGTCGCCAGAGCCGCTTGCAGCCAGTTGAAGGTGTCGATTCCGATCCAGTGGTGCAGATTCAGGCCGGGAATGAATTCGCTCATCGTAATGAACAGCAATGGCAGGCTCAAGGCGAGACTGACCCAGAAGCGCCGCGTCATATCGCGCAATTCGCTGCTATCTTCCTGAGCCACGGCATCCATCGGTTCCAGCGCCATCCCGCATTTCGGGCAGTTGCCCGGGCCGATTTGTTGCACCTCCGGGTGCATCGGGCAGGTGTACAGCGCATCCCTGGAAGCCGCCCTGGCGGGGGCCGGTGCGGCCAACACCGGCGGCTTCACATACTGCTGCGGTGCTGCGTCAAATTTTTGCCGACAGTGAGAGGAACAGAACCAGTATTTCTGTCCTGCATACTCGCGACTTGCTGCGGTCGGGGCGGGGTCGACCGCCATCCCGCATACGGGGTCCGTGACGCTTGCCATGTATTTTCCCTTGCACCATTCAGTGAGTAAAAAATCTCTTGCAGGCAATTCGAGGCTCAACGGCCATGCAAGCGCTTATCCAGCCACGCGAATACCGTTCCGACCACGAAACCCCACACGACCAGCACCACCAGAGGGTAGATAAATATGCCCGGGGTGAACGGCAGCGGAGCGGCCAGCCGCCGGAAGTCCAGGCCGTGGAACAGTGCGTTGAGGAAATCGATGCCTTGCTGCGGCCACCATCCGTACAGGATGGCGCAGACGGTATAACTGATTGCCATGGTCAGAGACAGGCTGACGCCGGTTTTCCAAGGGACTCTCGTATTCATCATGCATCCTTTCTTTCTATGCAACTGCGTGGATAGGCATGCCGATCAGAAAACCGCGATGCTGCCCTCGGTCAGCTGCCGCGTCAGCCCGGGCAGGCCGGCCAGCCCGCGCGCCACCGCATCCTCGATGCGCCGGCGCTGCGCATCGCTCAAGCCGCCTGGCGCGACCACGTCGACCGCGGCCAGTTGCGGCTGATCGAGCGGCCGGCCGATGGCCGACAGCAGCCGCACCGTGACTTCCTCCAAGCCTTCGATGTCGGCCAGGATGTCGCGCGCCAGCCGATGCGCCAGCAGGTTGTACAGCTTGCCGACATGCGACAGCGGATTCTTGCCGGCGGCCGCCTCCAGCGACATCGGGCGGTACGGCGTGATCAGCCCGTTGACCCGGTTGCCGCGCCCCACCTGGCCGTCATCGCCTTGTTCGGCGCTCAATCCGGTCACGGTCAGGTACACGCCGCTTGCATCGCGCGCTTTCGGGTCATCCAGCGTATTGATTTCAAGCGTGCAGCAATGCCCCAGCCGCTCCTCGAGGAACGCCGAGATCGCCGCCTTTTGGGAGAAATAGTCGGCGACGCTTGTCACATGCTGGTCGATCAGCGCCAGCGCGATGACCAGATGCAGGCGTTCGCCGACGCGGTGGCCCATCACCTTGAAGTCTTTGCCGGCGGCGGGAATCGCGGCCTGCAACGCGCCGCCGCGCAGGATGGCCGCCGCCTGCAGCACCAGTTGCTCCAGCCCGGAAAACGGCGCGTAGCCGACGCCGAACGAGGTGTCGTTGGCCAGCGCGCCATTGGCAGAGCCGATCACACGCTGCAGGTTGGCCGCGCTCTCGCGCAGCAGCGGCTCGACGATCACCATGCCGGCATCGATATCGAGCGTGCGTGTGCAGGTAATCGTCGATCGCTTGGCCGACGATGCGTTCCAGCGACTGGCCGGGCACGATGGTCGCAGGCCCGGAAACGATCAGGTGCATCGGATGCAGCAGGGATCCGCCGCCGAATCTGGGCTCGCTCAGGCCGCCGGCCAGCAGCGCCTTGTCCAGATTGAAGGGCTGGATCGCGCCATAGGCATCGAGATAGACGCGGCACAGCGCGCGCGAGGCCGCCTCGACCGCACCGTCGCACAGCGAGTCCGGATGGCCTATCCCCTTGTGCTCGCACATTTCCGTCAACGGCTCCCGCGCCGGGCCGGGCGTGACGGAAATGACGCAGTAATCGGAATTATTCATAGCTGCCAGAGAAAAGAGTGATCATCCGGAGACACATCGGCTGAAGCGGACAGCGATTAGTCATGCTTTGCTCCCTGCTTCGGGTCGGAAGACCCGCTGCCCGAGCCGAAGATACGGGGAAAAAAGGCCGGCACTTCGTGCATGTAGTGCAGATACGCATCGCCGAATTGCGCAATGACATCCTGTTCCTCCCTTTTCGCGAGCCGCGCATATACCGTGACCAGAATCGGAAACATGATCAGCGTAACCAGCGTCGGCCATTGCAGCAGAAAGCCGAACATGATGGTCACGAATGCAACATATTGCGGATGACGAATGCGTGCATACGGCCCTGTCCGGGCCAGTTGATGACTGCGCTGCGCCTTGTATAGCACGTCCCAGGACGACGCCAGCAAAAGAAACCCCACCACGATCAATATATTGCTGGCTATATGAAACGGTCCAAAATGCGGATTGATCCGCCAGCCGATCATGGTTTCCAGCAGATGGCCGGCATCGTGCGACAGGAAATCCACGTCCGGATAATGCTTGGTGAGCCAGGGCAGCAGCAGATAGATCGTCAGCGGAAAGCCGTACATCTCGGTAAACAGCGCAACCAGAAAAGCTGCGAATGCGCCGAACGAACGCCAGTCGCGCGGGCTTTGCGGCTTGGCAAAGCTGAACGCAAACAGGATGAACACCAGCGAGTTGATGATCACCAGCGACCATAGGCCGTAGGCTGAGGCGTCATGGTTCATGCCGGATTCCCCTTCGAGTCGTCGCCAGGGTCGTGCGGCTTCTCGTCATCAGCCGGGGGGCGATGTCGGCCATGGTGGTGTCCGTGATGCATGAACAGGTGCATCAACGGGCAGGCCGCCAGCAAGCAGATAGGGCAAGGCGCCCATCAGATGAGCGGTGTGTTCGGTCAGCAAGAAGAACGCAGCAACGGCAATGAAACCCAAGAGTACCCAGTTGTGCCGGGGCTGATGATCCTGATGCTCGTTCGGCATGATGCAACTCCCTTCATTTGGGTTGAGCGGCACCGTTTCCCGTCACCGGGATGGTGCCGGTGACTGATCGATAACTACACCACCTTGAGCTGCCCCATCATGCCGGCGCCTTCATGTTCGAGTATATGGCAATGGAACATGCGCACGCCCTTGAAACGCTGCACCAGCTTGATCCGCACCGTTTCGCGGGATCGCAGGTTGACCGTGTCGCGCCTGGCCCGGTAAGGCTCCGGCGTGACCTTGCCGTCGAATTCACGCTCAATCACCTGGAACTGCGTGCCGTGGATGTGGAAAGGGTGATCCATATCGGATTCGTTGGCGATCTCCCACAACTCGACCTGGTTGACGCGGCTCACCAGATCGATGCGCTGCATGTCGAACTGCTTGCGGTTGACCAGGAATTGCATGCTGTGCCGCCCGCCGGCCATCGACATCTGCTCGGAGAAAACCACGCGCTTTCTGGCCATCGGACGGCCCAGATCGTCGATGCGGCCCAGCCTGGCTGGCAGCGGCTTCAGTGAATCACCCGCTACCTTGCCGAACTCGACGGTAAGCAGGCTGAGTGCCTTCTCTGCCGGCACCTCGCCCATCTTGCCGCGCTGGTAAGGGGCGGCTGCCAGCTCGACCCTGCCCTTGCTGGCGCCGGCATCGACGATGAGCTCGACCCGCTGGGCCGGCGCCAGCAGCAATTCGGTCAGGCCGGCGACCGGGCGCTCCAGCAAGCCGCCATCGGTGCCGACCAGCGTGATCCCCGCACCGGGCAGGGTCAGGCGCAGGTAGCGCGCACTGCTGGCATTCCAGATGCGCCAGCGTTCGCGGCCGCTGCGGTCGAACCGGAGCACCGGCTGGCGCTGCCCGTTGACCAGCGCGAACTGCCCCTCGCGGCCGTTCATCTCGTCGTTGGCATCGCTGGGGGCGATGCGGCCATCGGCGCCGAGCTTGAGATCGGAGATCATCAGCAGGCGCTCCGGAATATCCGTGAGCGGGTCGGCCTTCGCGCGCACGATGAAGGCGCCCGCCAGGCCGCGATACACCTGCTCCGGCGTGTCGCCGTGCGGATGCGGGTGGTACCAGTAAGTGCCGGCGCTGCCCGCTGGCAAGGTAAAGCGGTACAGCCGCTGGCCGCCCGGCGCCACCGGATCATGTGGATTGCCGTCCTGTTCCGGCGGCACCGGCAGGCCATGCCAGTGCACGGTGGTGGCTTGCGGCAGGCGGTTCTCGAACAGGATTTCGACGGTATCGCCCTCAAGCACTTCGATCAGCGGGCCGGGCAGACTGCCGTTATAGGCCCAGAATCCGGTCGGCGCGCCCGGCAGCAAGGGCACGTCCAGCGGCGCCGCGCTCAGCGTTGCCCGGAACAGGCCGGCTTGCTTGCTGGTATTGGCCAGTTTGACCAGGTCGCTGATTGCCGCGCCTGCGGCCAGTGCATCGGCTGCGGCAAGTTCGACCGCCACTGCCGGCGCCATGTCCGTCGCATGCGCACCACCAGTGGCAGCCCGCGCCCAGCCCATATTGAGGCCGAAAATAGGCCAGCCGCCAAGGGTGGCGAGGAAGGTGCGTCGTTTCATCTGCGGTCCTGTCTGATTAATTCATACACTACGGTTGGATGTATTTCCTTGATTTTCCATCGGTCCGGCTGCAATGCATTGCGCTTGAGCAGGATTGCATCCGGAATCTTGCCCTTGCTCAAGCCATCCCGCGGCGCTGCAGGCATTTTTAATACTGGCATGGGTATATTTAAAGAGCCAATGAATATGTGCGGCCAATGCCATGAAAATGCATATACCCCCATAAAAACCAACTGCAATTGACATCGCAGCGGAATCCACCGCCGTGCATAGGCGCTGCAATAAAGTATAGGAATCCGAAGGAAACCGGAAGCTGACAACAAGGTTACAGTTTTGTAATCCCTGCGCGGCGCGGCATCGGCGAAAATGGGTGGAAATATTCGCTAATGATTCGCCAACTAAAGAGGAGGCATTTGATGCGTATTCTGGTGGTCGAAGACGAACCCAAGGCGGGCGAGTATCTGCGCAAGGGGCTGACCGAATCGGGTTTCGTGGTGGATCTGGCGCGCAACGGCACCGATGGCTTGCAACTGGCCAGCGCCGATGCCTACGACCTGATCGTGCTGGATGTGATGCTGCCGGGCATGGACGGCTGGCAGGTGGTGCGGGAATTGCGCAAGACCCGGCAAACGCCGGTGCTGTTCCTGACTGCGCGCGACGATGTGCAGGACCGGATCAAGGGGCTGGAACTGGGTGCCGACGATTATCTGGTCAAGCCGTTTGCCTTTGCCGAACTGGTGGCGCGCATCCGCAGCCTGCTGCGGCGCGGCCCGATCCGCGAATCGGAGCGGCTCGAGATTGCCGACATGGAAATCGACGTATTGAAGCGGCGCGTCACCCGCGGCGGCGCACGCATCGACCTGACGCCCAAGGAATTCGCGCTGCTGCATCTGCTGGCGCAACGCCAGGGCGAAGTGCTGTCGCGCTCGCTGATCGCATCCCAGGTCTGGGACATGAACTTCGACAGCGATACCAATGTGGTGGATGTGGCGGTGCGCCGTTTGCGCGTCAAGATCGACGAAGCGTATCCGCGCAAGCTGATCCACACGCTGCGCGGCATGGGCTATGTGCTGGAACTGCGGGAATGACGCTGCTGCGGCCAAGCTCTTTGACCACGCGGCTGGGGCTGCTGTTTGCGCTGATCGCAGCGCTGACGTTTGCCGCGGTCGGCACCTATCTGTATCAATCGCTGGCGCACCAGCTGGAATCCCACGACGATGTCGAATTGCTGGGCAAAATTGGCCTGATCCGCCATTTTTTGGCGGAAACGGCTTCAGTGCAGGAAATCCGGGACGATCCGCATCGTTTCATGGATGTCGCGGCCGGCCACGACGGCCTGATCATCATCCTGAAAGCGGCCGACGGCAGCATCCTGATGCAAAACCACAGCGACCACGGCGCGTTGTCGACATTGCCGGTCACGCCGGCCGATCAGACGCCGGGCAAGGCATCGCTGGGCCGCTGGACGCTGAACCCGGAACTGTCGGCGCGCACGGTCTCGGCCTGGGGCGCGCTGGGCGATACCCGGCAGCAGGTGCAAATCATTGTCGCGCGCACCGACTCGGACCGGATGGCATTGCTCGGCGCTTACCGCAACAAGATGTTTGCCGCAGTCTTTTTCGGCGCGCTGCTGGCGGCCTTGTCCGGCTACCTGATGCTGCGCCAGGGCTTGCGCCCGATACGGGCGATTGCACAACAGGCGCAATCGATCACCGCCCAGCGCCTGGAGCTGCGGCTGGACGTTGCCGCCGCGCCGAGCGAGCTGCAAACGCTGGTGCTGGCATTCAATCAGATGCTGGACCGGCTGCAGCGCAGCTTTCAGCGCCTGTCGCAATTTTCCGCCGATCTGGCGCACGACTTGCGCACGCCGCTCAACAATCTGATGGTGCAGACCCAGGTCGCGCTGTCCCAGCCGCGTTCCGGCGCGGAGTATCAAAACTTGCTCGCGTCGAATGAGGAAGAATACGAGCGGCTCGCGCGCATGGTCGAAAACATGCTGTTTCTGGCGCGCGCCGATCACGCCGACTTCGTGCTGAACAAACAGGGTCTGGACGCCGGCGCCGAACTGCAGCGCATCGCCGACTATTTCGAAGGGCTGGCCGAAGATGCGCAGGTCAGGCTGGCCGTCGCTGCCAGCGGCACGCTGGAAGCCGATCCGATCCTGTTTCGGCGCGCGGTCAACAATCTGGTCGCGAATGCGATCCGCTACACGCCGCCTGGCGGCGTGATTGCGCTTGCCGCACGGCCGACCGGCGACGGCATAGCGATTACGGTGTCCAACCCGGGAACCGGCATCCAGCCCGAACACCTGGCGCTGCTATTCGAGCGCTTTTACCGCGTCGATCATGCGCGCAGCGATTCGGCATCGTCGACCGGGCTGGGGCTGGCGATCGTGCAATCGATCATGATGCTGCATGGCGGCCGGGCCGAGGTCGAAAGCGCGCCGGATGCGATGACGACGTTCCGGCTGAGCTTCCCGTCGTCCGCCAGCCGCTAAGGAACGCAGCAGTCAATCGCTGCGACGCGGCACGACAAAGCCGGCCCCGATCCCGGATTGCTTGATATAGATGGTATTGCGCTGCCCGCATCGGTGGTAAAACGTGCACTTCATTTCTCCACTGTCGCGCATATGTTAAAACTCAATCTGGCTGATTTCTCCGTTGAACACTTCCTGGCCCATTACTGGCAGCAAAAACCTGTCGTGATCCGGCAGGGATTCGCACATTTTTCCGACCTGATCAGCCCGGACGAATTGGCCGGCCTGGCCTGCGAAGAAGAGGTCGAGTCGCGCCTGGTGTACAAGAAAGCCGGGCAATGGCAGGCCGAGTTCGGCCCGTTTGAATCCTATGAACATCTGGGCGAGCAGGACTGGTCGCTGATCGTGCAGGCGGTCAATCACTGGTCGCCGCAAGTGGCCGCGCTGGTTGAACCGTTCTCGTTCATCCCGAAGTGGCGCCTGGATGACGTGATGATCAGCTACGCCACGCCCGGCGGCGGGGTCGGTCCGCACATCGACCTGTATGACGTATTCATCTGCCAGGGCTCGGGGCGTCGCCGCTGGCGCGTCGGCGACCGCGGACCGCACCGGCAATTTGCCGCCCATGCCGCGCTGCTGCATGTCGATCCGTTCGAGCCGATGATCGATGTCGAATTGCTGCCCGGCGACATCCTGTACATCCCGCCCGGCTTCCCGCATGACGGCGTCACGCTCGAACATTCGATGAGCTTCTCGGTCGGATTCCGCAGCAAGTCGGCCAGCGACATGCTCAGCGGGCTGGCCGATTACGTGATCGACAAGGAACTTGGCACTGCGCTCATCAGCGACCCGGGCCGGCCGCTGCACCGGCATCAGGGCCAGATCAATCGCAGCGATTTTGCGATGATCAAGGCGCAACTGCAGGCGCTGCTTGATGATGATGCGCTGGTCGCCGATTTTGCCGGCAGCTTCCTGTCCAAGACCAAGTGCCAGCTGGACCTGCAGGCGCTGGAGCAGCCGTTTGACGAGGCCGAACTGTGCGCACAGTTGCTGCATAACCCGCTGACCAGGATCGGCGGCTTGCGTTGTCTGTATGTCGATGCCACCGTGGCCCAGGGCGTTTGCTACATCGAAGGCGAGCGCTTTGAGTTCGGCGCTGCCTGCCAGGGCGCGGTGCTTGCGCTGTGCGATAACGAATGCCTGAGCCACGCATTGCTGCAACCGTGGCTGCAACAGCCGGCGTTTGTCAGCGCATTAAGCCGGTGGGTCAATAGCGGTTATTGGTATTTTCAGGACTGAGCCGCTGATGCCGGCTTAGCCTGTTGCGCAAACAACATCGCGGCCGGCTGTCAGCGACTCCGGTTGCACTGCATCATTCAACCCGACTTTGATACCGGTGGGAAATACGGTTTTTTTGGCTTCTGTCCGATAATTGCTAAAAAATAATTAAAAAACCTCTTTACATCACAAAATCATCGCGTAGAATAGGAATTGTTGCGGCGCACCATTTTACCGGAGAGCTGCTTTTATCATCAATTGCACCCAAAGGAAAATCCATGTTCTCTAACAATCAACAACTGTCAAACGCAACTAAATCCCTGTTTGAAAACCAATTCGCTACATTCAGCGCACTGACTGGCAATATGGTTGAATCCGTGGAAAAAGTGGTTGCATTGAACATTGCTGCCGTCAAAGCATCTGCTGAAGAGTCCACCTCTGCTGCAAAACAATTGCTGGCCGCTAAAGACCCACAAGAATTCTTGTCGCTGGTGACAGCACAAGCCAAACTGAACGCTGAAAAAGTACAGTCCTACGGTCGTCACCTGGCTGAAATCGCTTCCAGCACCAAAGCTGAACTCGACAAGGCAGTTGAAGCGCAAATCGCTGAAACAAAAAACAAGGTAACTGCCCTGGTTTCTGACGTTACTAAAAACGCACCAGCCGGTTCGGAAAATGCAGTCGCGATGTTTAAATCGGTAATCGACAATGCAAACGCCGGCTACGAGCAACTGAGCAAAACAACCAAGCAAGCGGTTGAAACAGTTGAAGCAAATGTTGCCAAAGCAACTGAGCAGTTCTCACAAGCAGTAGAAAAAACGACAGCCCAGGTTACCAAGAAGTAATCAACAGCTAGCAGTACAGTAATTGGACGGGCCGCGATTGCGGCCCGTTTTCATTTGCTGCGCCGGAACGCGCTGAAGCGCGAATCCCGCTTAGCGCACCAACAGCGCAGCCAGCTTCTCTTTTGCCAGCGCTACATGTTCCTCGCTGACAATGCCGATGCGCGGCCAGTTCTGGCGCTTGTTGATTTCTACCGCACGCCCGGTAATGGCATTGCACTCGCTGATCAGCTTAATCAGTGCAGCAGGCGTGACGCCGAAACTGGTCGCCAGCGCCTGCACATTGAAAGCAATTTCTGCGTTATTGCCGGGAGCGAGTTCCTCGTGGTAAACCGTGACCGAGCCATTTCTTTGGAACCTGACGCCATTTTTATTGACGAGGTGACGGGGAGTGCCAAAAATGGTCTTTAGCTCGGCAACGGTATTGTCGAATATGGCATTTTGCATGGTGGTATCCATTCTGAAAAAGCAAAAAATGTTTCGTTACGCATCGGCTGCGCACATCGCACGCTGGTGGCGGATATGAAGCGGGCAGCAACAGCGCCGAAAGATCGACATTCTACGACGCCAGATCACTCCCGGTGCTGCGTGCTGCTTCCGAATCCTGTGCCGGCACGCCCCGCTTCCCACCATTTCAGGATCTGCAAGCGATGCCGGCAGTCAAGCGGGCCTGCCAATTACTTGATCGACAGATAATTAATCCGCTTGCGGTCCGATTGCTAGTACAATCTTTTTTAAAATTACAATCAGACAACATAGAGGCCGTCGAAAGATACAGCCACAAGGATTCATATAGAATCCCAGGGAGCAGGCACCGCGACCAATTGATACTGTCCGGCATGACTCAACACCTTTGGATCCAATATCCCAACTGTATTTTATGATTGCCTCAGTCTAAATCTATGCAAGGTCGGTATGAATCTGTTGCGGACGTACCCAAGGAGTTGATGATGACTCCGCTCCTGAAACACATGGTGGAAATTACACGCCATCGCGATCACACCATGCTCAATGCCGCCGTCATTGCCGCGCTCTGTGAGCTGGCACAGGCCGAGCAGGTGCGCGAGCTTGAAATCATGCGCAGCCATGATGAACTGCTCATGAAGCCACGTGCCTGGATCAACAACGGAAAAATCACCACTACCGAAGACTGCCCTGACGCCGAACCGCCGGACGAGAAAATTGCCAGCCTGCCGGCTCTGGCAGACTGCATCGCACAGCGCCACGCCCATGCCGAACAAACCTTGCCCGATGGACGGCACCTGCTATGGCTGCCGATCTGGCTCGATGACAAGATCACTGCCTGCCTGGAAATCCAGAATCCGCAGTCCTGCGATGGCTTCAGGATGGAATTGCTGCAGGGCGTGCTGTCGATCTACCGCAATCACCGCAGCCTGCTCGACTACAGCGAACGCGACTTGCTGACCGGCTTGCTGAACCGCAAGACCTTCGACGAGAATTTTTCCAAGGTGCTGCGCAAGATGGCGCTCAGCGAAAACAGTTCCGTGAGCCAGGATGATGATCGGCGCCAGATCAGCTGCGGCAAGGAACAATGGCTGGCGGTGGTCGACATCGATCATTTCAAGCGCGTCAACGATGGATTCGGGCACCTGTATGGCGACGAAGTCTTGCTGCTGGTGGCCAACCTGCTGCGCTCGTCGTTCCGGCCGCAGGATGGCTTGTTCCGCTTTGGCGGCGAAGAATTCGTGATCCTGCTGCGCGCCACCACGCTGGAGGATGCGCAGATGATTTTCGAGCGCTTCCGCAAGAATATCGAACAGCATCATTTCCCGCAGGTAGGACAGATCACCGTCAGCATCGGCTTCGACCGGATCGGGCCGAATGGCACGCCGGTCGTGATCCTCGGACATGCCGACATGGCGCTGTATTTTGCAAAATCGAACGGCAGGAACCAGGTCTGCAACTATGAGGGGCTGGTCAGCTCAGGCGACCTGAAAGCCGACGTCTCGAACGATCAGGTCGAATTTTTCTAAGCAGCGCAGAATCCGGATGTGACAAGAGCGGGCCTGGCCCGCTCTTGTCACGTTTACATCCTGCCTGTCGCTCCTGCTGAATGATTGCTTAATGGATCGCCCGCTTCAGGGTCGCCATCATCACGCCCACGATCACCAGCAAGCTGCCGGACGCGCGGTTGCTGTTCTTGACGAACGATGCATTCGCGCTGAAACGCCGGGCCTTGCTGCCCAGCCACGCGTACAGGCTGTAAGTGAAGCCATCCAGGCCGAGGCAAGTGACGCCGAAGATCAACATTTGCATGCCGAGCGGCTGGTTCGGATTGATGAACTGCGGCAGCAGCGCGACGAAATACAGCAATGCCTTGGGATTGGACAGCTCCACCACCAGCGCCTGCCAGAACGCGCGCGGGCCGGACACGCCGGTGCCGGCATCGGCGGTCACCGTCAGCGCGCTCGAACGGTTGAAAATGGCCGACAGCCCCAGATAGAACAGGTAAGCAACGCCGACCCATTTGATGATAGCAAACAGCGTGCTGCTGGCCAGGATCAGCGCCGCGATCCCGGTGGCCGATAACGCGAAATAGACGACATTGCCCAGCGCGATGCCGGCAATCGCCCAATACGACTGGCGAAAGCCGTTCGAAATGCCCTGCGCGACGATCAGCAAGGCGGCCGGCCCCGGCGTCAGGCACACCACCAGCGTGGTGACCGCAAAAATCAGATATGTTTCCCAGCTCATGATGCTTTCCTTGTTTGTATGGTAGTGGTTGCAAGCGGCTCGCCTGCGCTCTCGCTGTCTTGCTTGCTGTCTTTCTTGTGCTCTTTCTTGCTGCCGGTCAGCAGGATCACGCTGCCCAGGATGATCGCCATCGCAAGCATTTCGCGCGGGCCGACGGTTTCGCCGCCGAACAGGCTGCCCAGCAGCACCGCGATCACCGGATTTACGTACGCATAGCTCGATGCCAGCGCATGCGACACTTTCGACAACAAATACATGTAAGCTGAAAACGCCAGCAGCGAACCGGCGCTGACCAGATAGACCCAGGCCAGCAACGCGCCGGGCGCCGGCTGCAGCACGAACGGCTCGCCGCGCAGCGCGGCCACGATGGTCAGGAACACGCCGCCGATCAGCATTTCACTGGCGAAGCCCATCGAGCCGGGCGCCAGCGCCATTTTCTTCTGCGACAATACCGAACCCAGCGTCCAGCTTGAGATCGCACAGATCAGCGCCAGCACGCCGACCGGACTGGCGGAAAAGTCGCCGCCGCTGGCCAGCAGTAGCGCGCCGACGAAGCCGGCCAGGATGCCGGCCCACTGCAACCGGCTCGGCCAGTCGCCGAACAGGCCGGCCCAGACCGCGAACATCAGCGGCGAACTGGCGATGAACACCGCGGTCAGGCCGGACGACACGTATTGTTCGGCGACTGCCACCATGCCCATGCCGCCGCCCAGCAGCAGAATCCCGACGATGCCGGCATCGCGCCACTGGCGCAGCGTCGGATTGGCGACGCCGCGCCATTTGAGCCAGCCGAACAGCAAAGCGCCGGCGACCAGAAAGCGCGAACCCATCATCCAGAACGGTGCAAACGACTGCAGCGCGGCACCGATCGCGAAATAGGTCGAACCCCAGACGATATACACCGTCAGCAAGGCAAACAGGACTCGGTTCGGCAGCGCGCGCATGATAGTGGTCTCCAGGTTAAGGGAGAGGGGTGGGGGTGAGGGCGGAGGCGCTTTTATGTATTCTTAGTTCCCATGGCCTCGATGAATTCATTGTATGCGCCACAAAATTGCATTTGAATAGACAATACAAGGTAAAGTAGCTGAAACACTTTTGCTTTCATCGAAATAACAGGGACTTGCCATGGGAATGGAATTCGACGCGATGGATGTGAAAATCCTCGATATTTTGCAGGCGGACGCCCGCACCACGCTCACTGAAATCGGCCGCCGCATCCACATGAGCCAGCCGGCGGTGGCGGAGCGCGTGAAACGGATGGAGGGCGCCGGCGTCATCAGCGGTTACCACGCCAGGGTCAATCCGGCCGCGCTCGGCTACGGCATCATCGCCTTCATCCGCGTCGCCGCCCGCAGCCACGACACGCCGGTCGCGGTGGTCGCCGCGCAGGTGCCGGAAATCGTCGAATGCCACTCGATCACCGGCGAAGACTGCAACATCGTCAAGGTGGTCGCCAAATCGGTGGCCGAACTGGAAGCCGTGATCCTGAAACTGACCCGTTGCGGCATCACCTCGACTTCGCTGATCCTGTCTTCCAGCGTCGAACGCAAGGCGCTGAAACCCGCTAACTGACCGACTCTCACTCCCCACCGCCATGGAACTGCGCCAACTGCGTTACTTCGTCGCCATCGTCGATCACGGCTCGCTGTCGCGCGCCGCGCGCGTGCTGCATATCGCGCAGCCGGCGCTGACCCAGCAACTGCGCCAGCTGGAGCAGGAACTGGGCGCGCAATTGCTGCACCGTTCGGCGCAGGGCGTGCTGTCGACCGATGCCGGCAAACTGTTTTATGAACATGCGCAAGCGATCCTGAAACAGGTGAGCGACGCCAAATCGGCGGTCACCCAGTCCACCACCGCGCCGGCCGGCACCGTCGCGCTCGGCCTGCCGCAAAGCGTGTCCGGCGCGCTGGCGCTGCCGCTGCTGACCGCGATACGTGAAACCTATCCCGAAATCACGCTGCAACTGACCGAGGAATTGTCCGGCAGCCTGATCGAGCAGCTCAAATCGGGCCGCATCAACCTGGCGCTATTGTTCGACGACGGGCAGCTGAGCGCGTTCACCAGCACCCCGCTGGTCGAAGAAGAGATGATGTTCATCACCCGCAGCGCTTCGCGCTTCGCGCTGCCCGGCGCGTCGATTGCGCTGGCCGACGCGGTCAAGGTGCCGCTGATTCTGCCCGGCCTGCAGCACGGCGTGCGGCCGCGCATCGAACACATCGTGCGCAGCGCCGGACTGTCGATCGAGAATGTGATCGAGATCAACTCGATCGCGATTCTGAAATCGGCGCTGCTGGCCGATCTGGGCGCGACCATCCTGCCGGTGGCGCCGGTGCTGTCCGAAATCGAGCGCGGCGACATGGCGGCGCGCCCGATCAGCGGCGCGCAGATCTCGCGCACCGTCGCCTTGTGCGCGTCGAAGAATATCCCGCTCACCAATGCCGCTGCGGCGGTCGAACGGCTGGTGCTGGAAGTGACGCACACGCTGTGCGACAGCGGCCGCTGGCTGGGCGCGCACGCCTTGCATCCGGCCGCCGCTGCGCGCCCGGATTCAATGAAATAACATGGAGTATGTGCAAAAACATGGCAGTTCGCGCACGGTTTCATTGGCCTTGCAAAAATACACAGTGGAGTATATTTTTGCCGCTGCAAGCTGACCGGAAACCGGAATGCGGCCTCAGATCACCGCATCGACACGATCCAGGCTGGCGCTGTGTGCCGCCAGCAAGCGCGAAAAATCGGCGGCCGGGACCGGACGGCTGAACAGGTAGCCCTGCATGCTGTGGCAGCCGTTGTCGATCAGGAAGCGCTGCTGTTCCGCGGTTTCCACCCCTTCCGCCACCACCTGCAAGCGCAGGCTGGTGCCCAGCGCGATGATGGCGCGGGTAATCTCGGTGCCGTTGGCATCGGTGCCGATATCGCGCGTAAACGACTGGTCGATCTTGAGCTTGTCGATCGGGAAGCGCTTGAGCTGCGACAGGCTGGAATAGCCGGTGCCGAAATCGTCGATCGAGAATTTCACCCCGAGTGCGCGCAACTCCGCCATGGTGCCGATCACCCGCTCCGGATGCTGCATGATCAGGCTTTCGGTCAGTTCCAGCTCCAGCCGTTCGGGCGCCAGGCCGGTGTCCTGCAGTACCTGTTGCACCTGCGCGGCAAAATCGTCCTGATTGAACTGGCGGGCCGACACATTGACCGCCACCCGCAAATGGCCATAGCCCTGCTGGTGCCAGCGCCGGGTTTCCTGGCACGCGGCGCGCAACACCCACAGGCCGATCTCGACGATCTGGCCGGTTTCCTCGGCGACCGGAATGAAGCGCATCGGCGGCACCAGCCCCATCTCGGGATGGGCCCAGCGCACCAGCGCCTCCATGCCGACGATCTGGCCGCTGGCAAAATCGAGCTGGGCCTGGTAAAAGACCCGGAACTCATTGCGCCGCAACGCCAGCCGCAGGCTGTTTTCGATCAGCATGCGCTCCATCGAAGCGGTGTTCATTTCTTCCCGGAAAAACTGAAAACTGCCGCTGCCCTTCGCGTGATGCAGCGCGACATCGGCATTTTTCAGCAGCACCAGAGGGGTCTTGCCGTCGTCCGGAAAGATGCTGATGCCGATGCAGGCGCTGATGCTGATCTCCTGTTCATCAATCCGGAACGCGGCGCCGAGGATGGCCAGCAGGCTCTCGGCCATCTGGGCCGCCGCCTGCACCTCGTCCAGATCTTCCAGAATCAGCGCAAACTCGTCGCCGCGGTGGCGCGAAACCGTGTCGACCGCGCGCACGCTGGCCACCAGCCGCCGCGCCACCGCGACGATGACCTGGTCGCCGACATGGTGGCCCAGCGTGTCATTGATGTGGCCCAGGCGGTCGATATCGATCGTCAGCAGCGCAACCCGGCTCTTTTTGCGCTGCGCGCTGAGCAGCGCATGCTGCAACCTATCCTGCAACAGCGCGCGATTCGGCAGTTCGGTCAGCGCATCGAAATAGGACAGCCGCTCGATCTTGTTTTGCGCCGCCTTGGCGTGTGAGATATCGCTGAAAATGCCGATGTAGTTGGTGACTTCGCCATTGACGTTGTCCGCCCGGCTGATCGACAGGCGCTCGGCGTACACCTCGCCGCATTTGCGCCGGCTCCAGATTTCTCCGCTCCAGTGACCATGTTCGGCAATCGATTGCCACATCGCCTGGTAAAGCGCCGGGTCCTCCCGGCCCGATTGCAGAAATGCCGGGGTCCGGCCCAGCACCTCGCCGGCAGCATAGCCGGTGATCGCGCTGAAGGCCCGATTGACCTTCAGGATGCGGGTGTCGGCATCGGTAATCATGATGCCTTCGGTGCTGCTTTCAAACACGGTGGCGGACAACCGCAACGCTTCCTCGGCACGCTCGAGCTCGGTAATGTCGGTATAGGTGGTAATGAAGCCGGCCAGCTTGCCGTCGGCCAGCATCGGCTCGCCGGAGACCAGATGGGTTTTGCCCGAAGGTTGGGTGCGCTTGAACTGATGCGGCTGAAATTGCATCGCCAGCGCGTGGATGCGCGCGACATGCTGCTCCGGCTCGCCCGGGCCATACTCGCCGCGATAGGCCGGGACCCGGATCAGGTCGTCGAAGTGCATGCCCTGCGCCACCATTTCCGGCGGCAGGTTGAGCACTTCGACCATGCCCCGGTTCCAGTGCTTGAGCTGCAGATGTTCATCGAACACGCTGATGCCCTGCGGCATGTGCGCCAGCACCGCCTGGAGCGATGCGGTTTCGCGCGCCAGTGCCGCCTCCACCGCCCGCTCCTTGCTGACGTCCAGATACACGGTGACGAAACCGCCATCTGCCAGCGGCACGCCGCGTACTTCGATCACCGTGCCGTCGGGCCGGACTCTTTCCATCTGGTGCGGCAGCTGCAGCTGCGCCCGCTGCAGGCGCGCTGCGACCTGCGCATCGGGATCGCCCGGACCGTATTCGCCACGCTCGGCGTTGTAGCGGAACACATGCTCCAGCGGCGTGCTGTCTGCATGAAAAATGGCATCTGGCACATCGAGAATGGCCAGTGCACGCCGGTTGATCAGGATCACATTCAGGTCGGCGTCGGTCATTGAAATGCCGCAAGGGATATTGTCGACCACCTTCTGCAGCAGGCTGTTTTTCTGCTGCAAGGCCTCCGCCAGTTGTTGGCGCTCGGTAATATCGACCATGATGCCGCACAGGGAAACCGGCCGCCCGTCGCTGACCCCGACACTGACCGAATCCTTGAGCCAGACCACGCGGCCGTCGGCGGCCAGCATCCGGTATTCAAACGCATGGTTGCTGCCATCCCTGGTTTGCGTCGCGCAGAAGTCAACCGTATGTTCGCGATCCTGCGGGTGGATATGGGCCGCCCAGAAGCCTTCGGCGTACCAGTCTTCGATCCGATAGCCAAGGATGTGCTCGGCTTGCGCGCTGACAAAAGTAAAGCGGAAAGTGGCCGGATCGGCTTCCCAGACGATCCCGTCAATGCCATTGACCAGATTCTCGAAACGCTGCTGCGCGCCTATAGGATGATCTGCAGTAGCGTGGTGCGACGGGTCTGAAGTATTGGTCATTGCAGACTCTCTGGGCACTGCCCGTGGCTGGCATTGTATAGGCTGCGCTGATTATAGTTTCAAGGCAGAAATTTTACTAGGCGCTGGCCCGGCTTGCGCGTACCAGCCATCACTTTTTCTTATACCCATATCCGCATTCCGTATTTCAGCCCGGCAGCGAAACCGGCCTACACTGCGTCCAACAGTGAATTCATACCGAATTTCTGTACCGAGGCCGTCACCGCGGCCGAAGTACCCGACAATCGCCCGCCTACCCGGCGCGGCCAAGTTGGGCACTATCTGAAACACAATTTTGGAGATGCACATGCCAGCCCATTCCGTACCGGAATCCGCTGTGTCCGACGACGCCGCAGCAGGCGTCGCGACACGACTCACGCGCGTCAGCCTCGACGACAAATACAGCGCCACCTCCGACCGCATCTACCTGTCCGGCATCCAGGCGCTGGTGCGCCTGCCGCTGATGCAGCGCCTGCGCGACCGCGCGGCCGGCATCAACAGCGCCGGCTTCATCTCCGGCTATCGCGGCTCGCCGCTGGGCGGGCTGGACGAAACCCTGTGGAAAGCGCAAAAGCATCTGGATGCGCATCACGTCAAGTTCGTGCCCGGCGTCAATGAAGACCTGGCCGCCACCGCGGTCTGGGGCACGCAGCAGGTCGACCTGATCGGCCCGGCCAAGTACGACGGCGTGTTTGCGATGTGGTACGGCAAAGGGCCCGGCGTGGATCGCTGCGGCGACGTGTTCAAGCACATGAACCATGCCGGCACCGCCAAGCACGGCGGCGTGCTGCTGGTGGCCGGCGACGACCACGGCGCGTATTCATCGACGCTGCCGCACCAGTCCGACCACATTTTCTCGGCCTGCATGATCCCGCTGCTGTATCCGTGCAATGTGCAGGAATACCTGGATCTGGGCCTGCACGGCTGGGCGATGTCGCGCTTTTCCGGCTGCGCGGTCGGCTTCAAGGCGCTGGCCGACACGGTCGAGTCGAGCGCATCGATCGATGCCGATCCGCACCGGCTGCAGATCACCATTCCGGCCGACTTCGCGATGCCGGAAGGCGGCCTGAATGCGCGCCTGTCGACCGACACGCTCGGCATCCAGGCGCGCAAGCAGGAAGCGCTGATGCAGGACTACAAGATTTACGCGGCGCTCGCGTATGCGCGCGCCAATAAGCTGAACCACACCACCATCGACAGCCCGCACGCGAAGCTGGGCATCATCGCCTCCGGCAAATCCTATCTGGACGTGCTGGAAGCGCTGGAAGAACTCGGCATCGACCAGCAGATGGCGGCCGACATCGGCCTGCGCCTGTACAAGGTCGCGATGCCGTGGCCGCTGGAGCCGGACGGCGTGCGCGAGTTCGCGCAGGGGCTGGACGAGATCCTGGTGGTCGAAGAGAAGCGCCAGATGGTCGAGTACCAGCTCAAGGAACAGCTGTACAACTGGCGCGACGACGTGCGCCCGCGCGTGATCGGCAAGTTCGACGAGAAAGGCGAATGGGTCGCGCCGCGCGGCGAATGGCTGCTGACTTCGAAGGCCGATTTCTCGGTGGCGCAAATCGCGCGCGTGATCGCCAGCCGCATCGCACGCTTCCACACCAGCGACCTGATCAAGGCGCGGCTGGCGTTCCTCGAAGCCAAGGATGCGGTGCTGTAGAAATCGGTCAACACGCCGCCGCGCCCCGCGTATTTCTGCTCCGGCTGCCCGCACAACAGCTCGACCAAGGTGCCCGAAGGCAGCCTGGCGCTGGCCGGCATCGGCTGCCACGTGATGGCGACCGCGATTTATCCGGAGCACAACAAGCTGACCACCCACATGGGCGGCGAAGGCGCGCCGTGGATCGGCCAGGCCGCATTCTCCAAGCTGCCGCATGTGTTCCAGAACCTGGGCGACGGCACCTATTTCCATTCCGGCTTCCTGGCGATCCGCGCCGCAGTCGCGGCCAAGGTCAACATCACCTACAAGATCCTGTACAACGACGCGGTCGCGATGACCGGCGGCCAGCCGGTCGACGGCATCACCTCGGTGCCGATGATCGCGCAACAGATGGCGGCCGAAGGCGTCAAGCGCATCGCGCTGGTGACCGAGGACCTGACGCGCTACGCCGACCGCTCGACTCTGCCGGCGCTGGTGACCCTGCATGACCGCAAGGACATGGATGCGGTGCAGCGCGAACTGCGTGAAGTGACAGGGCGCGTCGGTGCTGATCTACGACCAGACCTGCGCCGCCGAAAAGCGCCGGCGCCGCAAGAAAGGCCAGTTCCCCGACCCGGATCAGCGCCTGTTCATCAATGAAGCGGTGTGCGAAGGCTGCGGCGACTGCGGCGCGCAATCGAACTGCACCTCGATCGTGCCGCTGGAAACCGAGTTCGGCCGCAAGCGCGCGATCGACCAGTCGTCGTGCAACAAGGATTATTCCTGCGTCAAGGGTTTCTGCCCGAGCTTCGTCACGGTCGAAGGCGGCAAGCTCAGGAAACCCAAGGCCGGCAAGTCGCAGGACGACGGCTTCGGCCCGCTGCCCTCGCCGCTGTCGCCGGACTGCAGCGTGCCGTTCAACATCCTGATCAACGGCATCGGCGGCACCGGCGTGATCACCATCGGCGCGCTGATGGGGATGGCCGCCCACCTCGACGGCAAGGGCATTTCGGTGCTCGACATGACCGGCATGTCGCAGAAGAACGGCGCGGTCACCTCGCATGTGCGGATCGCCGCGAGCCCAGGACCAGATCCGCGCGCAGCGCATCGCCACCGGCGAAGCCGACCTGATTCTGGGCTGCGACATGCTCACCGCCGGTGCGCAGGACGCGATTTCGAAGATGCGCGCCGGCCGCACCCGGGCGCTGGTCAATACCTACCAGCAGCCGCCGGGCCAATTCGCGAAAGATCCGGACTGGCACTACCCGGCCGACGAAATCCGCAAGCTGATCACCGAATCGGTCGACGGCCGGGCCGACTTCATCGACGCCACCACGCTGGCCACCGCGCTGATGGGCGACTCGATCGCGGCCAACCTGTTCATGCTCGGTTATGCGTTCCAGAAGGGCTGCATCCCGCTGTCGGAAAACGCGCTGCTGCGCGCGATCGAACTCAACGGCGTCGGCATCGAAGCCAACAAGAAGAGCTTCCTGTGGGGCCGCCGCGCCGCGCTCGACTTCAAGCGGGTCGAACTGGTCGCGGTGCCAGCCAAGCCGGTCTTGCTGCAGATGCCGCAAAGCCTGGACAGCCTGATCCAGCGCCGCGTCGAAGCCCTGACCGCGTATCAGGACGCCGCCTACGCAGCGCAATACGCGGCGCTGGTCGAGCAGGTGCGCACAGCGGAAAGCGCCTTGAAAATGGGCAACAAGCTGAGCACCGCAGTGGCCAAGTACGCCTTCAAGCTGATGGCTTACAAGGATGAGTACGAAGTCGCACGGCTGTATACCGACGGCCGTTTCGTCGAGCAGCTGAAGCAGCAATTCGAGGGCGACTTCTCGCTGAAATTCAACCTGGCGCCGCCGCTGTTGTCGAAAAAGGATGGTCAGGGCCATCTGGTCAAGGCGCAATACGGCTCGTGGGTGTGGCATGCCTTCAAATTGCTGGCGAAATGCAAGGGACTGCGCGGCAGCAAGCTCGATATCTTTGGCTACACTGAAGAGCGCAAGACCGAGCGCCGCCTGAGTGCCGAATACCGCACGACGATCCTGTCCCTGCTCGGCAATCTGAACCCCGGCAATCTCGGGCTGGCAGTCCGGATTGCCATCGTTGCCGGAGCAGATCCGCGGCTTCGGCCATGTGAAGGAACTTGCGATCGAGCATGCCGAAGCTGAAAAAGCCACGCTGCTGGCGCAGTTCAAGCTGCCGTCCACGGCGGCGATCAAGTCTGCCTGACATAGCAAACCCAGTGCAGGCTGCGATGCCTGCACTATTCTGAATAGACCAAGTTGCGCGCAAACCAGTACCACAATGGCATCAAAAAACTGACATCAGGATGACATTGCAACTGTTTTTTTCGCGCTATACTCGCCCTACAGTGACGTTTACGTAAACGTCACATAAGAGCGCGCAACATCCCGCCACCCCGGAGACCTTCATGACCGACCTGTCCATTGTTGATAAGCTGACCGAATACAAACCCGCCAATAAAGTGCGCTTCGTCACGGCGGCCTCGCTGTTCGACGGCCACGACGCCTCGATCAACATCATGCGCCGCATCCTGATGGCGCACGGCGCCGAAGTGATCCACCTCGGCCACAACCGCTCGGTCGACGAAATCGTCACTGCGGCGCTGCAGGAAGATGCACAGGGCATCGCGATTTCCAGCTATCAGGGCGGCCACGTCGAATACTTCAAGTACATGATCGACCTGCTGAAACAGCGCGGCGGCGAGCACATCAAGGTGTTCGGCGGCGGCGGCGGCGTGATCGTGCCGGAAGAAATCAATGATCTGCATGCGTACGGCGTGACCCGCATTTTCAGCCCGGAAGACGGCCAGCGCATGGGCCTGGTCGGCATGATCCTGGCGATGATAGCGGCCTGCGATGTCGATCTGTCGGCCTATGCGCCGACCAAGCTGGCGGCGCTGGAAGGCGCCGACATCCCGGCCAAGCACCGGCCGCTGGCGCAACTGATCACCGCACTGGAAAACGACAAGGTCAGCGCCAAGCTGAAGGCGCAGCTGCACCAGGCCGCCGCCGCCATCCAGACCCCGACGCTGGGCATCACCGGCACCGGCGGCGCCGGCAAGTCCTCGCTGACCGATGAACTGATCCGCCGCATCCGGCTCGACCAGGGCGATGCGCTGAATATCGCGCTGATCTCGATCGACCCGTCGCGCCGCAAATCGGGCGGCGCGCTGCTGGGCGACCGCATCCGCATGAATGCGATCAACCCGTGGGGCGGCAAGGACGATGCGCCGGTGCGGGTCTTCATGCGCTCGCTGGCCACGCGCGAAGCCGGCTCCGAAATCTCGCAGGCATTGCCGGACGTGATTGCGGCCTGCAAGGTGGCCGGTTTCGACCTGGTGATCATCGAGACCTCCGGCATCGGCCAGGGCGACGCCGCGATCGTGCCGCATGTCGATGTCAGCATGTATGTGATGACGCCGGAATTCGGCGCCGCGTCGCAACTGGAAAAAATCGACATGCTCGATTTTGCCGATTTCATCGCGATCAACAAGTTCGACCGCCGCGGCGCACAGGATGCGCTGCGCGATGTCGCCAAGCAATACCAGCGCAACCGCGAACTGTGGAGCCAGAGCCCGGACCAGATGCCGGTGTTCGGCACCCAAGCGTCGCGCTTCAACGACGACGGCGTGACCGCGCTGTATCAGGGCCTGCTGCCGAAACTGATAGAGCGCGGCCTGAAAGCCACAGCCAGCAAGCTGGCACCGGTCGCCGCCAAGTTCTCCAGCGGCAAGAACGTGATCGTGCCGCCGGCACGCAGCCGTTATCTGGCCGAAATCGCCGACACGCTGCGCGGCTATCACCGTTTCACCCGCAAACAGGTGGTGCTGGCGCGCGAGCGGCAGCAGTTGCAGGAATCCAAGCGCATGCTGAGCCGCGGCCGGCAAGGGCGCGCGACTTCGACGACCTGATCGCTGAGCGCGACGCCAGCCTCGACGCCGGCAGCAAGAAGCTGCTGACGATGTGGCCCGACATGCAAAAATCGTATGCGGGCGACGAATACGTGGTCAAGATCCGCGACAAGGAAATCCGCACCCAGCTGGTCTACAGCACGCTGTCAGGCACCAAGATCCGCAAGGTCGCGCTGCCGCGGTTCGAGGACCACGGCGAAATCCTGCGCTGGCTGATGCTGGAAAACGTGCCCGGCTCGTTCCCGTTCACCGCCGGCGTGTTCGCATTCAAGCGCGAAGGCGAAGACCCGACCCGCATGTTCGCCGGCGAAGGCGACCCGTTCCGCACCAACCGCCGCTTCAAGCTGGTATCCGAAGGGATGGACGCGAAACGGCTGTCGACCGCGTTCGACTCGGTCACGCTGTACGGCGCCGACCCGGCAATCCGGCCCGACATCTACGGCAAGGTCGGCAACTCCGGCGTGTCGATCGCGACGCTGGACGACATGAAGGTGCTGTACGACGGTTTCGACCTGTGCAGCCCGACCACCTCGGTCTCGATGACCATCAACGGCCCGGCCCCGACCATCCTGGCGATGTTCATGAACGCCGCAATCGACCAGCAGCTGGAAAAATTCCGCACCGATAACGGCCGCGATGCGACCGCCGACGAAGCGGCCAAGATCAGGGAATGGGTGCTGATGAACGTGCGCGGCACCGTGCAGGCCGACATCCTGAAGGAAGACCAGGGCCAGAACACCTGCATCTTCTCGACCGAATTCAGCCTGAAGGTGATGGGCGACATCCAGGAATATTTCGTGCACCACCAGGTGCGCAATTTCTACTCGGTCTCGATCTCCGGCTATCACATCGCCGAAGCCGGCGCCAATCCGATCTCGCAACTGGCGTTCACGCTGTCGAACGGCTTCACCTTCGTCGAAGCCTATCTGGCGCGCGGCATGCACATCGACGATTTCGCACCCAACCTGTCATTCTTCTTTTCCAATGGCATGGACCCGGAATACACGGTGCTGGGCCGCGTTGCACGCCGCCTGTGGGCAGTCGCGATGCGCGACAAGTACGGCGCGAATGACCGCAGCCAGAAGCTGAAATACCATATCCAGACTTCCGGCCGCTCGCTGCACGCGCAGGAAATCGACTTCAACGACATCCGCACCACGCTGCAGGCGCTGATCGCGATCTACGACAATTGCAACTCGCTGCACACCAACGCCTACGACGAAGCGATCACCACCCCGACCGACGAATCGGTGCGCCGGGCCTTGGCGATCCAGCTGATCATCAACCGCGAATGGGGCCTGGCCAAGAATGAAAACCCGATCCAGGGCAGCTTCATCATCGAGGAACTGACCGATCTGGTCGAAGAAGCGGTATTGCAGGAGTTCGAACGGATCGCCGAACGCGGCGGCGTGCTGGGCGCGATGGAAACCGGCTACCAGCGCGGCAAGATCCAGGAAGAATCGATGCTGTACGAGCACCAGAAGCACGACGGCACGCTGCCGATCGTCGGCGTCAACACCTTCCGCAACCCGAAAGCCACCGGCGTCGCGCAAAAGATCGAACTGGCGCGCTCGACCGACGCCGAAAAGCAGTCGCAACTGACGCGTCTGGCCGACTTCCACGCGCGCAATGCAGCCCAGGCACCGCAAGCGCTGGCCGCCCTGCAGCAGGCGGCGATCAACAATGAAAACGTGTTCGACAAGCTGATGGATGCGGTACGGGTCTGCTCGCTGGGGCAGATCACCACTGCGCTGTTCGAAGTCGGCGGGCAGTATCGGCGCAATATGTAAGTAGTTAGTTGAATTTTTCAGCACAAAAGCCCGGACTGGTTCCGGGCTTTTTATTGAGCGTACCCTGCATATGGGTTTGTTCTAACTAAAAAAAACCAAATATGCACAAGAGTTTTGAAACAAATTGCCGGTCCGCATTTGGTCGGATATATTTGCAAAATGAAAATTAAATCACGTTGGGCGTCATGAGGAGGTTTCTTTGATCGAGATCGTGCGTCACTCGAAATCACTTGAGAGCGGTGTGGTCGATTTCATACTTGAAATTCAACGCGCCGAGTTTGGCCTCGACATTCGAGCCGAGGATCAGCCTGACCTCCTGGACGTCGCTAACTTCTACCAAACGGGAGCAGGCAACTTCTGGGTGGCGCTTTTCAAGAATGAAGTTGTCGGAACCATCGCGCTGCGCGACATCGGCAACAGCCAAGGTGCGCTGCGCAAGATGTATGTCAAGGCAACGCATCGTGGCAAGGAGCACGCTGTCGCGGCACGCCTGTTGGAGCGGCTCGTACAATCGGCAACAGATGCTGAAGTGCGGGACCTCTATCTCGCCACGACCGAGAAGTTTGTTGCTGCACTTCGTTTCTACGAGAAGAACGGGTTTGTCAGCGTCACCCCGGGGCAGCTTCCGGAGGCATTTCCTCGCATACCGCCCGAAACGCGGTTCTACCATCGGGCACTCTTCTAAGATGACGCCCAACCCGTCGCTCGAGCCGACGTCCTTCGGTAAGCCTCAGCGAGTAGGTTGGGCTAACGTTCTACGATACTTTGGGTTTGCCGATCTCAGAAAGCCATGGCAGATCTTGTTGCAATACTACTTTGTACATAAACAAGATGGCAGATAGTGCTTGCTTATGCGTTGATGCAGCGACCGTCCTCTCATTTGCCAGATAACTCAAAAATACTTCGACCTCTGGCGCCCCCATTTCCAAGTGGCCTGCCTCTCAATTCAAACGTCAGACCACATGAACGCCATCCCCGCCAAGACCTGTGTCCCGAAATCAAGCGCCATTGCCGCGTATCTGCCGGGCGCGTACTTCCATGATTCCTGGACCATAGCGGCCGAAGACCCGAGCCTGTCAGCGCTGGGGCAGTTCCTCAGGGCCCTCCTGGCGACACCGCCCTGGGTGAACCAGCTCATGTCCATCCGCAACAACGTGGTCTCAGCGCTCGGCCTGAAGAATCTCGGCACGCTTTCCCAACTCGATCAGGCCAAGCCGGCATCCGCGTACCAAGCCGGCGAGCGGGTCGGCATCTTCACGCTCATCACAAACAGCGCCGATGAGGCGCTTCTTGGAGACAAGGACAAACACCTCGATGTCGTCCTGTCCGTGCACAAAGCCGTCGAAGAAAAAAGTGGGCGGGTACTTGTCACCGTGACCACAGTCGTTCATGTCCACAACTGGCTCGGCCGCCTCTACATGCTCCCCGTGACGCCAATGCACAGGATCATCGCTCCGACCGTGCTCAAGGCAGTTGGCCCTGCCCGAAATGCGGCCTGACCCTGCGTATATTGATGCCCCGCCAGATTCAAGAAACTGAGCGATAGCAATGGCTTGAGGGGATAACCCGCAGGGCGGCTTTTGCGCTCTAGCAGGCTATTTTCAATATTTATATACTGCCCCATGTATTTTTAATAGCCCAATGAAAACATGCGGTAACGTGGCACTTTCGCCATATACTCCCGTAAATCACCAATTTTTCGTGGGCTGTTGATGGCCTCAGCAAGCGTTCCAGAGCGCCATTGCCGCAACAAATCAAAACGCGTAATGCACTCCCGCATCCAGGCCGATGGCGCTGGCCTCGTTCAGCGGCCAGCGGTTGGCGCGCAGATGCAGGCGCAAGGGGCCGTGATCATAGCCGACGCCGAGCGTATTGAAGCGTGTCTCATAACTGGTCGTGAACGTGCCCCAGGAGGACCGATACGCCACCGCTACGGCCGGTATCGTGGTCGCCTCGATGCGGTCCAGCCCGATCTTCATCGTCCATAGCCCCAGTTGGTAGCTCAGGCTCACTGCGCCGGATGCGCCGATCGTGCCGGTCTTGTCGATCTGGCTGTTCTGGCCGGACAACAGCGGCTGGTAATTGACATAGCCATCCTGGTCGTAACTGGTGACATCCGAATTGATGCTCTTCCTGACGGCAGGAAGATTCGACCAGCGCATGCGGCTCCAGATGTCGTTCAGTGCCAGATTGGCTGTCAGCCTCTGCGTCAGTGGCCATTGCAAGGCGAGTGAAACACTGGCGCCGGATGAGGTTTGCGGCAGGTTTTGCATGAATGGATACTGATAACGCGTATCGGACTCCTGATACTGCGCATTGAATCCGTACACATCGATCGGCGCGTAACTCACCTTGCCGGCCACATCGATATCGCGGTTACGGGGATTCGCATACAGCGCGCCCGACACCATGAGCAAGGGGCTATTGTCGCCAGCAGCATCCAGGGAAAAAGTCCGTGCGACGCGCAGACCTGCCGCAGACCATGCTCTGAATTGCGCGTTCAGGTTGAAATCACGTGCACTGTCAGGACGCAGGCGCTGCTGGTAGAGGCGATAGAATTCCAGCGTATCGCGATTCGCATCCAGCGAACCCTCCAGCCGATATTCGATACCGACCCGCCAGCCATCCTTCTCGACGCCGAACTCGGCACGATTGCGTTGTAAAAACAGGTTACGACCCGCTCTTGGCGCATAACCGACCGACCAGTCGCCGTCAAATTCATGCACTGGGATCGCGTCATAGACGGCCCACAATTGAACCTGGGCATAAGCCTGCCATGCCTTGTCAGGTGGGTGAAGCGTGCCAGCATTGTCTGCAATGGACTGTTGTGCCACCGCGTTGGCCGAAGCTAGAAAACTAATCAATAGAAGATGTCGCATCAGATACCAAGAAAAAAGCCTGACGGCACGCCGTCAGGCTTCAAACAATCACAAACCAGAAAATATTATTTCAATGACTCGAAGCTGCCGTCATTGTAGGTAATTATCCCGGTGGCACGGTCAAAAGTAGCGATTTTGCTGCTATTTTTCATCACATCTGCACTATTGACACCTTCATTAAACTGCACGGAAACACCATTCGCACTCGCAATATTGATCACTTTCGGGCTGGCATTGCTGCTGCTGATCAGAATCGTATTGGTTCCGTCCTCATACTGACCGCTGAAGTTGGCCACGTTAAACTCGGGATTGCTGGCGCTCAGGGTCAATTTCAGATCAGGGCGAGCCGGAATCCGGAAGATGCCGACGAAGGAGCCGGATGCCTTGACGAAATTCGTTGCCGAATCAGGCAGACTGCTATCGTAAGCGGCATAGTTGGCGGCTTTCGCTGTCAAGGTGCCATTAAAGAACTCGGAACTGGCATTGGTAAAGCTGCCGACGAATTTCAGGTCGGTCGGGATATAGTTGCTGCCACTCTTGTCGGTAGAGAAATTACTCAGAGACAAGGTGCCGGCCACTGTACTATCCGCACCGGCAACGGCAAGCGCCAGATTGACTTCTTTCACGCCCTGGCTAACGATCTCCCCATTTAGCGGCACTGCACGGA
The DNA here is from genome assembly GCA_963837775.1 of uncultured beta proteobacterium. GTDB lineage: Bacteria > Pseudomonadota > Gammaproteobacteria > Burkholderiales > Burkholderiaceae_D > CAWIOX01. Next base: position 131,065 of record CAWIOX010000018.1, on the reverse strand, counting down.
TGAACGAGCCGTCCTGCAAAGCGACCGAGCCGACTGCTGCGCCACCATTGAATGCGGTGATCGCACCGGAAAGCGCATATTTAATAACGCCACCGGCTTCCGGAGTACGGGCATAACTGACGTTCCATGTTTCCTTGTCAGTGATTTTCACACCCATGCTGTCGGTACGGGCCGGCATGTCACCAACGATAGCTGCACCTGTTAAGGTATTGGCATCCTTCGTGTAGGCAATTGTGCCGGTACCGGCCGTGCCGATCGTCGTTTTGTTATCGTTTATTGAAAGATTAATGACATTTCCACTTCCATTCCTGTTGAAATACGCGGTCTCCATACGAGCTTTGGCAGTATAGGTAAAGCTCGTAGTTGAAGATCCGACAGGCGTAAGCTGGATTGCCTTGGTGAACTGCTGTCTGGTTAAGTTCGTAGTCACAGGCGGAGTGGCAGAAGTGGTATGCACGAGCGATGACTCAGTACCTGCTACTGGTGCTTTAGTTAAGCGACAGAACACATTATTTGCAGCGACACCACTCGTCACTTCCGTAGTGGCAGCGGCATCTGCATACAGGAAGCATTTACCTATTTCATTGCCATCTTGGAGCACGGCTTGATTGGATGCGCCACTGTTTCCGCCATCCACATAGTTTTTATAAAAAACCACACCACGTTCTGAAATCAGAATCCAGTCGGCCAGATCCTTGTCCAGCGGTGCAATTGCCGTATCAAAATCTGCCTTCATCGCAACGGCGCTATTACTCAGGGCGCCACCCTTTACTGCATCCGCCCACGCATTGATATTGCTGCGCAGGCTGGCGAACAATGCTTTGGCAGCGGCGATCGGATTGACTACCGTAGAAGAAGTCGGCACCTCAGCTTGCGTGAAAGTCGTTTGGCCATCCAGCGTAGCCAGTGCCGTTTTGTTGACCGCCGGATTCGCGACGACTGCCTCTGATGCGGTACGGACCGCAACTTGGGCTGTCAACGGAATGCTCAGCTTGCCGTCTTTCAAGGTGGCCAAACCTGTAGTGGCCTTAACGACGCAATCAATTTTTTCGCCGACGGTACCGGCGCAACCCAGGCTATTAGTTGGATCGTTGGCAATTTTGGAGAGAGCCGCCAGGGTCACGCTTTGCAGTTTCTCGGAAGAATCAGTGGCGGCAGCTGCATCCGCGCTATTGGAGTTAATCGGCTTGGTTGTCAGCGGATTGAAACCCAGCATGGTGGTGACGCCGCTCTGAGCGGAAGCGGCATTGGCTGCCGTCAGGCCACCCGTCGCGTTCGCAGCTGCAGTCACCAGCATGTCGGTAAACGGCGTGACATAGCCCTTGACTGCTGTGCTGGCAGCGCTATCGAGTTGTATCAGGCTGCGCAAGGTCATGCCGACCGGCATAGGGATATCGCCACTAAACTCATCCGCCATGATTGTGTCTGCATCGGCGCTGACTTCTACCGTGAACAGGCCGATATTGCTGCCGAGGCTGACGGAATAACTGCCATCGGCCGCTGTCCTGGTGGTGGCAATCGGTGTCGCCGATTTGATCCCGTCCGCGCTATAGGCATACACCTTAACGACACCATTCTTGATCAAACCTTTGGCGGCAACACCAGCCAAGGTGCGCGTCGTCGGAGTCCCTGTATCACTAACCACCGCATCGCTACCACCGCCACCACATGCAGCAAGCGCGCTTGTCAATGCGCATGCCAACGCCAATTTAGTCAATTTCATTTTCATATCCCCTGAGACAACCCCTGAATGCGAAATATTGCAGCGGGTTTCACCGATGCAATATTTACGTGCCACGCGGGAGAGTAGTCGTTTATTAGCAATAAGGCCATCCCCTTTTTAGGGGATGGCCTTACTTTGCATGCGATATAAATTCATATAGCAGCAATAAATTATGGGCATTTTATTCGATGCTGACGGACATTAGCTGCGCGATGGATGACGTAATCCTAAGAAAACTGGCGCTCGGCAATAACCAGCCTGGTCACCCCTCAGCCAAGCTCAAACCCCTCCAGCACATTCACCGCATTGACGCCGATTTCGGCTACCGCATAGCCGCCTTCGAACACGAAAACGGCCGGCAGGCCGAGTGTGGCCAGGCGCTGGCCGAGGCGCAGGTAATCCGGGCTTTGCAGCCGGAAGCTGGAGATCGGGTCGCCGGCGAAGGTGTCGACCCCGAGCGAGATCACCAGCGCGTCCGGCGCGTAGTCCCGGATGCGGGCGCAGGCGGCGTCCAGCGCGGCGAACCAGCTCGCGTTGTCGGCGCCGGCCGCCAGCGGCAGGTTCAGGTTATATCCGGCGCCGGCGCCGCTGCCGGTTTCGTCGGCATGGCCCAGATAGAACGGGTATTCGGTCAGCGGGTCGCCGTGGATCGAGGCAAACAGCACGTCGGCGCGGTCGTAGAAGATGCTCTGGGTGCCATTGCCGTGGTGGTAATCGACGTCGAGGATCGCGACCCTGGCCGCGCCCTGATCGCGCAAATGCTGGGCCGCCAGCGCGGCATTGTTCAGGAAGCAATAACCGCCGAAGAAATCGGCACCGGCGTGATGGCCCGGCGGGCGGCTCAGCGCGAATGCGGCGCGCGCGCCCTGCAGCACATGCTGCGCAGCGCTGACTGCGCAGTCGGCGCCGGCGCGGGCCGCGAGCCAGGTGCCGCTGGTCAACGGGCTGCCGCTGTCGATCGAATACAGCCCCAGTTTGGCGCAGAAATTGCGCGGCTCGATGTCGTCGCGCAGCGTGCGCACCGGCCAGATCGCGGGAAACGCGTCTTTCTGCGCATTGGCCGGATCGAGCGCCAGCCACTCGTCCCAGGCGCCGGCCAGAAACCGCAGGTAGCGCGCGCTGTGGATCGCCGCCAGCGCGGCCGCTGCGTCGGTATTGGCGGGCGCGATCCGGCCCGGATTGCGGCGCTGCAACTCGGCCAGCACATAGTCGACCCGTTCCGGCTTTTCGAAACAGGGCACCAGTTCGCCGCGAAAGATTTCGTGGCGGCCGCGATGGCGGGCGTGTTGCTCGTTATAGAAGGTCAGCATGACGGTTCCCTGAGTGGACATTTTCAAAAGAAACAGTCTAGCAGCCACCTTGCGGCCGACGACACACGGGCTGAAAAATGCACAACTGCAATAATCTGCAGGATCATCGCCTGGTTCTGCCAACAAGAAATGGCAGCTCTAGCCAAGATGCATTCGAACAAATTTTTGTCCCCCTGCGCTAGCGCTGGATTTGACTACCGTCAGTTATTGCACTGAAAACCAGGCGTCCCTAACAGGCAGCCAACCCATTTTCCGGAGATTGGCTGCCCGTCCTCCCAAAGGCTTGTTCGCGCGCAAACACAGCGCAAACAGTGCGCATTAGACTGCCTTGGTCGCACGAAAAATTCACTATCCGCTTTCATTCATATGCTGCTGCCTGACGCGCATGAGGAACCGAAAATGGGCCGTTCCCGCACCATCAAGCCACGCCGCCCCGGCCTCTGCCGCCGCGATTTTCTGAAACGAACCGGCGCCGCGCTGCTGTCATTCGGTGCGCTGCCGCTGTTGCAGTCCTGCGGCGGCCACCGCGCGAACGCGGCACCGCTGCCCGTTACCGCCACTTCCGGTGCAGCGTTCGGACACGGTGTTGCCAGCGGCGATCCGCTGTCCGATCGGGTGATCCTGTGGACCCGGATCACGACGACCGGCGCCGATCCGGTCGCGCTCGACTTCGTCGTCGCCACCGACGCCGCGCTCAGCCAGATTGTCCGCAGCGGGCAGACCACGACCGACCTCGGGCGCGACCATACGGTCAAGATCGATGTCGACGGCCTGCAGCCGGATACGACCTACTATTACCGCTTCGCCAGCGGCGGCGTCCATTCGCCGATCGGCCGCACCAAGACCCTGCCGCTGGGCGACACCGGCAGGGTGCGCCTGGCGGTCGTCACTTGCGCCAGCCTGGCGCAGGGCTATTTCAATGCCTACCGCCGGATCGCGGAACGCGCCGACCTCGACCTGGTGCTGCATCTGGGCGACTACATTTACGAGTTCGGGAATGGCGAGGATGGCAACGTGCGCTTGTACGAACCACCCAACGAGATCGTTTCCCTGAGCGACTATCGGACCCGTTACGCGCAGTACCGGCGCGACGCCGATTTGCAGGAACTGCATCGCCAGCATCCGATGGTGGCGATCTGGGATGACCACGAATTTGCCGACAACGCCTACGCCGACGGCGCGCTGAATCACACCGCAGCGACCGAAGGCGCGTGGCCGGCGCGGGTGGCGGCCGCATTGCAGGCGTACTACGAATGGATGCCGATACGGGTGGTCGATCCGGCCAACCTGCGCAAGAACAATCGCAGTTTTGCGCTCGGCAATCTGGCCGACCTGCTGCTGCTCGAAGAGCGGCTCAATGCGCGCTCCGGGCAGCTGCCGGCCGACGGCACGCTTGCCACCTTCACGCAAGACGGTGCATTTGCAGACCCGACAGCGCCAGCTGCTCGGTGCCGAGGAGGAATCCTGGCTGGCCGGCACATTGCGCAGCTCGAGCGCGAAGTGGAAACTGATCGGACAGGGGGTGATGTTCGCGCAACTCAAGGTCAGGCCGGCAACCAACGCGGATGGCGGCGGCACCTTCGCGAACCCGGATCAGTGGGACGGCTATCAACCGGCGCGCGACCGTGTATACGACATCCTGAAGGGCGATGCGAGCCATCCGGCGGTCGGCAATGTGGTGCTGCTCAGCGGCGACCTCCACAGTTCATGGGCGGCAGACCTGTCGCAGGATCCGAATAATTCGGACCTGGCCAGCGGTGGCTACGATCCGGCTAGCGGGGCAGGCTCGCGCGCGGTCGAATTCGTCAGCACCTCGGTGACATCGCCCGGCTTGAGCGAACTGACAAAGCTGACCGTGGCCGGGCTCAAGCTGGTCAATCCGCACTTCAAGTACATCGAACTGAGCCAGCGCGGCTACCTGTTGCTGGACGTCGATGCGACCCGGGTCGTCAGCGAGTGGTGGTACGTGGATACGGTCACCAGTGTCAGCAGCGTGCAGTCGTTCGGCATCGCGCTGCAGGTGCAGGACGGCGCCAGCCATCTGATCGCGGCAGCGCAGACAGCGCCGCGGCCGGATCCGCCAGCGCTGGCGCCGTGACGGAAATAATCCAAAACGGCTGCCCTGCTGATGCCAGCCCTGCGATAGGCGCTGCATCGCCCGGAAAATGCACAATTGCAATATTCAGCGCGATGCGGCTGTCGTACACTGGCGGCATTCAATCAATCACGGAGTTTCAGCAATGCGCTCAGCCATCCAGTCCATCCTATCAGCTGCACTGTTGTTATCCCTGGCCGGCTGTGCGGCGCTGTCCGGGATGTTCGCCGGCGAGCGTCCCGCTGCGGCACCGGCGCCGTTAGCCGCAGCGGCGCCGGCCGAACCGCAGATACAGACCATCCCGTTCCTAGCCGGGGTGTCGTCGATGACGGTGGAAAAACTGGCGCTGAAATACGGCTGCAGCGCCAGCAAAGGCGCGGCCCGGATTACCGACAAGGGACCGGTCGAGGTGTACCGGATGGCGTGCGACGATGAGCGGGTGTTGCTGCTCAAATGCGAGCTGCGCCAGTGCCAGATGATGCGCTGAGCATTTTTATATACCCCACCCTGTATTTTTTACAGGGCAACAAATACGTGCGGGAGTACTGCATTTTATGCACATACTCCCGCTTTTATTTGCATTTCAGAGCAGTTCGGAGAGTAGGGCGGATCAGGCGTAGCCGTAATCCGCGCATGCACCGTGCAAATGCGTTGCCGCCTTAGCGCTTGCCCCCCATATGGCCGGCCGCGCGGGCCGAAACTGGCGTCGAAGGTCTTTTTCTGCTCCGGCGTCAGCGTCGCATAGAAGGTTTTCATTGCGGCCAGATGGCTGCTCATGCGCGCTTCACGGTCCTTCATCAGGCCGAGCATCTTTTCCATGCGCTCGGGCGCGGCCATTTTTTCCATCTCGGCCCGGTCGGGGCGCTGCATCATGGCGCCGGGCTTCATGCTGTCGGTAAAGGTTTTCCAGGCCGGTTCCTGCGCGGCGCTGAGCTTGAGCTTGGCATGCAAGTCGGCCTGATGCTTGGCGATGCGCTCCTGCATTTTCTCGCTGGACCAGCCATGCCCATGGCCGCCCATGCGGCCCATGTGGCCGCAATCGCCCTCGCCCATGTCAGCGCGCGCCGCCACGGCGGTGGCGCCCAGGCCGATGACGGTCATGCCGATCAGTATGCTTTTGTGTAATTTGTTCATGGTGGTTCCTTTGTGTTGAGCTTATCGGGTATGCAATCTGCACTGCACATGGACACATATTGCACGCCAGATGTAACTGGCAAGTGTCATTCCGGGGCAGTTTTGTATCGCCGTGTATCTGCCGCCGCGGGCAATACAAAGCGATACAAATTCATTGTGCGCGCCGGGCTGAAATCGCCATAATCCATATCTATGGAAACAATTGCACACATATTGATCGTCGACGACGATCGCGAGATCCGCTCATTGCTGGCCGATTACCTGCAAACCAACGGCTACCATGCGCTGGCCGCCGACGGCGGCGTCGCGATGCGCAAAATGTTGGAAACGAGCCACGTCGACTTGATCGTGCTGGACCTGAACATGCCGGGCGAGGATGGGCTGACGCTGTGCCGCAACCTGCGCGCGCAATCGACGCTGCCGATCATCATGCTGACCGCGCGCAGCGAGCCGCTGGACCGGATTCTGGGGCTGGAAATGGGGGCCGACGATTATCTGCCGAAACCGTTCGAGCCGCGTGAACTGCTGGCGCGCATCCGCAGCGTGCTGCGCCGCAGCCAGGCGCTGCCGGCCAGCCCTGAGCATGCGTCGGTGCAGTCGCTGCGTTTTTCCGGCTGGACGCTGGACCTGACCGCACGCCACCTGATCAATCCGCAGGGCATGGTGATCATGCTGTCGGGTGCCGAATTCAAGCTGCTGCATATCTTCCTTGAGCATCCGAACCGGGTGCTCAACCGCGACCAGTTGCTGAACCTGACGCAGGGCCGGGATGCCGACCCGTTCGACCGCTCGATCGATATCCAGATCAGCCGCCTGCGCCAGAAACTGGGCGAGGATGCGCGTGCGCCGCAAATCATCAAGACCGTGCGCAATGGCGGCTATGTGCTGGCGACGACGGTGGAGCAGGTGCCATGAGATGGTTTCCCGGCTCCATGACCGGGCGCATCTTCCTGATCCTGCTGCTGGGCATCCTGGCATCGATTGCGCTGACTTTCTGGCTGGCGTTCGGCGAGCGGCAGCGGGCCATCGGCCAGTTCCGCGATTTTCACGTGCTGGAGCGCACCGAACAACTGGTGCTGGCGCTGGATGCGCTGCCGGCCGCCAAGCGCGCGGCATTTCTGGCAACCGCCAAGCGCATCGGGCTGCAGGTCGAATCCGCGCCGGACGGGGTGCCGGACAATGCGCGCCGCTCGTCCTTTGCCGCTGCACTGGCGGAACGGCTGGGGCCGGACTACCCGGTGATGTCGATGCCGGCCACCCGTGCCGACTGTCCGCGCTTGCACGAGCGCGCACAAATGGGCATGGGCCTGGAGCCGCCGCCGCGGGAAGCCTGCGAGGTCACGCGCATCCGCTTGCGCGACGGCACGCTGCTGCGCCTGACGGTGTTGCCGCCGCGCGGACCGATGCCGCCGCTGCATGCCGATTTCCTGACCTACCTGGCGTTGTTCATCGTCAGCATCGGCGTGCTGGCTTTTCTGGTGGCGCGCATGACGCTGCGCCCGCTCAAGCAACTGGCGCAGGCCGCCGACGACCTGGGGCGCGACATCAACCATCCGCCATTGCTGCAACAGGGCAGCAGCGAAATCCGGCAGGCGACCGGCGCCTTCAATGCGATGCAGGCGCGCATCCGGCAACACATCGGGCAGCGCACCCAGATGCTGGCTGCCATCACGCATGACCTGCAAACGCCGCTGACGCGGCTGCGCCTGCGGCTGGAAAAAGTGGCCGACGCCGAGCTGCGCGACAAGCTGATCGGCGACCTGTCGGCGATGCAGGCGATGGTGCGCGAAGGGCTGGACCTGGCGCGCAGCATGGACTCCACCGAGGCGATGCGCCAGCTCGATCTGGATTCGCTGCTCGACAGCGTCTGCACCGATGCCGCCGACGCCGGGCAAAACGTGACGCTGCAGGGCCAGACCGGCCTGGCCGTCATGGCCCGCCCCGCCACCCTGCGCCGCTGTCTGGTCAACCTGATCGACAATGCGGTCAAATACGGCCAGCGCGCGCAGGTGACGGTCGAACGCGGCACGGACCATGGCGCCTGCATCCGCATCCGCGATGCCGGGCCGGGCATCGCGCCCGATCAGCTCGACAAGGTGTTCGAACCGTTTTACCGCATCGACACGTCGCGCTCGCGCGACACCGGCGGCACCGGCCTGGGGCTTGACGATTGCACGCAATATTGCCGAACAACATGGCGGCAGCCTGACACTGGCCAATCATCCGTCCGGCGGACTGCTGGCAACCCTGATCCTGCCGTGCAAATCTGCGCCGGCAACTGGCCAGAATGGCAATATTGGCAATCATTTCGGCTGATTTCTGCTGAAATCACCTTGATAAGCGTCATGAAACAGCCTGCTCTTTGTTAGACTTGGGACTTATCCAACTGCATAAGAATCGTTCCCATGACTACTGGCAAGATCAAAGTGCAGACCTTCCTTTCTCGCTTGCCCTTGTTTAACGAGGTCGACGGCCCTGCGCTGGACATCATCGCTGCGTCAACCACGGAGCAGCATGTCGCGCGCGGCGAAATCATTTTCCAGCGCGGCTCGCCCTGCGTCGGCTTCCATATCGTGATCTACGGCCAGGTCAAGCTGGCGTTCACCTCGCCCCAGGGCGGCGAAAAAGTGGTCGAAATCATCGGTCCCGGCCACAGTTTCGGCGAGGCGCTGATGTTCATGAACAAGCCCTATATCGTGTTTGCCCAGGCGCTGTCGGATTGCCTGCTGCTGCACGTGTCGAAAGATGCGGTATTCCGCGAACTGGAACGCGATGCGACCTTTTCGCGCAAGATGCTGGCCGGCCTGAGCCGCCGCCTGCACGGGCTGATCTGCGACGTCGAGAATTATTCGCTGCGCTCGGGGACCCAGCGCGTCATCGGCTACCTGCTGCCGCGCGATGCCGAGATCAAGCTGGAGACGGCGAACCTTGAAATTACCTTGCCTGTCAGTAAAACAATCCTGGCTTCGCGGCTGAACCTGACGCCCGAGCACTTTTCGCGCATTTTGCACGATCTCAGCGAACAGGGACTGATCAGCGTCAGCGGCAAGAACATCACCATTCCGGATCTCGAAAAATTGCGTAACTACGAAGGATAAACAGCCGCAACACGATCAGATACTGCAGAGTTGCACTCACGGCACATTGCTTTCGTCAAAAACCAATTCATCCATGCCAACTGCCCCGCCACAACGCCCCCTGCCCGCCGACGCTGCCAGCGTACGCACGCTGCTGCTGGAAAAAATCAGCAAGGATGCGGATCTGCCGGCACTCGGCCAGACCGTATCACGCGTGGTGCAGCTCACCTCGTCGGACGATGAGGCAGTACGCAACCTGACGTATTTCATCCTGTCCGATGTGGCACTGACCCAGAAGATATTGCGGCTGTCCAACACCGTCTACTACCGCAGCGCATCGAGCACGCCGGTCACCACCATTTCAAGGGCGATTCACCTGCTCGGCTTCGACGCCATCAAGAACAGCGCGCTGGCGATGATCCTGGTCGATCGCCTGAGCGACCGCAAGCACGCCAAAAACATCCACGCCAAACTGCTGCAAGCACTGTGCGCCAGCCTGGTCGGGCGCGAAATGGCCAAACGCAGCCATTACCATGGCGGCGAAGAAGCGGCCATTGCGGCCTTGTTCAAAAATCTGGGGGAATTGCTGATCGCATCGCATGATCACGCGCTGTACAGCGATATTCTGGGACTGACCGGCAGCCACGGCCTGACGCTGCAGCAGGCGTCCATGCTCAAGCTGGGTTGCAGCCTCGACCTGCTGGCCGAGTCGGTGCTGAAAGAGTGGCAATTTCCTGACAGCATCATCCGCGCACTGGCGCCGCTGCCGGCCGGCGCACTGAAAGCGCCCAAAAACCGCCATGAATGGATGCAGATCGTTGCCTCATTCAGCATGGAAGTCGCGCTGCTGCTGCCGCGCACCGAAGGCAGCGACGATGCTGCCGCCAAAGCCTTGCTGAGCCGTTTTGGCAGCGCGCTGGATCTGGACCGGGAGCAGCTGGAGCGCCTGTTCAATACGGTCACGCAGGAAATCAAGATGCTGGCAGACAGCATGAATCTGCCGCCTGCAGCGATGGAGGCAACGGTACGCCCCACTGCGGCAAGCACACTGCACGATTTGCCGGCCGAGTTCCTGCTCAGCGCCGCCGACATCGAACCGCAGCCGACCGATGCCCGTCATGCCAGCGGCAAACCGTTAAAAGCGCGCGAACTGCTGCTCACCGGGGTGCAGGATGTGACGCAGATGATGGCTTGCGGCAACTACAAGGTCAACGAACTGATTCTGCTGGTGCTGGAGACCTTGTACAGCAGCATGGGGTTCCGCTTTGCCACCATCTGCATCAAGGCGCCGAAATCGAATCAGTTCAGCGCCCGCCTGGCCATCGGCGAGGACTGCACCGCCAGGCAAGGCGGGTTCGCGTTCCCGATTGCGTCGAGCAGGAACCTGTTTCACCTGGCCATGGAAAACGACGCCGATTTGATGATTGCCGATGCCTCGACTGAAAAAATCCGCGATTTATTGCCGGACTGGCATAAGAAACTGTTGCCGGACGCGCGCAGCTTCATCGTCTTGCCATTGGTGGTGCAAAAGGTGCCGCTGGGCCTGTTCTACGCAGACCGCAAGCAAACTGCACCGGAAGGGGTGCCGCCGGACGAGGCGGCGCTGATCAAAACCTTGAAAAAACAGGTGCTGGCCGCGCTGCAGCCACGCTAATTGCGGCGTCCTAGGCTGCGGATAGTTGTTGCGAGGAAGCCCGCCTGAGCTGCCGGTAGATGCGGCAGGCGCCGAGCATATTGTGCAGCAGCCAGCACGATGAGAATCCGAACGCCAGTGCCGCCACCTGGGTCAGCGCGGCAGGCCAGATGGTCGCTGCCACCAGCAGGACCACGGCCACAAGGTGCGCATAAAATTGCCGCTTGGCCCCGGCATCGGGCAGAATCAATTTGACATTCGGCACCATGCCGCGCCCCGTGACCTGGCTTTGCAAGTGATACCAGACCAGGAACGGCACGATCTTGTAGAGCATGCCGTTGATGACCGAATACACGAAACCGACGATGAACAGCATGCCCAGCGTCAGCGGCGACAGCCAATCCGGCATCCACTGGCTGCCCACCCAGAGTGCGACGGCCAGCAGCAAACTGCCCAGCCCGGCGCGCCAGAACAGGATCGTGACATCCGCCTTGGGACGCTTCCTGCGCCATTGCAGATACAGGGTCGCGCCTGAAAACAGCATGAACCCGATGGCGATCAGCGCCGCCACCAGCGTCGCCCACGGACTGGCCTGCCCCGGCAACCAGAGCTCGATGGCCGATCCCGCCAGCAGCAGCACAAACAGCAGCGGCGCCAGCCAGCGCGTCAGATGCGGGGAATACACCGGCGTGACCTGGAACATCGGCACCACCTGATACGCGACCCCGATCACCAGCAGCCCGACCCAGCCCAGCAAACCCCAGATCACATGCAGCTTGGTCAGCTGCAGCAGCGGCAGATGCAGCGACCAGGCGAAGCCACTCGCCAGCGTCAGGCCCAGTCCGACGGTCAGCAGCAGCGCGATCAGCGCCAGCCGCACTGCGGCGAGAGTGGCGCTGGTGCCGGACGAGAACCACAAACCCAGCGCACAGGCCACCAGCAACCACAGGAAAGCCGCTCCCAGCAGCAGCAGCGCCAGTTTGAACAGCCATGGCGCGGCGGCCAGAAAGGCGGCGCTCAGGGTCAGCGCGCCGGCGCTCAGCAAGCCGTGCACCAGACTGGCACTGAGCTGCTGGCGCGGCAGCATCACGCCAGCCACGACCGGCAGGATTTGCAGCAAGGAACCCACCATCGTCATTACCAGAAAGCCCAGCGTCAGCAGATGCGTCAGGGCCAGGGTATCCGGCGACCAGCGCGATGTCAGCGCCGCCGGCCCTTGCCACAACAGCAGGAGTGCCGCAGCGATCGCAAACAAGGGTGCCGTCAGAAAAAACCGCAGCGGCACCGACAATGGCGGTGTGTCGTCGAACGAAAGCAGTCGCTTCATCAGCTCTTATGCCAGATCAGGATCTCGTATAGATAATCGGGTCTGGTCGTGGTCTGGTAGGCATAGCCGTTGTTGTCCAGGATGCGGTACAGCGGGCGCGGCTCGCGATCGATCAGCATGCACAGTCGCTGCGTCTGGCCCAGCGCCGACAGCGCCTCGAGCACGCGTTCCATCGGTTCCGGCGGCTCCAGTCCGCAGACGTCAAGTTGAATGTCGTTTTCCATGAGTTGGTATTTTTCAGTGGTTGGCTTGCAGCAGACCCATTGCCTCCAGCACTTCGGCACGGCCCTGTTGCAACACGTTGTCTATCATCGGATAGAGGATATTCTCTTCCTTGAGATTATGTTGCTGCATCAAGATGTTCAAGGTTTCCGCATGGCCGAGGAAATCATCTTCATCGCGCTGTTGCACCGCATACGCCATGCGCTCGGTCAACAAGCGCATCTGCTGATGCTCGTTGCGCATCATGCTGGTTGGCCCGGCGGTATTGCCGGTGACGCTTTCGAATGCCGGAAACAGAATGCTCTCCTCCATCTGCAGATGGCGTTCCAGACCGTCATGGAAATCCTGGAAATATTTGATCGCATCCGGCCACTGTCCCTGGCTGGCGCTGGTTTCAGCCTGTACAAACATATCATCGCAACGCTTATGATCTGCGCCCAAATATTCTCTTATGGTCTCCATCTTCATTTCCTTTGAAAGTCATGCCGCATTCTCGCATTGACGGAGTTATCGGCTCTTTGATACAGATTAAGGTTTCCCGGCCCGACAGGGCTTACATTGACGCCCTAATTCCGCCCTGCACCGATTGATCTTTGACAGGGCATAACAAACCCACAGGTGAACATGTTGCCTACGAATGAACTTGCGCCCGCTTTGCCTGCCAGCATGGATCTGGTGTGTCCGGCCGGCAGCCTGCCGGCACTCAAGGCTGCCATCGATAACGGCGCCGACTGCGTCTATCTCGGCTTTCGCGACGCCACCAATGCCCGCAATTTTGCCGGCCTGAATTTCGACGATGCGGCCATCGGCGCCGGCATCCGTTACGCGCACGACCGCGGCCGCAAGGTATTGCTGGCGCTCAATACCTATCCGCAACCCAGCGGCTGGGAGCAGTGGCGCAGCGCGATCGACCGCGCTGCACGCTTCGGCATCGATGCGGTGATCCTGGCCGACCCCGGCCTGATGCAATACGCGGCCAGCACTTATCCGGCATTGCGCCTGCACCTGTCGGTACAGGGCTCGGCCACCAACTACGAGGCGATCAAGTTCTATCAGGAGCACTTCGGCATTTCACGCGCGGTATTGCCGCGCGTGCTGTCGCTGGCGCAGGTGGAACAGGTGACGAAGAATACCTCGGTCGAAATCGAGGTGTTCGGCTTCGGCAGCCTGTGCGTGATGGTCGAAGGGCGCTGCGCGCTGTCGTCTTACGTGACCGGCGAATCGCCGAATACCCACGGCGTGTGCTCGCCGGCCAAGTCGGTGCGCTGGCAGCAGACGCCCAAGGGGCTGGAGTCGCGCCTGAACGGGGTGCTGATCGACCGCTATGCGGATAACGAGAACGCCAGTTACCCGACGCTGTGCAAGGGCCGCTTCGATGTCGAAGACGAAAGTTATTACGCGATGGAAGAACCGACCAGCCTGAATACGCTGGAGTTGCTGCCGCAACTGCTGGCGATGGGGGTGCGCGCGATCAAGATCGAAGGCCGCCAGCGCAGTCCGGCCTATGTCGGGCAAGTGACGCGGGTCTGGCGCGAGGCGATCGACAACTGTCTCGACAGCCGCCAGCGTTACTCGGTCAAGCCGAACTGGATGACAGAACTCAACAAGGTCGCCGAAGGACAGCAGCATACGCTCGGCGCTTACCACCGTTCATGGAAATGATGCGGTTTCTATAGATCCGGAACGAATAAAGTTAGAACCGGATCCCCTCACCCCAACCCTCTCCCAGAGGGAGAGGGTGAGAACGGGGCACGATGAAGTCAAGACTTCATCGTGCCGGATCAATAGCTTAAAGGAGACACGAATTTGAAACTTGCACTGGGGCCACTCCTGTATTACTGGCCGCGCGCCACGGTATTCGCCTTTTACGAGGCGATCGCCGCCACAGCGGTCGATATCGTTTATCTGGGCGAAGCGGTCTGTTCGCGCCGCCACGAAATCAAACTGTCCGACTGGCTCGAGATCGCCGCCCGCCTGCAGGCCGCCGGCAAGGAAGTCGTGCTGTCGACCATGGCGCTGATCGAATCGGGCACCGACCTGACCACACTGCGCCGGATTACCGACAACGGCCGCTTCCTGGTCGAGGCCAACGACATGGGCGCGGTGCACTGCCTGGAAAACAAGCCGCCCTTCATCGCCGGACCGCACCTGAACCTGTATAACGCACCGACCCTGGCGCTGCTGGCCAAGCTGGGCGCGAAACGCTGGGTGATGCCGCTGGAAATGACGCGCGACGGCTTGCTGCACATGCTGCAAGACCGTCCGCAGCAACTGGAAACCGAGGTGTTCGCCTACGGCCGCATGCCGCTGGCATTTTCCGCGCGCTGCTTCACCGCGCGCCAGCGCAACCTGCCCAAGGATGACTGCCGCTTCAGCTGCATCGACTATCCGGACGGCCTGCCGCTGCAGACCAAGGAACACCAGCCATTCCTGGTGATCAACGGCATCCAGACCCAGTCCACGCTGGTCTACAACCTGATCGATGCACTGCCATCGCTGCGCTCGGCCGGCGTCGACGTGCTGCGCATCAGCCCGCAAGCGCAGCATACGGAAAGCATCATCGGCCTGTTCGATGACGTGATTCAGGGCCGGCTGGACGGCGCCGCCGCATTGCAGCAGATGCTGCCGCTGATGCCGGACGGACCCTGCAACGGCTACTGGCATGGCAAGCCCGGACTGGACCAGATCGCGGCATAACAGCTTCCAAGGCACTACCACGCAAGATTCAACAAGGAAACACTCATGCAACAAGGCAATACCAACAAAAGCCTTTACCTGCTGCCCAAGCCGCTGGCGAAAATGCTGTCGCTGCTGCCGGCCTATCCCGGTTCCGTCTTGTTCGTCACCGCGCTGAATCTGGCGCTGCGCGACAAGTTGCCGGCCGATGTGCAGCAGTCGCTGCTCGGCAAAAAACTGCGGATCCGGGTCAGCGATGCCTGCATCGCGTTTGATTTCGAATGGGGCAGCAGCGGCTTTTCCGCCTGCCGCCCGGGTGCCGATGCCGCCGACGCCGACCTGACCATCAGCGCCAGCGCGCATGATTTCCTGCTGCTGGCGCGCCGCCAGGAAGATCCGGACACGCTGTTTTTCAGCCGCCGCCTGTCGACCGAAGGCGACACCGAGCTGGGGCTGCTGGTGAAGAACACGCTGGATGCGATCGAGCTGCCGGTATTCGACCTCGGGCGCAGCGGCCCGGCCCGCCTGCTGGCGCAACTGCGGGCGAAAGCGATGCCGGGCGCCGGCCATCAATGATGTAAACGGATAAGCACTCGGAGGCTTGGCATGTGCGCGAAAAAATCGGATCTGCCGCTGGTCTACTCCTGCTCCGGCTGTTCCAGCGCGGCGCAGATGGCAAATCATGTTGCGCTGCAGCTAGACCGCCGCGGCGTGGCCGAGATGTCCTGCATCGCCGGCGTCGGCGGCGACGTGCCGCACCTGGTCAACATCGCGCAGTCCGGCCGCCACATCATCGCGCTCGACGGCTGCGCGCTGGCCTGCGCCAGGCATTGCCTGGAGCGGCATGGCATCGTGCCGGATGGCTATCATCTGCTGAGCCAATACGGCGTGAAGAAACGCTTCCATACCGATTTCGACCCGCTCGAAGCAGAGCAGGTGATTGCCCGCGTCACCGCAGAACTGACGCACCAGCAATCCATCACGGCCGACCAGCCTGCGGCCGCGCTCAAGGACGCGTGATCCGCAGCAGCAAACGAATGAATTCACGCGCCAGCAGCCGGTGCTGCGCGTCCAGCAAGTGCAAGTCGGCCAATAGCTGAATATCGGCCGCCGTCAGGTGCGGCGGCAGCTGCGCATAGTCATGCTGCGCCGCCCGCTCGACCCCGTCGTAACGCAGCCATTCCGCCGCGACCCCCAGCCACTGCGCGAACACAAGCAGTTTTTGCTGGGTCGGAATCGTCTCGCCGTTAAGCCACTTGCGCGCCGCATGCACGCTGACCGGCGCGCCGCCGTAGCGCAGATTGAATTCGCGCGCCAACTGGCTGGCGCTGATCTCGGCATAACCGGCCTGGTGCAGCGCCTGCTTCAGACGCGCACTGAACGCCGCCTGCTCTTTCAGTGAAGTGGCCATCGCTTTCCTCCTGTACTCGCAACCCCCTGTTGAAATCATAGGACACGTGGGGAAAACTCACCGAAACCCGGCACAGCCTCCTAGCCATGAATGGATATGATGGGGGTATGCATCGAAATCATATGCCTGCCGCATGATTTCATTGGCACTTTAAAAATACACCACCCAGTATTTTTTTCAGCCAAAATACCCATGCAACAACAAAAATGGCAGGAAAAACCCTCAGGCCCGGCGCATGGTGAAGCGCGGGAACAGCGCCGCCAGCTGCGATTGCAACTGTGCGCCGGGATAAGCGGCCACCGCGCCGGCGTTCAGCGCGGCGTCATTGCAGCCGGTCGCGCGGAAAAGCTGCAGCGCGTAGTCTTGCACCCCGCTGCCGGCCAAGGTCGCGTGCCAGCGCCAGGATCTCGGCCTCGGCCAGCAAGGCCGGATGGACCGTGGTGCGGCATTCATGGCGCACGCCGCTGGCGATCACCGCCTCGACGCAGGCGCGGGCCTGGACGCCGCTGCCGGCGACGCCGGTGATCCGCGCATAGTGCTCGAACGGCGCCTTGACATCGATCCCGACCCAGTCGAGCAGCGGCAGGATGGCGGCCAATCGCTGCGGATAGGCGCCGGCGGTATGCAGGCCGATCGCGAAACCCAGCTCCTTCACCGCCAAAATCGCGTCAGCCAGCGCCGGATCGGTGGTCGGTTCGCCGCCGCTGAACACCACCGCATCGATCAGGCCGACGCGGCGCCGCAGCAACTCGATCACCTGCTGCCACGGCAGCGGGCTGGCGCCGGTGCGCGGCTGCAGGTGCGGATTGTGGCAATAGCCGCAGCGCCACGGACAGCCCTGGATGAAGAGCACCGCCGCCAGCTTGCCCGGATAATCGGTCGCGGAAAACGGCGTGACGCCGCCCACCTTGGGCCAGCGCCTGGCCGCCTGGTTAATGGCTGATCGGGCAGCGCACGTCGCTCGTCGAAATAAGTGCGCTCATGGAACTCGCCTTTCTTGCCGGTATTGAATGACGATAGCGGCCGGTGGTAGCCCATCACGCGGGTCCAGATTTCGCAGGGCTGGCGCTCGGCATCGCTCAGGATGATGGTTTGCGGGGCAGTTTGAAGGCTGAGGTCGTTCATGGTGTTTTTCCTGGTGGGTAGTTAGGTTGCTGCAAGCTGCTTGCGTGCGATCAGTTCGGCATCGCATTTCGGACAAAAATCGTGGCGGCCGCCGAGATAGCCGTGCTTCGGACAGATCGAAAAGGTCGGCGTGACCGTGATGTAGGGCAGCGTGAAGCGCGACAGCGCGCGCTGGATCAGCATCCGGCACGCATCGGCGCTCGACAGCGGCTCGGTCATGTACAGGTGCAGCACGGTGCCGCCGGTATATTTGCGCTGCAGATCGTCCTGCATCTCCAGCGCCTCGAACGGGTCATCGGTATACCCGACCGGCAATTGCGACGAGTTGGTGTAGTACGGCATGTCCGCGGTGCCGGCCTGCAGGATGTCGGCAAAGCGCTTCTTGTCTTCCTTCGCGAAGCGGTAGGTGGTGCCTTCGGCAGGCGTCGCCTCCAGGTTGTACATGTGGCCGGTTTCATCCTGGAATGCCAGCATCCGGGCCCGCACATGGTCCAGCAGGCGCACTGCAAACGCATGGCCCCATTCCGTGCTGATGTCGTGTGCGTCCGCCGTGAAATTGCGGATCATCTCGTTGATGCCGTTCACGCCCAGCGTCGAAAAATGGTTGCGCAGCGTGCCCAGGTAACGCTTGGTGTAGGGGAACAGCCCGTTGTCCATATGGCGCTGGATCACCTTGCGCTTGATTTCCAGGCTGACCTTGCCCAGTTCCAGCAGCGTGTCGAGGCGTTGCAGCAATCCCGCCTCGTCGCCCCGGTGCAGGTAACCGAGCCGCGCGCAGTTGATCGTGACCACGCCCAGCGAGCCGGTTTGCTCGGCCGAGCCGAACAGGCCGTTGCCGCGCTTGAGCAGCTCGCGCAGGTCGAGCTGCAGCCGGCAGCACATCGAGCGGATCATGTTCGGCTTGAGTTCCGAATTGATGAAGTTCTGGAAGTAAGGCAGGCCGTACCTGGCCGTCATCTCGAACAGCAGCTCGGCATTCGGGCTGTACCAGTCGAAATCCTCGGTCATGTTGTAAGTCGGGATCGGGAACGTGAACACCCGGCCCTTGGCATCGCCGGCCATCATCACCTCGATGTAGGCGCGGTTGATCATGTCCATCTCGCACTGCAGTTCGCCGTAAGTGAACGGCATCTCGACGCCGCCGATCAGCGGCACATTGTCGCGCAGGTCTTCCGGGCAGACCCAGTCGAAGGTCAGGTTGGTAAACGGCGTCTGGGTGCCCCAGCGCGACGGCACGTTCAGGTTGTAGATCAGCTCCTGGATCGACTGCTTGACGCTGGCGTAATCGAGCCGGTCCTTGCGCACATACGGCGCCATGTAAGTGTCGAAGGAACTGAACGCCTGCGCGCCGGCCCATTCGTTTTGCAGCGTGCCGAGAAAGTTGACGATTTGCCCGACCGCGCTCGACATGTGCAGCGGCGGGCCGGACTCGACCTTGCCCGGCACGCCGTTCAAGCCTTCATTGAGCAGAGTGCGCAGCGACCAGCCGGCGCAATAGCCGGCCAGCATGTCGAGGTCGTGGATGTGCAGGTCGGCATTGCGATGGGCGTCGCCGACTTGCGGCGGATACACATGGCTGAGCCAGTAATTGGCAATCACCTTGCCCGACACGTTGAGGATCAGCCCGCCCAGAGAATAGCCCTGATTCGCATTGGCGTTGACGCGCCAGTCGCGCTGCTGCAGATACTCGTTCATCGACGCTTCGACGTCGACCAGCGTCTTGCTGTCGTCGCGCAGCTTCCTGTGTTGCTCCCGATACACGATATACGCGCGCAGGGTCTGGCGGTAGGCGGCATCGAACAAGGCCGCCTCGACCGCATCCTGGATCTGTTCGATCTGCGGCATGTCGGAACCAAGCCGCTGGATGGCCGGCAGCACCGCCTGTTCGGTCAGGCGCGCCGCTTCTTGCGCGCCGAACTCGCCGCTGGCCAGGCCGGCACGCGCCAGCGCCAGCCGGATTTTTGCGGCATCAAACGGCTTGCGGCTGCCGTCGCGCTTGCTGACATGGGACAAAACATACGTAGACTGCGGCACGATAAACGCTCCTGAAAACACAACATGTTGTAGTTTTTAAAGAATAATAACTACAGGTAGTGTCGGTCAACCGCAAAAATGCATTTTTTGGAAACCCTTGATTTAGAATAACTTTGCCCGTTGTCCGGTCCCGCAGCGGCGCTGGCAAACCCTATTCCTCCATCCATGGGGATAGGCCATACGAACTATACGAAAGCCGCGCGCATAGTCATTCTGACTGCGCCGCTCTAGCTAACTTGCCGTCTTAAATACCCCGACTGTTTATAGCGCCAGCCAGGTTCTCGCTCTATGCTGGACTAATGAAATCGATCATCCTTATTAAGGTCGATTACCGACTGCGTTGATCCAGATCATTTTTTTTATGCGGTCAAAAGCCGACAATGCGCAGGCGCAAGAAGATTGGGATAGGCACGCGAACAAATGCATGGCCGAAGATGAATGATTCAGTGATTTGTAATTAATGGAGAAAATGAATGGACAGCGACAAGAAGCAACAACCAGAAGTCGAATTAGCAAAGCCAAACCGCCGCAGCTTTTTGGGTAAAAGCGCGTTACTGGGTTTGACTGGTGCAGGCCTGTCGCTGGGATTGGGCGGATGCAAAGAACAGGGTTCCGCAAGCAAAGCAGCGGGCTCGGCTTCGGCTACTGCCGTTAAAGCAGTTGCTGGTGGCGGCACCGAAGTAGCGCCTGGCCAACTTGATCAATACTACGCATTTATCAGTGCAGGACACGGCGGAGAAGCGCGGGTATTGGGGCTTCCGTCCGGCCGCACCTTGAAGCGGATTCCGGTATTCAATATCGACTGCATGGTGGGCTGGGGCATTACTAATGAATCGAAGGCGATCATGGGCACCAAGCCCGATGGCAGCCTGAAATACACCACTGGCGATACCCATCACTTGCACGGCAGTTACAAGGATGGCACCTACGATGGCCGCTGGCTGTTTGTCAACGACAAGATCCATTCGCGCCTGGCGCGTATCCGCATGGATACGATGGAGTGCGAC
Organism: uncultured beta proteobacterium; assembly: GCA_963837775.1. Taxonomy (GTDB): domain Bacteria; phylum Pseudomonadota; class Gammaproteobacteria; order Burkholderiales; family Burkholderiaceae_D; genus CAWIOX01. The sequence goes on along the minus strand of CAWIOX010000018.1, from coordinate 110,291 downwards.
AAGATTACCCAATTGCCGAACGTCATGGGTATGCACGGCATCTTTCCAGACAAGCGCGACCCGGTTGATGAAAAAATCAATTACACCACCCGTGTATTCTGCTCTGCCGAGTTCCACACCCCGCTGCCGAACGATGGCCGCGATCTGGATGATCCAAGCAAATGGGGCTGCCTGTTCACATGCGTAGATGCCGCCACGATGGAAGTGCGTTGGCAATGCCGTGTCGATGGCAATATGGATCTGACCGCAACATCGTATGACGGCAAGCTGGCCGCTACGAATCAGTACAACACCGAAAATGCCGCCGATTTGACCGGCATGATGGCCGCCGAGCGTGATGCCTGCGTCTTCTTTAACATTGCCCGGGTCGAGCAAATGGTCAAGGATGGCAAATTCACGACGATCGGTTCCTCCAAGGTGCCGGTGGTCGATGGCCGCAAGGCCGCCAACCCGGACCCGAAGACTTCGGTGACCTGTTATGTCCCGGTCGGAAAAAATCCTCACGGCGTCAATGCCAGCCCGGACGGCAAGTATTTCGTTTGCTCCGGCAAGCTGTCACCGACCGCCACCGTGATCGATCTGTCGCTGGTGAGCAAATGGTTTGATGGCGATCTGAAAACCGAACGCGATGCCGTCGTCGCGGAACCGGAAATCGGCCTGGGCCCATTGCATACCGCCTTCGATGGCAAAGGCAATGCGTACACCTCGCTATTCCTGGATAGCCAGGTCGTCAAATGGAATGTCGATAAAGCCATCGCCCAGTTCAAGGGTGACAAGACGGTGAAACCGGTGATTGAAAAGATGGACGTGCATTACCAGCCTGGCCATAACTATTCATCGATGGGTGAAACCAAGGAATGCGATGGAAAATACCTGAATTCAGGCAATAAATTCTCCAAGGATCGGTTCTTGCCGGTTGGACCTCTCCATCCTGAAACAGAGCAACTGATCGACATCAGCGGCGAGAAAATGCTGCACATTGCCGATCATACGGCGTATTCGGAACCGCATGACGGCATCATCGTGCGTCGCGATGTCGTCAAGACGAGCCAGATCTACAACATGGATGACTTTGCGAATGCGGTCAAGCCGGAGAATGCGGGTATAGAGCGCAAGGGCAACAAGGTGCATGTACGTCTGATGTCACAGGCGCCGAACTACAGCATGCCTATCATCAAGGTCAAGAAAGGCGACGAGGTCACAATTACGCTAACCAACCATGACAAGGTTGAGGATTTGACGCATGGTTGCGCCATTCCGACCTACAACATCAACTTTATCGTCAATGCACAAGAAACCAAATCGGTCACATTCAAGGCAGACCACGCAGGTGCTTACTGGATTTATTGCACACACTTCTGTCACGCGCTGCATCTGGAAATGCGTAGCCGTTTCCTGGTAGAAGCTTAAACAGGATTGCCGCGAAGCTTGCAAGCTTCGCGGCATTTCCTGGTTCCCCAGACACAGCAGACATTATTTTTTTATGGTAGCTTGGTGCACTGACTACTTCAGCAGCATCCGTTCATAAGTATTATCAGTACCCGATTTTCCTCATTCTTCCAGCATTTGGTCACAATGCAAAATAGGCGGAATGCCACATCTCAGCCCCCGATCATCGCCGATCCGAGATGCAACCAACCTCCTGGGTTTTATGAAACACCACACTGAACATTCGCGCTCTCTGCCACACATCCTGATGTTGTTGGCGGCTTGGATATTTCTTTTGTTTGCGACGCAGGCAAGTGCCTCAGTGTATGACGCGGAACTGCCTGAGCAGCTTCTGCACGGGCAGGATTTGTGTGCGCTTGCGCCCTGCCGTGATGTAATGCCATCAGCACAGCAGTTCTCGGTACGCAAGGGCTCGCCAAATTACGTTGATGCTTATGCAGTGGAAAATGGCAAAACACGTCTGGTCGGTTATGTTTTCCTGTCGACCGATGTAGTCGATATTCCGGCATATTCCGGCAAGCCGGTGATTACGCTGATCGGCATGGATACGCGCGGGATCATCACCGGCGTACGCGTACTGAAGCATTCGGAACCGATCCTGCTGGCCGGCATTCCCGAATCGAAATTGCTCAGTTTCATTCACCAATACATCGGCAAGTCCGCTGATTCCAAGCTGGTCATCGGCCAGGGCCAGAATGACGATGGCGCGCTCAGCCTGGATGCGATCAGTGGCGCGACGGTTACCGCAATTGCCGAAAATCAGGTAATTTCCCGTAGTGCTTATGAAATTGGCAGGCAAGTAGGGATCATCAAGAGCACGCCGCGACCAGCTGCACGATTTACCGCAATCAAGTCTCAACTCGACTGGGCGGCTCTGATCAAAGAAGGCAGCGTACAGCACCTGCTGGTCTCCGCCTCTGAAGTGGGCAGTGCCGATACCAGCCAGCCTTACATGGATTTGTATTTCGGCTACCTGAATGTACCGTCGATCGGCAACAACTTGCTGGGCGAACATGGCTATGCGCGCCTGATGCAGGATTTGAAGCCGAACGAGCACGCCATTTTTGTTATCGCCAATGGCCAAAGCTCATTCAAGGGTTCAGGATATGTGCGCGGCGGGATTTATGACCGGATTCAGGTGCGCCAAGATCCGGAGACATTTACCTTCCGCGATACCGATTACCTGAATCTCTATCATTTGCAGCCAGCCGATGTACCGGGCTACAAGGAATCCGGCGATTTTCATTGTCCGTTCTGCCAACTTCAACCCCGCCTGGCCCTGGCAGCTGACATTTTTAGCCAACAAGACCGATGCCCAGAGCGGCATCAAGACTTTTGCCCATTTCGACCAGGAGTTTTGGCTACCGGAAAGATATCTCGAAGGCGGGCATCCTGTCGTCCATCGTCCGCAAGCGGCATGGAAGGCGATCTGGCTGGGCCGGAAACTGGAAATCGTGTTGTTCGTGCTGATTCTAGGCTTTGCAGCGCTGATGTATTCGCAACGCGACAGGTTGGTGCGCATTTCCAGCCGCAAGCACAAGCCCTGGATTTCAAGGCCGCGTCACTTACTATGGATCGCCAGCGTTGCTTTCCTCGGCTTTTATCTGAAGGCACAGCCCAGCATCACGCAGATCATGACCTGGTTCCATTCGCTGATTCACCAGTGGAAGTGGGAGCTGTTCCTGTCCGACCCGTTCATCTTCGTGTTCTGGTGGTTCATCATCATCACCGTGCTGATCTGGGGCCGTGGCGTGTTCTGCGGCTGGTTGTGTCCATTCGGCTCGCTGCAACAACTGGCATTGAGTGCAGGCAAACTATTGGGATTGCAACGCTTCCAGCGCCTGCTGCCAAAGAAACTGCATGACAAGCTCAAATGGATCAAATACGCGATCTTTTTCGTCTTGCTCGGCACTTCGTTTTACTCGATGGAAATGGCCGAGCATCTGGCTGAAATCGAACCCTTCAAGACCACCTTCCTGGTCGGGGTATGGAATCGCACATGGCCGTTCTGGCTGTTCATCGGCGGCATCCTCGGCTTATCATTTTTCAGCGAGCGGCCGTATTGCAAGTACATTTGCCCGCTAGGTGCCGGACTGGCGATCCCGAGCAAGTTGCGCCTGTTCGGCCTCAAGCGCAAAACCGAATGCCAAACCTGTCATGCCTGCGCCAGCGGCTGCGGCTCGCATGCCATTGATGCTGCTGGTAAAATCGATCAGACCGAGTGCATGCAATGCCTCGACTGCATGGTCTTGTATTACGACGACCATGCCTGCCCGCCGCTGGCCAAAGAGCGCAAGGCACGCGAAAAAGCGTCGCTGCCGCTCACCGCCATCGATGCCAAAGGTTACTTCATTCCGCTTGAAGCGGTACGTCGCAATCTGTCAGAAAAAACCGCAGCCATGGCCAAGCCCCCGCTATAACGCTCACAATGGAGAAAACAGTGTCACTGATTGGAGTTGCAGTTTGATAATTTCGCCTGCATTAATAATCCGGCTCGCAATATTGGCCGGCTTATCCTCAGTATTCGGCGGTCCTGTCTGGGCAGCCGTGCTGCAAGTCAAACCCGGGCAATCAATCGCAGCCGCCGTCCGCAGCGCACATGACGGCGACACTATCGAGGTCGCATCCGGTGATTACACCGAAAATCTGGTGATCGACAAGCCGCTCACGTTACAGGGACGGAATCGACCTCGCATCAGCGGCAATAAAAATGCTGACGTGATACGCGTGCGTGCCTCTGATGTACTGATTCAGGGCTTTATCGTCAAGGACAGCGGCATCGACCTCACTGCACAGAACGCCGGCATCTACATCCAGCCGCACTCCGACCGTGTGACAGTGCAGGACTGCGAGTTGACAAACATATTGTTCGGCATATGGCTGGAAGGATCGAAAGATGCGCGCATCGTGCGCAACACCATCGTCGGCCAGAGTGCTCTGTTGTCTTCGGCCCGCGGCAATGGGATTCAGGTGTACAACACCAAGGGCGTGCAAATCATCGAGAACAACATCAGCTATACGCGCGATGGTATTTATGTCGATGTCTCGCAATATGCCTTGTTTCGCGGTAACAAAATGCATCACCTCCGGTACGGCACGCATTACATGACGACCGATCACAGTACCTGGGAATACAACGAGACTTATCTGAACACCGGCGGACTGGCGCTGATGGAAGTACGGAATCTGATGGTGCGCAATAACAAGGCATGGGGCAATGCCGATCATGGCATCATGTTGCGCACCATTCAGGACTCCGTCATCGAAAATAATATTGTGGCGGCCAATGGCCGGGGGTTTTTCATTTACGATGCCGAATACAACACGCTGAAAAATAACCTGGTGATCGACAACACAGTGGGCGTACATTTGTCAGCCGGCTCCAGCAACAACGTCGTCGATGGCAATGACTTCATCAGCAACCAGGAACAGATCAAGTTTGTTGCCTCCAAAGATGTCGAGTGGGGCAAGAGCAAGGGCAATTACTGGAGCAATTACAGCGGCTGGGATCAGAATGGCGACGGCATCGGCGATGTTGCCTACGAGGCCAACGACATGGTAGACCGGCTGAACTGGCAATATCCATTGCTCAAGCTGCTGCTCTCCAGCCCGTCGGTCCAGACCCTGCATTTCGTGGCCCAGCAGTTTCCATTTCTGCGCGTGCCCAGCGTCGTGGACAAGCATCCGCGCATGCAGCCCCTATATCAAGACTGGAGAAAGTGGATTGGCAAACAACGCAATTGAAGTGCGCAATGTCACCAAGTGGTTCGGTGAGGTACATGCGATTGACGGCATCGACCTCACGGTAAGCAAGGGCGAGATGTTCGGCCTGATCGGCCATAACGGCGCAGGCAAGAGCACTTTATTCAAACTGATGCTGGGGCTGACACCCGTCAGCACCGGAGAAATCCGCGTGCAGCACACACTGATCGGCGGTCGCGATTTCCGCCAGGTACGACGCCGTATCGGCTACCTGCCCGAAAATTTCGTCACGTATGACAACCTTTCCGGACTCGAGGTATTACAGCTGTTCGCCGATCTCAAACATGTGCCGCGCAGTACCTGCGCCGAAATCATGGCGCGTGTCGGATTGGAGCAAGCAGCCGGGCGTCGTGTGCGCGGCTACTCCAAAGGCATGCGCCAACGCCTGGGCTTTGCCCAGGTACTGCTGGGCAACCCGGACCTGATTTTCCTGGATGAGCCGACCAATGGCCTCGATCCGGAAGGCATACACGATTTTTACCGCATCCTGCGCGATGTGCAAGCGCAAGGCGCCACCATCATCATCACCTCGCACATCCTGGCAGAGATCCAGAATCGCGTCGATCGTCTGGTGATTCTCAATTCAGGCCGGATCGCCGCACAAGGAACGCTGGCCGAATTACGCCAGCACATGGTGCTGCCGTCCATCATTCAAATGTCATTACAACCAGGGCAGGAAGCCCGGCTGAACGCCGCGCTGGCGGACCTGCCAGGCCTGGAACTGACAATGGGCGGCGATGGTGCAGCGTTGTCCTGTCCGGCCGAACACAAGATGGCCGTGCTCAAACGACTTTCCGCTCTGGATGGCGTGCTGCTGGATATTGCCGTCCATGAGCCGTCGCTGGAAGACTTGTTCCTGGGTTATGGAGAACGCAATGTCAAGCAGCATTGAATGGTCGCAGGTGCGCGTCATCGCGACCAAGGAATTTCGTGACCGCATCCGTAACCGCTGGGTGCTGGCGGTCGCCATCATCTTTTCATTGTTTGCGCTCGCGATCGCCTATTTTGGCGCGGCACAACAAGGCTCGGTCGGATTCCAAAGCATCGACATCACCATCGCCAGCCTGGTCAGCCTGGTGATTTATCTGGTGCCGCTGATTGCGCTGATTCTGGGCTATGACGCGATTGTCGGAGAGAAGGAGCGCGGCTCGCTGGAACTGCTGCTGTCGATGCCGATCACCCGCTTCGAGATACTGCTTGGCAAATTCCTCGGCTTGTCGGCCGCTCTGGCCAGTTCCACCGTACTCGGCTTCGGAGTTGGGGTCTTGCTGCTGGCATCGCAACTCGATACCAGTGGCCTTTATCATTACCTCGGCTTCGTGTTCAGCGCAATACTGATGGGCATGGCATTTTTGAGCATGTCGCTGCTGGTGTCGGTGCTCTCGCTGGACCGGATGCGCGCCAGTGGCATTGCGATCGCATTATGGTTCTTTTTCGTGCTGATTTTTGATTTGCTGCTGATGGGCGCACTGGTAATCAGCCAGGGCCATCTGGGCAGCGCCGTCTTTGCCGCTTTGTTGATGCTCAATCCTGCCGATGTGTTTCGCCTGCTGAACATCTTCAACTCGGAGCAAGTGCAAAACATGTACGGACTGGCCACCGTCATGCCTGATCATCTGACCAATCCGACGACCCTGATGGGCATCATGCTGGGCTGGATCATCGTGCCATTTTTCATTGCAAACTGGAGATTCAAATGACTTTAAAAACCATCGGCAGGAAAACTGCCATGCGCACCAGATTATCCAGTTTCGCGGCCATCATATTGCTCGCAGCATGCAGCCAGACCGTGACGAAAATCATGCCGCAAGAACCGACCAGAGATACCGCCTGCGCATTGGATGGCATGCTGCTGCTCGATTATCCGGGACCAAAGGCACAAACGCATTTTGCAGAAGGAAAACCCGAGTTTTACTGCGATGTGCTGGACATGTTCCGGAGCATGCTCTCGTCCGAACAAAAACGACCGGTTTCAGCCATGTTTGTTCAGGATATGGGCAAGACCAGTTGGGAGCATCCGGCCGGCAACTGGATCGATGCCAAGACCGCCATCTATGTCGCCGGCAGCAGGAAACTCGGCTCAATGGGCGCTACTTTCGGTTCCTTCTCCAGCATGCAGGATGCCGAGGCATTCATGCAAAAAGAAGGCGGCAAGATCCTGCATTTCGATCAGATCACGCTTGAAACCGTCAATCTGCGCGGCAACAAGGAATAAGCATGGATCAACTGGAGCAGGAGCACGATGCGCTGGATACCGAAAACATGCAGAATCTGTATGCGCAAACCAGCTATCGGCTGCGCGAGTCGCGCAAGGAAATACTGAAGTCGTATCAGGTCGGGGGTGAAGCTGATTTGCTGGAGAAGATACGCAACGGCGAGTTGCCGGAACACCCGGCCTATGAGCATTATCTGAGTGCATTGATACTGGAACAGAGTCGCATGCAAATCCGAGCCGAACTGCTGGCCCATCTAGGCTCCGGCGATAGCAGTGAAGCGCCAGCCATCAGTCAGCATTTGATCCTCAAAGACCATATTGAATCAGCCTACGCAGAGCGCCTGACGGAGCCGGTAAGACTGGCACAAGATGCACTGCTGCTGTCGTTCGACACCGGTCTGATGATGGAAGTGCGTTATTTCAGCCCGGAAGAATATTCGATCAACTGGAGCTGGGGGGACGCTGAGTTACGCATTGACACCGCACCCGTGCATGCGGAAAATAGGCCGCTCTCGCACCACCGTCATAGTGCTGAGGCACTTGTTCTGGCCGACAATATCACACAACCGGGCCGGGATAGCTGGCTTAATTTCTCCGGGCTACTGAACGCTCTGTTGCAAGACCCATTGCTGGATGGAAATACCTGACCATCCAGCTTGTAAAACACTTTCTTAAACTACTGGAAATTTCAAAATGAAAGCATTTAAATTATTACCCCTGGTCCTTGCCATCGCCCTCTCCGCCTGCGGAGAGAAGAAAGCCGATACTGCCGCCACGCAGCCTGAAGCATCGGCCGCTGCCGTAGCATCGGCACCGGTCGCATCCGCACCTGCCGCTGAAGCACCAGTTGCTGCACCGGCAGCACCAGCAGCACCGGCTGCGTCCGCATCCGCTAAAGCAACCGGCGGCTCAGACCTGGTCAAGGGTGAGCAGGTATACACGGCCACCTGCCTGGCCTGCCATGGCGCCGGTGTATTGGGCGCACCGAAATTCGGTGACAAGGCAGCGTGGGCGCCGCGTATCGCCAAAGGCATCGACACACTTCACACCAATGCACTCAATGGCCTCAATATGATGCCTCCGAAGGGCGGCAATGCCGGCTTGAGCGAAGGCGACCTGAAGTCTGCAGTTGATTACATGGTCAGCAAAGCCAGCTGACATTAACGCTGCGTCGATCGGCTGCAATTGTGCCTGATCGACGCAGCCACCTGCCGGTACTGAGCACCATGACCACGAAAAAATTACGCCGGACCCTGATTGCCTGCCTGCTGGCACTGCCGTTGCTGAGTGCATGCAATCGCAATACAGACACCTACCGTACGCCGGGCAATGTTTTTGGCACCTTGGTTGAAGTCAGCATTTATGGCGAACCGGAAGCCCGCGCCCAGCAGTTGAGCGGTGCTGTCTTAAATGAGTTTGACCGGCTGCATCACAAATTCCATGCATGGCAACCGAGCCAGCTTACCGCCCTCAATGACAGCATTGCGCGCGGCGAACCGTTTCAGGCAGACCAGGAAATGGTGGATCTGCTGAAATCCGCCACCACCCTGTCGGCGCAGTCCGATAACTTGTTCAATCCCGCCATCGGCCATCTGATACGGCTATGGGGCTTCCAGAGCAGCAACATCACGCCGCATGACCCGGCACCCGCTGAAATAGCGCAGTGGGTTAAAGCCAATCCACGCATGAGCGACCTGCGTTTCAATGGCACCGTCATCAGCAGCAATAACCGCGCCGTGATGCTGGATCTGGGCGGCTATGCCAAGGGCTATGCCCTCGATCGTGCGGCCCAACTGTTGCGCGCACAACATGTGAAGGCGGCCCTGATCAATGTCGGCGGCAATGTACTGGCGATCGGCCAGCCGGGTGACCATTTCTGGAAAGTGGGCATCCGCGATCCGCGCGGCGAAGGCACAGTGGCCAGCATCGATTTACACGACAATGAAGCAGTCGGCACCAGCGGCGATTATCAGCGCTACTTCATGAAAGATGGCAAACGCCATCCGCACATCATCGACCCCAGAACCGGCGAAACCACCGATCTGGTCGCCTCGGTCACGATCATCACTTCAGGCGGCCAGGATGCCGGCCTGCGCTCCGACGGTCATTCCAAACCCTTGTTCGTGGCCGGCCCCAAGCACTGGAAAGCGATGGCGGAACGCCTGGGCCTGAAAGAAGTCATGTTGATTGACTCCAACAAAAACGTCGAGATGACAGCTGCGATGCAGGCCCGCATGACAGTGCAGACAAAGCGTGAATGAGTCGCTGCATCGTCCACAAAAAAACGCCGAAAACATTTCGGCGTTTTTTTACATCGTTATTGCGCCAAGCAGATTCAGGCAACGATCCTGAAATCAATCACGATTTCACCGGGGGCACGTGAAACATAGGCAATCGTGACATGCTCGCCGTAGTGGTTATCAATCTGCGACAGCAAAGGCAAGGGATCGTGGTCATTACAGAAGCGCATGGTCTCGCCTGGCAATAGCGACGACAAAGCGCCGAAAATTGCTGCGTGACGGAAACGCTTGGCGACGCCGCGCGCATCGAACGGATACACGCCTTCCGCTGTAACGGGTGTGGAGCAATCGTGGGCCATGGTAAAACTCCTTTTGGTTTTTAACATTCAGTGGGAGAGGGTTCGGCTTCGATTGCCGACTACCCGACTCCCGGGTTGATCAACTCTATTTCCTGACAGTCGCCAGTTGCGGCTGCCTGCGGGCGCCGATGCCCAACAAGCGCAGCGCAAACAAGGTGAGGAACAGCATGCCGAGTGCGAACACGATGTCGCCGGGAACCCGCAGCCAGACCAGATTTTCCATCAACTGCGAATGGATCACTGCCGGCGAACGGGCAAACCACATGCCTTTGCTGATGCTGGCCCAGGCCTGGTAAATACCGGCCGGCAACAGCGACAGGAACACCATCATCGCCAGGCCGATGTTGAGCAGCCAGAACATCGGACTGAGCAACTTGTCGCTCCATAACGCCCGGTCAGTCAAGCCGCGCAGGCAGAACAGCATCAGGCCGATACCCAGCATGCCGTACACGCCGAACAGCGCCGCATGACCATGGGCGGCAGTCATGTTCAAGCCCTGCAGGTAATACAGTGCGATCGGCGTATTGATGGAGAAACCCAGCAGACCGGCACCCACCACGTTCCAGAAACCGACCGCGATGAAGCACAGGATCGGCCACTTGTAAGCCTGGACCCACGGTGCGGCTTTCGAACGCTGGTAATTGTTGTACGCTTCGACCCCGATCATCGCCAGCGGCACCACTTCCAGCGCGGAGAACATCGCGCCGATCGCAATCACATAGGTTGCGGTACCGGTGAAGTACAGGTGATGCAAGGTGCCCAGGATGCCGCCGAACAGGAACACGATGGTTTCCAGCACGATCGCGCTGTTTGCGGTCGTCGCGCGGATCAGGCCAAGACGGGTGAACAACAGCGCAATCACCGCGGTGGCGAATACTTCGAAGAAGCCTTCGACCCACAGGTGTACCAACCACCAGCGCCAGTATTCGATCATCGAGTAGTGGGTATGCTGGCCCCAGGCCAGCGAGGTTGCATAAAAGCCCCCGATGCACATCGCCGACAGAAACACCATTGCAATCAGCGCACGGCTTTCAGACGGTTTTTTCAATGCCGGCATCAGGCCACGACCCAGCAACAGCACCCAGAACAGCAATCCGACGAACAGCAGGATCTGCCAGATGCGGCCCATGCTGGTGAATTCCAGGCCCTGATTGCCGATCCAGAAGCTGAACGAGGAACCCATGTGCTGCAAGGTGCCCAGCCAGCCGAAGGCAGTCGAGCCGACCACGATGAACAGCAATGCGTAAAACAATACATCGACGCCCAGTTTCTGGAATTTGGGTTCATGACCGGAGATGGCCGGCGCGATATACAGGCCGGTGGCCAGCCATGCGGTGGCTATCCATAGCACTGCGAACGAGGTATGGATGGTGCGGCTGACGGTATATGGCAGGATTTCAGCCAGCGGGAAACCGAAGAAGCTGCGCCCTTCGACCGCATAGTGGGCGGTGATCACGCCGAACCCGACTTGCGCCAGAATCAGGCCGATGACGACGTAGAAATATTTTTTGGTGGCCTGCATCGAAGGCGTTGCCTTCAGATTGAACAGCGGATCTTCCTTGGGCGGCGTCGGATCGCCCTCTTCCTTGCGGCTGGAATGATAGAAAAGCATGCCCACGATCGCAGCGATCATCAGGATCACGCTGGCAATCGACCAGACCCCGGTGCCGGTGGTCGGCGTGTTGCCCACCAGCGCATCATGCGGCCAGTTGCTGGTATAGGAGATGTCAGTCTCGCCCGGGCGATCGGTGACTGCCGCCCAGGCCGACCAGAAGAAGAACGACGACAGCGCGCGCTGGTCTTCCGGATCGGTCAGCGAGCCTGAATTCATCGCGTATTGTTCACGCAACTTGTCCAGCTTCGCATCGTCGCCGAACAGGCTGATGTAATGCGCTGCCACTTGCTTGACGGCTGCCGCACGTTCGACCGACAGCGCGATACTGCCGCTCTGCTTGTCGTAGGTATTCTGGCGCATCTCGGTTTTCAGGCGCGCATCGAGTTGTCCTCGCTGGCCGACGCCGAGTTGTTCGTAGGATGTGCCGAACTCCTTTTGTGCCCAGATTTCGCGCAACGCGAGCGCTTCGCGGTGCAGCCAGTCGGCCGACCAGTCCGGCGCGACATAAGCGCCGTGCCCCCAGACCGAACCCAATTGCTGTCCGCCTGCGGCCAGCCAGGCTTGCTGGCCGCGCTGGACTTGCCCGGCTGAATAGACGACATCGCCCTTGGTACTGACAACTTGCTGCGGAATCGGCGGCGCGGTGACGTAGATTTCGGTGCCGACCCAACCGAGCACCGCGAAGGACAGCACACAGATTACTGCTAGCCAAGTCCAGAGTTTGCGCGTGGCATGCATGGCAAATTACTCCTATGGTTGAAATGAAAAACAACAAGCCTTACGGCTAATTGATACATTCTAAATCCATGTTTTATTTGATGCAATCAAAATACATCTTATTTTGAAAAGTTTATTGCCGGCCCTGCAGGGCTCACTGCAATTTGTCCCTGCGGAAGCCTTGATGAAACACCAGCTGGCGCCCATCAAAAAAAATACTCCGGCTTGTATTTATTTACACCTTTATTTCTATTAGTGTTCCTGCTATTTTTCAAGCATACTCCCCAATTTTTCAATAATTTCAGGTTTTATGCTGCGCCCTCAAAAAGCACTTTCGACCTTTGCACTGGTAACACGCATGATGCTCGGTCTGGGCGTGTTGTATGCATGCATACGTTTTGGCGTGGTCGAGCGCTTTCAGTCTGCGCAACGCGTTTCTCTGGCGCGCCAGATCGCACCGCTGCTGAATCTGTGGCTGGCGTTTGTGGTCTTGTGGGGAATACTGCTGTGGCGCTGGATCTCGGCGCTGGACATCATCACGCATCCGGCCGGCGCAAGCCGCAGCCGCGCTAAGCCGGATCGCCAAGCTGCTGCGTGCCGGCAAGCCAGCCACCATCGATGGTCACTCGAATTGCTGCAGACGATGGAATGGCAGCGCTTCGAACTGCTATGCGCGGCCTATTTCGAGGCGCTCGGCTTCAGTGCCAAGACGCAGTCGCACGGACCGGATGGCGGCATCGATATCCATCTGGGCCGCCCCGGCTTGCCGCACTACCGGGCGCTGGCCCAGTGCAAGGCGTGGAGCACGAATACCGTCGGTTCGGCGCCGGTGCGGGAGTTCTTCGGCGTGATGTCGAAAGAAAACGTGAACCAGGGTTTTTACCTCACCACCAGCAAGTATGCGCCGGGCGCGATTCAGTTCGCGGCCGGCACCCACTTGCACCTGACCGATGGCGCAGAACTGCTGGATCGGATCCTGATGCTGCCGCCCGATACCCAGGATGGATTATTTCAAATCGCGTCGGCTGACTGCTCCGCCTCGACCGGCTCTTCCACCACCACCTGATTGCGGCCGCCGGTCTTGGCCAGATACATCGCGGCATCCGCCCTGGAAAACAGGTCGAGGATGGATTCGCCCGGGATATATTGCGTGAGGCCGATCGATACCGTGGCCTTGTGCTGCAATTTGGCGCTGACACAGAGTTGCGCCTCGCTCAGTTCACGGATGCGTTCAACGGTGTTGAGCGCATCGAGCAGCATGGTCGATGGCATCAGCAACAGGAATTCTTCGCCGCCGTAGCGGCCGAACACGTCTTCCTTGCGCAAGTGTTGCTGCGCCACCCTGGCGAAGGTGCGCAATACTTCATCGCCGGCCAGATGGCCGACTTCATCATTGATGCGCTTGAAATGATCCAGATCGATGACTGCCAGACACAGGTATTCATCGTTGTCATCGGCCAGCTGCTTGTGCTGCTGCAACGCACTCATCATGTAGCGCCGGTTATAGCTGCCGGTGAGCGCATCGCGCCGGGCATCTTCCTGCACGTGCTCGATCTTGATGCTGGCCTTGTAAAGGGCGCGATACAAGTGCCGCATGCGCCTGCCGAGCACCACGAAACCGGGCAGCGTCAGTGCCAGCACCAGCAATTGCAGCGCATCGAGCAACGGAAAAACGCGCGTGTCCGACTGCAGATATTGCACAGCGATGGTTGCCGCGAAACCGGCCAGCGTTCCGACTGCCATCATCAGCAACACCGATTGGCGCAGGCGGAAAGCACTCAGCATCATGACCAGCAACGCGCAAGGAACAAAGAGGATGCGCGTGATCGGTGCCTCGTAGAGTATCCACAGCATCGCCAGCATCATGCTTGTGGCCATGAAAGCGGTCAGGTTCTTGTCGTCGGCCTGAAGGTTGACGCGGCTGTAGAACAGTCCGAAAATCGCCGCCGATCCGGCCGTGAGAACGGCGACGGCTTTGATGATCAGCGGCTGCTCGATCAAATTGCACAGATAAAACACCGTCAGTGCCAACAAGTAACTCGCAGGCAGCAAGCAGATCCGGGCAAAATTGAGCAAACGCTGTTTCTGGCGCGGGTCTGCTGCGGACGGCTTGCGGCGCCTGACGGCCAGATGCAGCGGCGCGTCCGGCAGGACGCCCTGGCTCTGGGGTATGGCAGGCGCGTCCTGTTTCAGCGGCGCTGGATTGTTGTGCTGCATAAGGATGTCCCGTCGTGCACTATTGATGCCTCATTGTCCAAGCTGCAGATACGCCCGCAGCCTCTCACAAGCCGATTTGATCAGCGGAAATAAGACGCTTCAGCATTGCCTAAGTTCCGAGTGGCAACATAATAAACCTGTTTTCCCCGAATTTAGCAAAAAATAGTTACAAGAATGACAGTATTTATGTTGTCGTCGACAACATCTGTTGCGCTGCTGAAAATTGCCGATTGTTATGTTTTCCGGAAAAGCGCTGCGCTCGATTCGCTGCATTTGCAATCACACGACAGCGAAAATGGCGATGCAACCGGCTGCCTGGGTCACGCTGGCCGCCTTGCTGATGTCTTGCTCAGGTACTTCTGGAGCGTCGCCAATGTCGGCAAGGCGCGCGGCAAATACCAGGTGACAGCCCCCTCGACTGCCGGATTGGCCGCATGTCAAAGCATCTTGCAGGTCGCGCTCAGTTCATTAATGAGCGCTGGCGTCCTTGCCGGCACTGGCGCTGGCGCTAGCGTCCTCAGCATTCGCCGGTTTCTGCTGCGGTGCCGAATTCGGTGCGAGCAAAGGCTTGACGTCCTCGATGTTGTTTTCGCGCATGTAATCGTTCATCTCTTTCCAGCCGGCAAAGACCGCAGCCTTCGCCGCTTCGGGATTGATTGCATAGCAATCCTCGATCGCACGTCCCGCATGACGGCAGGCGCCGCCGGTGGCGCGGGCATCGGACTCCTTGGCGGCCGC
Source organism: uncultured beta proteobacterium (assembly GCA_963837775.1). Lineage (GTDB taxonomy): Bacteria > Pseudomonadota > Gammaproteobacteria > Burkholderiales > Burkholderiaceae_D > CAWIOX01. The sequence goes on along the minus strand of CAWIOX010000018.1, from coordinate 94,979 downwards.
TTCCTTGGCCGGGTCGGCAATCCCGATCCGCTCGCATCCCGACAGCATCAGGGCAGCACACAGCATTGCACAGCAGGAAAGCGGGAAACGGAGTTGCATTGCACCACCAGAATAGAAATATTGAGAAACTGCCGTGCATCAGGCTGCATTGGCGGTACGGTCGATTGCATCGCGGGCAGACCGGTTCACTTGATGAAGAGGCAAGCCATTTTAGCCTTTAGCGCGCTGAAAAGGTGAAGATTGGTCATCGCATCCCGCCACCGCAGACGCCGGCGCAGCACATCAGGCGCTGCTGCATTTTTTCAGCCAGACGTCGCATCAAGGCGCGCTTCGAAGGCCGCTTGCGGCCTTCCATAATTCACATAAAAACAGGGGGTATCATGATTTTTACAACAGTTGCCGCACGTATTTGCTGACTATCAAAAAATACACGTGGGAGTATATAAATCCGCCGGAAACGGCCCAAATACCGCGCCGCGACCGCACTGGAGCCAATTACCAGGCATCGAGCTCCGGATAGTGGCGGAAAATGTCTTGCTGGTTGAACGGCAAGCGCCGCTTCGATGCCAGATAGGCGGCCAAGCGCGGGCGCGCCGCGATGCGCTGATGCAGCGCAAGCAGGCGCGGATGGCCGGGCGCCAGGCCCTGCATCGTGTGCGGGAACGCATAGCGCAGGCCGGCGATGATCTGGAACAGCGACAGATCGACGTAGGACAGCGCCGCGCCGACCATGTGCGCATCGCCGTGCGGATTGCGCGCGAGCACGCGCTCGAAATAATCCAAGAACTTCGGCAGCCGTTCAGCGGTAAAGTCCGCCGCGCGCCGCAGCGCTTCCGGTTTTTGCTCCCTGTAATACAGGCCGCTGGCAATCGGGTGATGGCTGTCGTGCACTTCGGTGAGCAAATCGGCAATCGTCAGCTGCAACTGGTGCGTCCAGAGCCGGCTCGCGTCATCGTCCGCCACCAGCCCGAGCCGCGGCCCCAGAAACTGCAGGATGCAGGCGGTCTGTCCGATGATCCGGTCGCCGGCCTTCAGGAAAGGCGGCGCGAACGGCGGACATGGCAGCGCATCGTCGTCGAGCCAGTGCAGCAGCGCCGGCATGCCCATCTTGCTGCGCGCCGAACGCCGCGCGACATCGACATAGTCGGCCCCCGCCTCTTCCAGTGCCAGCCGGATGAATTCGCCGCGGCCCTGGATCTCCGGCCAGTAATACAGTTCGTAGCGCATGATGAATCCTCATCAGATAAGCCGGCGCAGCATCGGCGCTGGCCGCCCCCTTACTGCCGGTAACTGGCAACCCGACGCATCGACAGCAATTTGGTCGCAACCATGATCTCGCGCAGCAGGAAGGAATAACTGCCGATCAGCGCCAGCATCGCCAGCACGAACAGTCCGGCAATCAGTCGGTCCAGCTCCAGCACCAGCGCATCCCCGATGAACAGTGCGGCCACCACCAGGCAGATCAGCAGCGCACATGAAGTGCTCAGCGTAATGGCGTAGTTGATCAGATGCATCCTGCGATACAGCAGCGCCAGTTCCGGAATCAAATCGTGCCGCTCCGGCGCACCTTCATCCCGCAGCAGCTGTTCCACATCGCGCGAGCGGTCGATGATGCGCGCCAGGCGGTTGGTCAGCACGATCAGCTGCGGGCCGATACCGCTGAGCAAAAAAACCGGGGCGATGGCCAGCTGGATGATGTGGCTGACATCGCCGAGTTGGATATTCATGACAAGTGATTCCTGAAGTAAGGCCGGGTCCCGAGTTTCGCACAATCCTCGGTATCCGGGTACCGGCCTCACGCACCTGAATGCTTGCCGATTTCGGCCACCACCGCCGCCATCATCTGTCTGACATCGGCGCGCAGAATGGCGCTGCCAAGCAGCGGCGGCACGAAGAAACCCGGCACCATGCTGCCGACATAGCTGATGCGGGTGGCGCTGCCCTGCGCCGCCGGCAGCAATTCCCAGTGCGACGCATAGTGCTGCATATCGCCTGAGATGAGGCTGATGTCGAGCGTTGAAAACGGTTGTTCGATGACCCGCACCACCAGATGGATGGTCTGCTGCAGCAACAGAAAGCCGGCCACGCCTTCCTGCTCAAGGATGACCTGCGACCCGCTGCGCGACAGCAGTGTCGACGACAACAGGCCCGGCACGAATTCCTGCAACCGGCCGTAGCCGGTCAGCACCTGCCAACTGGCCTGCGGCGTGGCACGGGCCAGGCCGCTGACGCGAATTTCGTACAATGCATGACCGTCCCGGCGCAGGCGTTGTACGCTGACATCGATGCCGTCGTCCGGCCGCTCGTCCTGTATCGGCAGCAACTCATTGCGCCCGAACAGCGAACTAAAGGTGAATGGCTTCATTTATATAGCGTAGCCAATGCATGCCGATATGCAAGCATCCAGCTACGACAAGCGCAGCCGACACATGCTTGCTGTACGAATGACATTACGGCCGCACGCCGGACCAGCGCTCAGGGCCGCCCTCGCCGTGCCGCTCGTTGAACTCCAGCAAAATATCATTGCGAATATTCTCGGGCAGGTTCGGGTATTGCCGGCCCGATTCGATCGCGCGGTATTCCAGCGTTGCTGCCGCCAGCGCCTTCGGCACCGGATATTGATCCAGATAGCCGGCAATCCACTCCTCGCTCAACTCGGTTTTCAGCTGGTCGCGCTGCTCGTCGCTGAGCGAGGCGAACGTGCCTTCGCCGGCATCGATCCGGTGTATCAGCGCATCCAGATCCTGCGCGGTTGTTGGCGGCTCAAGGTAATGGTCCATCGCATTGCTCTCTTTCCTGGCTGGCAAACTGTGGCGCGCAGGGCCAGTGCTGCTGTTGCATTTTTGTTTCTGCCCCCCTGATCCGGCGGCATGCCGACAGCGCAGCATGCCGTGCATGTGCAATGCTGCGCTTGAAAAGATGCTTACTTCGGATTCAACTGGGCCCGGATTTCGCCTTTCGGATAGGCTGCGCTGTGGACGTTGACGTACAGATTGCCTGCCATGTAACTGGCGTATTGGCTATCGCTCAGCATCGCGCCGGCCGGAACCGACCAGGTGTTGTCGGCGCTTTTTGCCAGAGGAATGATGACCGGGCCATTGGTGCCGGCAGCGCCTTCGTGGATATGCGCAGCCATTGCGTCGATGCCGGTGGTCACGATGCTGCCGCTGACCGATTTATCTGCCGACACCGTCACCGTGCCCTTGCCAGTGGCGGTGGTGTTGACCGGCGGGACTTCATGACTGCCGTCCAGGTTGATGGTGGACATGTGCTGCATCTTGCTGCTATCCGGCATGCCCTGCATCTTGTCAGGCTCGGACATGCCCGCCTTAGAGGCGCAGCCAGCCACCACGATCACGGTCAGCGCGCCCAATAAGACAGGCAGCAGTTTTCTTGTATTGGTATTCATGTACGTCCCCCATAGCTTGAAGAAGTGCGCCAGTTTCAGAGTCGCCCCGTCAGCAGCAGGATCAGCAGAATCAAGACCACAAGTCCGACAATCCCGCTTGGATAATAGCCCCAGCCTCGACTGTGGGGCCAGGTCGGCAGCGCGCCGATCAGGAACAGGATCAGGATGATCAGCAGGATTGTTCCGATACTCATGTCAGTCTCCTTTGTTTAGGAATAGCCAACAGCAACTCATCGGCAATAAGGGTTTTGCCGGCGTTTCCGATGCCGACCGTCAGCGCAAAGGGGGCATGCATCGCCCACTTCGATCGCCGCGCCGGGCGGCTCATTTATTCAGACAATGCGCGATCTGCCAGGGTACGGATCTATTTGTCATATTTCACATTGGCCGAGGCAATGCACGCCTCCTTGTCAGGACCGGCCAAGGCGTCGCACTCTTTGATCTCCACTTGGTAGGCGGCATCACGCGCAGCCGCCGTCCCTTCCGCTTTCAAGTCGTCGGCCTTCTTGCTCGATTTCGCATCGGCCACTGCCTTGCTGTGCACTGCCTTGGCTTCCTTTTTACAGACGTCTTTGGCATTGCCGCTGTGGGCGTTGCATTTCTCTTTGGCCACCGCATAGTCGCCATCGGCCGCGGCAATGCGCGCATTCATGTGCGCTTTGGAGGTATTTTTGTACTGGGCTTCCGCTTCCGCCTTGCTGCGTTTTTCGGCCGCCTTGGCTGCTTCGATGCAGACATCCTTCGGATTTCCACTCAAGGCATCGCATTTGGCGCGCTCCCTTTTATAGGTTGCGCCAGCACTGTCTTTGGCCGCCTTATAGGTCGCTTTCGCTTCATCGGTCGCTGCCGGTGCCACTGTGGCAAATCCAAGAGTGACGGCACTGAGGATAAGATTGGCGAGTATTCTTTTCATTTTTATTCCTGTGACGGGCCGGTGCTGACGATCGACCCGCTAATCCTTGTTGCGCTCTTCGAAATCCTTGATCTGCTTTTCAGCTTCATCCTTGCCGATGCCATAGGTTTCCTGGATTTTTCCAGAGAGCTGATCGCGTTTGCCTTCAATCTGATCGAGATGGTCATCGGTGAGTTTGCCCCACTGTTCCTTGATCTTGCCCTTGAATTGCTTCCAGTTTCCTTCGATAAGATCCCAATTCATTGCATTCTCCTCGGCAGCCAGTTGACACGCATCGATCGCCTGTTTTCAGCCGCTATGCCGGCCACCGCATTGGCAGGAGCGTGGCATGGCGATCAATGAACGATGTGTTTGATGCAGTTTGCGGCAAATCAGATGAGCTACTCATCCGGATAGGGCTGGGTGCCGTAATACGCCTGAATTTCATTGGACCATGCCGGGTTGGCCATATCCGGCCAACGATCGGGATCGAATCCCGGCGCTTCTTTGAAGCGCGCCCTATCGATTTTCAGGATGAAGTGCTTGCTGAAGGGATCGAGCGTCAATGCATTCCACGGCACCGCGTACAGTTTTTCGCCCAGCCCCAGAAAGCCGCCGAAAGACAGCACCGCATAACTTACCTTGCCGCTGCGCATGTCCAGCATGATTTCCTTGATGTCGCCCAGCTCTTCGTCTTGGTCGTTATAGACATCGGTCCCGACCAGCGTGTTGGCCCCCATCAGCTCGGGTCCGGGACCCTTACCGCTATCGCTCCTGTACATGCCGAACGTATCGCGATCTTCATAACTCATGCTCAGCTCCTTGAACGACGCAAAACAATTGAGTACCAGATTTCAATCTATAAAAGTTTCGGCAAATGTTTTTGATGCGAGTCAATCCAACTCACACTTGGCAAACCTGCTGGCGCCGGGATCCGGCCGACAGCGCATCCACACCCTGCAGCAGCATCGTTAATCGGGCTGGCGTGGACTATGATGAAACGAAGCATCATCGATTCAGGGAGGCTGGAATGACCGAGCCGGCGCAGGGAAAAACGGCCTTTGTTTTCGCCGGCGGCGGCAGCTTCGGCGCGATCCAGGTCGGCATGTTGCGGGCGCTGGTCGCGCATGGGGTGCAGCCGGATTTCGTGGTCGGCGCTTCGGTCGGCGCGATCAACTGCGCGTATTTTGCCGGCGATCCGACGCTGGCGGGGGTGATGCGGCTGGAAAGCATCTGGTGCGAACTGCGGCGGCGCGATGTATTTGCGGTGACCTGGGGCCAGATCAAAAGCTTGTTTTCCCACCCGCCCTCATTGGTCAGCGCAGCCGGGCTGCGCCAGCTGATCGAACGCCACCTGCCTTACCGTTTGCTCGAGGAAGCAAAAATCCCGGTGCACGTGATGGCGACCGAACAATTGCACGGCAACTCGATCCGGCTTTCCAGCGGGCCGGCGATCGATGCGATCCTGGCCAGTTGCGCGATTCCGGCGGTATACCCATCGGTCCAGATCGGTAACGATTACCTGATCGACGGCGCGATTGCCAGCAATACCCCGATCATGGCGGCGGTGACGCTGGGCGCCAGTCGGCTGATCGTGCTGCCCACCGGCTATGCGTGTGCGCTGGTGACGCCGCCGGCCAGTGCGATCGGCAGCGCCTTGCATGCGCTGAACATGCTGATCGCGCATCAGCTGGTGCAGGATCTGGAACTGCTGGCCGGCAAGGTGCAGGTGTTGACGGTGCCGCCGCTATGCCCGCTGGCAGTGTCGGCCTACGACTTCTCGCGCGCCAGCGAGCTGATCGAACGCGCCGCGCACAATACGCAGCGCTGGCTGGACCATGACGGGCTGACCCAGTTCCGCATTCCGGGCGCACTGCGCCCGCATGTGGATTGAATTTGGCTTGAATTGATATCAGTAAAACACCGCCAGCCAGACGGTTTCCTGGTCGGCCGCAGTCGATTCGACCCGGTGCCTTTCGTGCGCCGCGATGTTCAGATACATGCCGGGCGTCAGGTGCACGATCTGATCGCCCTGCTCGAAGCGCAATACCGCATCGCCCTTGACCAGCAGCACCCATTCGCTCTCCGACTGGTCGTACCAGAAACCGGGCGCCGAATGCTGGCCCTTGGAGACGATCCGCTCGATTCTGACGCCGCCGGACTGCAGCAGGCAGTCGGTGATTTCGGCCGGCAGGCTGCCCGGGATCGCGTGCAACAGATTGCCGGTTTCCATATGTTTATTCCCTGAATGCTTGCTATGTTGTCTTGCCGATCTGCAGCGCGCCGCGCAACAGATCCCGTGCCGCATGTTCAAATTCGTCGGCCTGGCGCAATTTCATGCGCAGCACCAGTGTGACGGCCTCGCCGTAGGCGGCATCGACCACCGTGACCTGCTGCTGTTCGCACAGCCGGCGCAGGCTCGATTCGTCGGCAAATTGCAGCACGCAGCGCCGCTCGCACTGCGCCTCGACCGGCAGCAGCACGGCAGTCTTGACCGTCTCCGAAATCGCCTGCCCATACGCGCGCGACAGTCCGCCCGCGCCCAGCTTGATGCCGCCCCAGTAGCGCACCACCACTGCCAGCACGTTCATCAGATCCTTGTGCATCAGCACGTTGTACATCGGCTTGGCGGCAGTGCCGGACGGTTCGCCATCGTCATCCAGGCCGGAATCGCCGTCGCAGATCAGCACCCAGCACACATGGCAGGCGCCCGGATGCTGCAGGCGCAGTGCAGCAAGTTGCACACGCGCCTCGGCCCGGCTGTTGACCGCGAACAGCAAGCCGATGAAACGGCTTTTCCTGATCTCGATTGCGGCGCTGGCGGGGGCGGCTAACTGGTACATGAGCGGATGAGATGACGGAAATAGGGGTTTACATAAGGCAATGGGACTGCAAATTGCAATCCCATTGACGACGCCATCCGGCGGATGACGCTGCGCGCATCCGCCCTACTACAACTACACCGTCAGCGGCTTGTAGCGGATCCGCTTCGGTTTCGCGCCCTCTTCACCCAGACGCTTCTTCTTGTCGGCTTCGTATTCCTGATAGTTGCCGTCGAAGAAGGACCATTTCGAATCGCCTTCGCAGGCCAGGATGTGGGTCGCGATGCGGTCCAGGAACCAGCGGTCATGGGAAATCACCATCACGCTGCCGGCGAATTCCAGCAACGCGTCTTCCAGCGCGCGCAGGGTTTCGACGTCCAGATCGTTGGACGGTTCATCCAGCAGCAGCACGTTGCCGCCCTGCATCAGGGTTTTCGCCAGGTGCAGGCGTCCCCGTTCGCCGCCGGACAGGTTGCCGACCACTTTCTGCTGGTCGCCGCCCTTGAAGTTGAAGCGGCCCAGATAGGCGCGCGACGGCATCTCGAAGCGGCCGACGGTGATCAGGTCGTTGCCGCCGCAGACGTCTTCGAACACGGTCTTGCCGTCGGACAGGCTGTCGCGGTTCTGGTCGACGATCGAGATCCGGGCGGTCTGGCCGATCGCGACTTCGCCGCTGTCCGCTTGCTCGCGGCCGGTGATCATCTTGAACAGCGTCGATTTGCCGGCGCCGTTGGGGCCGATGATGCCGACGATCGCGCCGGCCGGAATCGTGAAGCTGAGGTCGTCGATCAGCAGCCGGTCGCCGAACGCTTTCGACGACATTCTTGAATTCGATCACGTCATTGCCCAGACGCTCGGCCACCGGGATGAAGATCTCCTGGGTTTCGTTGCGCTTCTGGTATTCGTGCTCGGACAGCTCGTTGAAGCGGGCCAGACGCGCCTTGCTCTTGGCCTGGCGGCCTTTCGGATTCTGCCGTACCCATTCCAGTTCCTTGGCGATGGTTTTCTGGCGCGAGGATTCGGTCGCTTCTTCCTGCTTCAGGCGGTTGCCCTTCTGTTCCAGCCACGAGCTGTAATTGCCTTTCCACGGAATGCCGTGGCCGCGATCCAGTTCCAGGATCCATTCGGCCGCATTGTCGAGGAAGTAGCGGTCATGCGTGATGCCGACCACGGTGCCGGGGAAGCGCAGCAGGAATTGCTCCAGCCAGTCGACCGATTCGGCGTCCAGATGGTTGGTCGGCTCGTCCAGCAGCAGCATGTCGGGCTTCGACAGCAGCAGACGGCACAGCGCGACGCGGCGCTTCTCGCCGCCCGACAGCACGCCGATCTTCGCGTCCCACGGCGGCAGGCGCAGCGCGTCGGCGGCCATTTCCAGCTGCAGGTTCAGGTTGCCGCCGTCGGAAGTCGAGATGATCGCTTCCAGCCGCGCCTGCTCATTGGCCAGCGCATCGAAATCGGCATCTTCGGCGCCATAGGCGACATACACCGCTTCCAGCTTGGCTTGCGCCTCGAACACTTCGCCCAGGCCGGATTCGACCACCTGGCGCACGGTTTGCTCGGGGTCGAGCACCGGTTCCTGCGGCAGGTAGCCGATGTTCAGGCCCGGCATCGGCACCGCTTCGCCCTGGATGTCGGTGTCGATGCCGGCCATGATTTTGAGCAGCGTCGATTTGCCGGAGCCGTTCAGGCCCAGCACGCCGATCTTGGCGCCGGGGAAAAAGCTGAGGGAGATATCTTTCAGAATCTGGCGTTTGGGCGGAACGATCTTGCCCACGCGGTTCATAGTGTAGACGTAATTTGCCATGACTTTCGGTATTGGTGTGGTGATGAGGCGTAAGGATAACCGATGGCGCAGCGCCACGGAACAAGTCCTGATCCTGCGCGCGGCGAGCGCTGCGCGCAGGCGCTGCCGGCAAGCCCGCAAAACAACCGGAAAATCAGCAAAAAATGCAGGGTATATGGCAAATACAGTGTGCTGCCGCACTACTTATAAGGGCCATTTAAAAATACCCCATGGAGTATTTAAATCGGCACGGAGCCCGGAAAACACCTCACTTCAATTGATATTGCGCATCGGAAAATGACTGCAGCGGCGCCAGATCGTCGTACTCGGTGGCGCGGCCCTGCTGTTTGGCGACGAACGCTTCCATCAGGTTGCTGCTTTGCCAGATGCCGGACTGCAGCCAGCCCATTTGCTGCAGCGCATCGTGGGTCGTATGGTCGCGCGCGTAATGGATCGCCTGCTTGCTGCCCCAGATCGCCACCGGCGGCTTTTGCGCGATTTCGCCGGCCATCACGAGCGCCGCTTGCAGCAGCGCTTGCTGCGATTCGAACAGCTCGTTGCACAGGCCGAGTGCCAGCGCCCGCTGCGCCGGCAGGCGGCGGCCGGTATAGGCCAGCTCATGCACCACGCCTTCCGGGATCAGTTTCGGCAAGCGCTGCAGCGTGCCCATGTCGGCCGTCATGCCGATATTGATTTCCTGCACGCAGAAGAACGCATCGGCCGTGCTCAGGCGGATGTCGCACGCGCACACCATGTCCAGCGCGCCGCCGATGCAGCCGCCGTGGATCGCGGCGATGACCGGCATGCGCAACTGCTCCAGCTGGTTGAACACCTGCTGCATCTCGACCACCAGCGCGGCGATATTGCTGCGTCCGGCCGCGCTGCGATCGTCCAGCGCAACGCCGCTGCCGGGGGCGAACACGTCGAGCGCCATGCCGGCGCTGAAGTGCTTGCCGGTCGATGAAATGACCAGCGCGCGGGCACTCGCGGCGCGCTGCAAGCCGGCCAGGATCTGGCCCAGCTCGCGCCAGAATACCGGCTGCATCGTATTCAGCGCCTGCGGACGGTTCAGCGTCAGGTGCGCGACTTTGTCGGCGATAGCGAGCGTGAAGCATTGGTAAGTCATGGTCTCTCCGTAAAATGCGATGATGTTTTGATAAGCAGCAATGTAGTGCAGAAACGGCGTCAAGGCACGCCGGATGTTAGAGCAGACAATCTAGCACGCTCGTTCTTTTTTAGTCTTATAATCGGCATTCATATCGCTATTTCCGTGAGGTCGCCATGGCACTGCCTGCTGCATTGCAAAATCTGAGTATTCCCGTCATCGGCTCGCCGCTGTTCATCGCCAGCGGCCCGGCCCTGGTCACCGCACAATGCAAGGCCGGCATCGTCGGCTCGTTCCCGGCGCTCAATGCGCGTCCGGCCGAGCTGCTCGACACCTGGCTGACCCAGATCAAGGCCGAGCTGGCGACCTATCAGGCCGCCAATCCCGGCGCCAGAGTCGGCCCGATCGCGGTCAACCAGATCGTGCACCAGTCCAACGACCGGCTGGCGCAGGACGTCGCGACATGCGTCCGGCATCAGGTGCCGATCATCATCTCGTCGCTGCGGGCGCCGCCGAAGGAAATGCTGGATGCGATTCACAGCTACGGCGGCATCGTGCTGCACGACGTGATTTCAATCCGCCACGCGCAAAAGGCGCTGGAAGCCGGGGTCGACGGCCTGATCCTGGTGGCCGCCGGCGCCGGCGGCCATGCCGGCGGCCTGTCGCCGTTCGCGCTGGTGGGCGAAGTGCGCAAATTCTTCAAGGGGCCGATTGCGCTGTCCGGCTCGATCGCCAGCGGCGATGCGGTGCTGGCGGCGCAGGCGATGGGCGCGGATTTCGCGTACATCGGTTCGCGCTGGCTGGCGACCAAGGAGTCGAACGTGGATGACAGCTACCGTCAGGCGATCGTCGAATCGGCCGCTGCGGATATCGTGTATACCAACCTGTTTACCGGCGTGCACGGCAATTACCTGAAGAAATCGATCGTCAATGCCGGCCTCGATCCCGACCACCTGCCGCAAGCCGACAAGTCGAGCATGAATTTCGGTTCCGGCAGCGGCAGCAAGGCCAAGGCCTGGCGCGACATCTGGGGCGCCGGGCAAGGCGTGGGCCTGATGGACGACGTGCCGACGGTGGCCGAGATGGTGGCGCGCCTGAAGATGGAGTACGACGCGGCCAGGGCGCGCCTCTGCGCCAGCTGATGCCGTCGATCACAATAAAAAACGGCATCGCGCGATGCCGTTTTTTTATTGCTGATTGAATCAGGTCTCCGGCGTGATGGCCCAGATGCTGCCCAGGTTGCGCCAGTAGCCGTAGGCATCCATGCCGTAGCCGATGACGAACTTGTTCGGCAGCACCAGCCCGACATAATCGGGCACCACCGGCTTGCTCTTGCCGATGTCCTTGTCGGCGAACACCGCCAGGATCACTTCCTTGGCGCCCATCGACAGCAGGCGCTCCTTGACGTGGGCCAGCGTTTCGCCTTCGTCCAGGATATCGTCCAGCACGATCAGGGTGCGGCCGCGCACATCGGCGCGCGGCTCGACCTTCCATTCGATATGGCCGCCGTGATCCTTGTTGCCGTAGCGGGTCACATGAATGTAATCGAATTCGAGCGGGAATTTCAGGCGGGTCAGCAACTGGCCGCAGAACACCACCGCGCCGCCCATCACGCCCAGCACCAGCGGAAACGGCGCGCTGTCATCGGCATCGAAGCGCTGATTCAGTTCGGACGCGACCTTGTCGACCGCTTGCTGGACCGCCGCTTCATCGAAAATCAGTTCGGCGCCGGCTAACAGCGCACGGGCTTTTTGGGCGTGGGAAAGAGGCATAGGAGTAGGAAAGCTGACGAAAAGATAGGGAGAATCCAAATTGTGCCACTAAATCTGGCTGCCGTGCTGATCTGAGCCCATGTCCTGGCGCGCTGCGGCCGGATGACATTTTTCCGGCCAACATGATCCGGCAGCAGCTTGCTGCTCAGGCACTCTCGGTCGAGAGCCTGCTTCTTTCGATGGCCGCGACCGACTCCCGCAACGCGGCCTCCTTGCTGGAGCCGACCTTGACCAGCGCCTCGCCGTCGATCACGATCCGGTCTTTGACCTTGCACGTCGTCTCCAGCACCACGCGTTTTTTCTCCAGCATGATTTCCTTGACGGTCACTGTCGCATGTACGGTGTCGCCCGGTTTGACCGGCGCGCGGAAACTCAGGCTTTGATTCATATAGATCGCGCCAGGCCCGGGCAGCTTGTTGGCGACTGCCGCCGATATGACGCTGGCAGTCAGCATGCCATGGGCAATGCGCCCGGCAAACGGCGTGCTTTCGGCAAATTCCTGATTGATATGGATCGCGTTGTTATCGCCGGAAACGCCGGCGAACAACACAATGTCCGCCTCCGTGATGGTTTTGGAAAATGTTGCGCTCATGCCGATCGAGAAATCCTCGATGTCGTAGCCGCCCAGGATATTCATCTGCTGCTCCTTATTGTTTGTTTCTAAGCGCCTGGACAGACGCCACTTCCAACCCGGCACCTTGCTGCCATGCTGAAAGAGCGTCTATCCGATTCATACCTCGGCAAAACAGGTCAGTGCTTGGATGCGGTCGCCGCGCCGAGCCCGGTTTGGGCACGGATATACTGATCTTCGAAGGCTGCGATTTCCTTTGCGGCACGGGCACTCTTGTCGGTAACCGAGAATAGCCAGGTGACGACGAAGGCGGCGGTCATCGAGATGATGGCCGGGTGGTCGTACGGGAAGATGGCGGTCGGATGGCCCATGACCTTGACCCATACCGCCGGCGACAGAATCACCAGACCCACCGACGACACCAGACCGGCAATTCCGCCCCACAACGCGCCGCGTGTGGTCAGGCCTTTCCAGTACATGGACAGGATGAGAATGGGGAAGTTGACCGAAGCGGCCACGCCAAAGGTCAGTGCGACCAGGAAGGCGACGTTCTGATCCTTGAACAGGATGCCGAGAACGATGGCGATCAGGCCAATGGCGACCGTAGCGTAGCGCGTCACGGTCATTTCCTGAGCGCTGGTGGCCGTACCCTTCTTGATCACGCGGGCATACAGGTCATGCGAAATGGCTGACGCGCCAGCCAGTGCCAAACCGGACACCACGGCCAGAATGGTCGCGAAAGCCACCGCAGACAGGAAGCCAAGAAAGACGTCGCCACCCACGGCCTTGGCCAGGTGCATGACCGGCATATTGGTGCCACCGATCAGCTTGCCTCCAATCACGCCGTTTTCGAAGAACTGCGGATCCTGACCAACGATCACGATGGCGGAGATTCCCAGAATCATCACGACCAAAAAGAAGAAGCCAATGAAGCCTGTGGCGTAGAACACGGACTTGCGTGCTTCCTTGGCATTTGGCACGGTGAAGAAACGCATCATGATGTGCGGCAGGCCAGCTGTGCCGAACAACAGGGCCAGCGACAGGGAGACTGCGGATACCGGGTCAGCCATCAGCGAGCCCGGCCCCATGATCTTTATCCCGCTCTTGTGAACGGCCACCGCCTGTGTGAACATCGTCTCGAAAGAGAAGTTGAACTTGCTGAAAGCGAGGAACATCATTACCGTGCCGCCGCCGAGCAGCAGACAGGCCTTGATGATCTGGACCCAGGTGGTAGCCACCATGCCGCCGAAGGTGACGTAGACGATCATCAGGATGCCGACACAAACCACCGCGACGTTGTAATCCAGGCCAAACAGCAACTGAATCAGCTGCCCGGCACCCACCATCTGCACGATCAGATAGAAGAACACCACGGTCAACGAGCCAAAAGCGGCAAAAGTCCGTATGCGGTTCTGGTCCAGGCGATAGGAAGCGATGTCGGCAAAGGTGAATTTACCGAGGTTACGCAGCCGTTCAGCGATCAGAAACAGAATGATCGGCCAGCCGACGAAGAAGCTGATGGTGTAGATGAAGCCGTCGAAACCCTTGGCGTAGACCAGGCTGGAGAGACCGAGCAGGGTGGCGGCAGACATATAGTCGCCGGCAATCGCCATGCCATTTTGAAAGCCTGTGATGCCGCCGCCGGCGGTGTAGAAGTCAGCGGTGGACTTGGTGCGAGTCGAAGCCCAGTAAGTGATGCCGAGGGTCGACAGCACAAACACCATGAACATGGCGATGGCACTGAGGTTGATCGGCTGTTTTTGCACGGCGTCAATTGTTCCCGGCCCGGCAAAGACGGCAAAGGTCGCGGCCATCAGGCCGCAGGCCAGCAGAGCAGTCATGAAGCGTTTCATTTGGAGGCCTCATCGAGAATTTCTTTATTCAGTCGGTCGAACTCGCCATTGGCGCGACGAATATAGATTGCCGTCGTCAGCCATGATCCGATAATCAAAATCGCGCCAACCGGCCAGCCGATCGTGACGATGCTGCCTTCACTGATCGGTCGTGCCAGCAGGGCCGGATTGAAGGCGGTGATCATCATGAAGGTGTAGTACGGCACCAGCACGATGAGTGAGAGCAGGATCGCGAGGCGTGTCCGCTTGGAGACCATTTCGGCGAACTTTGGGTTCCGCCGGATTCTGGCCTGAATGGTGGGTTGATGCATGTGACCTCCTGTGGTTATCGGGTGAAGCAATTACATTTTTGAATGTTGAAAATCTGTTGCATCGGAGCGCTGGCACGCGCAGTTGCCCTGCCGGTGACGGCACTGGCTGGCCGATGGCTGACTGGATTGCTTGAAATGGAATTTCTGGAAAAACTCGGGCGCAACAGAACGCGAACGTGGCCGCTCGCTGTTCCGTGCGACTTTATTGACGGACTCGCTCTGGTGAGCGTCGGAATTGCTCTTGCTTCAAAGGCTGTGCGATGCCGGCCCTGCAAGAGTCTCGGAGTAAAAAATTACTCGTATTTGCGGGCATCCTCGATCACCTTGCCGTCGTTCGGCAACGCGCCCTGCGCGACGAATTGCACCTGCCCGCGCAGTTTGGTGACCTCGCGTATCGTGTCGACGATCGCGGCACTGTCGGCCATCGCGGCCGGATCGGCGACTTCGCAGTGCAGCGTCATGATGTCGTTGGCCATTTCGCCGGACACCACCAAGCGCGCTTTCAGGATTTCCGGATGGCGCCGGGCGAGTTCGGCCACTTGCGACGGATGCACGAACATGCCGCGCACCTTGGTGGTCTGGTCGGCCCGCCCCATCCAGCCCTTGATGCGGGTATTGCTGCGCCCGCAAGGCGAGATGCCGGGCAACACCGCCGACAGGTCGCCGGTGCCGAAGCGGATCAGCGGGTAATCCGGGTTGAACGACGTGATCACCACCTCGCCGACTTCGCCCTGCACCACCGGTATCCCGGTTCCGGGCCGCACGATTTCGAGGATCAGTTCTTCGTCGAGGATCATGCCCGGATTGACCTGGCCGTCGGTGGCGGTTTCATACGCGATGTTGCCGATGTCGGCCGACGCGTATAACTGCAGCACCTGGGGCACGCCATTGTCCTGCAGCCAGTTGCGCAGCGACGGCGGCAGCGCTTCGGCGCCGACCACCGCGCGTTGCACGCTGCTGATATCGGCCCCCATTTCACGCGCTTTTTCGATGATGATCTTGAGAAAACTCGGGGTGCCGACGTAGGCGTCCGGCTTCAGCTCGACCATCGCCTGCACCTGCATTTCGGTCTGGCCGATACCGGCCGGAATCACCGCACAGCCGATTTTGGCGGCCGCGCCTTCGACCATGAAGGCGGCCGGCGTGAAATGATAGGAAAAACAGTTTTGCACGATATGACCGGCACGCAAGCCGACCGCAGACAAGGAGCGGGCAAAACGCCACCAGTCCTGACCGCGCCCTTCCGGATCGAAAATCGGGCCGGGCGACATGAACAGGCGGCCCAGTTGACGCGGCGGCGTGGTGGTCAGGCCGCCGAACGGCAACTCTTTCTGCTGCAACTCTTTCAGGTCCGATTTGCGCGTGACCGGCAGTTGCGCCAGCGCCGCGCGCGAACCGACATCGGCCGCATTGACGCCCGCCAGAATACTGGCCCAGCCTGGCGCGCGCTGCGCCAGCGCAATCAGTTGCGGCAGGCGCGCCATCAGATCGCTTTCGCGCTTGTGCGGGTCGCGGGTTTCAAGAGAATCTAGATAATTCGACATAAATTGCACCTATGGCAAAAGCGTAAGAGGTTCGGTCCGGACCATGCACATCAAGCCAGCCAGCGCTTGCGGCGACGGTAGAATTTCATGTCGCGGAAGCTCTTGCGCTCGCCGCCGGAGACGCCGAGATAGAACTCCTTGACGTCTTCGTTGCTGGCCAGGTCTTGCGCCTGGCCTTCCATCACGACCCGGCCGTTTTCCAGGATGTAGCCGAAATCGGCATAGCGCAGCGCCACCATCGTGTTCTGCTCCGCCAGCAGGAAGGACACGTTTTCCTTGGTGTTGAGGTCTTTGACGATCTCGAAAATTTCTTCGACGATCTGCGGCGCCAGCCCCATCGATGGCTCGTCGAGCAGGATCATCGATGGCTTGGCCATCATTGCGCGTCCGATCGCGCACATTTGCTGCTCGCCGCCCGAGGTATAGCCGGCCTGCGAGCCGCGCCGGGTTTTCAGGCGCGGGAAATAATCGTAAATTTTCTCCAGTTCGCGCTTGACCTCGGCGTTGCTGATGTTGCGCGTATAGGCGCCGGTCAGCAGGTTGTCTTCAATCGACAGGTGGGCGAAACAGTGGCGCCCTTCCATCACCTGGATCACGCCGCGCTTGACCAGGTCGTTTGGCGTCAGCTGGTCGACGCGTTCGCCGCGGAATTCGATGCTGCCCTTGGTCACGTCGCCACGCTCGGCCGCCAGCAGATTGGAAATGGCTTTCAGCGTGGTGCTTTTACCCGCGCCATTGGCGCCGAGCAGCGCGACGATCTTGCCTTCCGGCACTTGCA
Organism: uncultured beta proteobacterium; assembly: GCA_963837775.1. Taxonomy (GTDB): domain Bacteria; phylum Pseudomonadota; class Gammaproteobacteria; order Burkholderiales; family Burkholderiaceae_D; genus CAWIOX01. The sequence continues at coordinate 78,139 of CAWIOX010000018.1, read as the reverse complement.
GCGAAACGCCTTTGAGGACCAGGATCACGTGGTCGTAGATGACTTCGATATTGTTAATGCTGAGTAATGCGCTCATGGTTGCTCCGCTTGTTCCTTGGCTGATTCACCGGTCTTGCTGCAGATGCTTGCTGCGCAAGCGGCTGCAGCAAGACCGTCGGTGGTCGCACTACTAGTGACGGCCACCGACGACTACTGCCGACGACTTGATTACTTCAGGCAGTTTGGCGTGATGCCTTTTTCTTTCGCATATTTCGCGGCAGCAGCCTTGAACAGCGGATGAATCAGCGCCTTGTTGCCTTCGATCCAGTCCGATACCAGCACCCATTTCGCGCCATCCCATTCCTGGATCTTGACCTTGCCGGAACCTTCATGGTTGTCGCAAGAGGTCTTGATTTCAGGCAGCAATCCGGTCGCGCCGAGTTGTTTCAGACGTGCATTATTGAGGTTCAGGTTTTCCAGGCCCCAGCGCACCTGCTCGCCGCTGACCACTTTGCCTTTGCCATATTTCTCCTGCGCGACACGGATCGCTTCGACGGTGGCGACCGCAGCCGACACGCCGCGGTTATACAGGATGGTGCCGAGCTTGGCCTTGTCCTGCATATTGCCTTTGCCCGCGCCGTACACGACTTTCTCGATATCGGCGATCACCGGCACTGCTTTGCCGGTGACGTTCCAGGTCGCGCTCTTATAGCCTTTGGCGGCATCGCCGGCCGGAATCACGTCCTCTTCGGAACCTGCCCACCAGGAACCGATGATTTTTTCACGTGCGTAGCCGACTTTCTGCGCCGCCTTCAGACCAGTCTGGTTCATCACGCCCCAGCCCCAGAAAATCACGTAATCAGGATTTTCCTGGCGAATGCGCAGCCATTGCGCGCCTTGCTCATTGCCGGGATGGGCGACCGGAATCTGTATCACCTTGAACTTGCCGATAGCCGCTTCGGCATCCAGCGCCACGATCGGCTCCTTGCCGTAAGCCGAGTCGTGATACAGGTAGGCGATTTTCTTGCCGGCCAGCGAACCCTTGTTTTGCTGCGCCAGGTATTTGATGATGGCCGACATCTGCATCTGATAGGTAGTCACCAGAGGAAACGCATACGGGAACACCGAGCCGTCCACCGCTTCCGTGCGGCCGTAGCCCATCATCATCATCGGCACTTTGTCGGCCGCCGATTTGTCGATCAGCGCGTAGGAGATGCCAGTCGCCATCACGTGATAAGCAGTGCCTTTGGTCACCGGATTCTTGCCCTTCAGGCGCTCATAACACTCGACGCCCTTGGCGTTGTTGTATTCGGTTTCGCATTCTTCCCACGACAGCTTGACGCCGCCGATGCCGTTTTCCTTCAGGTTGACGTAATTCAGGTAATCGACGAAGCCGCCATAAAACGACTGGCCGTTGGCGCCATACGGACCGACACGGTAGCTGGGCAGCGCGATGAATTGTTCACTGGCTTGTGCCAGCGCCTGGCCGACAGGCAGCATCACGGCGGCAGTGGTGGCTGCGGCCAGTACAAGTTGCTTAATTCGTTTCATCTGTTTGTCTCCTTCATACTCATTGAGTGGGTTGGATAATCCTGCATATCCATTTTTTGCATTACGGTGCTACAAGCCATCGACGTGGTTTAAATAATCAATGCGGGAAAGGCCACAGCCGCAGTTTTTCCTTGGCGATCTGCCACAGGCGCGCCAGGCCATGCGGTTCGACGATCAGGAAGAAAATGATCAGGCCGCCGAATATCATCAACTGGATGTGCGATACCGCCGCATTGGTCAGCGGCAGATGCAGCAGTCCGGCCAGCGGCAGCAGGTAGTTGTCGAGCAGGATCGGCAGCAGCAGGATGAAAGCCGATCCGAGAAACGCCCCCATGATGCTGCCGACGCCGCCGATGATGATCATGAACAGGATGCGGAACGACAGGTCGAGCGAAAAGCCGTCCGGCTCCACCGAACCGAGATAGCAGAATGCATACAAGGCGCCGGCTACGCCGCAATAGAACGAGCTGACCGCAAATGCCAGCAGCTTGGTTTTCATCAGCGGGATGCCGATCACCTCGGCTGCCACGTCCATGTCGCGCACCGCCATCCAGGCCCGGCCGGTGCTTGATCGCACCAGATTTTTTGCCAGCAGCGCCATCACGCACACGATCGCCAGCACGAACATATATTTCTTCAGCGGCGTATCGATCGCGTAGCCGAACAGCATCATCTTCTGCGCGCTGATCACGCCGGATGAACTGTTGTTGGAGAACCAGGCGAATTTGGTCAGCGCCCAGACCACGAAAAACTGCGCTGCCAGCGTCGCTACCGCCAGATAAAAACCCTTGATGCGCAACGAAGGCAGGCCGAACAGCACGCCCACCGCAGCCGCGCACACTCCGCCCAGGATGAAGGACAGCAGCACCGGCATGCCCTCGATCCGCAGCTGGAAGTTATAGGCGGCATAGGCCCCCACCGCCATGAATGCGGCGGTGCCGAGCGACAGCTGGCCGGCATATCCGGTCAGGATATTCAAGCCCAGTGCGGCCAGTGCGAACACCAGGAATGGAATGAAAATCGCGGAGAACCAATATTCGCTGCTGACGAACGGCACCACCAGAAAGGCCACTGCCAGCAACAGGTAGATGCCGATGCGATCCTGCCGGATCGGGAAGATCTGGCTGTCGGCAACGTATGAGGTCTTGAATTGACCTGCTTCACGGTAAAACATGGATTAGTCTCCTTGGCGCGCAAGCCGTGCTTGCAACGCTATTGTTTTGGTCGTATCAGTTATTGAATGCATGTTGCGTCAGACGCGGTCGATGTGCTTTTCACCAAACAAGCCTTCCGGCCGCACCAGCAGGAACAACAGTGCAAACACATACGGGAACCAGCCTTCGATACCGCCGAAGTTACCGCCGAACATGTCCTGCATCACCGGCGGAATATAGATTTCAGCCAGCTTTTCGGAGGCGCCGATGATCAGGCCGCCGACAATCGCACCCGGCACCGAGGTAAAGCCGCCCAGAATCAGCACCGGCAACGCTTTCAATGCGGTCATCGTCAACGCGAACTGCACCCCGTTGCGCGAGCCCCACATCAAGCCGGCCACCAGCGCCACGAATCCGGCCACACCCCAGACGATGGCCCAGATGTGTTGCAGCGGGATGCCCAGCGACAGTGCCGCCTGATGGTCATCGGCGACTGCCCGCAATGCACGTCCGACCTTGGTTTTCTGGAACAGCAGTGCCAGCAATGTCACCAGCACGATCACGGTGCCGGAGGCGAACAGGTCGAACTTGGAAATGCCGATGCCGAACTTGTCCATGATGGACATGATCGGTTCATCGACGATGCCGAGGTTGATTGCGCGCACTTCATTGCCGAACAAAAGCGGCCCCAGGCCTTCGAGGAAAAACGTCAGGCCGATGGTCGCCATGAACAGCGTAATCGCCGGTTGATTGACCAGTTTGCGCAACACGTAGCGTTCGGTCGCCAGCCCCAGCAGCACCATGATGATGAACGCGCCGAGGATCGCGACCCACATCGGCATGCCCTTGTCCATCAAACCGACCACCGCCAGCGCGGCGAAATACACCATTGCGCCCTGGGCGAAATTGAACACGCCGGAAGCCTTGTAGATCAGCACGAAACCCAGTGCCACCAGTGAATACATCAGGCCGGACAGCAGGCCGCTTATCATCACTTCAAAAAAGAATGTCATTGTTGTATTTCCCGGTAATTAATCCGGCATGAAACAGCATCCAGCAGCTGCTGCATCCCGGCCCTGCCCCGCCTGCGACAGAGGGTGAGAACTGAGCACGTTGAAGTCGGAACTCCGGCGTGCTGCATCATTAATGCGATGTGCCGAGATAGGCCTTGATGACCTCGGGATTGCTCATCACCTCGCTGGGCGTGCCGTCGCCGATCTTCTTGCCGTAATCGAGCACCACCACCCGGTCCGAGATATCCATCACCACCCCCATGTCGTGCTCGATCAGCACGATGGTGGTGCCGAACTGGTCGTTGACATCGAGGATGAAACGGCACATGTCCTGCTTTTCCTCGACGTTCATGCCGGCCATCGGTTCATCCAGCAGCAGCATGCTGGGCTCGGCGGCCAGCGCGCGCGCCAGCTCCACCCGCTTTTGCAAACCGTAGGGCAGGCGCCCTACCGGGGTCTTGCGGATATGCTGGATTTCCAGAAAGTCGATCACTTCCTCGACCTTTTCGCGGTGCGCATTTTCTTCGTTGCGCGCCGGCCCCCACCACAATGCGTTGGCCAGGAGGCCGGAGCGCATCTTGGTATTGCGTCCGGTCATGATGTTGTCGAGTACCGTCATGCCCTTGAATAGCGCGATGTTCTGGAAGGTACGGGCAATGCCCTGATGCGCAGCCTTGGTCGGGTTCATGTCATGACGTTTGGCGCCAAGATAAGTGATGTCGCCGATCTGCGGGTGATACACGCCATTGATCACATTGAGCATCGAGCTTTTGCCCGCGCCATTGGGTCCGATGATGGCGCGGATTTCATGTTCGCGCACATTGAATGAAATATTGGTCAGCGCCTTGACGCCGCCGAACGACAGCGAAATGTTCTGGAGGTCGAGTATCACGCCCCCGATTTTTCGGGCCGACGCAGTCTCAGTCGTGCTCGCAATTGTGTTGGTATCAGCCATGGTTTTCCTTAGCTATTCAATCTGTCAGGCCGCTTTTTTCAGCGCAGCAAAAGTCTTCACGTCGCGGATCTTCAAATCCGCACTGACCATGCCCTGCCGGCCGTCTTCAAATTTCACTTGCGTCTCGATGTATTGCGAAGTTTTGCCGGAATCCATCGCCTCGATCAGCACTGCGTATTTTTCGGCGATGAAGCCGCGCCGCACCTTGCGGGTGCGCGTCAGTTCATCATCATCCGGATCCAGTTCCTTGTGCAGGATCAGGAAGCGATGCAGCTGCGAGTCGGCCAGCAACACATCGCCGGCGAGGTCGGCATTGACCTTCTCGATACATTCCGCGATCAGGTCGTACACCGCCGGTTGCGCGGCCAGATCGGTATACCCGGCATACGCCATGCCACGCCGTTCGGCCCAGTTGCCGACCGCTTCCATGTCGATATTGATGAATGCGGTGGACTCCGATTTGCCATTGCCGAAAGCCACGACTTCCTTGATGAAGGGGAAGAACTTGAGCTTGTTCTCGATGTACTTGGGCGCAAACATCGCACCGCTCGCCATCTTGCCCACATCCTTGGCGCGGTCGATGATTTTCAGATGGCCATCTTGGTCGAAGAATCCTGCATCACCGGTCAGATACCAGCCTTCGCTGTCGAACGATTCCGCCGTCGCATCCGGACGCTTGTAGTATTCCTTGAACAGGCCGGGCGACTTCAGGAGCACTTCGCCATCGTCGCTGATCTTGACTTGCACGCCGGGCGCCGGCGGGCCGACGGTATCGGACTTCACATGGCCGTTCGGCTGGATGCAGACGAAGACGCAGGTTTCAGTCGAGCCGTACAGCTGCTTCAGGTTGATCCCGATCGAACGGTAGAACGCGAACAGGTCGGGGCCGATCGCTTCACCGGCGGTATAGCCGACGTGGATGCGGCTCATGCCCAGCACGTTTTTCAGCGGGCCATAGACGCACAGATTGCCGATCGCATATTTGATCCGGTCCAGCAAGCCAACCTCTTTGCCGTCGAGCAGATCGGGGCCGACCCGTTGCGCCACCCCCATGAAATAATGGAACATCTTGCGCTTGATGGCGCCCGCATCTTCCATCCGGATCATCACCGAAGTGAGCATGTTCTCGAACACGCGTGGCGGTGCGAAATAATAAGTCGGGCCGATTTCACGCAAGTCGGTCATCACGGTTTCGCTCGACTCCGGGCAATTCACCGTAAAGCCGGTTACCAGCGCCTGCGCATAGGAAAACAGGTTGTCGCCGACCCACGCCATCGGCAGGTAACTCAGGATCGTATCGGCGTCGCTCAGGCCCTCCATCTCGGCGCCTACCTGGGCCCGATCGATCACTGCATGATGGGTCATGCAGACGCCTTTCGGCTTGCCGGTGGTGCCCGAGGTGTACAGCATGATCGCGGTATCGTCGGGCTGCCCGGCATTGACCTCGTTCATGAAAAAATCCGGATGGGCGCGATCGTATTCGCGGCCGATTTCCTGCAGTTTTTTATACGCAACAAGTTCCGGCTGCGCGTAGTGGCGCATGCCGCGTTCATCTTCGAATGTGATGTGCTGGATATGCGGATATTGCGCCTTGAGCTCGAACAGCTTGTCGACCTGCTCCTGATCCTCGACCACCGCAAACGTAATCTCGGCATTGTCGAGCACATAGGCCATGTCGGCCGCCGGCGCATCCTGATACAAGGGTACCGGCACGCCGCCCAGGCACTGTGCCGCCGCCATCGCCCAGTACAGGCGCGGCCGGTTGTCGCCGATGATCGCCAGATTCATGCCGCGCTTGAAGCCTTGCGCAGCCAGGCCGCAGGCCAGCGCTCGCACCTCATCATTGACCTCGGCCCAGCTCCAGGTCTGCCAGATGCCCAAACCTTTTTCGCGGAAAGCCGGTTTGTTCGGGCGTGTTTGCGCATGTTGCAGCAGCAGCCGGGGGAACGTCAGTTGCCCTGAAAGTCGTGTTATCTCCACCATCGTCCAACCTCTATTTCTGATGTGTTTGCGTGGGCCAGTCTGCGCTGCCTCACTTACCTCGGACTTACAGTGCTTTGTATTGAATGCACCGTATTTGTGCGATGATAGTAGCGTGCCTGTAACTGCACTGTTGTCATTTCAAGGACAATCCACCCGACTTTCGATATTGCGACGCACCATGTCTACCGCCAGATCCAGCTTTCTGCATATTCTTCGTCAAACCATCTGGGCCCAATCGCTGACCGCGGAACAGATGCGCCGTGTTGAAACCGACACCATGGAGCAAATCATTCCGGCCGGCGGCTTCGTCTGCCGCAAGGGTGAAACCGTCGATGCCTGGATCGGCGTGATTGACGGCCTGGTCAAGATCAACAACCTGTCGCCCTCCGGCAAGAGCGTGACCTTCACCGGCGTGCCGACCGGCGGCTGGTTTGGCGAAGGCTCGCTGCTCAAGGGTGAAATACGAAAATATGACGTCACCGCGCTGCGCGACAGCCGCATCGCCCGCATGCCGCGCGACACCTTCCGCTGGCTGCTCGATACCAGCCTGCCATTCACGCAGTTCTTGTTGATGCAGCTCAATGAACGCCTCGGACAATTCATCGCCACGGTCGAATATGACCGCCTGCTGGATGTCGATGCGCGCGTGGCACGCTGCCTGGCTGGATTGTTCAATCCGCATCTGTATCCCGGCAGCGGAAAACATGTGCAAATCTCGCAGGAGGAAATCGGCTTCCTGTCCGGCGCATCGCGCCAGCGCGTCAATCAGGCGCTGCAAGTGCTGGAGAAAGCCGGATTGCTGAAAGTCGATTATGGCTGCATCCACATCCTCGATCTGGAAGGCCTGCGCCAATTCCTGGCGTAATCATGATGGCATGGCAAGCGATACTGGATTTCTGGTTTCCGCCCGCCGGCGCGGCCGGAGGTGGTGCATCACGCGCCGCATGGTTCAAGAAGGATCCGGCATTCGATGCACAGATACGCGAGCGTTTCGGCACGCTGATCGGGCAGGCGCTGGCCGGCGGCCTGCAGCAATGGGATCGCTCGCCACAAGGGGCACTGGCGCGCATCCTGCTGCTGGACCAGTTCACCCGCAATACCCTGCGCGATACTGCTGGCGCCTTCTGCGGCGATGCACTGGCGTTGGCCAGCGCACAGCAAATGGTGGCGGCGGGAACGGATCGCCTGCTGCCGCCGGAGCAGCGTTATTTCGTCTACATGCCTTTCATGCATGCGGAAGACCTCGCGATGCAGCAACGCTCGCTCGCCCTGTTCCGCCAGCTGCAGGCAGAAACCGGAGAGTTCGCGGGTGCGCTCGATTATGCAGTGCGCCACCACGATATCGTCGCGCGCTTCGGGCGCTTTCCGCACCGTAACCAGATCCTCGGACGAACCTCGACTGCAGAAGAGCTTGCGTTCCTGGCCTTGCCTGGCTCAGGATTTTAAACGGGCCAGCGAGCACTTAAGCACGGCGAATGGAAGAAATATCTTGATGAAAACCCTGAACATCATCGGCGCCGGCCGGGTCGGACGCGTGTTCGCGCAGCTGTTTGCAAGTCACGAAGTATTCCTGGTGCAGGATGTGCTGAACCGTTCAGCCGCAAGCAGCGCCGGGGCCATCGCCTTCATCGGCCGCCGGCACCGCCGTTTCCCGCTATCAGGATCTGCGTGCGGCAGATGTGACCATGCTGGCGGTGCCGGACGACCAGATTGCGCTGTGCTGTGCAGAACTGGCCGCAGGCGGGCAGATCGGTGCGGATAGCGTGCTATTCCATTGCAGCGGCGCCTTATCGTCGGCCGCTCTGTTGTCCGCTATCCGCCTCTGGGTGCTGCAGTGGCGAGCGCACACCCGGTACGCAGTTTCGCCGATACCGCAGCAGTCGCCCGGCACTTCAACGGCACATTTTGCGGCCTCGAAGGCGACCCGCGTGCTGTCGCATTGCTGGAACCGGCGCTCAACGCCATCGGCGCACAGGTCATCGCGCTGCAAGCCGATACCAAGACGCTGTACCATGCGGCCTCCGTATTCGCCTGCAACTACCTGGTGACCTTGATGGATGTTGCGCTGAACGCCTATGTTGCGGCTGGAATTCCTGAGCATCTGGCGCGCCAGATGGCCGAGCCGCTGGTGCGCGAAACCGTCAGCAATGTCTTCCGGCTGGGGCCGGCGCAGGCGCTGACCGGTCCCATCGCGCGCGGCGATCTGGCGACGGTCGCCAGGCAACAGCAGGCAGTCGATGCATGGGACCCGCCTGCCGGACGACTCTATGCAAGCCTGGCCGAAGCCACCAAAGCATTGGCGCGGCGGAAAAATAGTTGAAAATTTCAGCCCGGGAAATTCAGGCAGGCATGCTCAATCGCGATTGACCAGCAGGTCGCCGGCGATGGTCGCCGCCCCTGCCCTGAGCAGCTGGCTGATTGCCCATTGCGCCAATGCCGCTGGCGGCTGCTGCAGGTAACGCCGGTTGGATTCGGCGAACAGGCGGATCTCCGACAACAGCCGCGGCACCTCGGCCAGTGCGATCTGCTGGCGCTCCAGCAGCAGGAATTTCAGCAAGACCTTGACCGCGTTCTGCGCATTGCGCAGCGGATCGGCGGCCAGATAGTCGATCCGCGCAAACGCGAAATCCAGCGCCTTGCGCACATCGGTAAACGGCGCGCCGTGGCCGGGAATCACCAGGCGCAGATCGAGGCCGGCAATCAGTTCCAGCGTCGCCCTGGCCTCGGCGAAACCCGATTCGCCATCGAGTTCGGGAAAGATCACGCCGAAGCCGTTTTCCCACAAGGCATCGGCCGAGATCAGCAACCGTTCTTGCGCGCAATACAGGATCAGCGAATGCGGATCATGCCCGGGCGCGCCCAGCGCCTGCCACTGCATGTCGCCCAGCGTCAGCGTATCGCCCGCCTGCAGCGTATCGTCGAAACCGAAGCGCGCGCATTGCTGGCCGGTGGCGGCAAAGGTCAGCGCCGCTTCATCCCAGCAGCGCACCTGGTCGGCCTCGGAGGCCGGTATCGTGGTGCGGCACGCATATTCGCGCTGCAACGCGGCGTTGCCGCCGCAATGATCGGAATGCAGATGGGTATTGATCAGGCGGTCCAGCGGCCGCCCCTGCAAGCCGTGCCTGACCAGCGCCACGGTCTGCGCTGCATGGGTCAGATAACCGCTATCGACCAGCGCGGTCTGGTCGCGCCCGATGAACAGGATATTATTGGACGACAGCCAGCCGCGCTGCAATACCTGCATCGACATCGGCAAGTCTGTTTGCATGGTCATGGCTTCATCTGGAACGCCAGCGAGATCTTGGCGAACTCGACCAGCACCGCTTGCGATCCGCCGTTAAACGTCGCGTAGGCATTGCCGGTGCGCACCACCATCCGCGGCGGAAAAATTTTGCTATACCAGGATACGGGATGCCGATCATCTTCGCGCTGCGCACATCGCGCCATGCAACCTGCCGGTTGTACATCCAGGTCTGGGTGATGCCGGTCGCATCGATGGTGATGGTCGATTTCAGGAACCAGTAATAACTGACCAGCAACATCACGGCCGAACCCGCCAGCAGCGCCTTGATGCCGAAGCCGTATTGCATCAGCGGAAAATTGCTCACCACCCGCAGCCCGTAAGCCGCCAGCAACAGGGTGACCGTGGTCGCCAGACACTTGAACCACAGGCTATAGGCCGGGCCGGTGACGCTGGTTTCCGGCTTGTAAAACTGCATGTTCATTTCCGGATTTTTCATTTTTCTCATTTTCTATTCCCTGTCCTGTGCGCTTATGCGGCGCTTGATTTCGCAGCCAGATCGCGCGCTTCTCGGCTTCGCCGGCTGTGCCCCATGCGACGATTTCCGGGATGGTGCGCCAGCAGCCCTGGCACAGGGCGGATGCATGCATCCATCTGGCACACATTGATGCAGGGCGACGGCAGCGGGCCGGCATGGGTTTCCGGATCGAAATCCAGCACGCTCACCTTCATGCCGGCAACCGCGCTTTCTTCTGCGCCAGTTTGGCGTTGAAGCGCTCCGGCAGGATCACCATGCGTTCATGCGTGCCTTCGGCAATCTTGTCCACTCCGTCCCACGCTTCGACCCGGAACTCGATGCGGCGCCCCTCGACTGCGATCACTTCGCCCTTGATGTGCAGCGTCATCCCATGCGGGGTCGCCGCCAGATGCCTGAAGTGCACCATCGTGCCCAGGCTCTGTTCGCGCGGCCAATCCATGTACTGCATGATGCCATTGACACAGGCCAGCTCCATCAGGCCCACCATGTAACCGGTGGCCAGCACATCCGGCATCTCGCGGCAGAACGCGGTGTCGTGATACAGGTTCGGCACGGTCACGCGCTCGGGGATGGTGTAGCGCCACTCGAAAGTGATGCCAGCTTGCAAATCAGGACTCATTGATCATGTCTCATGGTTGTTATGGCTGCGGGTAAATAGCGTTGATCATTATGCCGTCAAAATAAACGATTGCTTGAGAACCCAAAGATTGGACGCGCCTTGACTCCAAGAAGATGGATCACCTGCACTCCATGCAAGCGCATATTACATAGCCCTAATGTATGGTGCGTTTTTCCAATCCCTTATTGAGCACAAAATCCACCAGTGGTTGCTCTCGTTTATTGGCACGGCAGCAATGATTCGGCTGGACGTGGTCGGTCAACCAGATGACGGCTTTTGCCCAGCGCTTATCGCGCATCCGCCACGCATGCGATGAAACGGATTCCCATGCGTAACCATTGAATACGGTGGCATTGACGAAATGGTCGAGCGCCCGCACGCCGGCGCGACCACGTTCAGTTTTCCCGGCAAAACCGACATAAACGATGATCAGGTAGCCAAACAACGCCAGCGGGACGATCATGGTCATCAATAAAAATCCAACGAGTCTTTCTTTCACGATATCTCTCTTGTTTCAGTCGGGGTGCATAAAATGTACTCAGAAGGCAACGCGCCGGCGGCCTTGAGCTAATCCTGTTTGAGTGCATCCTGTGTCATTGTCCTGCGTTACATCGGATTCACTTTGCGCTTGAAAACGGCCATCCGGATGCCGTTTTCGGAACGGATAGTAAGCCTGCCTACCGGTTGCGGCGTGTTGCCTTGCACCGGTTCGAAACGATAGCGCCTGACCAGCGTACCCAGTATCAGTCCGGCTTCCTGCAGCGCGAAAGAGGCACCCATGCACACCCGGGGTCCCAGGCCGAACGGCAGGTAGGCGCACTTGAGGGACTCCTTGGCGCTGTCGGCGCTGTAGCGATCAGGGTCGAATTCATCAGGCCGCTCCCATAAGTCGCGATGGCGGTGTATCAGCCACGGGGCGATAACAATCGAGGCGTTTGCAGGCACGGTCTTATCGCGCATCTGCTGGGTTTTGGTCGCCTGCCGTGCGAAGAAACCGACTGGCGGATATAGCCGCAATGTTTCGCGGAATACATTGCGGATCAGCTCCATGTTTTTGATATCCGCATATTTTGGTGTCGCGTTCCCCATGACGGCGACGGCTTCAGTGTGCATGCGCTGCTGAATGTCCGGACTCATCGAGATCAGATACAAGGACCAGGCCAGTGCACTGGCCGAGGTTTCGTGGCCAGCCAGAAACAGCATCGCGACCTGATCGACCAGTTCATCGAAGCTGAAGCCCTTGCCGCTAACCGGATCGACTGCCGCCAGCAGCGATGAGAGGATGTCGTCATGAGCGCCTGGATTGCCCTGATGATAGGCGTCGAAGCGGCTGCGTATAAAGCGTTCCAGAACACTGCGGATTTCCTTTGCCGCACGCTTGCTTTTGTAGGCGGTGAACCAGGGGGTGAGCCAGCGCGGAAAACGGAAAATAACGGGAGTCAATAGCCGCGGGGCCATTTCCTGGAAACGCGTGAAGGCCTGAAAAATGGTGCGCGCGTCCTCGCCTTCCAGCGGAATCGAGAGAATGGTGCGGAAGATGATGTCTGCGGTGACGTGGGTCATTTCCAGATCGAGATCGGTGAGCGTTCCGTCCGGCAGCGCATCCATGCGTTCCTGCATGGCGGTAGCGGCGGCGTTCATCAGCGGGAAAACAACCTTCAGACGGGTCTGTTCGAACGACTTATCCATCATGTCGCGCTGACGCTGCCATTGCTCGCCGTTGGTGGTGAAGATGCTTTCGCCCAATAAAGGTTCGAGCGCCTTGCCCAGCAAGTCGTGCTTCGGAAAAATATCCGATTCCTCGACCAGGACCCGGCGTACCAGTTTTGGCTCGTTGACCATGTACAGATCCAACCCAGGCAAATGGACCTCGCCCATTTGCATGCGATAACTGCGCTCATACAAGCCATCGAGCCAGGAGCGGCGCTTGCCGAAAAACATGCCTAATAAGGACGCTTTGTTTTTGGCTGGTTTCGGATAAACCGGACAGAATCGACTCATTAAAATACTTTCGGCCGTTTGTAGTGTTGGACAGATGCTTGTGATTGGTGGCGCTCCGCCAGAGTGAGATGGCCCGCCGTGATGGCAAAGTAGTCATACTCACCGGCTTTTTCGCTGGCCATGAGGTACTGAAAGTGATTCCGGTACCAGTTACGCCTGAATTTGGCATAGGTTTCCGCTGCAAACAATCTGGCAAAGCGCGGGGACAACAGCTTTGGCTTGGGTTCTTGCGGATTTAGCTGCGCGATGCCGGATACCGCGATCGGATCGACCAGAGCGAAACAGGCGCCATCAGTGGGCGCAGTGAAATCGATCCAGTCAAGTTGTTCTGCCCGCGCCAGCGTGGACAACGCATCGCGGTACTGCTGCGCTTGCGGCAGCAGGCTGACAATCGGAATGCATTGCCCCAGCGTCAACAGGCTGATGCGGGGGCCTTGGCTCAGGAATCCGGGGCGCATTGCCAGCACCCGCGCCATCACGCTGGTGGCCATGATGGTGCCTGTGCTGTGCCCGACAATCAGTATCTCGTCCGCGTCAGAGCCACTGGCTTGCGTCACGATATGGCTGGCCAGTTCACCGAGCCGCGCATCCAGATCGGGCAACTGGCCGAGTCCCTGTTGTGCCGAGAATGCATAAATCCGCAATAACCAATAACTGTTCATCCGGCGTTCAAGCAAACGTCCGCACTGAACCAGCAGACCGAAAGCACCCAGGCCGGCGACCACACCCATCCAGCGCGGCATGTTGGCAAGCAATGCCAGTTGCTGCACGCCGATAGCGGCACTCATTGCAAAGCCCAGTACCAGCAACAGGATTACCAATGGGAACAGCGAAGTGACGAAGGGGGGCCAGGAAGCTTTCAGGACACCCGATAGCGCGCCGGTGGACAGGTAGGTCCATGCCGCACGGAAATAATTACCCAGAACCCGCACTTCATTGCGGGTCCAGTGATCACGCACAATATCGTCCCAGTGCAGGAACTCATATTGGGTCTCAACCTGCCGATTGTCGCTCTCCGACTGGATCTGCCAGCTGCTGGAGACGCCGGACGAGCGCTGGCGCGGTCCGACCGTCATATTGACGCCACCGACGGCAGATTGCTTGGCGGACTCCGTCTGATAAAGCCGCCGGTAAAATGCCGCACCCCGGGGGTCGAATCCGCTTATATAAAAGACATGTCGTTTTTTTACAGTCAAAGCTAAGGAGTCCGATGATTTGATGGGCAGAAGGGGAAAACAATCGCGCAATTATAGCCAACTTGGCTGCAGTGCATGTTCACGGTCCGGCACAGACAAGTTGACAGAGCGCTTACCAGGCAGCAAGCAAGCAATTTTAAAATAGCAATTATCGTAGCCCCGCTCAGGTGCTTTCGCGCACCACCAGCGTATAGCCCAGATCGATCTGCGCCGGTTCCGGCATCCGGCCTTCCATTCTTTGCAGCAGCATGGTCGCGGCCGCGTGGCCGATCGCGTAGCGCGGGGTGGCGATGGTGGTCAGGCGCGGATTGATCCAGGCCGAGGCGGCCAGGTCATTGAAGCCGGCCACCGCCAGTTGCTGCGGCACGCGGATGGCGCGCCGCTGGCATTCGAACAGCACGCCCTGCGCCAGATCGTCATTGCAGCAGAACAGCGCGTCGCAATCGGGCGCCTGCTTGAGCAGCTGGTCCAGCAATTGCACCCCGAGGCCGATCGAGGATGGCGTGCGGTCCAGCAGCTCGCCGGCCGGATAGCTGAGTCCGGCCTGCTGCAAGGCGGCGCGGTAGCCGGCCAGCCGCTCCATCACGCGCGGATCCAGTTGTGCGCCCAGGAAACCGATGCGCCGGTAGCCGCGTTCGATCAGATGGCTGGTCATCGCGAATCCCGCATCGAACTGCTGCAGGCCGACCGAAAACGCGTCGGCCCGGCCCAGTTCCATCATGTGCACCACCGGAATCCGGCTGCTGGCGATCAGTTGCTGCGTCAGTTCGGTTTGATCGAAACCGGTGATCAGCAAGCCGTCCGGCGAGTGCTCCAGATAGGCCCGCAGCAGGCTTTCCTCCTCTGCGGCCGAATAGCGGGTATCGCCGATCAGCGTGCGGTAGCCGTGCGGCTGCAGCACGTCGTGGATCCCGGCCAGGATTTCGATGAACACCGTATTCGACAGCGACGGCACCAGCACCGCGACGCTGTCGGAACGGGCGCAGGCCAGCGCGCGCGCGGCACGGTTCGGCACGTAACCGGTTTCGGCGATGACGGCGTCGATCTGGGCCCGCAGCGCCTGCGACACCAGCTGCGGCGTATTGATCGCGCGCGACACCGTGATCGCGCTGGTGCCGATGCGGGCCGCGATGTCGGCCAGGGTGACGCTGCCGGAGCGGGTGGGGCGGGGTTTGCGTATGGACATGATGGAGGGTTGTACCGGAATCGCCGGCGCCTTGCAATACGTGCCTGCTCAAACTGCGCTGAAAGGCCCGCGCCGGCTGCAAGCGGCCAATTCCACGAATGGATTCTGACTATAAAAGCGGCAGTTTTTATGCTGCAGTGCGACATCGAAATGGCTTTACAAAGCGCTTGAAATGATTAAAATCCACGCAATGTTAGCGCTAACATTAACGCATTTATGGTAGCAAGGCCAGCGCGAACCACACCAACACACGGGACTCAAAATGAGCAATCAAACAACAACGGCAGGCGAACTGCCCCGGCGCTGGGTCGTGATGGGCGTCAGCGGCTGCGGCAAGAGCGAGATCGGGCGCCGCCTGGCGCAGCGTCTGGGCGTCGCCTATGTGGAAGGCGACCACGACCACCCGGCCGCCAACGTCGCCAAGATGGCGGCCGGGATTCCACTCGACGATGCCGACCGTCAGGACTGGCTGCTGATCCTGCAGTCGCGCATCCGCGCCGCGCAGCAACAGGGCGTCGGCCTGGTGCTGTCCTGTTCGGCGCTGAAACGGCGTTATCGCGACCTGTTGCGCCAGGGCGACCCGGCGCTGGTGTTCGTGCACCTCGACGGCGCGCGTGACCTGATCGCGGCCCGCATGCAGGCGCGCAGCAATCATTTCATGCCGCCAGCCCTGCTCGACAGCCAGCTGCGCGACCTGGAACCGCTGGCAGCAGATGAAAACGGCATCCGGCTGGATATCTGCAACCCGCCCGAGCAGCTGCTGGAAGACATCGTGCAGCGCAGTTCTGCGCTGCACGCCATTCAAAAATAGTAAAAATCAAAACAGGAGACGTTAATGGAGATGATTCACGGAAATATGCTGTTGCTGTATGCGCTGATCGCGGTGATCGCACTGGTGGTGCTGATCGCCAAGTACAAGATGAACCCGTTCATCGTGCTGATCGTGGTATCGGTATTGCTGGGGCTGGCGGTTGGGATGCCGATGGGCAGCATCGTCAAAGCCTATGAAACCGGGGTGGGCGGCGCACTGGGGCATATTGCGCTGGTGATCGGACTCGGCACCATGTTCGGCAAGATGATGGCTGAATCAGGTGGTGCCGAACGGATTGCCAAGACGCTGATTGCCACTTTCGGCGAAAAGAAAGTGCATTGGGCGATGATGGCGGTGGCGCTGATCGTCGGCTTGCCGGTGTTTTTTGAAGTCGGTTTCGTGTTGCTCATTCCAATCGCATTCAACGTCGCCAAGCGCACCGGCACCTCGATGATCATGGTCGGTATCCCGATGGTGGCCGGGCTGTCGGTGGTGCATGGCCTGATCCCGCCGCATCCGGCAGCGCTGTTCGCGGTGACCGCCTACAACGCCGACATCGGCCGCACCATCATGTACGCACTGATCGTCGGCATCCCGACTGCGATTATTGCCGGCCCCTTGTTTGCCAGGCTGATCAGCCGCTTTGTGGTGCCGAATCCCGACAATCCGCTGATCGCGCAGTTTGTCGAAGCAGACATCCATCGCGAGTTGCCGGGTTTTGGCATCACCATCGCCACCATCCTGCTGCCGGTGGCGCTGATGCTGATCGGTAGCTGGGCCGACCTGTTCTTTGCGGCGAAAACCTTCCCCAACGATTTGCTGCGTTTGATGGGCAATTCGGTGATCGCGTTGCTGATCGCGACGCTGGTGAGTTTTTATACCTTCGGCAAGGCACGCGGCTTCGATCGTCAAGCCATCCTGAAATTTACCAGCGACTGCCTGGCGCCGATCGCCGGGATCACGCTGATCGTCGGTGCCGGCGCCGGTTTTGGCCGGATCCTGATGGATGGCGGCGTCTCCAAGGCGATCATCGATGTCGCCACCAGCGCCAATCTGTCGCCGTTGCTGCTGGGCTGGTTTGTCGCGGCGCTGATTCGCGTCGCCACCGGTTCGGCCACGGTGGCGATGACGACTGCCTGCGGCATCGTCGCACCGCTGGTCTTGGTTGCCGGCGGTGCGCGGCCGGAGTTGATGGTGCTGGCCACAGGCGCCGGTTCGCTGATCCTGTCGCATGTGAATGACGCCGGCTTTTGGCTGGTCAAGGAATATTTCAACATGACGGTGCCGGAGACTTTCAAGACCTGGACCGTATGCGAAACCATTATTTCAGTGGTCGCCTTGCTGCTGACGCTGGGCTTGTCGACCGTCATCTGACCGGCCGCCGGAACGGCCGGGGCGACAAGGACGCGCTAGTGCGCGCTGCCGGCATCGATGGCCGCAGCCACCTGCGCCACATCGGCCACCGGCGCCCCGGTCATCGCCAGCAACTGCGCCGGCGTCAAGTTGAACACCGCATGCGGATGGCCTGCCGCCGCCCACAGGCTGGGCAGCTTGAGCAGATCGGCATCGATCAGCATCACCGTTTTGCCGACATGCCCGATCGGGCACACGCCGCCGATCGAGTAGCCGATGCGCTGTTTGACGAACTTCGCATCGGCGCGGCCCAGCGGGCCGACGATCGCCGCGACCTTGTGTTCATCGACCCGGTTCGCGCCGCTGGCCACCACCATCACCGGGGCATCGTCGGCCAGCCGGCGGAACACGATCGACTTGGCGATGGCGGCGACAGCGCAGCCCAGGCCGGCGGCCGCTGCCGCCGAGGTCTTGCCGGTTTCCGGCAGCATCACCACCGCTTGCTCATGGCCGATCGCGGCCAGCAGATCGGCCACGCGTTGCGCGCTGTCGGGCAGTTTCATATTTTGCATATTCAGTTCAGACATATCTATTTTTCAACAGGCACAAGGGCTTGCGCTGCATCGGGGTTTTTCAATCCGAGCCGGGCCAGCAGGGTGTCACGGTCGATGTGCAGCAAGGCCTCGATCGCGCTGTAATCGTCCGGCAGCGCGGCGTTGTCCCAGCCCTTGGCCGAGTGCCGGGCCAGATCCACCGCCAGCTGCACGTTTCTGACCCGCGGCTGTTCGGCCTGCGCCGGATCCAGCAGCGTCGAATGCAGTTCCGGCAATTGCCACGCGCTGCACAGCGCCAGCTGCAAGTCGCTGAAACGAAAGCCGAGCACGGTTTGCTGCGCGAGCGTGCTGCGCAGGGTGGCATCGGCGGTCTGCATGGCCAGGATCTGCTGCGCCTGCTGCGGGGCGAAACACCAGATCAGGATTTCGGCCAGATCGTGCAAGAGTGCGGCCAGCGTGATTTCCTCGATCCCCAGGTCGTGCCGCCACATCGCCCAGTCGCTCGCGTATTTGGCCGCACGCTGCGCACGCCGGATCACGCACAGCAAGCCGAGCAGCGCTTGCGGGTGCGGCTTGAGTTCGTCTTCGACCACCGCCAGTTGTTCGAAGCAGCGGAAAAAAGGCTCGATCCCCTGCATCATCACCGCCTGCTCGATGGTCGTGATTTCCTTCTGCCGGCGCTGGTCATGGTGGGTGCTGATATACGCCAGCACCCGCATCGTCATCAGCGGATCGTGCAGCACGATGACGGCGGTCTGGCGGCCGTTGATGCGGTCGATATTGCTGCGCGCCTCGGCCATGCTGCGGCTGGTCTGGCGCAATACCGGGATTTCTTTTGCGCTGAAGAACTCGACCCACGACTCGATGCTGCGTTGCGTATGTTCCATGATGGCGGCCTCCTGAAACAGGATAAAAAATTACCTGTGAAACAGATGGTAGATCCTTCGTCGCCTGATCACAAGGAAGTTTTTTTATGGAAACTATTTCGCGCGCATCATGTCGGCTGCCCGGCCAGCGCCTTGCTCAGCAGTTCCGCCACCAGTTCGTTCATCCCGACCGCGCGCGCCTGCGCCGCCGCCTGCAGCTGCGCCACCAGATCGCCGTGCAGCTTGACCGCGAACGGCACCAGGCCGAGCGCCTGATCCTGCTTGCGCTGGTCGCGCCGGTCCAGCGGCGCCGCGGCATCCTGGCCAAATGGCGCGCTGCTGCCGGCTTGCTTCATCTTGCCGGTCAGTTTCATGGCTTTCTGTTTTTCCAGGCCGGATTTTTTCATGATTGCATTCCTCTTTAAGTTGAAGCGGCCCATTCTACGCAGGTGCGGCGGCGGCGCTGATTAAAACGCCTGATCGGCCCGAAAAAACCCTGAAAGAACCCCATGTATTTCAATAAAAGCAGGGGTATGCAATAAAAATGTGCCATTGCCGCACGGTTTCATTGGATGATAAAAAATACACCATCCAGTATATTTTCCGCGCCAAAAGCCGTCCGTACAAGAAAAAACCCCCGCCGGTGCAGCTGGCGGGGGTTTTTCCTTGCGCTTGCGGCGACTCGCAAACCCGTGTTCAGCCGGCCCGTTTGGCGGCCAGCGCATTGCCGGCGCGGCTGACCGCCTTGCGGCCCAGGTGCTGCGAGATGAACTGGCCGGCGTCGACCACCGCATCGAGGTCGATGCCGGTCGCGATGCCCAGACCTTGCAGCAGGAACAGCACGTCTTCGGTGGCGACGTTGCCGGTCGCGCCTTTCGCATACGGGCAGCCGCCCAGACCGGCCACCGACGAATGGAAGATCGACACCCCGACTTCGAGGCTGGCGTAGATGTTCGCGATGCCCTGGCCGTAAGTGTCGTGGAAATGGCCCGACAGCTGCGCCAACGGGAATTCCTGCGCGGCGCGCTGCATGATCGCGTGCACTTTCAGCGGGGTGGCGACGCCGATGGTGTCGGCGATGTCGATCTCGTCGCAACCGAGGTCGCGCATCCGGCGCACCACGTCGGCCACCGCATCGGCCGGCACTTCGCCCTGATACGGGCAGCCGAACGCGCAGCTGATGCTGCCGCGCAGGCGCAGCCCGTGCTGCTTGGCCGCCTGCGCGACGTCGCGGAAACGCTCTATCGATTCGGCGATCGAGCAATTGATGTTCTTTTGCGAAAAGGCTTCCGAGGCCGAGCCGAAGATCACCACTTCATCGGCCCTGGCCGCCAGCGCCGCCGCGAAACCCTGCATGTTCGGCGTCAGCACCGAATACACGACGCCCGGCTTGCGCGTGATGCCGGCCATCACCTCGTCTGAGGTCGCCATCTGCGGCACCCATTTGGGCGACACGAAGGACGCCGCCTCGATGTTGACGAAGCCGGCTTGCGTCAGGCGGTCGACCAGTTCGATCTTGACCGCGGCCGGGATGGTTTCCTTCTCGTTCTGCAGGCCGTCGCGCGGGCCGACTTCGACGATCTTGACCTGCTGCGGCAAGCTGCTGGATGGATTCATGGCAATACCCTTTAAGTTAACTCTAATACCCCTTGCTTCGATCGACGATCCCGGCAATCGCTTCGCCCCGTTCCAGCGCGCGGATCTTGCCGGCGATCTGGCGGATGCTTTCGGTGCGCAGCGTCAGCGCGGCGATGTGCGGCGTGAGCGTGATGCGCGGCTCCTGCCAGAACGGATGCTGCGGCGGCAGCGGCTCGGTGCGGCACACGTCGAGCGTGGCGCCGGCCATGCGGCCCGACCGGATCGCGGCCAGCAAATCCGGCTCGGCCACATGGGCGCCGCGCGCGACATTGATCAGGTAGGCGCCCGGCTGCAGCTTGGCCAGATTGTCGCGCCCCAGCAGGCCAACGGTGTCCGCGGTCAGCGGCAGCACGCAGACCAGCACCCTGGTGCCGCGCAGGAACGCATCGAGCCCGTCGCTGCCGGAAAAACAATTAATCCCAGGCAAGTCTTTCGGGCTGCGGCTCCAGCCCAGCAGCGGAAATTCGAACTGCGCCAGGCTGGCGGCGATGCGCGATCCCAGCACGCCCAGCCCGAGTATCCCGACCGGGAAATCCTGCTTGCGGTACGGCGCCAAAGGCTGCCAGATGCCGGCCCGGCCTTGCGCCTCGTAGTCATCGAAGCGGCGGAAATGGCGCAGCACCGCATGACTGACGTATTCCGCCATCTGCACCGCCATGCCGGCATCGTCCAGCCGCACGATGGGCACGTCGGACGGCAGCGCATCGCCCAGCTGCAGGATCGCATCGACCCCGGCGCCGAGGTTGAACAGCGCCTTCAGCCTGGGATGGCCGGCCAGCAGCGCGGCCGGCGGTTTCCACGCGACGATGTAGTCGGCCGGGCCGCATTCCTCACCCTCGCGCCAGACGCTGAGCTGCGCCTCCGGCAACGCCTGCGCCAGATCGTCCAGCCACGGTTGCGGCCGGTTGTCGGGGCTGTAGAACAGGATGCGCATCGCTATCGGCCTTACGCAGCGGCCTTGAACGCCAGCAGCGGCGCGCCGTCGGCGACCTGATCGCCGATCGCGTACAGCACGTCTTCGACCATGCCGTCGCTTGGGGCGGCGATCGTGTGCTCCATTTTCATCGCTTCCATGATCACCAGCGGCTCGCCTTTCTTGACTTGCTGGCCTTTTTCGACCAGCACCGCGACCACCTTGCCCGGCATCGGCGCGGTCAGGCGGCCGCCGTCGGCTTCGGCTTCGCCCGCATGCGCGAGCGGATCGTTGTAATTCAGCGCGACATGGCTGCCGCCGCTGAACACGTGGAATACGTCGGCGTCGCGCACTACCGAGCCGCGCACCGTACGGTCGCCCAGCTTGAGCGTCAGATCATGCGCATCGTGCGCGGACAGGATCGCCTTCACCGATTCCGCGCCGAGCCGGATGTCCCAGCCGTCGGGCTGATAGGCGACGGTGAGCGGCTGCGCCGGCGCGCCTTCCAGCGCCGCATCGGCAAAATGCAGGGTGCGCTGCAGCACGCTGTTCATGCGCCAGCCGCTGGTGTCGGCAAACGGGTCACTGGCGGCCGATTTTTCCGAGCTCACCAGCGCCACCGCGGCCAGCGCCATTGCCGACAGCGATACCGGCTGCGGCGGCGGGAACAGCGCATCGCCGTTGCGCTCGATCAGGCCGGTATCGAGATCGGCGCCGGCGAACGGCTTGCTCTCGATCAGGCGTTTCAGGAACGCGATATTGGTCGCGAGGCCGACGATCTGGTATTCGGACAGCGCTTGCGCCATGCGCGCCAGCGCCTCGTTGCGGTCTTCGCCCCAGACGATCAGCTTGGCGATCATCGGGTCGTAGAACGGCGAGATGGTGTCGCCGCCGCGCACGCCGCTGTCGATGCGCACCGCCGCCGGCACGCCGGCCACAGCCGCAGTTGCACCACCCGCGCCGAGCTCGAACGTGACCGCCGACGGCTGACGCAAATGCTTGAGCGTGCCGATCGCCGGCAGGAAGCCTTTTTCCGGGTTTTCCGCGTAAATCCGCGCTTCGATCGCGTGACCGTGGATCTTCAATTCCGACTGCTGCAGCGGCAAGGGTTCGCCGGCGGCGACCCGCAATTGCCATTCGACCAGATCGGTGCCGGTGATCATTTCGGTCACCGGATGCTCGACCTGCAAGCGGGTGTTCATTTCCATGAAGTAGAACGAGCCATCCTGATTCGCGATGAATTCGACGGTGCCGGCGCCGACATAGCCGACCGCCTTGGCGGCGGCCACCGCGGCCTTGCCCATCGCGGCGCGGCGCTCGGCCGTCATGCCGGGCGCCGGCGCTTCTTCCAGCACCTTCTGGTGGCGGCGCTGCACCGAGCAGTCGCGCTCGAACAGGTACACGCAGTTGCCATGGGTGTCGGCAAACACCTGGATCTCGATATGGCGCGGACGCTGCAGGTATTTCTCGGCCAGCACCTTGTCGTCGCCGAAGGAACTGATCGCCTCGCGCTTGCAGGACGCCAGCGCAGCCTTGAAATCGACCGATTTCTCGATCACGCGCATGCCCTTGCCGCCGCCGCCGGCGCTGGCTTTCAGCAGCACCGGATAGCCCATCTTGTCGGCTTCGGTCTGCAGGAAATCGGCATCCTGATTGTCGCCGTGGTAGCCCGGCACCAGCGGCACATCGGCTTTTTCCATCAGCGCCTTGGCGGCCGACTTGGAACCCATCGCGCGGATGCTCGATGCCGGCGGCCCGATGAACACCAGGCCGGCTGCGACGCAGGCGTCGGCAAAATCGCTGTTTTCCGACAGGAAACCATAACCCGGATGGATCGCCTGCGCGCCGGTGGCCAGCGCGACCGCGATGATCTTGTCGGCGCACAGATAGCTTTCCTTGGCGGCGGCCGGTCCGATCAGCACCGCTTCGTCGCACACCGCGACATGCTTGGCGTTGGCATCGGCCTCGGAATACACGGCCACGGTCTTGATGCCCATCTTGCGGGCGGTGGCGGCAACGCGGCAGGCGATTTCGCCACGGTTGGCGATCAGGATTTTTGTGAACATGTGGATTCTTTCTGGTGTGAGGCCGATTGATGGTCATTATTCAGCCTTGCGCTGCGCCTGCGTTCCCCCGCTGCCGGCGGGGAACGCTTCTCAGGCAGGGCCGAATGCGTGTGTTACCCGCCGCAGCGCTCTTTTTGCGCTTCGGTCAGGGTCGAGGCATGGGTGCGCAGGCCGAGTTTCGCCAGCAGTGCGCGGTCATCCTCTGCTTCCGGATTGCCGGTGGTGAGCAGTTTGTCGCCGTAAAAAATCGAGTTGGCGCCGGCCAGAAAGCACATCGCCTGCACCGCTTCGCCCATCTGGCGGCGTCCGGCCGACAGCCGCACGCGCGCTTTCGGCATCGTGATGCGGGCGACTGCGATGGTGCGCACGAATTCGAGCGGGTCGAGCGGATCGAGGCCGTGCAACGGCGTGCCTTCGACCTGCACCAGATGATTGACCGGCACCGATTCCGGATACGGATTCAGGTTCGCCAGTTGCGCAATCAGGCCGGCGCGCTGCTGGCGCGATTCGCCCATGCCGACGATGCCGCCGCAGCACACTTTCAGCCCCGCATTGCGCACCCGGCCCAGCGTATCCAGACGGTCCTGGTATTCGCGGGTCGAGATCACGTTGTCGTAGAACTCGGGCGCGGTATCGAGGTTGTGGTTGTAATAATCGAGTCCGGCTTCCTTCAGGCGGTCGGCCTGGCCTTCTTCCAGCATGCCCAGCGTGGCGCAGGTTTCCAGACCGAGTTCCTTGACGCCGCGCACCATCGCTTCGACCTTGTCCATGTCGCGCTCTTTCGGCGAGCGCCAGGCGGCGCCCATGCAGAAACGGGTCGCGCCGCTGGCCTTGGCTTCGCGCGCCGCGTCCAGCACCTGGTCCAGTTCGAGGATTTTCTTGGCTTCGACGCCGGTGTCGTAGCGTGCTGCTTGCGGGCAATAACCGCAATCTTCTTCGCAGCCGCCGGTCTTGATCGACAACAAGGTTGCCAGTTCGACATCACCTTCCGGGAAATGCGCGCGGTGCACCTGTTGCGCCTGAAACATCAGGTCGTTGAACGGCAATTCGAACAATGCCAGCACTTCATCGACTGGCCAGGTAGCGGATGCGTCCGGAATCGCGATTCTGGTCGCGGAATGAAACGAAACAGCTTGTGTCATGATTGATAATCCTTTACTTCAAGATGATATGTTGGAGCCGGAATGTAAGTCCAAAGCCGGCCAGCCGGGCAGACCCGACAAATCCAGGTAGCTCGCCGCCGCAGCCGCAGATGGTACCGCTAAACGCGGCACGCAGCCCAGCAGCGGTGCGCCATGTTGCGACCACAGGCGGGCCGACAAGGCAGCGACATTATCCTCCGCATAGGCCATCCCGGGATCAATTCCGTTGGCGACCCAGCCGGCCAGCGTCAGACCGCGGGCCGCAATCGCCTCCGCCGTCAGCAGCGCGGCGCTGATGCAGCCGAGCCGCAGGCCGACCACCAGGATCACCGGCAGCGCCAGTTGCTGCGCCAGATCGGCGGTATCGAAATCGTCGGTCAGCGGCACCCGGAAGCCGCCCACGCCTTCGACCACCACCGCATCCGCCAGTTGCGTGATCTCGTTAAAACAGGCCAGGATATGGGCCGGATCGATCGCCACGCCGTCCAGCGCGGCCGCGATATGCGGCGCGGCCGGAGTGCGCAACAGGTACGGCGTCGCCAGTTGCGGCGGCAGCGCGACACTGGCGGCGGCCGCCAGCGCATCGGCATCCTCGTTGTGCCAGACCCCGTCACATCAGGTCGGCGCCGGCCGCGACCGGCTTCATGCCGGCCGCGCGCACGCCGAGCTGGCCCAGCGCATGCAGGATCGCGCTTGAGATCAGCGTCTTGCCGACCTCGGTATCGGTGCCGGTGACGAAACAGGCGAAGTTACTCAGGTCTTTACTCATTTCTGCAGCACCTGTTCGAACACGGTCCGGGTGCGCTCGGCCAGCGTGTCGATCTCGTCGTCGCTCAGGATGTAGGGCGGCATCATGTAGACGGTGCGTGCCGATCGGGCGCAGCAGCAACTCATTGTCCAGCGCCGCGCTGAAGAAGCGGCGCGAGAAAGTGGCCGCCGCCGCCGGATCGTCGACCACCGCATCGAAGGCCCAGATCATCCCGCGCTGGCGGAAATTGCGCACCTTGCTCATGCGTAGCCAGCGGCGCCAGCGCCGTCGGTCAGGCGCTCGGCGCGCAAGCGGTTCTGGTTCAGCACATCGTCCTGCTCGAAGATATCCAGCGTCGCCAGCGCCGCACGGCAGGCCAGCGGATTGCCGGTGTACGAATGCGAATGCAGGAAGCCGCGCGCGACATCGCTGTGATAGAACGCCTGATACACCGCATCGCGCGTCATCACCAGCGACAGCGGCAGGTAACCGCCGCTGATGCCTTTCGACAGGCACATGAAGTCGGGCCAGATCGCCGCTTGCTCGCAGGCGAAGAAGGTGCCGCTGCGGCCGCAGCCGACCGCGATCTCGTCGGCGATCATGTGCACCTGATAGCGGTCGCACAGCGCGCGCACTTGTTGCAGATAGACCGGATCGTGCATCGCCATGCCGGTTGCGCATTGCACCAGCGGCTCGACGATGACGGCGGCAATCTTGTCGGCGCGTTGCTGCAACAGCGTTTCCAGTTCTTGCGCGGCACGGCGCGCGACGTCGGCCGCCGATTCGCCGTCCTGCGCCAGCCGCGCATCGGGCGACGCCACCACATGCGCCTGCCGCAGCAGCGGGCCGTACGCGTCGCGGAACAGCGCGACATCGGTCACCGCCAGCGCACCGATGGTTTCGCCGTGGTAACTGCCCTTCAGGCAGACGAATTCCTGCTTGTCGGCAAGGCCGCTGTTGCGCCATGCATGGAAACTCATCTTCAGCGCGATCTCGACCGCCGAGGCGCCGTCCGACGCGTAAAAGCAATGGCCGAGCACGCCGCCGGTCAGGGCTGACAGCCGCTCCGACAGTTCGATCACCGGTTCGTGCGTGAAGCCGGCCAGCATCGCGTGTTCCAGCTTGTCGAGCTGGTCCTTCAGCGCCGCATTGATGCGCGGATTCGCATGGCCGAACAGGTTGACCCACCACGAGCTGATCGCATCGAGGTAGCGCTTGCCGTCGGCGTCATACAGCCACGCGCCGCGGCCGTGGCTGACCGGTATCAGCGGCACCGGGTCTCTCCGGCATGGTGCTGCATCTGGGTGCAAGGGTGCCAGACGCTCTGCAGGCTGCGCTTGACCCAGTCGGATTGTTTGCTTGGTTCCAAAACTGCTCCAGAATTCTTGACTTGGCTGGTGTCGTTGCTTAACGTCATGTCCAGCCGGAAGGGGTTTGCGTATCCGCAATATACTGCCATGTGTATTTTTTATACCGCACTATTTACTTGCGGGAAATGGCATATATCGTCAGCCCTATTTTACCGATAACCGGGCCCTCAGATTGTCATCGCACCTGATCAAGCCCGAATTTACGATGCCAGTGGATGACCGGTGCGCATGCGCACCCTACCCCGGGCAATCCGAGCCAGCTCGGCTTGCGCTTGTCCAGAAAGGAACTCACCCCTTCGCGCCCTTCGTCGGATGCGCGGATCTGCGCGATGCTGTCCACCGTGGCGGCGATCAGCGCGCTGCTGAGCGGCATGCCGCCGACCTCGCGCACCAGCCGCTTCGCCTGCCGCACCGCGTTCGGGCTGTTGCTGACCAGCGCCTTGACGATGGCCGCCACCGTCGCGTCCAGCGCGTCGGGGGCCACCACCTGCTGCACGAAGCCGATGCGCAGCGCTTCCTGCGCCGAAAAACGCTCGGCGGTGATGAAGTAACGGCGTGCCGCATTCTCGCCCATCGCCTTGATCACATACGGCGAAATGGTCGCCGGAATCAGGCCCAGCTTGACTTCGGACAGGCAGAAATTGGCGTCTTCCACCGTGACCGCGATATCGCAGGCCGCCGCCAGCCCCATGCCGCCCGCATAGCAATCGCCCTGCACGCTGGCCACCACCGGCTGCGGGCATGTGTAAATGGTGCGCAGCATCTCGGCCAGCTGGGCCGCATCGGCCCGGTTTTCCTCATGCGTATAGCCGGCCATCTTGCGCATCCAGTTCAGGTCGGCGCCGGCGCAGAACGCCGGACCGCGCGCCGCCAGCACGACCGCACGGATGCTGGCGTCGGCGCCGATCTCGCGGAACGCCTGCGTGATCTCGGCAATCGTGATTTCGTTGAACGCGTTGCGCACCTCGGGGCGGTTCAGGATCACCGACGCGGTGTGGCCGTCGCGTTGCAGTTCCAGGGTCTGGTAGCTCATCATCACATCCTGAACAGGCCGAACTTGGTGTCAGGAATCGGCGCATTCAGCGCGGCCGACAGCCCCAGTCCCAGCACCATGCGGGTGTCGGCCGGGTCGATCACGCCGTCGTCCCACAGCCGGGCCGATGCATAGTACGGGTGGCCCTGGTGTTCGTATTGCTCCTTGATCGGCTGCTTGAACGCGGCTTCTTCTTCCGCGCTCCAGGCGCCGCCCTTGAGTTCGATGCCGTCGCGCTTGACGGTGGCCAGCACGCCGGCGGCCTGGTCGCCGCCCATCACCGAAATCCGCGCATTCGGCCACATCCACAAGAAGCGCGGCGAGAATGCGCGGCCGCACATGCCGTAATTGCCGGCGCCGAAGCTGCCGCCGATGATCACGGTGAATTTCGGCACCGCGGCGGTCGCCACTGCGGTCACCATCTTGGCGCCGTTGCGGGCGATGCCTTCGTTCTCGTACTTGCGCCCGACCATGAAGCCGGTGATGTTTTGCAGGAACACCAGCGGGATCTTGCGCTGGCAGCACAGCTCGATGAAGTGGGTGCCTTTCAGCGCCGATTCGGAAAACAGGATGCCGTTGTTCGCGATGATGCCGACCGGCATGCCGTGGATGTGCGCGAAACCGCACACCAGCGTGGTGCCGTAGCGCGCCTTGAATTCGTCGAAATCGCTGCCGTCGACGATGCGGGCGATCACTTCGCGCACGTCGAACGGCTTGCGGGTATCGGTCGGGATCACGCCGTACAGCTCGTGCGCGTCGAACTTCGGCGCGACCGGTTCGCGCAGCGTCGTGTCGTGTTTTTTCTGGCGGTTCAGGTTGGAGACGATGGTGCGCGCCAGCGACAGCGCATGCAGGTCGTTCTGCGCCAGATGATCGACCACGCCCGACAAGCGGGTATGGACGTCGCCGCCGCCCAGGTCTTCGGCGCTTACCACTTCGCCGGTGGCGGCCTTCACCAGCGGCGGGCCGCCGAGGAAAATCGTGCCCTGATCCTTGACGATGATCGACTCGTCGCTCATCGCCGGCACATACGCGCCGCCGGCGGTGCAGGAACCCATCACCACCGCGATCTGCGGTATGCCCTGGGCCGACAGGTTGGCCTGGTTGTAGAAGATGCGGCCGAAATGGTCGCGGTCGGGGAACACGTCGTCCTGGTTCGGCAAGTTCGCGCCGCCGGAATCGACCAGGTAGATGCACGGCAATTTGTTCTGCTCGGCGATTTCCTGCGCGCGCAGATGCTTCTTGACCGTCATCGGGTAATAGGTGCCGCCCTTGACGGTCGCGTCGTTGCAGACGATCACGCATTCCTGCCCGGCCACGCGGCCGATGCCGGTGATCACGCCGGCCGCCGGCGCCGCGTTGTGGTACATGTCGAACGCGGCCAGCTGCGAGAACTCGAGGAACGGCGTGCCCGGATCGAGCAGCATCTGGACCCGCTCGCGCGGCAGCAACTTGCCGCGCGCGACGTGCTTCTTGCTGGCCGCTTCGCCGCCGCCTTCGGCAATCTTGGCGACCTTGGCTTTCAGATCATCGACGATGATCTGCATCGCCGCCGCATTGGCCTTGAAATCGTCCGAGCGGGTATTGAGTTTGCTAGTCAGTTCGGGCATTGCCGCATCCTTGGTTGTCTTTGTTGTCGCTCGTAGGATGGGTGCAACCCATCCTGTATGTTCGATAGGCGATGGGTTGCACCCATCCTACTTTGATCAGGCCGTCTTCGATTCGTCCAGCTTGAGTTCTTCCTTCATCATTTCGCGCATCTTGAATTTCTGCACCTTGCCGGTGACCGTCATCGGGAACGCATCGACGAAGCGCATGTAGCGCGGCACCTTGTAATACGCGATCTGGCCATCGCAGAACGCGCGCAGCGCCGCTTCGTTCAGCGTGGCGCCGGGGCGCAGCACGATCCACGCGCACAGTTCCTCGCCGTATTTCGGGTCCGGCACGCCGACCACCTGCACGTCCTGGATCGCCGGATGGCGGTACAGGAATTCCTCGATTTCGCGCGGGTAGATGTTTTCGCCGCCGCGGATCACCATGTCCTTGATGCGGCCGACGATGTTGACGTAGCCCTGCGCATCCATCGTCGCCAGGTCGCCGGTATGCATCCAGCCGTCGGCATCGATCGCCTCCGTGGTTTTTTCCGGATCGCCCCAGTAGCCGTGCATCACCGAATAGCCGCGCGTGCACAGTTCGCCGGTGGCGCCGGGGGCCACGGTCGCGCCCGATTCGGGATCGGCGATCTTCACTTCCAGATGCGGCTGCACCCGGCCGACGGTCGCCACGCGCTGTTCCAGCGGGGTGTCGGCATCGCTCTGGCAGCTGACCGGGCTGGTCTCGGTCATGCCGTAGGCGATCGTGACCTCGGCCATGTGCATGTCGCGCACCACCCGCTTCATCACCTCGATCGGGCACGGCGAGCCGGCCATGATGCCGGTGCGCAGCGTCGACAGGTCGAATTCGGCAAAGCGCGGATGATCGAGCATCGCGATGAACATGGTCGGCACCCCGTGCAGGCCGGTGCAGCGCTCGTCCTGCACCGCCTGCAGCACCGACAAGCGGCTCGAAACCGTCATTCGGATAGACGATGGTGGCGCCGTGCGTCAGGCAGGCCAGGTTGCCCAGCACCATGCCGAAGCAGTGGTACAGCGGCACCGGAATGCACAGCCGGTCGGCGCCGGTCAGGCGCATCGCCTCGCCGACGAAGAAGCCGTTGTTCAGGATATTGCGGTGCGTCAGCGTCGCGCCCTTCGGGAAGCCGGTGGTGCCGCTGGTGAACTGGATGTTGATCGGGTCGTTGGCGTCGAGCGTGGCGGCGATCTGCGCCAGCCGCGCATCCTGCGCATCGCCGCTGGCGATGAAATCGTCGAAGCGCAGCATGCCGGGCACCTGCTGCTGGCCCAGATGGATCACGGTTTTCAGGTCCGGCAGGCGCGCCGCAACGAGTGCGCCCGGCGCGCAGCTGGCCAGTTCCGGCGCCAGCGCCTGGATCATCTCGATATAGTTGCTGTGCTTGAATTCGGTCATCGTGATCAAGGCCTTGCAGCCGACCTTGTTGACCGAGTATTCCAGTTCCGCCAGGCGGTAGGCGGGATTGATGTTGACCAGCACCACGCCGATCTCGGCGGTCGCGAGCTGGGTCAGCAGCCACTGCGCATTGTTGTGCGACCAGATGCCGACCCGGTCGCCGCGCTGCAGGCCCAGATTCAGCAATGCGCTGGCCAGCCGCCGCGCTTCGGCCTGCAGTTCGCGGTAGGTATAGCGCAACTGCTGATGGCAGGAAACCAGCGCCTCGCTGTCCGGCACGCGCTCCACCATCGCGTCGAAAAAACTGCCGATGGTCTGCTCGATCAGCGGCAGGTCGCGTGCGCCATGGTCATGGCTGATCGTTAAGTTTGTCATTGGATGCGTCATTTTTCTGTTCTTTAGTCCGGAAAACTGCCATCAACATAAAACCAGCGCCCGTCTTCCCGCACGAAACGACTGACTTCGTGCAGGCGATGGGCGCGGCCGGCGATCTTGTAGCGCGCAACGAATTCCACCGTATCGTTGTCCGCGCTGTCTGCGTCGGGATCACATTCTGCAGCATCTTTACGTTTACGTAAACGTAAAGATGATTTTACCTCAAGCCCGAGCCAGGTCAAGCCCTGGTCGTCATCGAACAGGCCTTCCGGCGGGCGCGTGCTGTGATGCCAGGTCGCGCGCAGATACGCCTCGTCGCGCAAGGTGTAGGCGCTGTAGCGCGAGCGCATCAGCGCCTCGGCGCTGGCCGGCACTTGCGCGCCGCTCAAAAAAGGCGCGCAGCACGCGGCGAATGCGCCGCCGCCGCAGGGACAGGCCGCTGCGTTCGCGTGCTTCATGCCGGGTGCTTGCTTGGCTTGACGGCGGTCGGCGCGCCGGCCGCCTTCCAGGCGGAAAAACCGCCTTCGATGTGCGCCACCGATGCGCAGTCCCATGTCCTGCACGGTCTTGGTGGTCAGCGCGCTGCGCAAGCCGCCGGCGCAAAAGAACACGAATTCCTTCGGCGCGCCGAACACCGGCTTGAAATACGGCGAGTCGGGATCGACCCAGAATTCGATCATCCCGCGCGGCGCATGGAACGCGCCGGGAATGATCGCCTTCCCGCTCCAGCTCGCGCACGTCGCGGATGTCGACCAGCTGCACGTTCGGATCGGTCAGCAATGCTTGCGCCTGCTGTACGGTATACGTCTTGATCTCGGCCATCGCCTCGTCGACCAGCGCCCGGTAACCTTTTTGCATCATGCCCGTCTCCAATAAATCATGTTTTCATGGGGGTATATGCCAAAACATGGGACTAGCCGCACGTTTTTGGCGGTGCTTCAAATATACATTGGGTAGTATATTTTTGATATCAAACCCCGGCCGGCGCCTCATATCTTGCCGTTCTTGAGCAGGGCCTCGATCTGCTCGACCCGGTCGAAGCCCCAGAACGCTTCGCCGTCGATGATCACGAACGGCGAGCCGAACACGCCGCGCGCCATCGCCAGCTTGATTTCGGCCCGCAGCTGGTCGCGGATCGCTGCGCTGTTCATGCCTTCGCTCAGCGCATTCGGATCGCAGCCCAGGTCGGCGCCGATCTTCACCACATTCATCGGTTCGCCGATATGCAGGTCTTCGGCAAAGTAAGCCTGATACAGCGCCTTGGCGAACGCGACCGCGCGCTCGGCGCCGTGAGCTGCGCTCGATCCACAGCATCGCGCGCGCGGCGGCCTGGGTCGCCAGCGGAAAAGCGGTCGGCAGCTTGAACGGGATGCCGTGAAAGCGCGCAGTGCGCTCGAAATCGTGCAGCGCGTAAGGGCCTTTCAGCGGCACCATCGGCGTCGGCGCGCTGCCGGTGGTCTGGTAGACCACCCCCAGCAGGATCGGATGCCATGCGACATCGCGCCCGTATCTGGCCGCCAGCGCATCGATCCGCATCGCGGCGAAATAACCGTACGGAGAGGAAAAGTCGAAGTAGAAATCAATTGTCGATGCCATAGCTGCTCCTGGTTTTGACACGCCAACCGAACCCCGAACTCCTATGCCAGCGCGCGCCCGATCAGGATCTTCTGGATATCGCTGGTGCCTTCGTAGATCTGGCACACCCGCACGTCGCGGTAAATCCGCTCGACCGGAAAATCGGTCACATAACCATAGCCGCCGTGGATCTGGATCGCGTCGGAACAGACCCGTTCCGCCATCTCGGACGCGAACAGCTTGGCCATCGCCGCTTCCTTCAGGCACGGCAGGCCGGCATCCTTCATGCTGGCCGCGTGCTGGATCAGCTGGCGCGCGGCCTCGATCTGGGTCGCCATCTCGGCCAGCTTGAACTGCACCGACTGGTGATTGAAGATAGGCTGGCCGAAGCTTTCGCGTTCTTTAGCATAGCTCAGTGCGGCGTCGAACGCAGCGCGCGCCATGCCGACCGACTGCGACGCGATGCCGATGCGTCCGCCTTCCAGCCCGGACAGCGCGATCTTGTAGCCCTGCCCCTCTGCACCGATCAGGTTGGCGGCCGGCACGCGGCAATTCTCGAACAGGATTTGCGCGGTGTCCGACGAATGCTGGCCGAGTTTCTCTTCGAGCCGGGTCACGATGTAGCCGGGGGTGTCGGTCGGCACCCAGAACGCGCTGATGCCTTTCTTGCCGGCCGCCTTGTCGGTGACCGCCATCACGATCGCGACGTCCGCGTACTTGCCGCTGGTGATGAACTGCTTGACGCCGTTGAGCACGTAATAATCGTCGTCCGCCGTGGTGATCCGTTCGGCAGTGGTGCGCAGCGCGGCGGCGTCGCTGCCGGTATGCGGCTCGGTCAGGCAGAATGCGCCCAGCATCTCGCCCCTGGCCAGCGGCTTCAGGAATTGTTCTTTTTGCGCATCATTGGCGTACATCATCGCGATGCTGCACACCGGGCAGTTGTTGACCGAGATCACGGTCGAGGTGCCGCCGTCGCCGGCCGCGATTTCTTCCAGCACCAGCGCCAGCGACACGTAATCGAGGCCGGCGCCGCCCAGTTCTTCCGGCACCGCGACCCCGAACGCGCCGAGCGCGGCCAGTTCCTTCAGTTCTTGCTTCGGAAAATGATGTTCCTTGTCCCAGCGCGCGGCGTTGGGCAGCAGGCGTTCTTGTGAAAATGCGCGCAATGCGTCGCGGATCATTTGGTGCTGTTCGGATAAGACCATGTCGGGCTGCCTTGTTGATCATAATTAACTGGTACTGGGCTTCGACCTGCGAAGAGCGGGCATGGCCCGCTTCATCCTGCGATGGCGTAGCTTACGCCATTTCGATCGCGACTGCAGTCGCTTCGCCGCCGCCGATGCACAGGCTGGCGACGCCGCGCTTGCCGCCGGTTTTTTTCAATGCGCCGAGCAGCGTGACGATGATGCGGGCGCCGGACGCGCCGATCGGATGACCCAGCGCGCAGGCGCCGCCGTGCACGTTGACCTTGTCGTGTGGAATGCCGTGGTCCTTCATCGCCGCCATCGGCACCACCGCGAACGCTTCGTTGATCTCGAACAGATCGACGTCGGCGGTGCTCCAGCCGACCTTCTTGTACAGTTTTTCGATCGCGCCGACCGGTGCGGTGGCGAATTGATTCGGCGCCTGCGCGTGGGTCGCATGCGCCAGCACGCGCGCGATCACCGTGCAGCCGAGCCGCTTGGCGGTCGATTCGCGCATCATCACCAAGGCGGCTGCGCCGTCGTTGATCGACGACGACGAGGCGGCGGTGATGGTGCCGTCTTTCTTGAATGCCGGTTTCAGCGACGGGATTTTTTCCGGCTTGGCTTTCAGCGGGCCTTCATCTTTCTCTACCACCACATCGCCGCCGCGCCCGGCCACGGTGACCGGCGCGATTTCCCACTGGAACGAGCCGTCGGCGGTGGCCGCCTGCGCGCGCCGCACCGATTCCATCGCAAACGCGTCCTGCTGTTCGCGGCTGAACTGGTATTGCTCCGCGCATTCCTCGCCGAAAGTGCCCATCGAGCGGCCCTTCTCGTAAGCGTCTTCCAGTCCGTCCAGCATCATGTGGTCGTAGATCGTGCCGTGGCCGATGCGGTAGCCGCCGCGCGCTTTCGGGATCAGGTAAGGCGCGTTGGTCATCGATTCCATGCCGCCGGCGACCACCACTTCATTGCTGCCGGCCTTGATCGCGTCGAACGCGAAGATCGCCGCCTGCATCGCCGAGCCGCACATCTTCGACAGCGTGACCGCGCCGGCCGACAAGCGGCAGGCCGGCCTTGATCAGCGCCTGGCGCGCCGGCGCCTGGCCCTGGCCGGCCATCAGGCAATTGCCGAAGAACACGTTTTCGACCAGTTCCGGATTGATGCCGGAACGCCCGACGGCGGCCTTGATGGCGACCGCGCCCAGTTCATTGGCCGACAGCGAGGAAAAATCGCCCTGGAATGCGCCCATGGGAGTGCGTGCTGCGCCGACGATGACGATAGGGTCGTTCATGATGATGTTTCTCCAAAATGGTGCAGCTCAAACAGTGCTGGCTGCCGGGGTTAAATAATTCAATTGATGACTGAAGCGGCATTCCTGCGGATACGGAAACACATCCTCGACAAAGCCGTCCACGATGCGCTGCTTGCGCATTTGCCAGAACTCCGGCGTCAGCAGATCGGCATGATGTTTCATGAAGTATTTCTTCACATTCGGGTTGCCGAGCAGGAAAGTGCCGAACTGCTCCGGGAACACGTCGTATTTTCCGACCGAGTACCACGGTTCCGCCGCCATCTCGTCTTCTTCGTTGCGCGGCGCCGGGATCTTGCGGAAATTGCAGGTGGTGATGTATTCGATCTCGTCATAGTCGTAAAACACCACGCGGCCGTGACGGGTGACGCCGAAGTTCTTGTACAGCATGTCGCCGGGAAAAATATTGGCGGCCACCAGTTCCTTGATCGCGTTGCCGTATTCGAACACGCCCTGCTCCATCGCCGCAAACGCGCCGGCCTTTTCGGCATTGCTCAGCCACAGGTTGAGCGGCACCATGCGGCGCTCGATGTACAGGTGCTTGATGATGATCTTGTCGCCCTCTTCCAGCACGACCGAAGGCGCGACCTGCTTCAACTCCGCCAGCAAGGCCTCGTCGAAGCGGGCGCGCGGAAACGCGACGTTCGAGTATTCGAGCGTATCGGCCATGCGGCCGACGCGGTCGTGATGCTTGACCAGCAGGTATTTTTCCTTGATCTGGGCCTTGGTGGTTTCCTTCGGCGCCGGAAAATAGTCCTTGATGACCTTGAATACATACGGAAACGAGGGCAACGCAAACACCACCATCACCAGGCCGCGGATGCCGGGCGCGATCTGGAAGCGGTCGGAAGAGTGCTTCAGATGGTGCAGGTAATCGCGGTAGAACAGCGTCTTGCCCTGTTTTTGCAAGCCCAGCATGGTGTAGATCTCGCTGCGCGGCTTTCTCGGCAGCAAGGTGCGGATGAATTGCACATACGCCGACGGCACTTCCATGTCGACCTGGAAATAGGCGCGGGTGAACGAAAACAGCACGCCGATCTGCTCGGTCTCGGTCAGCACGGTGTCGAGGATCAGTTCATTCTTGCGGTTGTACAGGATCGGAATGCGTGAACGGATATTCGCGGTTGCCGTTGATGCCCTTGCCGACGATGTAGGCGCCCTTGTTGCGGCAGAACAGGCTGGCCAGCACCTGGATCTGGTGGTTCGGCTCCAGTGCGTCAGGGCCGAAGGTCGCCTGCAGGCGCGCCGCCACCAGTGCGACATCGCGCTCGAGGTCGGCAAACGGGCGCTGCAGCTGGAAATTGGTGATGATGCGCTTGAGGGTGTGGGCGATGCCGTCCTGGCCCGGATAATAGACCCGGTAGGTCGGCGCCGCTTCGTCGGTTTCAATGTACTCGGTCGACACCGCCGGCCGCACGAAGATGAAGTCGTTATGGAAGTAGGTGCGGTGCAGGATGTTGCAGCACACCGAGTTGAAGAAAGTCTCGGCGCAGTTCCGGCTGCTTGTGGTCGGTCAGCATGCCGATGTAATGCAGCTTGACCTCGCGCCAGACCTCGTCGGTCAGCTCGCTGTGCTGATACTCGTCTTCCAGGCTCTGCACGCATTCCTGCACCCGCTTGTCGTAGAAATCGATACGCTCCCTGGCCGCGATTTGCGCCACTTTCCAGTCGCCTTCCTCAAAATGCCGTTTCGCGTCCTGGCTGGTGGCCCTGAAAAGCCGGTAATGCTTGTCGAAGCCATCCAGAATCGCACGGGCGATATCGAACGCGATCTGCGACGAAAGAAGTTTGGGGAAGGCGACTTGAGTCATGGTGATATCACACAGGTTAGAGGTTTTTCCAAGCCTGTAGTTTAACCAGATCCACACCGATGCCGCCGCAAACCACGATCAGCGGTTTTTTGAATTCCGCCAGCAGTTCCGGACGCTGATACGCGACTGCCAGCGCCGCGCCGCAGGCCGGCTCGACCAGCGTGCGCAGGTCGTCGGCAAAACGCAGGCAGGCATCGACCGCTTGCGCATCGCTGACGGTGACGCTGCGGATGTCGTGCCGGCGGGTCCAGTCGAACGCCTGTTGCGCCACGCGGCGCGCCCCCAGGGAGCTGGCAATCGAGGTAATCGCCGGCAAGGTCACCAGTTCGCCGGCTTGCACTGCCGCATGCAGCGAGGCCGCGCCTTCCGTTTCGACCGCGATCACCGGCACCTGCGCCAGAGCGTTGCGGTGCAGTCCCTGCACGATACCGCTCAGCAAACCACCGCCGCCGACCGAGCAGATCACCACATCGAACTGGCACTGGCTGGCCGCTTCATCGATCAGGGTTGCGTTGCCATCCCAGATGTCCGGATGATCGAAAGGCGGGATGTAGACCGCACCCGGCTGATCGCACAGACGCAGCGCGGCCTGATTGGTTTCGTCCCAGACGCTGCCTGCGACGATCAGCTCGGCACCGATCGCGCGGATCGCCAGTCTGACGCTTTCGTGCGTGGTCTGCGGCACCAGGATGGTGGTACGCACGCCCAGCGCCGCGCCGGCCACGGCTGCCGCAAAGCCGGCATTGCCGCCGGAAGGACAGACCAGATGTGTCGCGCCTTTTGCCACCGCGCGCTGGCACATCAGACCGATGCCGCGCAGCTTGAAGGAGCCGGACGGCTGGCTGCTTTCCATCTTGAGCCAGACCTGTTTATCAAGTCGGGCCGACAGGCTGCGGTGTTCGAGCAAGGGGGTTGGTATGTGTAATGTAGTCATGAATGCTTATGCGCTGGTGTTGGTACGGTCACTAATTTAGCACCATTCGACACCCGATTTATCCCTGTTCATCAAAGGGCCGCGCCGCAACAAAAGGCCTGAGCGTCGATTTCTCGCCCTGCCCTTTTGTTATCGTTGCGCTACTTTCACATCGTCTCGGCAAACAATTCGCGGCCGATCAGCATGCGGCGGATTTCGCTGGTGCCGGCGCCGATCTCGTACAGCTTGGCGTCGCGCCACAGGCGGCCGACCGAATATTCATTGATGTAGCCGTTGCCGCCCAGGGTCTGGATCGCTTCGCCGGCCATCCAGGTGGCTTTTTCAGCCGAATACAGGATCGCGCCGGCCGCATCCTTGCGCAGCGCACGCACCGCTTCCGGCGTCTTGGCGCGGTCGCAGGCCTGGCCGACCGCATATACATACGCCTTGCAGGCCATCATGGTCGAGTACATGTCGGCCAGCTTGCCCTGCATCAGCTGGAATTCGCCGATCGCCTGGCCGAACTGCTTGCGGTCGTGGACATACGGCACCACCACGTCCATGCAAGCCTGCATGATGCCGAGCGGGCCGCCGGACAGCACGGTGCGCTCGAAATCGAGGCCCGACATCAGCACGTTGACGCCGCGCCCGAGGCCGCCGAGGATGTTTTCGACCGGCACTTCGCAGTCCTGGAACACCAGTTCGCCGGTGTGCGAACCGCGCATGCCGAGCTTGTCGAGCTTTTGCGCAATCGAGAAACCCTTGTAGCCTTTTTCGATCAGGAACGCGGTCATCCCGCGCGGACCGGCTTCCAGATCGGTTTTCGCGTACACCACCAGCGTATCGGCGTCGGGGCCGTTGGTGATCCACATCTTGTTGCCGTTCAACACATAGCGGTCGCCCTTCAGGTCGGCGCGCAGCTTCATGCTGACCACGTCGGAGCCGGCGCCCGGTTCCGACATCGCCAATGCGCCGATATGGTCGCCGGAGATCAGCTTGGGCAGGTATTTGGCTTTTTGCTCGGGCGTGCCGTTGCGCTTGATCTGGTTCACGCACAGGTTCGAGTGCGCGCCGTAGGACAGGCCGACCGAGGCCGACGCGCGCGAGATTTCTTCCATCGCGACGATGTGCGCCAGGTAGCCCATGCCGATGCCGCCGTCTTCTTCCGACACGGTGATGCCGAGCAGGCCGAGGTCGCCCATTTTTTTCCACAGGTCCATCGGGAACTGGTCGCTGCGGTCGATTTCAGCCGCGCGCGGCGCGATTTCAGCCTGTGCGAATTGCTGGATGGTGTCGCGCAATGCAGCGATGTCTTCGCCGTGGTCAAAGGTCAAGCCGGGTAAATGGAGCATGTCGTCCTCAGATATTTTGTAGGATTTACAGGGATTACAAACAGGGTTTGCTGCATGATCGCGCAGAGTTTTTCCACGCCATCTTTCACCACGAACACATCGGCGCTCGACACCACCAGCGTGCGGCCCGCCTTCAGCACGCGGCCGCGCGCGATCAGCGTGTCGCCGATGCCGGGCGCGACGATGTTGATCTTGTATTCCGCGGTCAGGCATTCGTTGTCGGGCATCAGCAGCGTGTTGGCCGCATAGCCGCCGGCCGCATCGGCCACCGTGCCGATCACGCCGCCGTGGAAGAAACCGTGCTGCTGGGTCACCGCCGCGCTCATCGGCACGCGGATTTCGCAGCTGCCGTCGGCGGCGGCCGTCAGGCGCGCATCCCACGCCATCAGTGCGCCCTGCTGATTGAAACTGGCGGCGATCATTGCAGTAACGGATTCTGAACAATTTGACATAGGCATCCTGGGCGAACTGTTGAAGGGGTGGGAAATAGCATAATAACCGCAATTGACGTTTACGTAAACGTCAATTGATATGCTATTTGACGCGCCTCATGCCCTGCCCCGAGTTTCAGCCCTAAAAATCATGAAATCGACGGGGTATAGGAAAAAACAATGCCGTTCCCGCACATAAACACTGGACTTTTAAAAATACACCATAGAGTATATTTCAGCCTCCCCGGCGCCCGGTGCGGCGGCCATCCGGGGCCGGAAGCGTCATTCCTGCACCTGCGCTGCGACATCGGCGGCATCCTGCTTCGACTTGGCAGGCGCGCCGCCGGCCAGCATGCGCCGGCATTCGGCTTCGTGCGCGCTGATTTCGGCCAGCGACGCTTCGATGTCTTCGCGCTGCTGTTCCAGCGTCTTGCGATGCTGCGCCAGCACGTCGAGAAAACGATGCAGCTGGGCGACGGTATCCTTTTGCGACTCGTACATGTCGACCAGGCTCTTGATTTCCTGCAGCGTCAGGCCGAGGCGCTTGCCGCGCAGGGTCAGCTTGAGGCGGGTGCGGTCGCGCGATGCATAGACCCGGTTGCGTCCGCCGGCGCCTTCCCGCGTGGGGCTGATCAGCCCCTGGTCTTCGTAAAAACGGATGGCGCGCGGCGTGATGTCGAATTCGCGCGCAAGTTCGGTGATGGTGTAAGTCGGCATGGGGCAACAATAGTTTGGGTTTGTGTTTAGAATGATAGTTTACGTTAACGTCAACCGCATTGTATAGGTGACGCCGCCTATCGTGTAAAAACCGGAAAGTACCGTCATGAATGCTTTGGAAGCCCAGCTCGATTATCCGTTCGGCGACACCCTGCCGGCGCCCGGCAACTTGCATGAAGTCGCGCCCGGCGTGCTGTGGCTGCGCATGGGGCTGCCGTTTGCGCTGAACCACATCAACCTGTGGCTGCTGGAAGACGAGTTCCAGGGCCGGGCCGGCTGGACCATCGTCGACTGCGGGATCGCCAACGATGCCACGCGCGACGCCTGGGAAACGATCTTCGCGACCCAGCTGCGCGGGTTGCCGGTGCTGCGCGTGATCGTCACCCACTGCCATCCGGACCATGTCGGGCTGGCCGACTGGCTGTGCAGCCGCTGGCAGGCGCCGCTGTGGATGACGACCGGCGAATACGGCTTTGCGCGCATGATGTCGGCCGCGCTGCCGGGCGTCGACGGCACCGCGATGTTCCCGCACTTCCAGCGCCACGGCCTGACCGATCCGGTGATGCTGGAAACCCTGCAGGGGCGCAAAAGCTATTACCCGACGCTGGTGCCGTCGGTGCCGCACAGCTACCACCGGATGCATGAAGGCCAGACTGTGCGCATCGGCCGCCACGGCTGGCAGGTGATCACCGGCTTCGGCCACTCGCCGGAACACGCGGCGCTGTTCTGCGCCGATGCCGGCCTGCTGATCTCGGGCGACATGGTGCTGCCGCGCATCTCGACCAATGTGTCGGTGTTTGCGGTCGAGCCGGAAGCCAATCCGGTGCGGCAATACCTCGATTCGCTGAAAAAATACGCGCAGCTGCCGCCCGACACGCTGGTGCTGCCGTCGCACGGCAAGCCGTTCCGCGGGCTGGCCACGCGCATCGCGCAGCTCGACGCGCATCATGCGGAACGGCTGGCCGAGGTGCTGGACGCCTGCGCGACGCCGCAATCGGCGACCGACATCGTGCCGATCATGTTCCGCCGCCCGCTGGACGCGCATCAGCTCAGCTTCGCGCTGGGCGAGGCGCTCGCGCACCTGCACCTGCTGTGGCTGGAAGGCAAGTTGCAGCGCGAATCCGGCGCCGACGGCATCATCCGCTTCCGCCAGGCCGCCAAATGATTACGTAGGATGGGTGAAACCCATCGCCTATCGAACTTACCGGATGGGTTGCACCCATCCACCGATTTAACCTGCCGCCAGCTGGCGCAGGTAATGCAGCCCGGCAATTGCGCGGCTGCCGTACCAGGACAGCATCTCGCCGTCGACCAGCTGCACCGGCTTGCCGATCTGCCGCTCCAGCGCATCGACATGCGCGTCGGTGAAGCGGTACGGCTCGCTCGACAGCAGCACGCGGTCGATGTCGCGCAGCAGCGCATCCGACCATTCGAACACCGGATAGCGCTCGGGCTGCGGCGCTTGCCAGGTGTGCCAGCCGATTTCGGCCAGCATGTTGGCGATATAGGTATCCTTGGATACCGTCATCCACGGGTCTTGCCAGATGCAGTACAGCACGGTTTGCGGCGCACCGGTTTTGCAGGTCGCGAGCGCGGCCATCGCTAATTCGAATTCCGCGCACAGCCGTTCGGCCTGCTCTGTCGCATTGAAAATCCCGCCCAGCAGCCGGTACAGCGCCGGATTGTCGCGCGGCGCCAGCGGATGGGTGACGATCACGTGCGGGATGAACGCGGCCAGCGCATCGACGGTCGGCTTCTGGTTCTCGTCGACATTGACGATCAGATGGGTCGGCGCCAGCGCGCGGATTTTGTCGAGATTGACATCCTTGGTGCCGCCGATCTTGGCGATCGCGCGCACCGTGGCGGCCGGATGGATGCAGAAGCCGGTGCGCCCGACCAGTTGCGGCGCCAGCCCCAGGTCGCACAGCAATTCGGTAATCGAGGGCACCAGCGACACGATGCGCGGCGCCGATCCCGGTGCAACGGCCGCATGTTGCTGGCCGATCGCGTCAATCAGCATGATGAATCCTTTTCGGTAGTTTTTCCGCTGCCGGCTGGCGCGCCTTGTGCGGCGCATGCGAGAACAGCAGGTCGTACAGCGGGTTCGGCAGCAGCCGCAGCAGCTTGGCGACCAGCCCCATCTGCCACGGGATCACGCGGTAACTGGCGCCGCACGCAATCGCGGCCGCGGCACGGCGCGCGAACTGCTCGGCCGGCAGCAGGAACGGCATCGGATAGCGGTTGATCTGCGTCATCGGGGTGTCGATATAGCCGGGCGCGATGGTGACCACCTTGATGCCGCTGCGTCTCAACTCGATCCGCAGCGATTCGCAATAGCTGATCACCGCCGCTTTCGATGCGCTGTAGGCTTCCGCCCCCGGCAGGCCGCGGATGCCGGCCACGCTGCCGATGCCGACCAGACGGCAGGCGCGCCGGAGCGCGCCTTCATGCCGGCGATGAACGGCGCGAAGGTGGCGACGGTGGCGGTCAGGTTGGTGGCGACGATGCGCTCGAACACCGGGATGTCCTCGGCGAATTCGGTCAGCGTGCCTTGCGACACGCCGGCATTGGCGATCACGATATCGACCCCGCCCACGCCTGCTGCGGCGATGAAGTCCTGCGCGGCGGCCGCCAGCGCCGCATGGTCGGTGACATCGAGCGCATAGATCCGGTGCCGTTCCGGATGCGGCAGGCTGGCGACCAGCTGCGCCAGCAGCTGCCCGCGACGCGCAACCAGGCCCAGCGTTGCGCCCTGCGCCGCATAGTGCCTGGCCAGCGCCGCGCCGAGTCCGCTGGAGGCGCCGGTGATGAACACAGTTTGCATGAAAACCCTAATAAAAAAGCCCGCCCTCGGAAAGAGTGACGGGCTGGAATAACTACGCGGCCGCTGACGACCGGCGCTGGCTCAGTCAGCTCAGTTGGCTTTCGCTGCCGCCTTGGCCTTGGCCGGCGCACCGGCTACGGCCGGCTTGGCATCCTTGCGCACGCTGGCGACCAGGCTGTCCATCACTTGCAGAGCGGCGGCATTCAAGGCCGCTTCCGGCTGGTTCGGCGGCAGGCCGGCGCCGGCGATCGCCGGCGAGGTCAGGAAACGGCCGTCGATCGCGACCGTCGGCACGCCGTCGATCTTGTAGTCCTGCTGCATCTTGGATGCGCGCTGCACCTTGGCCTGGATCGTAAACGAGTTGTACATGTCCAGGAACTTCTGCTTGTCGACGCCCTGCTTGACGACGAAATCGGTGATCGGGCCTTCCTTGTCGAGCCGCTGGCGTTCGACATGGATCGCGGCAAACAGCTTCTGGTGCAGTTCTTCGGTCTTGCCCAGCGCTTCCAGCGCGTAGTACATGCGCTGCTGCGGCACGAACGACTCATTGAACGCGACCGGCACCCGCTTGAACGCGATGTTGTCGCCCTGCTTCTTGACCCAGGCCGCCAGCGACGGTTCGAACACATTGCAGTGCGGGCAGTTGTACCAGAAGAATTCGGTGACTTCGACTTTCTTGCCCGATTCGGTCTGCTGCGCCTTGTCGAGGGTCAGAAAATCCACGCCGCTCTTCGGGCTGGCAGGCGCGGCGCTGGCCGACATGGCCAGCAGGCCCAGGCTTGCGGACAACAACAACTGTTTCAGAAAACGCATACGATTCCTTCTAAAAGTTTATTTTGGGCTGCGCACGACGGCCACGTCGACGCCATTTTCAGACAACTTGCTGCGCATACGGTTCATTGTTTCGAGCTGGCCGAACGGGCCGACCCGGACCCGGTACAGGGTGCCGTTGTCCGATGCCCGCTCGGTGATGCGGGCCTCGACCCCCAGCAGCGCCAGCTTGGCTTTCGCGCTTTCGGCATCGCCCTGCTCGCGGAATGCGCCGGCCTGCAGGAAATAGGTGAACTTGTCTTCGGCGGCATCGGCCTTGGGCGCTGCGTCAGCCGCTTTCGGTTTCTCCGCGCTCGCTTTCTCTGCAGTCGATTTCTCGACGACCGGCGCCTTGCTTTCAGCTTTGTTTTCGGGCTTGCTGTCGGCCTTGGCTTCCGGCTTGGGCTCGCTCTTCGGCGCTGGAATAACTACCTTGGCTTCCGGCTGGATCTGGACCGGCGCGGCCGCTTCCGGCTCCTTGACGAAGTCTTTGGCCGCTTCTTTGGCGGCCGCCTTGTTGCCGTAGAGCGGCTTGTTGGGATCGCTGATCTGCCCGGCGGAAGGCTCTGAAATGGGCTGGGCGCCGTTCTTGTTGGTAAACGGCAGACTGGTCTTGGTAATGGCCAGCGCCACGATCACGGCAATCGCCAGACCGATGATCAGCCCGATGATCAGGCCCAGCAAAGTGCCGCCCTGTTGCCGGAGTTTG
The DNA here is from genome assembly GCA_963837775.1 of uncultured beta proteobacterium. GTDB lineage: Bacteria > Pseudomonadota > Gammaproteobacteria > Burkholderiales > Burkholderiaceae_D > CAWIOX01. The sequence continues at coordinate 33,188 of CAWIOX010000018.1, read as the reverse complement.
CGCATACTGTTGTTCTGATTGCCGTGAATACTCATGTTTTCCCGTTGATTTCTGAAGTTACATCTTGTTAGGCGCCGATACGCCGATCAGGGCCAGACCGTTGCGCAACACCTGGCGGGTTGCGCAGATCAGGGCCAGTCGCGCCATTTTCAGCGGCTCATCGTCGACCAGCACCCGTTCTGCATTGTAGTAGCTATGCAACTCGCCGGCCAGATCGCGCAGGTAGAACGCGACCTGATGCGGCCCCAGTTCTTCCAGCGCGCGCTGCAGCGCTTCCGGATATTCGGCCAGCTTGGCCAGCAGCGACGCCTCGCGCGGCGCGGTCAGCGGCGACAGGTCGACGTCAAGCAGCGCGGCCTCGTCGCCGGCCCACAGTTCCAGCATGCGGCAGATCCGCGCATGCGCATACTGCACGTAATACACCGGATTCTCGTCCGATTGCGCCAGCGCGACATCGACATCGAACACGAATTCGGTATCGGCCTTGCGCGAGATCAGGAAGAACCGCACCGCATCGCGGCCGCGGGTCAGGTCGCCCGCGTGGTTCTCGCCGGCCGACCATTCGATCAGGTCGCGCACCGTGACGTAGGAACCGGCGCGCTTGGAGATTTTCACCTCTTCGCCGTTCTTCATCACGGTCACCATCTTGTGCAGCACGTAGTCCGGGTAACCGTGCGGGATGCCCAGGTCGACCGCCTGCAGGCCGGCGCGCACGCGGGCGATGGTGCCGTGGTGGTCGGAACCCTGCACATTGATCGCCTTGGTAAAGCCGCGCTGCCATTTGGTGACGTGATAGGCGACGTCCGGCACGAAGTAGGTATAGGTGCCGTCGGACTTCTTCATCACGCGGTCCTTGTCGTCGCCGTAGTCGGTGGTGCGCAGCCACAACGCGCCGTCCTGCTCGTAGGTCTTGCCGGCGCCGATCAGGGTCTGGACCGCATGTTCCACCTTGCCGTCGCTGTACAGCGAGGATTCGAGGTAATAGTTGTCGAACTTGACGCCGAACGCCAGCAGATCGATGTCCTGCTCGCGGCGCAGGTAAGTCACCGCAAAGTGGCGGATCGATTCCAGGTCTTGCTCGTCGCCGCTGCCGGTCACATGCTTGCCGTCGCTGGCGGCGACCGTCTGCTTGGACAGGAAATCGACTGCGATATCGTCGATGTAGTCGCCGTTGTAGGCCGATTCCGGCCAGGCTGCATCGCCCGGCTTCAAGCCCTTGGCGCGGGCCTGGACCGACAGCGCGAGGTTGCCGATCTGGACCCCGGCATCGTTGTAGTAGAACTCGCGCGTGACGTCATAGCCCTGCGCGTCCAGCAGCGAGGCCAGCGCATCGCCCAGCGCGCCCTGGCGGCCGTGGCCGACATGCAGCGGGCCGGTCGGGTTGGCGGACACGAACTCGACCACCACCTTCTTGCCGGCGCCGTGCGTGCTCTTGCCGTACTGCATGGCCTCGGTCAGGATGGTCTTGACCACCGCCTGTTTGGCCGCGTTGGACACGCGCAGATTGATGAAGCCCGGTCCGGCGATCTCGGCCGATTCGATCAGGCCGGCGTTGGCGGGATCCGCCATCACGGCGGCCACGATCGCCTGCGCCAGTTCGCGCGGATTCTTTTTCAGCGCTTTGGCCAGTTGCATCGCGATGTTGCAGGCGATGTCGCCATGCGACGCATCGCGCGGACGCTCCAGCGTCACGCTCGGTTGCAGCCCGGTGTCGGCGATGATGGGAGCCAGTGCGGCCAGGAAAAGGTCAATGATCTGTTGTTTCTGTTGGGCGAGCATGGCTGTTTGGGCATGTGGCATCGAAGCCACACGCAATAATTGATAATGATGGCTGAATTATACTGGCATGTCCGACCGGTAATGCCGTGCATGCTAGCATCGCAGTGCTGGCTCACGCCAACCCCTCAAAAATCAAAAGCGCACTCGAAGGGAGGGCCATCAAATGTTTCAACGTCGCCTGCCCTATTCCATCTCCATCGCCGCAATGCTGGCCTTTGTGGGCGGGCTATTGCTTAGCTGCACGCTATTTCTGGGCATCGCCCGCCTCGAATCGGACAAGACGGCCCTCAATTTCCAGCAACTTGCCGAAGCGCGCTTTACCGCGGTCAGCAAGGGGCTGGACGATGCGGTGCGGGTGCTGGCGGTGCTGAACCAGTTGTTTTCGACCGTCGACACGGTCAGCCGCGAACAATTCCATAGCTTCACCCAGCCCTTGCTGGCGCGCTATCCGTACATCCGGGCCTTCAACTTCCATCGGCTGCTGAGCCAGGCCGAACGGCCGGCCTATGAAGCCGGGATACGCCAACAGATGCCGGGCTTTGTGGTGAACGAGATGAAAAACGGGAAAGTGCTGCCGGCCGGCGTCAAGAGCAGCTACAACATCGTTGATTTCATCGAGCCGATGCAAGGCAATGAGGCGGCGTTCGGGCTCGACGTCTCGCCCAATGCGATGATGAACCGCAGCATGCAACTGGCGCTCGATAGCGGCCAGCCAGCAGCCACCGGCTTGCTGCAACTGGCGCAGGGCAGCGACCGCCAGCCCGGCTTCGTGGTGCTGATCCCGGTCTACCGGCCGGGTGCGGTGCCGGAGAACGCCAAGGCCAGGCACAACGCGGTGATCGGCGACACCGCAGCGGTGTTCCGGGCCGGCGATCTGTTTGAAAAAACGCTGTCTGCCGCAGGCTTGCTGAACGCAGCGGGGATTAATCTGAGCGTGTATGCCGGTTCCCGGCCCGATGCGGCGAACCTGGCCTTTCGCCGTGGCAGCGCGCCGCCGGCCGCAACAGCGGCGCCGTTGTTGCCGGCGTGGCTGCTCAATGAGCCCCCGGATTCCGTTGCCTACACTTTTGAAGTCGCAGGCCAACCCTGGCATATGGTCGTTTCTGCAAGCCCGCTGCCGTTTGCCAGGAATCATCTCGACGCCTTGCTGATCCTGCTCGGCGGCAGCCTGTTCAGCCTGCTGGCCGCAGCGTATTTGCAGACGCTCGCGCTGCGCTCGCAACGCATCCGGCAGCAGGTCGAAGAGCGCACCGCCGATCTCAAGCTGGCCAACCAGCATCTGCTGGAAGATATCGCTGCACGCAAACGCGTGGAGCTGGCGCTGCAGGCCAGCGAAGAACGCTTCCATCGGCTGGCAGACTTGTCTTCCGACTGGTATTGGGAGCAGGACGAACAGTTCCGCTTCACCATCATCACCGGCGATCTCAGCGGAAAAGGCGGCATAGCCGCCGAGCATTACGTCGGCAAGGCGCGCTGGGAGATGCCGATCGAGATGTCTGAAGCCGAATGGGCCGCGCACCGGGCGACGCTGGAGGCGCACCAGGCTTTCACCAATCTGGAGTACCGCTCCATCAATGATCTGCCGCATGTGTACTGGTTCAGCATCAACGGCGAGCCGCTGTTCGATGCCGACGGCAAGTTCAAGGGCTATCGCGGCACCGGCAAGGACATCACCGAGCGCAAGCAGGCGGAAGCACGGATCCAGCACATGGCGCACCACGACGTGCTGACCGGCCTGCCCAACCGCGCGCTGCTGCAAGACCGCCTGAGCCAGGCCATCGCCTATGCCGAACGCTATGCGCAGCCGATATGGGTGGTGTTCATCGACCTGGACCGCTTCAAGTTCGTCAACGACAGCCTCGGCCACAAGGCCGGCGACCAATTGCTCAATGCGATGGCCCAGCGCCTGCAGTCTGCCACGCGCGAAACCGATACCGTGGCGCGCCTGGGCGGCGACGAATTCGTGCTGGTGCTGCCGGCGCGCAGCGATGAAGCGATGGCGGGCGGCATCCTGCAGCGCATCATGGACAGCATCGCGCAGCCGCTGGCGATTGCGGAACAGACCTTTTATCTGGGCTGCAGCATGGGCGTGGCGATCTATCCGGCCGACGGCAGCAGCGCCGAAGAGTTGATCGAACATGCCGACATCGCGATGTACCGCGCCAAGGAGACGGGGCGCAACAACTTCCAGTTCTACACCGCGGCGATGAATGCGGGAATGCTGGAGCGGCTGCGCCTCGAAAGCGCATTGCGCAGCGCGCTGGAACGCGACGAATTCGTGCTGCATTACCAGCCGCAAGTCGATCTGCAAAGCGGACGGGTGGTCGGCATGGAAGCGCTGATCCGCTGGCAGCACCCGCAGCTGGGCATGGTTTCGCCGCTGCGCTTCATCAGCCTGGCCGAGGAAACCGGCCTGATCGTGCCGATCGGCGCCTGGGTGCTGCGTACCGCATGTGCGCAGAACCAGGCCTGGCAGCAGGCCGGCCTCGGCCCGCTGCGGATCGCGGTCAATCTGTCGGCGCGCCAGTTCGCCCAGCCCGGCCTGGCGCAGTCGATCGGCGCCGCGCTGGCAGAATCCGGACTCGCGCCGCAGTACCTGGATCTGGAACTGACCGAGAGCCTGGTGATGACCGATGTCGAACGCACCATCGAGGTGCTGCGCGAGCTCAAGGCGCTCGGCCTGCAACTGTCGATTGACGACTTCGGTACCGGCTACTCCAGCCTGTCCTACCTGAAGCGCTTTCCGATCGATGTGCTCAAGATCGATCAATCGTTTGTACGCGACATCACGCACCACCCCGACGATGCGCTGATTGTGATGTCGATCATCGCGCTGGCGCACAACCTGAAACTGCACGTGATTGCCGAAGGGGTCGAGACGCAGGAGCAACTGGACTACCTGCAGCAGCATGGCTGCGATGAAATGCAGGGCTATTTCTTCAGCCGGCCGGTGCCGGCTGCGGAATTCGAGCAACTTTTGCGGCAGGGCAAACAACTGCCAGGCGTTGCTGCGACACTCATAGCGTGACCGGCCTGCACGGCGCTGTCACGCCAGATGCGCAGCCCTACCAGATCAATGCCTTTTGCATCCAGACAATATGAAGATCGCCAAGGAAACAGCATTACGGATCCTGTTCATCGCAGACAATCCGCATGACCGGATCGCGTTCCGGCGCGCGATGCAAGGCTGTGACATCACCGATTGTGAGCGCGCCAGCGAAGCCGAGGCTTGCCTGGCGGGCGGCAATTTCACGCTGGTCGTGGTCGACAATCACCTGCCCGGAAGCGGCGGACTGGAACTCTGCCGTCAACTGCTGCGCAAACAAATTCAGCTGCCGCTGGTGCTGCTGACCGGCAGCGGCTCCGAACAGCTGGCGCTGGAAGCGCTGCAGGCCGGCGTCGACGATTACATCATCAAGGACCCGGCCGGCGGCTATCTGCGCCTGCTGCCGCATGCTCTGCCGGAGGTGGTGCAGCGCTACCATCGGCGCCAGGCAGATGCGATGGCGGAACTTGAGTGCAACGAGAACCGCATCCTGCTGGCGCAGATCGTCGACGGCAGCCCGGTGGCGACCTTCGCGCTCGATCGCGACCACCGCGTGACGCACTGGAACCGCGCCTGCGAAATTCTGACCGGGATACCGGCCGCACAGGTGCTCGGCACGCGCGAACAATGGCGGGCGTTCTACGAAAGCGAGCGGCCGGTGATGGCGGATCTGATCGTGGACGGCGAGGCGGCGGGAACAGTGAGCCGGCATTATCCGGAAAAATGGCGCAAATCCGATCTGATCGAGGACGCCTTTGAAGCCGAGGATTTTTTCCCGCGCTTTGGGGCAAAGGGGCGCTGGCTGTATTTCACCGCAGCGCCGCTGCGCAATGGCGCCGGGCAGGTGGTCGGCGCGATCGAAACCCTGCAGGATTTCACCGAACGACGACGGGCCGAAGCCGCGCTCAAGCAGAGCGAGGAACGCTATCGCCAGCTGGCGATCACCGATGGCCTGACCGGACTGTACAATTCGCGCCACTTCTACCAGCAGCTGAGCCGGGAATGCGAACGCGCGACCCGCTATCAACACCCGCTGGCGCTGCTGCTGATCGATGCCGACCACTTCAAGGCATTTAACGATGCGCATGGCCATCTGGCCGGCGACAAGGCGCTGCAGGCGCTGGCCGACAGCATCCGCTGTTGCCTGCGCACATCCGACAGCGCTTACCGCTATGGCGGCGAGGAATTTACCGTGCTGCTGCCGGAGGCCAGCCCGGAAGCCGCCGCCAACCTGGCCGAACGCTTGCGCGCCGATGTCGCGGCGATGAATTTATGTCCGGCACCCGAAACGGCGCAGCACATCAGCGTCAGCATCGGTGTCGCTGAATATGCCAGCGGCGAAGCGCCGGCCAATTTCGTGCGCCGCGCAGACGAGGCCGCCTACCACGCCAAGGGCGCAGGCCGTAACCGGGTCATCGTGAAGCGTGCCGACGCCTGAGCTTAGGCGTGTCGACCCAATCAAATCGCGGGCTGCGCTGCCGGGCGCAGCCCGTGTTGCTGCCTGAAATTGCCGATCAGTTCTTCGGCAACTTGCCGGCCACGCCTTCGACGAAATAATCCATCTTGTTCAGGCCGTCGTCGTTCATGTGGCCTTTTTCGAGACGCAGCTTGCCTTCGTTGTCTTTCACCGGGCCGTCGAACGGGGTCAGGCTGCCGGCGACGATTTCCTTCTCTTTCGCCAGCACGAACTGTTTCACGTCGTTCGGCACCGCCGGGCCGTAGCCTTCGAGCTTGACGAAACCGTCCTTGATGCCGCCCCAGGTGGCGCTGCTCTTCCATTTGCCGTCGATCACCGCCTGCGCCTGCTGGGTGTAATACTTGCCCCAGTGATGGGTGACCGCGCCGATCTGCGCCTTGGGGCCGAATTTCTTCATGTCGGAATGATAGGCGATCGCGTACTTGCCCTTCTCTTCGGCCGCCTGCACCACCGCGGTCGAATCGGTGTGGTGCGAAACCACGTCCGCGCCCTGGCCGATCAGGGTCAGCGCCGCGTCGCGCTCCTTGCCCGGATCGAACCAGCTATTGACCCAGACCACCTTGACCTCGGCCTTCGGATTGACGCTGCGCAAACCGCGGGTAAACGCATTGATGCCTTGCAGCACTTCCGGAATCGGGAACGCGGCCACGTAACCGGCCACGCCGGATTTGCTCATCTTGCCGGCCAGCACGCCGGCCAGGTAGCGGCCCTCGTAAAAGCGCGCATTGGCGGTGGCGACGTTGGCGGCGGTCTTGTAGCCGGTCAGGTGGACGAACTTGACGTCGGGAAACTGCTTGGCGACCTTCAGCGTCGGGTTCATGAAACCGAACGAGGTGGTGAAAATCAGCTTGCTGCCCTGCTGCGCCAGGTCGCGGATCACGCGTTCGGCATCGGCGCCTTCCGGCACGTTCTCGACCACTTTGGTCGTGACCTTCGCGCCCAGCGCCTTTTCCATCTCCTTGCGCGCCATGTCGTGCTGGGTGGTCCAGCCGGCTTCGCCGATCGGGCTGACGTAGACGAAGCCGATATTCAGGGGCGCAGCGGTGGCCGACACGGAAACAGCAATGACAGGCAGAATCGCGATTACGCTCAGCGCGCCGCGCACAAGATTTTTAGTCATGATTTGAATACCCTTTCCAAGGATCGGTTTATGTGAGTACAGCTTGCTGTGGAATGCCAAAAATAGTTTTGGCGGCTTGTTCCAGCTTCAGACATCTTAACTGCTTGTTGTTGATCAATACGGTGCCGCGCGGCAATATCAACGATCGCGGGGAATTATGGCAGCAGGCTCAGGCGCATGTTGTATCATGCCCAATTCAAAAAGCCCCCCTTCTGCTGACTGATTAACGGATGAATTAATCGCTTTTTCATAGGGCGACGTTCCGATTAACACAGCAGAGTAAAACCATGAAATTTTGTCTGAGTATATTGCTGACGGCTTACGATTACCTGGTCTGCTGTGTTGCTTTGGTCTGGGTCGGCCTGCTGTTTCTGCTCTGGTCACTGCTTGCTGTTGTTTTGTATCCGCTGTTGCCGGCCCGGCTGGGACGCGCGCTGGGACGGCTGGCGATCATGACGGTGTTCCGGCTGACGTTGGCTACGTTGACGCTATCGGGCCGCTTCCATTTCGATTTGCGTGAACTGGACGCATTGCGCAAGGATAAATCCTTGATTATTGCCTCCAATCATCCATCGTTATGGGATGTGGTCTTGATTGCCTCGCGCCTGCCAGACGTCGCTTGCATCATGAAAGCCGAAATCCTCGGCAATATATTTCTTGGCGGCGGCGCCCGGCTGGCACGCTACATCAGCAACGCATCGTCGCGGAAGATGGTCATGCTGGCGGTGCAGGACTTGCAACTCGGCAGCCATTTGCTGCTTTTTCCGGAAGGTACCCGTACCGTGCGGCGCCCGATCGGTCCTCTGAGAGCCAGCATAGGTGTGATCGCAACCCGCGCCAAAGCGTCGGTGCAGGCGGTCTTGATTGAAACGGACTCGCCATTTCTGAGCAAGGAATGGCCGCTTTTCAAAAAACCGCAGCTGCCGATGCATTACCGGGTACGCGTGGGTAAACGTTTCCCGCCGCCTGAAAACAGTGCCGCATTGATGACAGAATTAAGCCAGTATTTTGCCAGCCAGCTTGCGGTACCGGCGTCACCACCGGCCCCGACAACTGCCGCTTAACACATCCTGACAACCACTCCTTAGCGTCCGATTCGATGAGCTCTCCATCCCCGACCCACCTGGTGTTGATTCCAAGTTATAACCCCGGTCCGAAAGTGTATGAGACCGTGCGCGCAGCACGGCAACACTGGAACCCGGTATGGCTGGTGATCGACGGCAGCACCGATGGCACGACCGCGCAATTGCAGGCAATGGCTGCCAGCGACACCGGTTTGCGGGTCATTATCTTGCCAGAAAATAGCGGTAAAGGCGCAGCGGTGTTGCATGGCCTGGAGCAGGCCGCCGCCCTTGGTTTCACCCATGCGCTGACGATGGATTCGGATGGCCAGCATCCGGCCGAACTGATTCCCGCCTTCATGGCTGCATCGCACTCTGAACCGGCCTGCATGGTGCTCGGCATGCCGCAGTTCGACGCCAGCGCGCCGAGCCTGCGGGTCCAGGGACGGCGGATCTCGAACTGGTGGGCCAACCTGGAAACCTTGTGGGCCGGGATCGGCGATTCGCTGTTCGGGTTCCGGGTCTATCCGATTGCGCCGTTGCGCGCGGTGATGCGGCGCCAGCCCTGGATGCGGCGCTTTGACTTCGATCCGGAAGCGGTGGTACGGCTGTGCTGGCACGGGGTCAAGCCGCTCAACCTGGCGGCACCGGTACGCTATTTCAGCGTCGAACAAGGCGGCGTATCGCATTTCCGCTATCTGCGCGACAACCTGCTTCTGACCTGGATGCATAGCCGCCTGTTGCTGGGATTCCTGCTGCGCCTGCCGCTATTGCTGGTCCGCAAGCTGCGCTAAATCTGCGACGGCAGTACTCATGCTGTCCGGCAAGCGCGGTCACAGCAGGCCACCGTTGATCGAAATGACTTGACCGGTAATATACGCTGCGCGCGGCGATGCAAGAAAGCTCACCAGGTCGGCAACTTCCTCCGGTTTGCCGGCGCGTTTCATCGGCACCATGCGGGCTATCGCCTGCGCATCGAATGCGCTCCGGCTCATCTCGCTGTCGATAATCCCCGGTGCCACCGCGTTGACGGTAATGCCGCGACTGGCGATTTCCAGCGCCAGCGACTTGGTGGCGGAGTTGAGTGCGCCTTTGGCGGCGGAATAATTCACCTGGCCGCGGTTGCCGCTCAGCGCGGCCACCGATGACATATTGATGATGCGGCCCCAGCGGCTGCGGATCATCGGCATCATCAGGGTGTGGGTGACGTGGAAAAAGCCGTGCAGCGAAACGTCGATCACGCGCTGCCATTGCTCAAGCTGCATGCCCGGAAACACTGCATCGTCATGAATCCCGGCATTGTTGACCAGGATCTGGATCGGCGCGAGCTCAATTCGCGGCTGCAGGCTGGCAGCGACTGCCGCCGCATCGGTGACGTCGAACACCAGCACTTCGGCACTGCCGCCGAGCGCGCTGATCGCGTCGACCACCGCTTGCGCCTCCGCGCGCCGGGTATTCGCATGCACCAGCACATGGTGGCCATCGGCCGCCAAGCTGCGGCAGATCGCAGCGCCGATCGCGCCACTGCCACCGGTAACAAGGGCTTGTTTCATTGGAGTGGTTCCGATTGCAACGGTTGATGGAGTCATGGTTTTTCAGGATGGACTGCCGGCTGCCGCGCATTGATGATCACCGCAGCTCTGCCATCCAGCAGGATACGGCCCTCGGCGCGTACCCAGAAATCGTACAAAACATTATTCCCATCGCTGCTGAATTGCCTGGCTTCCACCGTCAGATCGGCGGCAATATCATCGAGCCGGCCGACATGCAGCGTGGCCGCACGCACGCTGGCCAGGAAACCGACTTTCGCCGGCGCCTGCGCTGGTGCCTGCTGCAACGTCAGCAGCGCGCCATGCACTGCCATGGCCTGGGCCGCGTATTCGATGCCGCAGGCAGCGGCCAGCCGCCCCTGTGCGCGCAGCGGGTTATTGGCTGCCCGATGGCTGATTGCGCTGCAGCGCACACCTTGTGCATCCCAGTCTTCCACCCGCTGCAGCAGGCACATGTCGCCCTGATGCGGGATGTGCGCAACAATCCACGCGCGATCTAGGCCCATGAGTCGATTTCCAGCGCAAGGCGGGTGGTGTCGAGGTAATCGATCACCAGCGTCGTCGATGCCCGGTTCGCGACCGCATGCAGCAGCGGCAGGCCGCGCGCGGCCGGGATTGCGGTCCTGAGGTTTTCCAGCGCGATGTCGGTCATCTGGTCGGCCCGGCCGGATGTGAGCGACACCCTGATCCTGGCCAGCGAATGCGCGCTGCGTTGCGGCGCAAGCACCAATCCGATCCCGAATTCGTCGGGAATCGGTCTTGCCTGGTGCAGCGGTTCCGGATAAGTGCTGTCGCAGGCAATCAGCAATGCACTGGTATGGTCAACCATCACCAGGCCTAAGGCTTCCAGCAGGCCGGCACCGAAGCTGGCGTCGTACGCACATAGCACCGATGACGGCGCCATCGCCTTGGCCGCGATAGTCCAGTAACCGGACGCCGCGTTATGCACCGAATTGTGGAATCGGGTCGGTGAAATTTGCCGGTCATCGGAGGCCAGCATCTGGCAAATTTGGTGGCAATTTTCGCCATCGCCGCTGGAAGCGGAAAACACGGTCGGCAATCCGGCGCTGTCGGCACCGGCCGCAGCAACGGCCTCGAAGCCGACCGCCAGCGACAGCTTGACGATCGGGCCGCAGCGGCGCCGCTCCGCTGCCGGCAGCGAAGCCGCTGGCGGCAGCACAGTGGGTTGATACTGGTAGCCGGCCTGTCCGGTCAAAATGGCACGGCTGCTGGGCCAGTCGTTGAAGCCGGGTCCGAGCAGGCCGATGCCGTCGATATAAGCGGTCAGAGTATTCATGCTGGGCAGTCTAACTAGCGCGGCCGAAGATCAGGCTGCAATTGGTGCCACCAAAACCGAAAGAATTGCTGAGCACGCGATCGACGCGTTGCGCACAATTGTCCAGCAAGTAATTCAATCGCAGATCAGGATCACGCTGGGTGGTGTTAATGCCACCCGGCATCAGGCCGTGTTGCAGTGCCAGCGCACAAATCACCGCCTCGAGACCGCCGGCGGCTCCCAGCGTGTGCCCGGTGGCGCCCTTGGTGGAACTGCAAGGGGTCGAGGCACCGAACAAGGCGGCCACCGCCCGGCCTTCCGCGGCGTCATTGCTGACGGTGGCAGTGCCATGCAGATTGATGTAATCGATCTGCTCGGGCAGCAGATGTGCGATGTCCAAGGCATTTTGCATCGCAATTTTCGCCCCCAGGCCGTCCGGATGCGGCGATGACATGTGGTAAGCGTCGCTCGATTCGCCGATTCCTAACAACAGGACGGCGTCGGCATCAGCGCTGTCCGGCAGGCGTTCCAGCAGCACCAGCGCGGCAGCTTCGCCGATCGAGATGCCGTTGCGCTCGGCGTCAAAGGGACGGCAAGGCTGCGCCGAGATCAGGCCCAGTGAATTGAAGCCATACAGCGTCGTCAGGCACAGCGAATCGACGCCGCCGATCAGCGCGGCATCGATGATGCCGGCCGCTATCATGCGCCGCGCCGAAGCGAATACTTTTGCACTGGAAGAACACGCGGAAGAAACCACCGCTGCCGGCCCGCTCAAATCGAAATAACGCTGCGCAAAATTGGCTGCCGAAAAAGTATTATGGGTTTCTGCGTAATGAAAATCCGCCGGCAGTGCGCCTGTCACGCTATCACGCCGCCGGTAAGCCAGTTCGGTTTGCAGGATGCCCGCGGTGCTGGTGCCCAGAAACACGCCGACCCGCTGGCGGCCGTAGCGTCCGATCGCCGTTGCTACCGCGTCCGCAAAACCGTCCTGCTCCAGCGCCAGTTGCAGCAGGCGGTTGTTGCGGCAGTCAAATGCCTGTAGCTCAGTCCGCAGCTTGACGTCGTCGACGCCGGCGACCGCGCCTATGTAGGTGTCGAGATCGACGATATCGAAATCGCAAGGCCTCAGGCCGCTTTTGCGTTGGCGCAACGCCTCCAGGGTCTGGGATAGACCGCGACCGAGACAGCTGGTGGTCGTGAAGTGCGAGAGAAGGAGCGGTTTCAAGGCAGGAGGAGAGCGACTCGGTGATGGGTGTGCAGCGATTTTACCAAACTAAATCGTTGCGCCGAGCAGATCGGTTCTGGCCAGAATTCACAATTGTCAAATTGCCTAGTCACGGCATCCGGACTGAACCGCATTCGGCAGCGTGACGAAACGCAGCCCGGCCTTTGCGGCAGCTTCGCACAACAGCGGCAACACCGCGATGATCACCGGCACGCCGGCGTTGGTCCGCGCGCAGTTGCCATCGTGCAGCAGCAAGATGTCGCCCGCCTTCAGATTCTGCGTCAATCTGCGGCAGACCAGCACAGGATCCGTGGTATTGGTGTCAAAACCGCGCGTGCTCCAGGCAGCCAGACGCAATCCAAGCCTGGCCAGCACCGGGGCCAGAAAGATATTGCGCAAGCCGGCCGGGGCCCGGAAGAACAAGGGTGCGCGGCCGGTGATGGTACTCAAGGTGTGCTGCCCGGCTTGTATTTCGCGCCGCAAGCCGCTCAGGCCGAGTAGTGAAAAATTGTGACGATGCCGTTGGCTATGGTTTTCAACCGTATGTCCGCGTTCGACGATGTTTCTGCAAAGATCGGGATAACGGGCAGCGTTGTCGCCGATGCAAAAAAAACTTGCCTTGACGCGGTAGCGATCCAGCATCTCGAGTACCTGCGGCGTCACGTCCGGATCCGGCCCATCGTCTATGGTCAACGCGATCTCACCACGGGCAGCGCAAGCAGGCGGCAATCGGGTCCAGTTCGGACCGAGCCAGGTGCTGCGCGGCCATAAGCCGACCAGCGTGATCAGCACATGGTTGGCCAAAGTGATCGCCAGTACCCAGCGCCACGCATGGGCCACCATCAGGGGCGCCGCAACAATCGCCGCCAGCAGCGCCAGATGCAGCAAAAAAGTGATGCTGACCAACGCTGTCGGCCGCCAGCGCAACGGTTTATTGAGTGTCATTGGCGGTATCCGTATTGCTTTGGCCGAAACGTGCTGCCGTCCGCTCAATAAAATTCGCCCATAACTGTTGCCAGGCCGGCCAGTCGTGGCCACCGGCAACGGTATCGACAGTGTGCGCGGCCAGCGGTTCGGCCATCAGTTTCTGCCCTGCCAGGAAACGGTCTTCGCGTCCATAACCCAGATGGATCTGCGTTCCAGCGGTCTGCTCGCGCTGTGCGTTCAGCCAGCGCCAGACCCGGCGCTCCGCGTCATCGTCTGCCGCAGAATTGGCAGACCACTGCTGCAGACCACCGGCTGCCTTGATCTGGCCGGTCAGAATGCGGTTGCCGGGGTAAGGCGCCAGCAGGCACAAACCGCTGATCAGGCCGGGATATCGCTCCGCATAAGAGATTGCGATGAAACCGCCGATCGAGATCCCGACCAGCCAGATTTCCCGATAATTGTTGAGCCGCGCCGGCTGCACCACGCAATCGTTGATGCGCTGCAAGACTGCGCCGTCGGTGCTGTCACCGATATATTCAAGGCCAAGATCGAGCAGCGCCAAGTCCAGCGACACAGCGCGTTGGCGTACCGTGTCGATGAAGCCGGCGCGCACCAGATCTTCCGGTTGCTGCAGCGCTCCCGGCAGCAGGATCGCCAGCGCCGGCGCGCGCCGGCCCTGAATCGCGAAATCGGACAGGATGCGCATCGCTCAGCGCGCAGATCCGGGCTGTTTTTCAGGCTGTTTTTCAGCGATTTTCTGGCTGGCAAAAACCGCCGAAAAAATCAGTGCCAGCACAGCGCCGGGTCCCACCGTGGTGCCGATCGCCTGCAATACCGGCACCTGCGAGAAGCCAAGCAAGCCAAAGCCGGCCACCGTGGTCAGATTGGCAAACACCAAAGAAGTCAGGGTTTGCGGCGTGATGTCCGCAGCGCCGCTGCCTGGCTTGTTGAAAAACAATGCATAGTTGGAGCCGACCGCAACGATCAGCAACAGTCCGACCAGATGCAGGATCGTCAGGCGCTGACCGCACAATACCAGCCCGGCAACGACCGCAACTACCGCACCGAGCAGCGGCGCCATCACGCGGATTACCGCCAGTGGCGAGCGCAAAGTGAACAATAACAACAACACGATGCCGGCCAATCCGGCCAACGACAACATGACGGCCTCGCGCAAATAGCCCTGATACAGATGATCGGACTCCGCTTTCAGGTCGACCAGCAGCGCATTCGGCTGGCCGGCCAAGGCCAGCGCGGCGCGCACCGGCGCGGTCGCAATGCCGGCCGACTGGCCGGACGGCGCCGAGGCGGTCAGCGGCAGCACCGCATTCCAGCCGCCAGCGCGCTGGTACAACAAGGAGTCGAGTGCCAGCGCCAATGAAGTATGGTCTAAATCGCTGCGTTGCAGTAGCGGCCGGCTTTTGGCTTTTGCCACATCGGCGACAAAGGGCGCGAACAGTTCGGCCCGCACCGGCAGGCCGATGGTGGCCTGCTGCAGTCGCTGCATCAGCTCCGTTGCCGGCAGACTGGCCTGCCGCGCACGTTGCGCCGCCGCGCTAGGCAGATACTGGCTGGGGCTTTGAAAACCGGCCAGGACGCCCTGTTCCACCAGCGGCTGCAATTGTTCGGCGATCTTTTCAGCCGACTGCAACACCGCTTCCCGGTCCGCGCCAGACAGGACCACCATGTAACGCACATCCGGCGCCCCCATATCCGCGCGCAGACGGGCGTCGGTGGCCTGATCGGCCTGCGACACCGGGCTCAAGGAAGACAGTTCCGGATTCCACAGCGTAGTGCGGTGCAGCACGACGACCGCCGCCGCAGCCAGGATCAGCAGGATCAAGGGCCAGCGCAATGCATCCGCCCGCCGCGCGACGCTGGATAATCTGTGTCCGATTGCGGACACGTCGCGAATCCGGAAGTTGTCGGGCAATAGATGGGGCAACACGAACCGGGTCACCGCCGCCGCCGCGATCAAGCCGGCAATCGAATACAGGCCGAGCTGGGCCAGCCCTGGAAAGCTCGACAGCAACAGGGAAGCAAAACCGGTGATCGACGTCAGCACGCCAAGCCGGATCGTCGGCCAGAAATCGCTAACCCAGTCGCTGGCGGCACTGCCGCTGCTGTTACCGCTACCCGCACTGGATTGACGCGACTGGACGAAAAGATAAATCGAATAGTCGACCGCTTCCCCGATCAGCGTGGTGCCGAACCCGAGCGTGATGCCATGCACCGCGCCGAATCCAAGACTGACCGCTGCCACCGCCACCAGGGCGCCGGAAATCACCGGCAACAGTCCGAGCGCCAACGCTGTCAATGACCGGTACACCAGCCATAGCAAAGTGATGATGATGGCAGTGCTGATGATGGACAGGCGGGTGACCTCGCTTTTGATGGTCTGGCGCGACAGCACCGAGAACACGCCCGGCCCGGTCATCACCAGCTTGACTGCCGCCCCGCTTGGGCGATGTTGCTGGCGTGCCGCATCAAACGCCTGCTGGATTTTCTGCATCGCCTGCTGCTGGCCATCGGTATCGGCACCGGTGGCGCTTGTCTGGACCAGCAGCAGCGCCCGCGCCGCATCGCGCGAGGCCCAGGCGCCATGCTGCATCTGCGGCTGATGGGCGCCGCTCATCTGCCCGAGTAACTGCACGATCTCGCCAGTCGGGTCGCGTGGCAGCAGCGGCTTGATCAACAGGCCGGCCGGAGAAACCAGTAAATCGATGGTGTCGCCGATTGCCGCATGCAAGCCGGCAACGGAAAATCGATCGGGCGTGACAGCCGGGCTCAATAAATAACGGTTGCCAAACAAGAACGCCTGATCCCGCTCGGCATTCAGCGGCTCGCCATTATTGACCGTCACAAACGCCGGTTCGGAGCGCAGGCGTTTGGCAGTTTCTTTCGACAGTGCCGCACGCAGCGCAGCATCACCGCCTTCGATCCCGACCAAAATCAGCCGCGACACGACCCCTTCCCGCAACTGATCCAGCAAGACCTGCTGTTCCTTGGTCGGCGCTTGCGGCAGAAATCCCGACAGGTCGCTGATGAATGTGGTGCGGGCAATCACCACGCAACAAATCGCGACCCCCAGCAGCCAGGCCAGCAGCGCCATCCGGCGGGTCTGATTCATTGCGCTGCGATCCGATCGATCGTCATCAGCGAACGATCGCCGTCGGTCTGGATCACGTTGATGCTGCGCACATTATCTGCACTGCCGCTGATCTGGATCAGATGAATCTGCGTCGCCATTTTGGCATCGGTTGGCGACAATGACAGCAGCCAGCGCTCTGCGCCGCCTTCCAGTTTCAGCTTATATGCGCGCTCCAGCGCCTTGCGGTCGCCTGCCAGCGTGCCGCGGATGCTGTCGATGAATGCGGCAATCTCCGGGTAACTTTGCAATGACAGAGTGAATTTCTGGCGCCCCCGCTCTATCTTCAGGACATCGCCTTCCACCCGCATGGTTTCCGGCTTCGGCCTGATAGTGCGTTTTTCCAGAATATCGGGCGCGATATATTGCAGTTCGCCTGAAGATTCCAGCGGCCGATCGAGCATCGCAATGGTTTTTTTCTCGACGAAAGTGGCGCGGCCCGACTTCGCCAGCGCCAGCGATTGCATCAACTGGTCAAGGTTCCAGTCCGCGGCAAGCGCCTGCGGCGTCTGAAACAGCGCGACAGCGAGCAGCATAAACGTGACCGCATTGCGGAAAATCGGTGGTGGCGCGGCAACTTTCATCAGTCAGTCCTGTTTGCTCTTGGCTGATGCAGATTGCCAGAAATTGAAAAAATTAAACCAGTTATATGGCGCGCGCTGACAGTATTTCTCCAGCAATTCGGCATACCGTGCCAGCGCCCGCTGCATCTCGAGCTGTCGCTGGCCGCGCGGCGTGCGGGAAAAATCGGCGAGTGGCTCAAAGTGTATCCGATAGCGGTTCCCCCCCAGATACAGGCCGACCATGAAAAACACCGGACGGCGCAGGATCGCCGCCATCCGGAATGGTCCAAGCGGCAAGTTTGCGCTGTCACCCAGCAGCATTACCGGCTGCATCACGTCGTCATCCAGCGTGCGGTCGGCCAGCATCCCGATGGCCTTGCCCTGCTGCAGGCATGCATTGACTTTCAGCATCGAATCCACTTTGCCCAGCGCGATCACATCCTGCTGGGCTGCCGGATTGATCGCAGCCAGCATCTGGTTGATCTTGCGCGCATTTTCTTCATACATGACCATCGCCACCTGCAGCCCGGCATGCCGTGATCCCAGCGCACGAATGACTTCGAAGCTGCCCATGTGGGCCCCCACCAGGAACAGGCCTTGCCCGTCCGCCAGCGCTTGCTGGAGTCAGCTGCTCGCCCTCGACTTCGATCTGAAACAGATCGAAGCGCTGATTGAGCAGATAGATCCGGTCGTGCACGGTGGAGGCAAAACAAAAAAAATGGCGGTAGATATCAATCCAGCGTACCGGACGCTGCAGGATGCGGCCGAGATAATCGCGCGAAGCGGCTCGGCTGGCGGGAGCAAACAGCAGGAAATAGCCGGCAATCAGGCGCAACACCACGCGCCCTGCGGGCCGGCCCAGGCGCAGTGAAATCCATGACATGGTGCGCAGCAGCAGCAGATTGCTGCGCTCCGGCTCATGTTGCCAGTCGGCCGGATTGGCTGTGGCGACTTCATGCGCACGCTACTCCAGCGCCAGTGCACGAATCGAACCGGTCGCGACTTTACGTTCAGCGCTCAGGATGTCGAATCGAATCGCGCCATTGGCCAGTGTTTCATAGCGCACGGAGGCCGGCTCGCCGGGGCGCACCGGGCTCAGAAACTTGACCGCGTTTATTTGACAGGCAGACAGATCGGTCCCGACCCGCTCGCCTATCGCCTGCAGCGCCAGGTCCAGCAACATCGCGCCCGGGACGATCGGCGTGCCGGGAAAATGGCCTGCGAACACCGGATGGTCGGCCGGCAGCGCCAATGGTATCTGGCCGTCTGTCATATTGGGTCCTGACTGCCGGCTGGCCCGGATCTGGCCAGCGCCAGCAATTTCAATGCTTCGCGCGGCAATTTACCGGTCGCATTGCGCGGCAGTGCGTCGACCAGGATCAAGGGGCGCGGCAGGAACACCGCATCCACCCGCGCGCGCAGCGCCGTCATCAGCGCCGCTGGCGTGCACTGGGGAGCGACGACAAAGGCGGTCAGCCGCGTCACGCCATCGGGCGCCACCTCGTCCGGCATGAAAAAAGCGCCATCGACGACACCGGCAATCGCATTCAATTGCAAATTCAAATACGTCAGCGAGCTGCGCTTGCCGGCAATGTTGACCAGGTCGGCAGTACGCCCATGCAGCAGGAAGCGCTGTTCGCCGATCGGCTCAATCACATCCTGCAGCGGCGTCGCACATTCGATATGGGCGCCGGAAGCCCAGCTGATGCCGTCTTGCCGGGTCAAGCGGATGCCGTCCAATAATTGCCACTGCTGGGTCTGGGTCGGATTGCGTGCGGCAATCTGGCCGGTTTCGGTACTGCCGTAAATTTCCAGCAACGGTGCCTGGCAGGCAGCTTCCAGCTGTTCTGCCAATGCCAATGACAATGGCGCAGTGGCCGACAGGATCAGGTCGAGCACCGGGACCTGCAGTCCTGCCTGCATCAGCGAGCGCAAATGCACCGGCGTCGATACCAGCGTACGCGGCCGTGGCACGGAAGCGATCGTTTGACAAATATCGGCCGGATAAAATGCGTCTCCGGCCGCCAGCGCATTTGCGCTTTGCATCACCATCAGTACCGTCGATTCAAAGCCGAACATGTGCTGCGACGGCACGGTGCCGATCACGGTGTGATGGCGGCCATCGTTCAAGCCGGCGAGGCGTGCTTCCGACTGCACGTTACGCACCAGCGCGCCCCAGGTTTTCCGATGCGCACTGGGCACCCCGGTCGAGCCCGAGGTAAATACATAGGCGACCGTTTGCCCGCTATCGACCTGAGGTACCACGAAGGCGGGCTCATTTGCCTCCGGCAGTGCTGCCAGCGCGGGAAATTGCAGCTGCGGCAGCGCGATCGCGCAATCCTTGCGGTCGCTCAGGCAAAATGCATCCGGCGCAAAAAGTTGCAATTGACGTATCATTTCCGGCGTTTGCGCCGACGGCAGCAAGCTTATCTTTTTGCTCAGCAATGCCGCAGCCAGGCCAACGGTAAACCGGTAACGATCATTACAGGCGTTCAGCATGTGACTGCCGCCAGGCAATTTTTCACGCAGTTGCGCGACGTCGAATAAGAATTGGGCGGCGCTCACGGCACGGCCGTCGCGCCAGGCGATCACGCTATCGGCACGCTCATGGGTGATCAGTGGCAAGGTTGACATGATGATATTGTTTCGGCGCGCCGTGAAGATTAGCGTGATGAATGTGATTGCCGGGCAGGCACTTTCCAGATGACTTTCAGGGTGTCAAGAATGTGCCCGTGCCGGATATCCGGCAGCAGGTATTTTCTTGCGCCGTACTCAAGCACGAACATCAGGACTATCAGCGGCGCGGTAAAAAAATTGGCAAATACCGACCATGTCGACTGCGCTACCGTGATGAAAAGCAGCGTCGAAGTAGCCGCCATCAAAGCAAAGAACACCGCCCAGGCCCTGGTAACCTGTCGGGTGTAACGCTCCAGTTGCGGCGTTAGCGGGCCATCGATCATTCTTGCAAAATAGGAACACATCGGTTCCCGGCCGGGGCCCAGGGTGCGCGCAAAACCCAGACCGAGCATCAGTTGGGAGCCGGCATGCTCAAGCCAGTAAATCCGCGCAAAATGCTGGGTTAACATGCTCCATGCGGCAAGCAGCGCCGCACAGCCGATGCAAAACACCAGCAGTGCGGCAACGCGATGACGCGCTTGCCAGGCCATCGACAGCAGCGCCAGCACAATCGGCGCCAGCGCCAATACGGTGCCCAGGGTTTCAGTTCCGGCGCGGCTATTCGTGTAGTGCGCAAGACACGCGTACGCCACGCCCAGCGCGACGATTGCCATCACGCGCGCTGGCCCGACCGCCGCAGACATCAGGCCGGTCTCTGCGCGCTGATGTATTCGGTCAAGCTGCGCAGCGAACTGAAAATGAGGTGATTGTCATCGTTGTTGGCACGCAACTGGATTCCATAACGCTTGGAAATCAACAGCGCGACCTCGAGTATATCGATCGAATCCAGCCCCAGGCCATCGCCATACAGCGGCTCATCCGGATTGATCGCAGCCGCGCTCAGGTCCAGATTCAAACCCTGAATGATCAGTTCGGCGACCTCATTCTGCAGGCCGATATCGTATTTCGCTATGCTCTCAGACTTCATTTTTTTCTTTACGGGTCAATCAAACGGCGCACCATCGCTTCCAGTGCGACTGCATATTATAACGCTCAATCGCGCTGTGCTTTTCCGCATGCCGCGCAGCTGACCGCTGCTGATTCTGAGTGATCCGCCGGTCAACCGTTATTCGGATTGAAATTTTTCCCCAGCGAGGCCGGCATGTTGAGCTTGATCCAGTTCGCATTGCGCGAAATCAGCACCAGCACCACGATGGTGGCCAGATACGGCAGCATCGACAGCAATTGCGAAGCGATCGGCACCCCCTGCGCCTGGATATGGAAGGTCAGGATCGTCACGCCGCCGAACAGGTAGGCGCCGACCAGCACCCGCGCCGGACGCCAGGTCGCGAACGTGGTCAGCGCCAGCGCGATCCAGCCGCGCCCGGCCACCATGCCCTCGACCCATTGCGGCGTATACACCAGCGACAGGAAAGCGCCGGCCAGGCCGCAGCAGGCGCCGCCGAACAGCAGCGCCGCCAGCCGGATGCGGCGCACGTCGTAGCCCAGCGCATGGGCGGAGGACGGCGATTCGCCGACCGCGCGCAGCACCAGTCCGGCGCGGGTGCGGTACAGGAAGCCAGATGATCGCCACGCACAGCAGCAGCGACAGATACACCATAGCATGCTGGCGAAACAGCGCCTGGCCGAGAAACGGGATCTGTTCCAGCAGCGGGATGCCGGTGATCTCGTTTTTCAGGCTGTTGCCGACATACGCGATGCCGATATAGGCCGACGCGCCGCCGCCGAACAGCGACAGCGCCAGCCCGGTTGCGTACTGGTTGGTGCCCAGCCACACCGTCAGCCACGCGAAGAAGCCGGCCAGCAGCATGCCGGCAGCCGCGCCGGCGACGAAGCCGAGGCTCACGCTGCCGCTATGGATGGTGGTGGCGAAGCCGATGATGGCCGCCACCAGCATCATGCCTTCCGCCCCGAGGTTGACGACGCCGGCCTTTTCGTTGATCAGCAGGCCGAGCGCGGCCAGCATCAGCGGCGTGCCGGCATTGATCGAGGCGGCGATCAGGGGTGCCAGCGATGATTAGGAATGCGTCCATCATTTGCTCCAGCGAATTTTGTAGTTGATCAGCACGTCGCACGCCAGCAGCGAAAACAGCAGGATGCCCTGGAACACGCCGGTGATCGCATTCGGCATCCCCAGGCGCGACTGCGACAGTTCGCCGCCGATGTAGAACAGCGCCATGATGAAGCTGGAAAAGATCACGCCGATCGGATGCAGGCGGCCGACGAAGGCGACGATGATCGCGGCGAAACCGTAACCGGGCGACACCGACGGCGTCAGCTGCCCGATCGGCCCCAATACCTCGCACACCCCGGCCAGGCCGGACAGCGCGCCGCACAGCAGCATCGAGGTCCACAGCGATTTGCGGGACGAGAAACCGGCATAGCGGGCGGCCGCCGGCGCCATGCCGCCGACCCGCAACTGGAAGCCGTAGATGCTCTTGGACAGGAACAGCCAGCCCAGCACGGCCGCCAGCAGCGCCAGCACGATGCCCAGATGCAGGCGCGTGCCGTCCATGATGATCGGCAGCAGGAAGCCGTCGGAAAACATCTTCGACTGCGGGAAGTTGTAGCCTTCCGGATCCTTCAGCACGCCGTGCACCAGGTAACTGAGCAGCAATTGCGCGACATACACCAGCATCAGCGACACCAGGATCTCGCTGGCATTGAAGCGGTCGCGCAGGAAGGCGGTGATCGCCGCCCACGCCATGCCGCCCAGCATGCCGGCCAGCAATACCAGCGTGATCAGGCCGGCCCCGCCGCCGCTGCCGTGATCGAAATACAGCGCGGCCGCACCGCCGGCCGCCGCGCCCACCACCAGCTGGCCTTCGGCGCCGATATTGAACACGTTCGCGCGGAAACAGATCGCCAGCCCGACCGCGATCAGCAGCAGCGGCGCGACCTTGATGCCGACCTCGGACCAGCCGCGCAGGTCGCGCAGCGGCTCCAGGAAGAACACCGCCAAGCCGGTCAGCGGATTCTTGCCCAGCGCCACAAACAAAATCACGCCGCACAGCACGGTCAGCAGCAACGCCAGCAGCGGCGACAGCCACGACATCAGCGTCGACGGATTGGCGCGCGCTTCCAGCCGCAATTAAATTTAGCCATGCGCTGCCTCCGCGTGGTCCCACATGCCGCTCATGTACTGGCCGATCAGCGCGACCGTGGCCTCCCGGGTGGCGATCGGGGGCGACACCCGCCCTTTCGCGATGACGACCAGACGGTCCGCAATCTCAAACAATTCGTCCAACTCCTCTGAAATGACCAGCAATGCGCAGCCGGCGTCGCGCAGGGCGACCAGTTCGGCGCGGATCTGGGCGGCAGCGCCGACATCGACGCCCCAGGTCGGCTGCGCGACGATCAGCACCTTGGGGCCGCGCAGCACTTCGCGCCCGACGATGTATTTCTGCAGGTTGCCGCCCGACAGGCTGCGCGCTGCCGCATGCGGGCCGCCCGCCTTGACGTTGAAGCGCCGGATGATGTCGGCCGCCCGCTGCACCAGCACGCTGTTGCGGATGAAGCCGGCCCGGATCGTCAGCGGCGTTAGCAGCGACAGCAGCACATTGTCGGACAAGGACATGTCGGGCACCGCGCCGCGCCCGAGCCGCTCTTCCGGCACGAAACCCAGGCCGCGCCGGCGCCGCAGGCCGGGCGGCAGGTTGCCGACCGCTTCGCCCTGCAGCACGATCGCCTCCTTGTCGCGCGCGCTGGTCCTCGCCCGACAGCGCGGCCAGCAGCTCCTGCTGGCCGTTGCCGGAAACCCCGGCGACGCCGAGGATTTCACCGGCGCGCAGCTCGAAACTGATGCCGGACAAGGCGGTCGCGAACGGATGGCTCTTGGCCAGCGACAGCTTCCGCACCGACAGCATGACCGCGCCCGGCTCGCGCTGCTGGCGCCTGGATCGGCGGCGGTTCGGCGCCGATCATCATGCGCGACAGGCTGGCCGCGGTTTCCTGGCGCGGATCGCAGACGCCGGTATTCTTGCCGGCCCGCACCACCGTGCAGGTGTGGCACAGCGCGCGGATTTCGTCGAGCTTGTGGCTGATGTACAGGATGCTGCAGCCTTCGGACGCCAGCTGGCGCAGCGTCTCGAACAGTTTTTCGACCGCCTGCGGCGTCAGCACCGAGGTCGGCTCGTCCAGGATCAGCAACTGCGGCTTGGCCAGCAGCGCGCGGACGATTTCGACGCGCTGGCATTCGCCCACCGACAGCGTGTGCACATGGCGCTGCGGCTCCAGCTCCAGCCCGTATTGCGCGGCGGTGCGTGAAATGCGCTGCGCCAGTTCGTCCAGCCTGGTGTCTTTCGGCAAGCCGAGCGCGATGTTTTCGGTCACGGTCAGCGTGTCGAACAGCGAAAAATGCTGGAACACCATCGCAATGCCCAGCTCGCGCGCGGCCGACGGATTGGCGATGCGCACTTCCTGGCCGTTCCACAGCACCGTGCCGGCATCCGGCTTGACCGCACCGTAGATGATCTTCATCAGCGTCGATTTGCCGGCGCCGTTCTCGCCCAGCACCGCATGGATTTCGCCCGGCTTGACGACCAGATCGATGCCATCGTTGGCCACCACCGACGGGTAGCGCTTGGTGATGTGATGCAGCTCTAGGCGATTGCTCATGGCTCGGATAGGGTTGTGTGACGGGTGTTTTGTTGCTCACGGTGACAGCCATCATATTGTCCACGAAAGGCACGAACAACACGAAAAAACTTCACGGCCCGATAATTTTCGCAAAAAACAGGGAGTATCACCATTTTAATGGGATTAGCCGCAGGTTTTCATTGGCATCATAAAATATACTCCCACCAGCATTGGAAATGCCTGCGGCCCGCATTGCGGCCTTTTTTTGGCGTGGTTTGCGTTTCTCACGGCGCGTGCCTGCCGTTCTGCATCGGCGAATAATCCGATATAACATGATGCAGTGCGAGTGCTAAGCTGAACCATCAGAAATAAAGTGAAACCCACATGTCCGAAGCCATCCGTTTTTACCATCGCGGCGCAATCCGCAGCGTGTCTGATGTCGCACCGACCCAAACCATCCTGCAATACCTGCGCGAAGACCTGCACTGCACAGGCAGCAAGGAAGGCTGCGCGGAAGGCGATTGCGGCGCCTGCACGGTGGTGATCGGCGAACTGCAGGCTGGCGAACTGGTGCTGAAATCGGTCAATGCCTGCATCCAGTTCATGCCGACGCTGGACGGCCGTGCGCTGTTCACGGTCGAAGACCTGAAGCAGGCCGACGGCAGCCTGCATCCGGTGCAGCAGGCGATGGTCGACTGCCACGGTTCGCAATGCGGCTTTTGCACGCCGGGTTTCGTGATGTCGCTGTGGAGCTTGTACCTGCAGCGCGAAGGCCGGTCCGGACCCGCCGGCGCGGCGCGACATCGACACTGCGCTGTCCGGCAACCTGTGCCGCTGCACCGGCTACCGGCCGATCATCGATGCCGCGCAGCGCATGGGCCAGCTGCCGCCGGTCCGCCTCGACCGCGCGGCGGTGGCGGCTGCGCTGCACGACGCTGCAGCGCGACCACACGTTTTCATACAGCCACAATGGCCAGACCTTCATCGCGCCGCGCACGCTGGCGCAGCTGGTCGCCGCGCGCCAGACGCTATCCGGATGCGCGGATGCTGGCCGGCGCCACCGATATCGGGCTGTGGGTCACCAAGCAACTGCGCGAGCTGGACCAGCTGATCTACATCGGGCAAGTGGCCGAGCTGCAGGCGGTGAGCCGAGCAGGACGGCCAGTTGCTCATCGGCGCCGGCGTCACGCTCAACGACGCGTATGCGGCGCTGTGCAAACATTACCCGAATGAGCTGTCCGAACTGTGGCAGCGCTTCGCGTCGGAACCGGTGCGCAATGCCGGCACGCTGGGCGGCAACGTCGCCAACGGCTCGCCGATCGGCGACTCGATGCCGTTCCTGATCGCGCTCGGCGCCGAGATCGTGCTGCACGGCGGCAATGGGCAGCGCACGCTGGCGCTGGAGGATTTCTACCTCGGCTACCAGAAGAACGCATTGCAGGCCGGCGAATTCGTCGCCGCGCTGCGGGTGCCGCTGCCGTCACAAAGCCGGGCTGCATTTCCGCACCTACAAGCTGGCGAAACGCTTCGACCAGGACATTTCCGCGGTGTGCGCGGCGTTTGCGATCACACTCGACGGCGACATGATACGCAACGCGCGCATCGCGTTCGGCGGCATGGCGGCGACCCCGCAGCGCGCAGCCAAGGCCGAAGCCGCGCTGCAAGGCCAGCCCTGGGTCGAAGCCACGCTGCTGGCGGCGATCGCGGCGCTGGCGCAGGATTACGCGCCGCTGTCCGACCTGCGCGCGTCCAGCGCGTACCGGATCACGGCCGCGCAAAACCTGCTGCGCCGCTTCTGGCTGGAAACGCGGCCGGATGCGCCGCTGCCGCCGCAGGCGGTCAATGTGTTCTTCAAGGAAGCGCGATGAAGCAGCAAACCGACGCCTTTGCGACGCCAGACGACAGCAGCTGGGCCGAAGTCGGCCGCCCGCATCCGCACGAGTCCGCCGTGCTGCACGTGCTGGGCGAGGCGAGCTATACCGACGACCTGCCGGAACTGCAGGGCACGCTGCATGCGGCGCTGGGGCTGTCGGAGCACGCGCACGCGAAGATCCTGGCGATCGATCTGGAAGCGGTCAGAAGCGCGCCCGGCGTGGTCGCGGTGCTGACCGCGGCCGACATCCCCGGCGTCAACGACTGCGGCGCTATCGTCCACGGCGACGACCCGATCCTGGCCGACGGCCTGGTGCAGTACGTCGGCCAGCCGCTGTTCGCGGTGATCGCCGCCAGCCACGACCTGGCGCGCCGTGCCGCGCGTCTGGCCCAGATCGACTATCAGACATTGCCGGCGATCCTGACGCCGCAGGCGGCGCGCGCCGCGCAGTCCTACGTATTGCCGCCGCTGCGCCTGCAGCGCGGCGATGCGGCCAAAGCGCTGGCAAGTGCGCCGCAGCGCGTGAAGGGCACGCTGGAAGTCGGCGGCCAGGAGCATTTCTACCTGGAAGGCCAGGTTTCGTACGCGATCCCGCAGGAGCAGCAAGGCATGCTGCTGCTGTGCTCGACCCAGCATCCGAGCGAGATGCAGCACGTGCTGGCGCAGGCGCTGGGCCTGCCGTCGCACAACATCAGGGTCGAATGCCGGCGCATGGGCGGCGGCTTCGGCGGCAAGGAGTCGCAATCGGCGCTGTGGGCGGCGGTCGCGGCGATCGCCGCGCACCGGCTGCAGCGCCCGGTCAAGCTGCGCGCCGACCGCGACGACGACATGCTGGTGACCGGCAAGCGCCACTGCTTCTATTACGAATACGAAGTCGGCTTCGATGCCAGCTGGCCGCATTCTCGCGGCCAGGGTCGAGATGGTGCTGCGCGCCGGCTTCTCGGCCGATCTGTCGGGGCCGGTCGCAACGCGCGCGGTGTGCCATGTCGACAATGCGTATTACCTGTCGGATGTCGACATCCGCGCACTGTGCGGCAAGACCAACACCCAGTCGAATACCGCGTTCCGCGGCTTCGGCGGGCCGCAGGGCGCGCTGGCGATCGAATACGCGATCGACGACATCGCGCGCATTCTGGGCCTCGATGCGCTGGCGGTGCGCAAGCGTCAATTTCTACGGCGCAACGACGCGAAGGGCGCAACGTCACGCCCTACGGCCAGACCATCGAGGACAACGTGCTGCCCGAACTGCTGGCCGAACTGGAAGCCAGCAGCGCCTATTGCGAACGGCGCGCCGCGGTGCGCGCGTTCAACGCCGCCAGCCCGGTGCTGAAGAAAGGCATCGCGCTGACGCCGGTCAAGTTCGGCATCGCGTTCAACGTCACCCACCTGAACCAGGCCGGCGCGCTGGTGCACGTGTATCTGGACGGCTCGGTGCTGGTCAACCACGGCGGCACCGAGATGGGCCAGGGCGTCAACACCAAGGTCGCGCAGGTGGTCGCGCACGAACTCGGGATCAGCCTGGCGCGGGTGCGCTGCAGCGCGACCGACACCGGCAAGGTCGCCAACACCTCGGCCACCGCCGCCTCCACCGGCGCCGACCTCAACGGCAAGGCCGCGCAGGACGCGGCGCGCCAGATCCGCGCGCGGCTGGCGGCATTCGCCGCGCAACGCTACGGCGGCGCGGCGGCCGACGCGCGCTTCGCCGGCGATGCGGTCACGCTGGGCGGCCAGCGCATCGCGTTTGCCGCACTGGTGCAGCAGGCGTATCTGGCGCGGGTCCAGCTGTGGTCGGACGGCTTCTATGCGACGCCCGGCCTGCACTGGGATGCGGCCAGCATGCAAGGCCATCCGTTTTCGTACTTCTGCTACGGCGCGGCGGTGTCCGAAGTGGTGGTCGACACCCTGACCGGCGAATGGAAGCTGCTGCGCGCCGACCTGCTGTACGACGTCGGCAACTCGCTCAATCCGGCGATCGACATCGGCCAGGTCGAAGGCGGCTTCATCCAGGGCATGGGCTGGCTGACCACCGAACAGCTGGTGTGGAATGCCGACGGCAGGCTGCTCACGCATGCGCCGTCGACCTACAAGATCCCGGCGATCTCGGACTGCCCGGAGGATTTCCGCGTCAAGCTGTTCAATAACCGCAACGCGACCGACAGCATCCACCGCTCGAAGGCGGCCGGCGAACCGCCGCTGCTGCTGCCGTTCTCGGTCTTCTTCGCGATCCGCGACGCGATTGCCAGCGTCGCGGACTACCGGATCAACCCGCCGCTGAACGCGCCGGCGAGCTGCGAGGAAATCCTGAAGGCGGTCGAAGCGGTCGCTGCGCCACGCCTTTGCCCCCTTCTCCCGCAAGCGGCGAAGTGGCCGGGGTTGGGGATGAGGGCGGCTGCCCAGCGTGATGCCGATGAACTGGCTGCAAGCCCTCATCACTCTCGACTGCCCGTCCGTGCTGGTCACGCGTCGCGCAAGCCGAAGGCTCGTGCCCGCGCGAAGCCGGCGCCAGGATGCTGGTCAGCGCCGGCGCGCAATACGACACCATCGGCGGCGGCCATCTGGAACTGCAGGCGTGCGCGATCGCGCGCGACATGCTGCGCCTGCCGGCCGGCACGCTGAGCGCGGAACGCCGGCTGCAACGGCTGGCGCTCGGCCCCAGCCTCGGCCAGTGCTGCGGCGGCGTCGTGCATCTGGCGTTCGAGCGCATCGCATCGACCAGCGGCTGGCGCCTGCTGGCCGACCGCTTGCAGCAGGGCCAGGACAGCTGGCGCCTGCTGGCGCTGGACGTCCGTCGCGCCGGCCGCGCTGCTCGATGCCGACAGCGTGCCGCTGCACGGCGCTGCGCCCGGGTTCCAGCCGGCGCTGGACGCCAGCCCGAGCAACCGGATTCAGTTCGACGCCGCCGGCAGGCGCTGGCTGGTCGATGCCTGCCTCGCGCCGCGGCCGCATCTGCTGCTGTTCGGCGCCGGCCATGTCGGTGCGGCGCTGGTGCGCGCGCTGGCCGAACTGCCGTGCCGCGTGACTTGGATCGATGCCCGCGACGAGCTGTTCCCGGCCGCGCTGCCGGCCAACGTGCGGATCGAGGCCACCGACACGCCCGAGGCGCTGATCGACGCCGCCGCGCCCGGCAGCTGCTATCTGGTGATGACGCACGAGCATGCGCTGGACCAGCACCTGTCCGAACAGATCCTGCGCCGCATCGAACAGCGCGACGACGTGCAATGGTTCGGCCTGATCGGCTCACGCACCAAGCGCGCGCAATTCATCCACCGGCTGCAGCAGCGCGGCATTGCGCCGGACGCGCTGGCGCGCATGGTGTGCCCGATCGGCCTGCCCGGCATCAAAGGCAAGCAGCCGGCGGTGATCGCCGCCTCGGTCGCCGCGCAACTGCTGCAGGTGTGGGAAGCTGCAAACAACAACCAACAGAATGGTAGGGTGCGCCATGCGCACCATTCACCGCCTGCAGCATAAGGCACGCATCGGTGCGCACGGCGCACCCTACTTCATTTTGTGTAAATCCCGAGCAACAACGGCGCTGAGCAATCCTGCCGGCGTTCCTGACCGCCGACAGCGGACTGCAGTCGGGCTACAGTATGGCCCAGGTCACCGCCGCGGCCCTGACGTCCGGAGATCAAGACGCTCGCCCATCCGGCGAGCGTCGATGCCATTCCGACCTCGGCGAATCGCGAGGACCACGTCAGCATGAGCATGGGGGCCGCGCTCAAGGCGACGCAGGGCGCTCGAACTGGCCACGCGGGTGATCGCGGTCGAGATCCTTTGCGCGCGTCAGGCGATCGACTTGCTCGCGCCGCTCACGACAGCGCCGGGCTGGCCGCGTACACGCGCGCGTGCGACGTCGTGCCCGCGCTCACCGTCGACCGGCCGCCCGCACCAGATATCGAAGCGATCGCGGCGCTGATTGCGAACGGATCGCTGGTCGCGCGTGCGCGTAGAAGTCAAGTAAGAAATTTTTCAATTTCAAATTGACAACGCGCGCGTACGTTTCTTAGATTGCTATCCTTCGGCACCCGGCGGCTCGCGCGACCGCGCGCATGGGCGATCCACACATTCACGATGAGCACCCTCAGCCGCCATGTCAGCGCGCCGCGCGGCGCCGACGCTCTCCTGCAAGGGCTGGCTGCAGGAAGCCGCGCTGCGGATGCTGATGAACAACCTCGACCCCGAGGTCGCCGAGCGGCCCGAGATCTCGTCGTCTACGGCGGCTCCGGCAAGGCGGCGCGCAACTGGGAGGCTTCGACGCCATCGTCGCGCACGCTGCGCCGGCTCGAGCACGACGAGACGCTGCTCGTGCAGTCGGGCAAGCCGGTGGCGGTGTTCCGCACGCATCCCGGGCGCCGCGCGTGCTGATCGCCAACGCGATGCTCGTGCCGGCGTGGGCGACCTGGGACGAGTTCCGCGATCTCGAGGATCGCGGGCCTCACGATGTACGGCCAGATGACGGCCGGCTGCTGGATCTACATCGGCACGCAGGGCATCCTGCAGGGCACCTACGAGACGCTCGCGGCGCTCGGCGCGCCGGCACTTCGGCGGCACGCCTGGCCGGCCGCCTCGTCGTCACCGCCGGCCTCGGCGGCATGGGCGGCGCCCAGCCGCTCGCCGTCACCATGAACGACGGCGTCGCGCTCGTCGTCGAGGTCGATCCGGCGCGCATCGAGCGCCGCCTGGCGACGCGCTACCTCGACGAGCGCGCCGACGACCTCGACGAGGCGCTCGCGCGCGTCGAAGATGCCGCGCGGCACGGCGTCGCCCGGTCGATCGCGCTCGTGGGCAACGCCGCCGACGTGCTGCCCGAGCTCGTCGCGCCGCGGCGTCATGCCCGACGTCGTGACCGACCAGACCTCGGCGCACGACGCGCTGAACGGCTACGTCCCGCACGGCCTGACGCTCGCCGAAGCCGACGCGCTGCGCCGCGACGATCCCGGACGAGTACGTGCGCGCGGTCGATGCGCGTCCATGGCCGACGCACGTGCGCGCGATGCTCGCGCTGCAAGCGCGCGGCGCGGTCGCCTTCGACTACGGCAACAACCTCCGCGCGCAGGCGCGAGCAGGCCGGCGTCGCCGACGCCTTCGACATCCCCGGCTTCGTGCCCGAGTACATCCGGCCGCTGTTCTGCGAGGGCAAGGGGCCGTTCCGCTGGGCGGCGCTCTCCGGCGATCCCGCCGACATCGCGCGCGACCGACCAGCTCGCGCTCGAGATGTTCCCCGACGACGAGCGCGCTGGCCGCTGGATCCGCATGGCGCGCGAGCGCGTCGCGTTCCAGGGCCTGCCGGCGCGCATCTGCTGGCTCGGCTACGGCGAGCGCGCGCGCTTCGGGCTCGCGTTCAACGAGCTGGTGCGGCGCGGCGACGTCAAGGCGCCGATCGTCATCGGCCGCGATCACCTCGACGCCGGGTCGGTCGCCTCGCCCAACCGCGAGACCGAAGGCATGCGCGACGGCACCGACGCGATCGCCGACTGGCCGATCCTGAACGCGCTGCTCAACACGCGTCCGGCGCGACCTGGGTGTCGGTCCACCACGGCGGCGGCGTCGGCATCGGCTACTCGCTCCACGCCGGCATGGTCGATCGTCGCCGACGGCACGCGCGAGGCGGACGGAAGCTGCAGCGCGTGCTGACCAGCGATCCCGGCATGGGCGTCGTGCGGCACGCCGACGCCGGCTATCCCGGACGCGATCGACACGGCGCGACGCGACGGCATCGACATGCCGCGGCCGGGGGAATCGGCACGATGATGATTCCGGAGCGTCCCTCGCTCGAGCGGCGCGTGCTGACCGCGCTCGACGGCTCTGCGGTGGCGTCCCGCGCATTCCCGGTCGTGCTCGGCGGGTGCGGCAGCGGGCGCACGTCGCTGCTGCTGCGGCTGCGCGATCTGATCGGGCGCAACGCCGTGCCAGTACATCGACGTCGAGCGCATCGCGACGACGCCCGAGCGCCTGTTCCAGGCGATCCGTGACGTGTCGCCGTTCCCGCTGCCAGTCGGGCACGGGTGCGCCAGGAGGCGAGCGCGCGCGACGCGTTCGACGCGACTCTGACGTTGCTCGACGCCGCGCGCGCCCCCGGCGACGACGCCGGCGACGTTCCTGCTCGACGAGTTCCTGGAGCTGCGGACCTTCGAGAGCTTCCCCGGCCTGCGCTCGTGCTGCGCGATCTGATCGCGCGCTCGCGTCGAGCGGCAACCGCTTCGTGCTCACCTCCGCTACGCCGCGCGGGCGCACCGGCTGCTGCGCGACGCGCCCGCGCAGTTCGAGATCATCCACGTGGCGCCGCTGGCCGCCGAGGTCCGGGCGACGCTGCCCGCCGGCACCGACGTCCATCGCGCCGCA
Organism: uncultured beta proteobacterium; assembly: GCA_963837775.1. Lineage (GTDB taxonomy): Bacteria > Pseudomonadota > Gammaproteobacteria > Burkholderiales > Burkholderiaceae_D > CAWIOX01. The sequence goes on along the minus strand of CAWIOX010000018.1, from coordinate 586 downwards.
TCGGCCCGACGAAGACGAGGACGACCGCGCGCGCGACGAGCTCGCGCGGCTGGTCCAGGCGCTCTCCGACGGACGGCCCGCCTACGCCCGCATGCTCGCCGAAACCGCCGACGGCATGCGCCGCGCGGCGCGACGATCCGGTCAGCGCGCTGGCCGCGCTGCTCTCTCCGGCGGGGAGCTCGCCGCCGACTGCCGCTTCTGCTACGAGCTCCGCCTCCATCGCGCGCGCGGCTACGGCGCGCTCAAGGCGATCCTCGAGGTGCTGGCGCGAGGAAGAGCCGCTCACGCTCACCGAGATTTCCCTGCGCCTGCGCCGCACGCCGGGCTCGACCAAGGACTACCTCTCCTGGCTCGAAGACGTCGACCTGATCGTCTCGCACCAGAAGCGCTACAGCTTCGCCGACCCCATGTGCGTCTCTGGGTCCGCCTGCACTGCCGGCCAGCCCCACCGTCAGACGATGACATCGTGCGCGAGGTGCACACCTACGTCATCAGCCGCCTCCCGCACGCCGAGCCCGAGCTCGCACTGGCCTTGGCCGGTGCCGGCGAGCCGTCGGCCGAGCGCGACAAAAACTGGGGAATCATC
>CAWIOX010000017.1:0-67188 GCA_963837775.1 uncultured beta proteobacterium | reverse complement strand
AAGAGGGTGTCCTGAATTTTGTGTAAACGGGGTTTCAGTTAAATTTTGCGCGGCATCCGGTCCTCGAACTGGATAGTAAATCGGTTCAGCGCCGCTTTCCAGTCCCGGATCGGCATCGTCCATTTCTGGCTGATGTTGTTGCAGCGCCAGATAGAACAATTTGAGCACCGCCTCGTCAGTCGGGAATGAGCCTCGGTTCTTGGTGATTTTGCGCAGGCTCATGTTCACCGACTCGATGGCATTGGTCGTGTAAATCACCTTCCGGATCTCCGGCGGGTAGTCGAAGAACGGGTGTCATGCGCGCCCAGTTGCGCCGCCAGGACTGGACGATCGGCGGATAGGCCTCATCCCATTTGTCCTCGAACTCGGCCAGCCGCCGCTCGGCCTCCTCGACGGTGGCCGCCGTGTAAATCAGCCGCAAGATCGGCAGCAACTTCCTTGCGCAGTTTCCAGCCGACGTAGTTCAGGCTGTGGCGCACCATATGCACGATGCACAGCTGCACGGCCGTCTTGGGGAACACCGCCTCAATGGCTTCGGGAAAGCCTTTCAGGCCATCGACGCAGGCGATGAAGATGTCCTGCACGCCGCGGTTCTTCAGTTCGGTCACGACCTGCAGCCAGAACTTGGCGCCTTCGGTCTGGGCGATCCACAGGCCCAGCACTTCCTTCTCGCCACCCATATTGACGCCAATGGCCAGATACACGGCCTTGACCCGCACGGCGCCGTTATCGCGCACCTTGACGTGGATGCAGTCCAGATAGACGATGGGGTACAGCGCATCCAGCGGGCGGGACTGCCAGGCCTTGACTTCGTCCATGACGGCATCGGTGACCGAGGAAATCAACGTCGGCGAGACTTCGGTGCCATACATCTCTTCCAGGTGGCTTTGAATCTCCCGCACCGTCATGCCGCGGGCATACAGCGACAGAATCTTGTCGTCAAAGCCGCGTCCAGCGGGTCTGGTGCTTGGGGATGAGCTGCGGCTCGAAGCTGCCGTGCGCGGTCGCGGGGGATTTCGATGGGCAATTCGCCGAATTCGCCCTTGAGCGTCTTCTGGCTCTGGCCATTGCGGGTGTTGCCGGCCGCGTTGGCGACCGGCTCGATTCTTGCCGTGGCCCAGGTGGTCGGCCATCTCGGCTTGCAGCGCCCGCTCCACCAGGGCCTTGGTGAGCTGCTTGAGCAACCCGTTCTCGCCAATCAAGTCTTCCGGCTTCTTGTAATCAGCCAGCAGGGCTCGATCAGGTCGGCAGGTAGGGCTTTCTTTTCTACGGTCATCATTGCTCCTTGCAAGTACGGCAGTTTCCTGCCAAATGACCGTTTACACAAAACTTCTTACACCCTCCAAATCAATTTTTTTGATCTGCGCCAAACCCAATGAAGTCATAGTAATCCATATTTCTGTGTCGCAGCAGATACTAAGAGCGGCGAATTTTTGTTCTTATTGGTGCGCCGCGCGGTGCTGAGCGGATGCTGCGCTTTGCCGTTGTCAGGCGTGCATCCAGGGCGGATATCTGACTGATTAGGGATAGGGACTGCTGCTTCAAAAGCAGGATTTCTTCATCCAGAATCAAAATCCTTTGTTCCTGCAGGCGGCTACGTTCCGATTGGGTCGACAGCAATTCTTTATATTCTGTAATTTCAGCACGATAGCCGGATTCTTTCTTTTGCCAGTCAGACTGCAACTCAAGTAACCGTTTTTCAAGTTGTTTACGCAGCACCTTGTTCTCATCCGCCTGCGCTACCAGATTGCGTTCCATCGATTTATAGCGCTCATCTTCGATCAGCATTTGCTTTTCCATGCGGGAAACTGATGCATGCATATCATCAGAAATAACTTTCGCTTCGTCTTTTACCGCTTGTATCCGGGACTCTGCTTGCCGTCGCAGTGCTGCTTCTGCAGCGAAATCGGCCTGAACCTTTACATATTCAGAGGTTAATTCTTTGATTTTGACTGCAAATTCTGCGCATTGCAGTTGTGCTTTTTCTTCCGCGGCGAAAGCTTCCGCCTGCCTGGCCTGAGCTTCTTCTACAAGTCGTTCGGATTCCTGCCGATGCGAGAGAAGTGCGATATCCGCCTGTGCCAGTGCGGCTGACCATAATTGGCGCAAGGATTCGACGATCGGCTCCGGCACATCCGGGCGCTTGTCCGAAGCCGCTATATGTTGGGATAGATGTGCCCACCAATCCTTGAGGGATGCATTAATGGTGCCGGCGCTGCCTCGCTTGGTTATTTCCCTGACGCTGACGACGGTAGGCCTGACGCCCTGTGCGAATAGTTGATCAGCTGCCTGCCAGACGGCAGATTGAATGGTTTGCTTGTTCATTGAGGTGTCAATTTTTAAAAATCAATAAATTAAATCAATATTACACTAATTGAATTACATAATATTTATTACATATAGAAAAATAAATTACTGATTACGCCTATTATCAGTAATTTTATATAGACTAGTCTGCAATTTAACCATCGCACAATATTCTGATGCCTCACTTACCCGCCCCGATGAATTCTGTACTGCCGATTGAGAGATTCGTCCCGCCCATAGAATTGAATGGCCACAACGGCGGAAACAGATTGCCTGCTGCGACAGGCAAACAGATACGCGCTGAAAACGATCTTGAGGCGCTAAATACATGGCTAGGCGAGTACCGACATTCCCCCCAAACCTTTCGCACTTACAGAAAGGAAGCTGAGCGACTGTTGCTGTGGTCCATTATGGAAATGGGCAAACCACTTTCCAGTTTGCGCCGGGAGGATCTGATGATTTACGAGGATTTCATCGCCGATCCGCAGCCAGTGATGCGCTGGTGTGGCGCAAAAATAACGCGAAGCAGCGAGAAGTGGCGGCCATTCGAAGGCCCCCTTAGCCCATCAAGCCAGCGCCAAGCCTTGATTATTCTTGATGGCATGTTTTCCTATCTGGTGGCGGCCGGATACCTGACTGGCAACCCATTGGCGCTGATGCGACGCAGACGCACGCCATTGGTTGAAGACGAACACAGCGTGGAGCGCTTCCTTGATCAACAGACATGGCACTATTTACTAGATTACATACATAACTTACCAACAGAAACAGCGCGCAAAATAGAAGAAAAAGAGAGGATTCTGTTTCTTTTTTCGCTACTTTATCTTCTGGGGCCGAGGTTAAGCGAGGTTGCAGCACACAATATGGGAAGCTTTTTCGAGCGACGCGGGAAATGGTGGTGGCGCATTATCGGAAAGGGCAGCAAGTTAGCGACCGTGCCTGTGCCATCAGGGGCAATTGAGGCACTTTCCCGATACAGATTGCACCTCGGATTATCCTCATTGCCGCTGCCTGGCGATGAAACGCCGCTAATACTCTCCGTGAAAGGGCGCAAAGGAATTGCATCCGGCATGATTTATAAGTTAGTCAGGAATTTTGTCAAAAAAGTTGCAGTAGTAATGAGAGAGCAAGACCCTGCGCGTGCAGATAAATTAAAGCAAGCCTCAACGCACTGGTTCAGACATACCGCGATTACGCATCAAGCTGATGCCGGAATCGAGCTACGTCATATAAAGAAGAGTGCGCGACACGCAAAGATTGACACAACCGCACTCTACCTTCACTCAGACAATGATAGTTGGCATGACGCTGTTCAGAAACACCGAATGAGAAAAGATTCAAATTGAGTAGTCTTGCAATGGGTTCGGTTTTTTGAAACCAGGGGAGTGTCAAAAATTTTGTGCGGCCGAAGTCATTAATGAATTTTAATGTCTCGTCACAGGTGCGCCGTGAAGGCTCGGGAGGGTGTCCTGAATTTTGTGTAAACGGCGTTTCAATTAAATTTAAATGAGTGACATCCGTTCCTCAAATTGGAGTGTAAAACGATTCAGCGCCGCTTTCCAGTTCTGAATCGGCATGGTCCATTTCTGGCTGATATTGTTGAGCGCCAGATAGAACAACTTGAAGACCGCCTCGTCAGTCGGAAACGAACCTCGGGTCTTGGTGATCTTGCGCAGGCTCATGTTCACCGATTCAATCGCATTGGTCGTGTAAATCACCTTGCGGATGTCCGACGGATACTCGAAGAAGGGTGTCAGGCGCGACCAGTTGCGGCGCCAGGACATGCCAATCGGCGCATAGGCGGCATCCCATTTGGCCTCGAACTCGGTGAGCCGCCGTTCTGCCTCATCTGCGGTCGCTGCCGTATAAACCAGCCGCAAGTCGGCAGCCACTTCCTTGCGCTGCTTCCAGCCGACGAAGTTCAGGCTATGCCGCACCATATGCACGATGCAAAGCTGAATCGCCGTTTTAGGGAACACCACCTCAATCGCTTCGGGAAAGCCTTTCAAGCCGTCGACGCAGGCAATGAAAATATCCGCCACGCCGCGATTCTTCAACTCGGTGACGACCTGCAGCCAGAACTTGGCTCCTTCCGTCTGCGCGATCCACAAGCCCAGCACCTCCTTCATGCCATCCAGATTCACGCCAATGGCAAGGTACAGTGCCTTGACCCTGACGGCGCCGTTATCGCGCACCTTGACATGGATGCAATCCATGATAGACGATGGGGTAAAGCGCATCCAGCGGGCGGGATTGCCAGGCTTTGACCTCGTCCATGACGGCATCGGTCACCGACGAAATCAAGGTCGGCGAGACTTCGGTGCCATACATCTCCTGCAGATGGCTTTGAATCTCACGTACCGTCATCCCTCGTGCGTACAGGGATAGAATCTTGTCGTCAAAACCGCTCCAGCGGGTCTGGTGCTTGGTGATGAGCTGGGGCTCGAAGGTGCCGGCACGGTCACGGGGGATTTCGATGGGGAAGTTCGCCAAAATCGCCTTTGAGCGTCTTCTGGCTGCGGCCATTGCGGGTATTTCCGGTTGCATTGGCAACCAGCTGATTCTTGCCATGGCCAAGGTGCTCGGTCAGTTCGGCTTGCAGCGCTCGCTCGACCAGGGCCTTGGTGAGTTGCTTCAATAATCCGTCCTGGCCAATCAAATCCTCGGGCTTTTGATAGTTAGCCAACAGGGCATCAATCAGGTCGGCAGGCAGGGCTTTCTTTTCTACGGTCATCATTGCTCCTTGCAATACGGCAGTTTCCTGCCAAATGACCGTTTACACAAAATTTTTTACACCCTCGCGCTCGGCGAATAAAATTGCGAACTGGTTTTTCGCGGCTTCGTCGTTCGGGAAGTGACTGCGATTTTTGATCACTTTGCGGATCTGCATATTCAGGCTTTCGATGGCATTGGTCGTGTACAGGATTCGGCGTACCTCCAGCGGGTAAGCGAAAAACGGGATTGCCTCTTGCCACTGGCGTCGCCAGATCGCCGTGATCGCCGAATATTTGAGTCCCCATGTGCCGGCGGCAAATGCTTCCAGCGCCTGTGCCGCCTCGACCTCAGAGGTGGCCCCATTTGTTTGGACAGAATTTAGTTGTTCTTAAGTGGCACTTTGCGGATGTAGGGTTATCCATGGCGCCGCTCGCCGCTCCTTCTATCGAGCAAGAGCGTGCGGCGCGGTGGGTAACCCGGCTCATTACTTACGCAGCCTGCTGCAACGTAGGTAGATTCTTATTGTAAAACGCATCGGGTGTTATACCGTCAAGCGAACTGTGTGGTCGTCGGGCATTGTAGAAATTCAGGTAGTGCCCAATTCCTGTGCGTGCAGCGCTAACCGTATCGTAGGCGCGCAAATACACTTCTTCATATTTGACCGATTTCCACAATCGCTCAACAAGCACATTGTCACGCCAACAACCTTTGCCTGATCCGGCATCCATTAATTGGACAGACATAATGACGACGATCATGGATATATTTAACGGCAAGATGGCAGGGCGCATCAAGGCGGCATTACGAGAATACGATTGCCAGATACAGGATGGCGAGGATCTACTAAGCGCTGACGTATTGACGCTGGAAATCAGCCGAAAATCCGGCATCAACTTTACAAACATTATAGATAGGGAATCAGTCTTGGCCGATTTTGATGCACATATATCAGGCAAATTTAAGCTGTGGCATCGAGGAGTTTGCAGCCCAGCCGAAAAAGCTACGCATTTTTTGAAGCGCTTCAGGCATCGGATCACCTTTCCCTAAGAGTTGTTTCATCCGGACCACCGCAGCGGTATGACGAAGGTCATGCGGGGATATTGATATCATTCCCGTTCGATCATTCAAAATCTTCATGCTGTCTGTAGACATCGACGCACTCAGGACCTTAAAAAAATAGTTCAGCCCCTCAGCAGAAAGCGGCTGATTTTTCGCGCTGCTGAGGAAAAAGAGTGGTCTTGCCGGCCCCTGTAATTCTCAAGATAGGTAAATAGCGCCGTCGCCGTGGCTTGACTTACCGGAATTTGGCGGATTGAGGAAATCGTCTTAATACTTGGCGTTGAATGGCGCGGATCATCGTCTTCATACTCATTCGTGCGGACGTTTAGCCAAAATTGCCTGCCAGATTTAGTCTGCTCTGACTTCAAAAAGTCAGCAGGCAGCGATAGTGTTTCACCGCGACGCAAGCCTTGATGGAGAAGAAGCAAGAACGCGATATACGCACGCCACTGTGCAGCCACAGTTTTGAATGGATTGGACGTTGATCCTGGTAGAACGGCATCGTAGAGCTCGGACATGACACTTGCCGGAAGCGCCCGGACAAAATGCGGTGTCGTTTTCCTTGTCATTCGAAGCTGGCCATACAGGCGATCTAGGCGTTCAAGGCGTATTCCGAGGTCAGCGAATCGTTCGCTCAACTCAGGCGTTCTCGACAGCCGCTCGGATATTTCGCGAGTAAACCCGACGGCGTCACGCCAACGCTGTTCAGCGGTCGCGCCGACCTCTGGAACGTTTCGCAGGGTTACAAAATACGACTCCAGCAATTCTTCTAGAAGCGGCAAATCTTGACGCCCGAGAGCATCATCCAGAAAACCGAATGGGTGATCGGATTCAGTATGCAGGTAGAAGGCATCGATATTGGACAGCCGTGTTTTGAGCGTTGATTCAGCCAGAGAACCCCCGACCAACAAACACCAGGCAGCTGCCCAGTACCGTGGCATGCCAATGTGATCGGTCAGGACATGACCATAGTGAGGAACTTTTTTAGCATCGATGACCGCAACACGCATGAGTACATAAAATTAGACTGTATGATGCGCATGAAGTACAAAGAAATGCAACACTTCAATAACTACACTGCCTTCGCATAATTTGCGTTATGTTAAATATCAGAAGGAAAGCAGCCATACTATACGCAGTATCGACATGGCTTAAACGGTTGATGGCCCGCGATTGATTTGGTACATTTCCGCAATAGAAATGAGATATTCTTAATTGATTTGAAATATTCGGTACTGGCGCTCTAGGCACTCTCTCAAGCGGACGCTCAAGGCGTTCTTTTTAATTTACTTCAAACTTAGATCAACGCAGCATTCTTGCCAAACAGCGTGGTCAGCTTCTCATTGACCTGCTGACGATCAAGATTGCTCATAGTCGCATCTGATCTACCAGACACACCCGCATCTGATAGGCGAATTACGCCATTATTTCCGCTTGAATAAGACATCAATGCTGCGGTTGGTCCAAAATGCGCTTGAAGGATGGCATTTTGCTGCTCAACATCCTGTCCCTGCTCAGCAGGATTGTTCGTAGCTGCCGCCAAGTCCGTTAAACCATCAAGTGCGGGTGTATTGGTGATTGCCGCGCTCCTCAATCGGATGACGTCGCCAGTATCACCATATGAGAATACTGGTGATATATATCGATATTCGTTTGCCTTTAACATTTGCGCCGCGGTATCCGTCCAGCGGGCATCGGTCACATAAAGGCCATCGCCCTCTCGCCATTCCAGATTTTTGAACCAGCCCGCAGCCGGCGAGGGTTCATCACGTTCCTTTGCGAACAATGATTGGTGATCATAGTCAATTAAGTAGTCATTAATGTTGGAGGCCGCTTTGCGAATCAATTCCGTTGCAATTGCCGTATCAATATACAATCTGCTTACGGGAGGGCTTGCACCTCCGAGATTGCACCTATGCTGGGCGCACAAAAAAATACGGCACGCTAAAAGCATGCCGTTTGAGTTTCTAACCTTCTTTGCCATCCAGTCGTAACCGCAATAAATAAGGGCCATAAATTGCCAGATAAAGCACGAATGTGATTGACCAGCTAAGTGCTGCGATATAAAGCATTATTTCACGAGTGCTGCCAATGTCGATCGCTGCCATTAATCGCGCCAGCGCCCCAATCTGGATAAGTATGTACATGCACAACTCAGGCCGCCCTGCCTTAAGCTGACGTCCTGTATGGCCCAGCGCAGTTCGCGTGATCATGCCAACAATCAGGCCTGAAATTGTACCAACAGCCAAGGCGTGGAAAGCCGCGCTAGCAGGCAAGACGCCCCATTTTGCCAGTCCCAGCAAAACAAAACCAAGTGGCATCCATCCGTAGCTGATATGCAATATCCATACTAGTGGCCGCTGCAGCGTACGCTGGGGTTGCCAACCGGCTAAACGGATTACTTGCATGATAGCTGCGCTGATGGCTAATGTGCCGACGATTGCCGAAGGTAACGGCAACAACCAGGAAACACTTGCTGCAACAGTTAGTATTATTGTGATTTTGTCTCTTTTTGGCTCTACAACAGGTTTCGCACCAGGAACGGCATTAGCAGTAAAGCCAGGAATGACGCGGCCACCAATTACAGATGTAATGATAACGATAACGAGAATAGCGCCCTGCATTACCACGATGGGCGAAATTGCCAGCCATCCGAATGAAGCCGCGTGAAATAGTGTATTTCCCAGTGTCAGCAAGGTCAGCAACCCTACCAGAAACATGTTGCGTTTATTTCCAGAGCGTTTCAATATTTTATAAATTGGCCATGTCGCAAGCGGAATAAAAGCCCAATCGATGAATGCCGTTGCTATTGTTGGCGTCGCCAGCATGGCAAGACGCCCTGCCAGCCATAACGCCGATAGTGCAGCCAGATGCCCTTCTCTGGGTGTCCACAAGCCGGTCCAATTGCGCCCTGCCGTATATAAAAACCCAATAATTACAGCGATTGCAAAGCCAAATACCATCTCATGCATGTGCCAAAGCAGATTGATATTTGGTGCGACCTGAAACCAACCTAAATAACTGGTCAGCCATATTGGGATGCTGATGGCAGCAAAGGCAGTTGCCAGCAGGTAAAATGGGCGGAAGCCCAATCGCCACACAGGATGGTTACTGAATCCTTGTTTTTGATGGTCTGATTTTTCCGGCTCGTCTATCTTTAAAAGTGCCATAACAACCCAATATTTAATATGCATTTATAATGGATCTTATATTGTGATGCAAAATAAAGCAATATTAATTCTCCATCTTTAATGCAAGGGAAGCCAAGTTATGCGTTTAACTCACTACACCGATTATTCTTTGCGTACCCTAATGTATTTGGGGCTGAACCGTGATCGGCTTGTCACGATTCAGGATATCGCTGAAGTGTATGGAATTTCAAAAAATCACTTGATGAAAGTAGTGCATCAACTGGGCTTGGCGGGATTGATTGAGACTATTCGCGGGCGTAATGGCGGCCTTCGATTAAAAATAGAGCCCGGAAATATCAATTTGGGTGAGGTAATCCGCATCACGGAATCGGACTTCCTGATGGTTGAGTGCTTCAGCAGTGAACATAATGAATGCGTACTGGCACCCGCCTGCCTATTGCAGGATGTGATACGACGAGCCACCAATGCGTATCTGAAAGTATTGGATGGCGTTACTTTGGCAGATATATTGAAAAATAGCGGCAGCTTGAATAAGTTGACGACAATTCAGTTTCATCCCGGAGTCAAAACTGCTGCGCTATCGGAAGAAGGTGTTCGCTAAACGATGATCTGGCCATGTTAATTCAAGTGAATTTGGCGGGGTATGTTCGATAACAGGTAGCTAGCCGCTTATTTTATAAGACGTTCATACAATACTTAGGGTAGTATATTTTTTCATTGGAATCCTGATATTTGCGCCAATCATCTTTGAGACAGCAAAATAATAAAAATAACCTGGTCTTTGGCTAGCGCTGCAGGCACGGATAATTACGCATCACAAGTCTTACCGTTTGCCCTTCTACCATTAGCTCCGCTTGGCATCCGACGGCTAGCGTCACCTTGTCGCGAATATGACCGAAAGGCAAGGCCGGTCAGTACTGGCACCGACAACTGCGAGCGGATATAAGCCAGCATTTCCTGGAAGTCATAACCTCTATCGTACTCACTCAAGCGGTAGCCGGAAAAATCACCCAGCAAAATAGCTTTTTGCTTTGCCAATACACCGGCATGCAGTAACTGCAGCAACATACGTTCGACTCGGTACGGATGCTCATTGATGTCCTCGATAAACAGAATGCCGCCTTTCGGCTGCGGCAAATAAGGCGTGCCGATCAGATGATTCAGTATCGCCAGGTTGCCACCCCACAAGGTGCCAGTCACATCAATGCTAGGATTGCCTTCCGCCGGCATCTCAATTGAGTAAGTATCGCTAGACAGACAGCGCCAAAAATGCCGCATCGTGAAGTCGCTTGGTGTTTCCATGCCGAAATCGCTGCACAGCATCGGTCCGGCAAAACTAATCCCTCCGGTTTGCGCCAACATGGCCATTTGCAATACGGTGAAATCGCTATGTCCGACAAACAGCTTTCCGCTCCGCGCCATCATCGGCAAATCCAGTGCCGGCAACAGACGCGACAAGCCGTAGCCGCCGCGCAAGGCCATCACGATTTGCACATCAGGGTTTTGTAAGGCCGCATTGAATTGAGCAACGCAACCGTCTTTCGTCCCGCCAAAACGCTGATAACTTGCCATCGGATCGTAATAATTGTGAACTTGGCAGCCTTGCGCTTCCAGTTGCTCGATGCCGCGTTTCAGCGCGGCAACATCGCTGGCATAGCCGCTGGGCGCCACGATGGCAACACCGATGCCGGCCGGGATAATGGAAGAATACTTATTCACGGGGTCAGATCATCTCACTGGACAGGCGCGCTTGCTGCTGCAGCAAGCGACGCTCGGCAAAAAAATCTTTCAGAAGTTGACTGCACTGCTGCTCCAGCACGCCGCCAGTTACCTCGGTGTGGTGATTCAGACGTTCCTGTTGGAACAGGTTGACGATGGAACCGCAAGCGCCCGTCTTTGGATCAGTTGCACCAAACACGACACGCGCCAGGCGAGCGTGCATCATTGCGCCGGCACACATGACGCAAGGCTCCAGCGTCACATACAGTTCACAACCTGGCAAGCGATAATTGCCAAGGATGGTAGCCGCTGCACGCAAGGCCATGATTTCCGCGTGCGCGGTGGGGTCATGGGTGCCGATCGGCTGGTTAAAACCGGTGGCCACCACCTGCCCGTCCCTGACCACGCACTGCACCGACCGGAACCTCACCCAAGGCCCAAGCATTCTGCGCCTGATCAAGCGCCTGACGCATGAAAATCAGATCAGTCATCTTGTCACACTAGCCCGTCAATTTCAGCCCAGCAATTCGGCGTTTCAAACAGTTTGATTTTGTTCAAGGTTAATCCGGTGCCATACCGATCCCGGTAGACCGGCTTCAATATGTCGAAAGCGATCCTGACCAGATTTTCAACCGTCGGAATACGATTCAGCACAACAGTTTTGTGGTCTGGCAGGCTTTCCAGAAATTGTTTGACGGCAGCATCCTTCTCGTACACCAAAAAAGCATGATCCCAGACATCCACCAGATGCTCCTTGGCCAGTGTCTTGATGTCGGAGAAGTCCATGATCATGCCATTGTCTGATTGGCCATCTTGATCGACGACCTCCCCCACCAAGGTGATTTCAAGGGTGTAGCGATGGCCATGCAGGTTACGGCACTGGCTTTTGTGGTCAGGAATCCGGTGACCGGCATCGAATTCGAGCTTGCGGGTAATCGTGAGCATGGGAATTACGGTATCTGTAATAGTTTATGTGTCTGCAGACTAAGTTTCCACTGCGGCTTGCGCTTGCAAGTATCAATTGCAAGCAAGGTATTTTTTTCTGCGTCAGGTCCATCCATCGGCTGCACGAAAAAATGTTCGAACGCCAGCGCGGCATAGGCGTCCAGGTCTTGATTTTCCTGCGGGATCACGACTTTCAATTCATTGCCTTGTCGTACGCAGAGCTCGGAACCGATTTTCGGGCTGACGCAAATCCAGTCTACCCCGGGCGGCACCGGCAAGGTGCCATTGGTTTCGATTGCGACTGTAAATCCGGCATCGTGCATGCAGGCAATTAACGCTTCGTCCAATTGCAACAACGGTTCCCCGCCGGTAAATACCACGTATTTATGCGCCGGATAGTCGGCAGGCCAAAAGCTATCTATTTTTTCGGCCAACTGCCTGCCATCGATAAATTTTCCGCCCGATACGCCATCGGTGCCGACAAAATCGGTATCGCAAAAACGGCATACTGCGCTGACGCGGTCGCTTTCCCTGCCGGACCAGAGATTGCAACCGCTAAAACGGCAAAATACGGCCGGACGCCCCGCATGCGCGCCCTCGCCCTGAAGTGTATAGAAAATTTCTTTTATGCTGTAAGTCACGGTTTTTTAAAGATAATTCTGGAATGAACTGCCATTATGACGCATTAGCGCAAACAGCCTGCGCGGTGCATATTGTGCCGCGCAGGCTGTGCATACTTCGGATAGGTGTCGCGCTCTAAAATGGCCTGGTGTCCTGAATTGCCAGTGTCATTTAAGAAGTCAGCAATTCAGGACACTGGCTGGGTTTATTCCCACTCAATCGTTGCCGGCGGCTTACCGGAAATGTCGTACACCACGCGATTGATGCCGCGCACTTCGTTAATGATGCGGTTCGATACCTTGCCCAGCAAGTCATGCGGCAGATGCGCCCAGTGTGCGGTCATGAAATCCTGTGTTTGCACCGCACGCAATGCCACCACGTATTCATAAGTGCGGCCATCGCCCATCACGCCGACCGACTTGACCGGCAGGAATACCGCAAAAGCCTGGCTGGTTAGTTCATACCAGTTCTTGCCGCTGTTTTCATCGACAGTATTGCGCAATTCCTCGATAAAGATTGCGTCCGCACGGCGCAGCAGGTCGGCAAAATCCTTTTTGACCTCGCCCAGAATCCGCACGCCCAGTCCCGGGCCGGGAAACGGATGGCGATAAACCATGTCATGCGGCAAGCCTAGCGCCACACCCAGTTCGCGCACTTCATCCTTGAATAGTTCGCGCAGCGGCTCCAGCAACTGCAGATTCAAGGTCTCAGGCAGGCCGCCCACATTGTGGTGGCTCTTGATGGTGTGCCCTTTTTTACCCTTGCCGGCACTTTCGATCACGTCAGGATAAATCGTGCCCTGCGCCAGCCATTTGGCATTCTTCAGCTTGCCAGACTCGGACTGGAACACTTCGACGAATTCCTTGCCGATGATCTTGCGCTTGGCTTCCGGGTCAGTGACACCCTCCAACTCGCCCATGAACTGTGCTGTGGCATCGACATGAATTACTTTCACGCCGAGGTTCTTGCCGAACATGTCCATCACCATCTTGCCCTCGTCGAGGCGCAACAGGCCGTGATCAACGAAGACGCAGGTCAATTGATCGCCGATCGCGCGGTGAATCAGGGCGGCAGCAACGCTACTGTCGACGCCACCGGACAAGCCGAGGATGACTTCATCACTTGCCAACTTTATTGCGGATCGCATCGACAGCTTCGGCGATATAGTCCGGCATATTCCAGTCGGACTTGCAGCCGCAAATCTCGTGCACAAAACGGCCAATGATGGCTTTGCCCTGCACAGTGTGAGTGACTTCCGGATGGAACTGCACTGCATAGAACTTGCGCTCATCATCTGCCATCGCGGCAATCGGGCAGTTGTCGGTTGACGCCATCAGCTTGAAGCCCGGCGGCATTTCATTGACCTTGTCGCCATGGCTCATCCATACTTTCAGCATGCCATGGCCTTCCGGCGTCACGAAATCATTGATGCCGGAGAATAAAGCTGTATGGCCACGTGCGCGCACTTCGGCATAACCGAATTCACGCACTTTGCCGTTCTCGACCTGCCCGCCCAACTGGGCCGCCATTGTTTGCATGCCGTAACAAATGCCAAGTACCGGCACGCCCAGATCAAACACCGCTTGCGGCGCACGTGGCGTGTCGCCATCCATTACTGAATTCGGGCCGCCGGACAAGATGACACCCGCTGCGCCGTAGCCACGAATGAATTCGTCGGAGACATCGTAAGGATAAACTTCGGAAAACACGCCAGAGTCGCGTACGCGACGAGCAATCAATTGGGTGACTTGTGAGCCGAAATCAAGAATGAGAATTTTTGAGTGCATGGGATATGCTTTTATATAAGATGAATTAGGAGTTGCCTGTACCACGCAATTTCGGCCCGATATTTTTTGCGGAATAAAGAGCCGCGTCGGCTTGGTTTGTCAACTCTTCAGGAGATGATTGCGGGAATTGATCGGTAGACGCAGTGCCCGCGCTAATCGTCAGATTAATTATTGTTTGACCAATTATCTCTGGATGCGACATGATTGCCAGTCGCATCCGCTCTGCGACCGCCAATGCAATCACATGTGACGCCCCTGGCAAGATGATCATGAACTTGCCGCCATCGTAGCGACCCAAAGCGTCATGTGGACGAATACATGAACGCAGGCGACTGGCAATTTTTAGTAAAATCGTATCGCCGGCCGGACGTCCATGATCTTCGTTAATTTTCTTGAAATAATCAGAGTCGACAAAAACCAATGAAAGTGGCTTAGACGCCTGACTACATCGATCCATCTCGATAACCAGAGAACGGGTAATTGCGGTACGGTTCCAGGTTCCGATCAAGGGATCAATTAATGACTCCCTGCGCAAGCTGCGGTTCTTTTTGACGAGATCAAGCTGAGATGCACTCAGGAAACTGAGACGCAACTCTTTCTCGCACTAAAGCGGCCATATCCATCAAATATTGCCGCTCCTGATCATCCAAGGTGCGTGGCGCATAATCAATCAGACTGACGCTGCCGACTGCCTCCCGGTCGTCATTCAGAATCGGATATGTCGCATAAAAACGGATATATGGCGCACCGAGAACTAATCGATGCTGAGACAATGCTAGATCATCACGCGCATCTGGCACTTGCAAAAACTCCAATGGGATAGGCATATTTTCGCAGAAAGCAGTCTCAATCGACTCCATTGAGCGCTCCGTTTCCATGCTGTTTGACTGAGACTCCCCGAGGGTTACGATGCAATTTGACACACCGAAAAGTCGCCTGCCTATGCGCCTGATACGTAATACTTGCTGACTGAGATCATCAGTTGCATCACTATCCAATACCGTATTAAGCCCGCTCGTGTAGCCAAATCTGGTTAAATCCGGAGTCGTCATAAGGAACTCAATATGTGGTTGACTGAACAGCAATGCGTTTTAAAAAATCAATCTGCGCGGTAATTAGGCGCTTCTTTCGTGATTTGCACATCATGAACATGTGATTCTCTCATGCCTGCAGATGTGATCTCGACGAATTCAGCTTTTTCGCGCAACTCATCAATCGTCGCGCAGCCACAATAGCCCATAGAAGAACGGACGCCGCCAACCAGTTGATACAAGATGGCCAGCACACTGCCTTTGTAAGCGACGCGCCCCTCGATGCCTTCAGGTACAAATTTATCTGTATTGTTGGCGGCATCCTGGAAATAACGATCTGCGGAGCCGTCTGCCATTGCCCCCAAGCTGCCCATGCCGCGATAAGATTTGTAGCTGCGCCCCTGAAACAAAATCACTTCGCCTGGAGCTTCTTCGGTGCCGGCAAACATACTGCCCATCATGACGCTGGAAGCGCCAGCCGCCAATGCCTTGGAAATATCACCCGAAAAACGGATGCCGCCATCGGCGATGCACGGAATGCCTGTGTCTTTCAATGCTTTGCTGACATTGGAAATGGCCGTGATTTGTGGCACCCCGACACCTGCCACGATACGCGTGGTGCAAATTGAGCCAGGACCAATGCCGACCTTGACGCCATCCGCACCATAATCTGCCAGCGCCTTTGCGGCCGCTGCGGTAGCAATATTGCCACCGATCACATCAACATGCGGGAAATGTGTTTTGACCCATTTCACGCGATCCAAAACGCCCTGAGAATGACCGTGTGCGGTATCGACCACGATCACATCTACGCCAGCATTGACCAGCAACTCTATCCGCTCTTCATTGTCCGGGCCGGTGCCGACTGCAGCGCCAACACGCAACTTGCCAAACTGATCTTTTGAGGCCAGCGGATGTTCCGTAGCTTTCTGTATATCCTTGACAGTGATAAGTCCGCGCAACTCAAATGCGTCATTCACCACCAGCACACGTTCAAGACGGTGTTTGTTTAACAGCCGCTTTGCCTCTACCGGATCAGCGCCCTCCTTGACATAGACCAGCTTTTCGCGAGGCGTCATTTTGTCGCGAACTTCCGCGTTCAACTCACCCTCAAAGCGCAAGTCTCGGTTGGTGATAATGCCAACCACAATCTTACCTTCGACTACCGGGAAGCCGCTGATGCCGTGCTGCAACGACAGAGCAATCACATCGCGTATTTTCATCGTTGGCGGAATCGTGATCGGATCACGCAATACGCCGGACTCGAAGCGCTTGACCTTGGCAACTTCGCGCGCCTGCTCTTTGGCAGTCAGATTTTTATGGATGATGCCGATGCCGCCCTCTTGCGCCATAGCGATAGCCAGACGCGCTTCGGTCACGGTATCCATGGCCGCAGAAACTAACGGCATGTTCAACGTGATGTTTCGCGTCAGACGCGTTTTAAGAGATGTATCTTTAGGGAGAATTGCCGAGTATGCCGGCACGAGCAGCACATCATCGAATGTGAGTGCTTTTTGAAGTAAACGCATCGTAATTCCTATTGGCGCAAAACAGAATTATACAGAAAAGTCGTTTCCCATGCAAAACCGTCTGTTAAGTACACTTGTGCTCAGAGCCAATGCGAATTGAATTTTTAAACAATTCCACGAACATAGTGACAGATGAGCCCCCCCCTTCAAAAGGCTCCAATACAGAAATTTCCATTCTCTAGCGCTCTACAGCATCCGGACAACGATTATTGGATCAAAGCCTGGGCGTCCAGCATGATTTTTTCTGACGCTGAGCCGGATCGATACGTGGCGTACTGGCAAACAAAGCCCTCCAAGTGCAAGGATGGAATGGCCACTTAAAGAGCCGGTGCTTGATGCCATGCTTCACAGCTTACCAAGATGCGTTACCAATACTTCATCTGCAATCGTTTCAGCAACTGTCGGATTATGGGAAATGAAGTGATAAGCCAGATCACTAGACTCCTGTAAATCCATAAGCAAATTCAATGCTTAACCAATGAAATGAAGTCCTCAAGCCATGTACTTTCCCTAGGCCAGTTTTTCTATATAATAATTTTGTTGGAATCTAGGTTTCGGCGAATTGCATGGCGTGTTAACCTGCAATACAAGTTGCTGCCTGTAGCCATCCTCGTTTGCAGCAAGATTTTGAGTCAGTGCTTCACACGACTTGAAATATGCGGCCTTTCGATAATCGCATGCACTAGTGTGCAGTTCATCAGGCAGGGCCGCCAACCATATCGGTAACTAATCTAGATCTCCCGTTACTACTTAAAGAATCAACCAGGATTGCCGATGAACTCTTCAGGCTGCAAACGAATCACTGCAATGGCTGCGGCACTGGCCATATTAAGCCTGTCCGGGAGCGCATTCGCGCAATATGTATGGCTCAATGATAAAGGGGTCAAGCAGTATTCCGACATGCCGCCGCCCACCTCTGTGCCCGATAGCCGCATCGTGAAGGCGCCTGGTGTTGCCGCGCGTACGCCGTCTTTAGCGCCACTAGGCGACCCTGTCGTGGGCGGTATCGAAGGCGAGGCTGTAGGCAACCCGGCGGTTAGTAAAATGAAAATCCCCATGACCACAGTGGAAAAAAACATGGATTTCCAGAAGCGCAAAATAGAACAGGCAGAGAAAGACAAAAAAGCCGCCGAAGAAAAGCAAATGGCGGCAGACAAGAGCAAGAATTGCGAACGTGCGCGCGACTATCAAAAGGCACTGGATTCTGGTCAGCGGATTGCGCGCACCGATAAGAATGGCGAGCGCGCGTACTTGAACGATATGCAGCGCGCGCAGGAAGCCAAGGACACCCGGAAAATTCTTGGCGACTGCAAATGATTATGCTTATTGAAATTTTTGATCAGCCAATTTGACTGGCATGGTCCTCTTCTTTTTTCTGGGCTCGTCTACGGCGCGATTCTTTTGGGTCTGCAATTAGCGGCCGATAGATTTCCACACGATCCCCCTCCTGCAAGACTGCATCAAGGGCTTTGAGCTTGCCATAAACGCCAACGCGGAAAGTCCCCAGGTCGATATCGAGCGCCTCCAACAGGATTCCGCTCTGCCTGATGGCCTCGTGCAAGGTTGTCCCCTCGGACACATTCAAATCATGCAGTAACTGCTTGTCCGATTTAGCGAAACACACTTGCACATGCAATAGAGATGGCTTAGCCATAAATCGTCTCCGCACGCTTGCAAAAGGAGTCAACAAAACCATTGGCGATGACACTGAATACTGGCCCGATGATTTTTTCCAGGATCTTGCTGGAAAACTCATATTGCAAATTAAATTCAACCTTACAGGCATCCGCCCGTAGCGCCTTGAAGGTCCAGTTTCCATTTAGTTGCCTGAACGGACCTTCCAGTAGGTGCATATTCATCGAAGTTGATGGCACATTCGTGTTTTCTGTGGTGAAGGACTGCCGCACGCCATGGTAGTGTATGGCAATCGTGGCCACCAGTTTGTTTTCCTCGCGCTGACGCACTTCCACGCCACCACACCAAGGCAAGAATTTTGGGTAATCCTCTACACAATCAACCAGTGCGAACATTTGTTCTGCGCTGTAACCTAATATCACTGTTTTATGTACAACTGCCATTGAATATCAACCATTTGATAGAATCGCAAAACTGAAATTTTAACCGACTCGTGCTCGAACACCATTCCATGACCATTGTTGATAATAGAAAAGCTTTTCACGACTACTTTATCGAGGAGCGCTTTGAGGCGGGTATCGTCCTGCACGGCTGGGAAGTTAAATCCATCCGAGACGGACGCGTGCAACTGAAAGAGGCATACGTCATCGTCCGCGATGGTGAAATTTACCTGTTCGGCGCCCATATCAGCGCCCTGCCGACGGCCTCTTCCCACGTCCACCCCGATGCCGTTCGCACCCGCAAACTCCTGCTCAACAAGGCTGAAATCAGCAAGTTGATCGGCAAAGTCGAGCGTTCCGGCTACACACTGGTTCCGCTCAATTTGCATTTCCTGAACGGCCGCGTCAAATGCGAAATCGGCCTGGCCAAAGGTAAAAAAATGCACGACAAACGCGAAACCGAGAAAGAGCGCGACTGGCAGCGTGAACAGCAGAAAATCATGAAGCAGCACAGGCGCTGATCTCTGCTCCGTAACTTGAAGCCTGCCATCCCGTACAACACTGGAATTGCAGGTTTTGATCGGCACATCGTTTTAAATCAATAAAATATAAGGGGTATGACATGAAAATATGCCATACCCGCAATAGTTATAAGCATCTAAAAATATACAGGCAGGAGTATATTTTCACTCCCAGATTGTCATCCTGGCAGGAAAGCCACCATCAACGCACTCGACAGCCTGTTGAGTCCATCAGTTCGCCTGTCATTTCTGTGACTTCACCACCTGCATCGCACGTCGCTATCAAGCCGCTGATATCACCCATATTGGCTGGAACAATGATCGAATTATTGGTCTTGGCCAGATTGGAGAAAGCGCTGACATATTGCTCAGCCACCTTTAAATTGACGGCATCCGACCCGCCGGGCTGCTGGATTGCTGCCGCGGTGATGCGCAGCGCCTCCGAACTGGCTTGCGCGATTGCCAAAATGGCCGCGGCCTGCCCTTGCGCGCGGTTGATCGAGGCCTGCTTCTCGCCTTCGGATTTGGCGATCGAAGCCTCGCGTTCGCCGGTAGCAATATTGATCTGCTCTTGCTTGCGTCCCTCGGATGCGGCTATCAACGCCCGCTTTTCGCGTTCTGCGGTGATTTGCGCCTGCATCGAGTGCAAAATTTCCTTGGGTGGCGTCAAGTCCTTGATTTCATACCGTAATACTTTGACACCCCAGTTGGCGGCCGACTCGTCAATCGAACTGACGATGCTCTGATTGATGTGACTGCGCTCTTCAAAAGTCTTGTCGAGTTCCATCTTGCCGATCACGCTGCGCAGCGTGGTTTGCGCCAGTTGCGAAACCGCCGCGATATAGTTCGAGGAACCGTACGAAGCGCGCATCGGGTCTGTCACCTGAAAATACAGAATGCCATCCACCTGCAACTGCGTATTGTCCTTGGTGATACACACCTGGCTCGGCACATCCAGCGGGATTTCTTTCAGTGAGTGCTTATAGGCAATCCGATCGATGAATGGCAGAACGATATTCAGGCCTGGCCCCAGCGTCCCATGGTACTTACCGAAACGCTCAACCACCCACGCATGCTGTTGCGGCACGACATTGATGGTTTTGAAGACGAACACGATTGCCATCACAAGCAGGATAAAAGTAATATTGCCGAAACTGATTTCCATAAAACGTCCTTTTATTGATGTTTATTATTACTGACGACAAGATGACTGCCGCGCATTTCAATGATGACAAACTCACCGGACTCGGCATGTGAGCCGGGAGCCAGATCGATATCCCAGAGAGCGCCGCGATACATCACCCGTGCATGGCTGCCTTCCCATTTCTCAACGCGCAACACTTGCCCGATATCAAGATTGACATTCGGGTCGCGTGAGGCTGAAATCTTTCGCGATTTGGCAAATCTGCTGTTGCGCAGTAAATAGGCCGTGTTCGCGCCGACCGCTGCAGCAACCATCACTTGCAACTCGAAACGAACGCCGAGCAATGCCGCCACACCGCCGGCCGCAAATCCCAGAGCAATCATCAGCAAATAAAACGTGCCGGTGAATAGCTCACATATCACTACGATACCTGCCAAACCGAACCAGACCATCCAATCCAACATCTGCAATTCCTTTTCTTAGCATGGACAAAAATACTATCAATCAGTGCACTGGGAATAAAAACCACCCTATGATTGTTGAGTGATAGCAAGAAATAATGCTGCAGTTACATCATAGATCAAAAAAAACGCGAGCATGAAGCTCGCGTTTTCTAGTGGCAAAAACGGGTTTACTGAGCGCCGCCCAGTTTCTTCCAGGTATCGATTACTGAATCCGGGTTCAGCGAGATCGATTCGATGCCTTCTTTCATCAGCCACTCAGCAAAGTCGGGGTGATCGGATGGCCCCTGACCGCAAATGCCAACGTATTTGCCTTGCGCACGGCAAGCGGCAATCGCCTTGGACAACAAGGCACGTACCGCCGGGTCACGCTCGTCGAAATCCGCTGCCAGCAATTCCATGCCGGAGTCGCGATCCAGGCCCAGCGTGAGCTGGGTCAAATCGTTCGAACCGATCGAGAAGCCGTCGAAATGTTCGAGGAACTGTTCGGCCAGAATCGCATTCGACGGCACTTCACACATCATGATGACGCGCAAACCATTTTCGCCGCGCTTCAGATCATTTTTACCCAGCAAGGCAATTACTTTTTCCGCCTGGCCCAGAGTGCGCACAAATGGGATCATGATTTCAACATTGGTCAGGCCCATGTCGTTACGGACCCGCTTCATCGCCAGACATTCCATCTCGAACGCTTCGGCAAAATCATCGGCCAGATAACGTGCGGCACCGCGGAAGCCCAACATCGGATTTTCTTCATCCGGTTCGTAGCGCGAGCCGCCGATGAGTTTCTTGTACTCATTCGATTTGAAATCGGACATGCGCACGATGACTGGTTTAGGCCAGAAAGCAGCAGCGATGGTCGCAATGCCTTCCGCCAGTTTGTCGACATAGAACGCTTTTGGAGATGCATGGCCGCGCGCAACCGATTCGACCGCTTTTTTCAAGTCGGCATCGATATTCGGGTATTCCAGAATTGCTTTAGGATGAACGCCGATGTTGTTGTTGATGATGAATTCCAGACGAGCCAAGCCGACACCGGCATTCGGAATCGACTGGAAGTCGAAAGCCAATTGCGGGTTGCCGACGTTCATCATGATCTTCAATGGCAACTTCGGCAGTTCGCCGCGCTCCACCTCAGTGATTTCCGTTTCCAGCAGGCCGTCATAAATCCGGCCTTCATCGCCTTCTGCGCAAGAAACGGTGACGAAATTGCCATCCTTGAGCAAGTCGGTAGCATCGCCGCAACCCACGACCGCAGGCACACCCAGTTCACGCGCAATAATTGCTGCATGACAGGTACGACCGCCGCGGTTGGTGACGATGGCCGATGCGCGCTTCATCACCGGCTCCCAGTTAGGGTCGGTCATGTCGGCCACCAGTACATCGCCGGGCTGGACGCGCTCCATGTCAGCGGCATCCAGAATGACGCGCACCGGGCCGGCACCAATTTTCTGGCCGATGGCACGACCAGACGTCAATACTGTGCTGGAACCCTTGAGCTTGAAGCGCTGCTGAGCATCGGTTGATTTTTGTTGCGACTTGACTGTTTCAGGACGCGCTTGCAGGATATACAACTTGCCGTCGCGACCATCCTTGCCCCACTCGATGTCCATCGGGCGTTCATAGTGTTTTTCGATGATGACCGCATATTTTGCCAATTCAACGACTTCTGCATCGGTCAGCGAATAGCGATTGCGCATCTCGATAGACACATCGACTGTCTTGACGGAACGGCCAGCCTTGGCTTCGCCGGTGAATTCCATCTTGATCAGCTTGGAGCCGATGTTACGGCGAATCACCGGGGATTTTCCCATTTCCAACATGGGCTTGTGCACGTAAAACTCGTCGGGATTGACGGCGCCCTGCACCACTGTCTCGCCGAGACCATAGCTGGATGTGATGAAAACGACATCCCTGAAGCCGGACTCGGTATCCATGGTGAACATCACACCTGCTGCGCCGAGATCCGAGCGGACCATGCGCTGCACACCGGCTGACAAGGCGACTTCAGCGTGGGTAAAACCCTTATGGACGCGATAAGAAATGGCGCGATCATTGTAGAGTGAAGCAAATACATGCTTCATCGCTTCCAGTACGTTGTCAATCCCAACCACGTTCAGGAAAGTCTCCTGCTGACCTGCGAATGATGCATCCGGCAAGTCTTCCGCGGTGGCGGAAGAACGCACCGCAAACGACATCTCTGCGGATGAATCTGCTACCAGTTGCTGATAGTATTCATGAATTTCTTTTTCGAGACGCGGTTGAAACGGCGTGTCGATGATCCATTGACGAATCTCTGCACCGGCTACGGCCAGCGCGCGTACATCGTCGATGTTCAATGTTTCAAGGCGATCAGCGATGCGATCGGCCAGTGGCTTGCCGCCGTCGATGCTGTATGACAGGAAATCTCGGAATGCTTGCGCGGTAGTGGCAAATCCACCGGGCACACGGACACCGGCACCAGCCAGTTGGCTGATCATTTCACCTAAAGAGGCATTCTTGCCACCGACGGATTCCACATCCGTCATGCGCAAGTGCTCAAAGGAGGCGACGTAAGTGGCCTCCGGGGTGACCCCAGTAACTGCATTAGACATAACAACCTCTAGTTTGATGATAAGAAATCTTTGCGCGCATTCTCATTGCACTGAACTTTTTGTTATTCTTGTGGCAGTACAATCAGATGGAATTTATTGATCGCCATTTTACATGGTGCGATGCCATTTTAACGAATCCCGACCTGACTTTTTAAGATCACACTCTAACAACTACCATGGCAGACAGCACACTAACACCCCAGAGTCCTTTTGACAGGACAGTTTTTTTCGTTTCAGATGGCACCGGGATTACTGCAGAAACATTCGGTCACGCTGTCCTGACCCAGTTCAATTTGCGGTTTAAACAAATACGCCTCCCCTTTATCGATGACGTCGACAAAGCATATGATGCGCTGCGCAAAATCAATGAGGCATTCACACTGGATGGCAAGCGTCCGATCGTCTTCTCGACACTGGTGAAAACGGAATTGTCTAGCATCATTCGCAACTCCAAGGGCATGTACATGGATTTGATCCAGACATTTGTGGATCCGCTGGAGCAAGAGTTGGGGGTTAAATCGACGCATACGATTGGTCGCAGCCACAATATTGCCGATTCGGATGAGTACAAAAACCGGATTGAAGCGATCAACTATTCGCTCATGCACGATGATGGACAGTCCCACAAGAATTTATCTATCGCCGACGTGATCCTGGTCGGGTGTGTCGCGTTCCGGCAAGACGCCGACCAGCTTGTTTTTGGCCATGCAGTATGGAATCAAGGCGGCGAATTATCCATTGATCCCGGAAGATTTTGAGCGCGGCAAACTACCGTCCGGCCTGCTGGCATACAAGAGCAAGATTTTCGGCCTGACCATCACGCCGGAGCGCTTGTCCGAAATCCGCCATGAGCGACGCCAGGGCAGCAAATATGCATCGATCGAGAATTGCCGCTACGAGGTCAATGAGGCCGAAGCGATGATGAAGCGTGAGGGGATACGGTGGTTGTCCTCCACCACAAAATCGATTGAAGAAATATCCACCACGATTTTGCAAGAGATTAAATCCGATCAGCGAGCCTATTGATTTGATGTCGATAAGGTTTGGCATTGGCTACCGCAATACCGAACCCAAATTTTGACACGGCAATGTCAGGCTTGTCGTTGCCGCAATTGCTCGAAGAAACAGACTGCCGCTGCAGCAGCCACATTTAGTGACTCCATATTGCCCTGATGTGGAATCCCGACCTGCTCGCTTGCAAGTCCAAGCAAATCTTCAGCCACGCCCTGCCCTTCATGCCCGAACAACCAGGCTACAGGTTGTGCCAGATTTGCCTGATAAATACTGTTTTGTGCATGCGAGCTGGTGGCGATGACGGGAATGCCTGCATTTTGAATCAACGGGATCAGATCAACACCCTCGTAGATGTCCAGTAGAAAATGTGCGCCCATGCCGGCCCGCAGCACTTTCGGCGACCAGGTAAATGCCGTCCCTACGGAACAAAATACCTGTTCAATTCCGGCTGCGGCAGCACTGCGTAAAATGGAGCCCATATTGCCCGGATCCTGCAGATTATCGAGAAGAACTGCGGATTGCATCAATACTTGCGGAAATGCCGGTTCTGGCGTCTCGATCACGAACAGCAGGCCAACGCCATGTTCGACCTGGCTCAGTGCATGGTAAAGCGCATCCGGCATGACGATGCACTGGATACGGGAAGTGTCGCAGCGCACCAGGAGTGCAGCGACTTCATGATGATGCACGGCTGACTCACTCACCACGCACAACACCGGCAGTCCTGCGTGCTCCAGGTAAGCCTCGCACAAATGCACGCCATCAAGCAGCGTGCGCCGCGCCTTGCGCCGCGCTTGCGAACTGGTTGCCAGGTGTTTCAATTCTTTATAAAGCGGATTGTCCCGCGATGAAATGGGCTTCATATAGTCACCAGGTTGAGCAGCGCACGCACCGGCGCATAAGATTTACGATGAACGGGCGACACCCCATGTGCCCGCAAGCGCTCCAGATGCAGGGCCGTCGGATAGCCCTTATGCCGGTCAAATGCATATTGCGGAAATTGTTGGTGTAATTCTGCCAGCGCTGCATCCCGGGCGGTTTTCGCAAGTATCGATGCGGCAGAAATGGCGGGCACCTTATCATCTCCCTTGATGATTGCCTCCGAACGGATTGACAATACCGGGCAGCGGTTGCCATCGATCAGTGCCAGCGTAGCGGGAGTCGGCAATCCTTCTATGGCACGACGCATCGCCAGCATTGTCGCCTGCAAAATATTCAGTGTATCGATTTCAGCCTCGGAACACTGCGCAATCGACCATGCCAGCGCATTGTTCCTGATCTCGATCGCCAATGCATCGCGGCGTGCTTCAGTCAGTTTTTTTGAGTCGCGCAGGCCTGCGATGGGCTTTCTGGGGTCGAGAATGACAGCAGCAGCAAAGACTGGCCCTGCCAGCGGGCCACGACCGGCCTCGTCTACACCGCAAATCAATTCATTTTCATCATCGAAGAGCAGTATGGTTTGTTCGGATTTGTTCACAACAGACGGGACCTATGGGTTGGGCAGGAAACTGCCATGAAAACAAGGTAATTGTTCAGGGTAAGCGGATTATTGATCCCACATAGAATCGTCATGCCACGCAGCTCCGAACAATTGCAAATAAGAGATTATTGAGGGAGTATCATGAAAAATACCCCATCTGCCGGAATGATTACGCCGACTATAAAATATACCCCACCGGGTATATTTTTCAGTTAAATGGTGCGTAGCGGCTGCCCTATCACCTTCATCACCGCCAGCGCACTCTCATGTGCAGTATTGCGCAGCAAGCTGTGGTGCATCTCGGTAAAGCGCTGCTGCAGCATCGCACGATGCGGCTGATCATCCAGTTGCTTCCAGATTGCATCGGCCAGCGCCTGCGGGTTTGCCGCATCCTGCAGCAATTCCGGCACCAGAAATTCCTGCGCCAGAATATTCGGCAAGCCAATCCATGGCTGGTAACCCATATGTCGCATGATTTCCCATGAGGCGCGCATCATCCGGTAGGCTATCACCATCGGCTTCTTGAACAGCGCCACCTCCAGCGATGCCGTGCCTGAAGCTACCAGCACGGCATCGGCAGCAGCCAGTGCAACATGCGATTGCCCATCGAGCAATTGGATCGGCACATCGTCCAGGCCGGCCTGCTTTAGCAATTCAATGAAGTATTGGCGCTGCTTGTCACCTGCCATCGGCACCACAAAGCGCAATGAATGATCGCGTTGCGCCAGCAACTTGGCGGCACCGATGAAGGCGGCGGTGTTGTATTTCAACTCCGACATGCGACTGCCGGGCAGGATCGCAACAACCGACGACGCCGGCGGCAAGCCCAAAGCCAGGCGTGCTGCAGCCACATCCGGGATCATAGGGATCACTTCAGCCAGCGGATGTCCGACATAGGTGACTGGAATACCGGCCTGACGGTAAATCAATTCTTCAAAAGGAAACACCACCAGCATATGCGACACTGCCTTGGCAATTTTCTTGATGCGCCCACCACGCCAGGCCCAAATTTGTGGGCTGATGAAATGCATGGTCTTGATGCCGGCTGCCTTCAATTGCATTTCAAGACCGAGATTGAACCCTGGATAATCGACGCCGATGAAAACTGCTGGCTTTTCCGCCAGGAGCCGATCACGCAGAGCGTTCTGAATGCCTTTAATTTCACGGTAGCGCGGTATTACCTCAAATAGCCCGCGCACAGTTAATTTATCCATCGGCCATTCGCTGACGAAACCGTGCTCGGCCATGTGCGGACCGCCTATGCCATGCATGCGTGCGCCAGGCAACTCCATGCGCAGCCCAGACAACAGTCGACTGCCGAGCAGATCGCCGGAGGCCTCTCCGGCAACCAGCGCAATCGACAACTGGCTTTGCAGTCGATTCAACTGCGCCTCCGAGACAGAATTTCTCACCGTACTCCCATCCTAACGGATGATGCCGCGACTGCTGCTGCTGATGAATTCACGCATCAAAGCCAGCGACGGTGCGGTTGCGGGCGCATTGAGCTCTTCCTGTGCCAGGGCAAGTTTGGCCTCCTCCAGCGACAAGCCTGATTTGTAAATCAGCTTGTACGCTCTGCGGATGGCCAAAATTTGTTCACCCGAGAAGCCGCGACGTTTCAAGCCTTCGGTATTGATACCCACCGGCGCCGCGCGGTTGCCGGCGGCGGTAACGAAAGGCGGCACATCCTGGCTCACGGCGGCAGTAAAGGCTGTCATCGCATGCGCACCGATATGGCAGAACTGATGTACCGAGGTAAATCCGCCCAGGAAAACCCAGTCGCCGACATGCACATGTCCTGCAAGGGTGACATTATTGGCAAGAATCGTCAGATTGCCTAACTGGCAGTCGTGCGCTATGTGCACGTAAGCCATGATCCAGTTATCATCACCCAGACGGGTAACGCCGACATCCTGTGCGGTACCCAGATTGAAGGTGCAGAACTCGCGCACGGTATTGCGATCACCGATTTCGAGTCGCGTCGGCTCACCTGCATACTTCTTGTCTTGCGGGGCAGCGCCAATCGAGGAAAACTGGAAAAACGTGTTGTCGCGGCCAATGGTGGTATGGCCCTCAATGATGACATGCGGACCGATCTTGGTACCGGCATCGATTTTTACATTTGGACCGATAATGGAAAATGCGCCCACCTCGACAGAACTATCCAGTTCTGCCGCGGGATCAATGAGGGCGCTCGGATGAATCCCCGCCATTATTGTCCTGCTGCCTTGGTGGAGTCAGCTGCGCTGCGCATGGTGCACATCAACTCACCCTCGACAGCGAGTTGACCGTCGACAGTTGCCTTTGCCTTATATTTCCAGATGCCACGAGCGACACGAATGATTTCAACTTCCATTTTGAGTTGATCGCCGGGTTCCACCGGACGCTTGAACCGTGCCCCGTCTATCCCCAGGAAATACACGATGGTGTCTTCATCCGGCTTTACATCCATCGTCAAGAAAGACAGGATGGCAGCGGTTTGCGCCATCGCCTCTATCATCAGCACGCCAGGCATCACCGGCTTGTTCGGGAAATGTCCGTTAAAAAATTCTTCATTCACTGTGACATTCTTGATGGCAGTAATACGCTTGCCGGCTTCCCAATCGAGAACACGATCGACCAGCAGCAATGGATAACGGTGTGGCAGGTACTGTTTGATTTGGTTGATGTCGAGACTGTTCATTATTCTTTATTTGTAAGCGTTTTAATTATTTTTTCGAGTGACCGG
This sequence comes from uncultured beta proteobacterium, assembly GCA_963837775.1. Classification (GTDB taxonomy): domain Bacteria; phylum Pseudomonadota; class Gammaproteobacteria; order Burkholderiales; family Burkholderiaceae_D; genus CAWIOX01. The sequence goes on along the minus strand of CAWIOX010000017.1, from coordinate 38,306 downwards.
ATTTTCTCGCGCATCGTCGTCAGATTGCGGACGATAGCTGCAGATTTTTCCCAGTCGGAATTCTTGGCCAAGGGGTAGAAGCCGGTGTACTGCCCTGCTTCAAGTATGGAGCGCGAAACCATGCTGCCTGAAGAAATATGCACGTGGTCGGCAATGGTCAAATGTCCCAGCACCATCGCAGCCCCCCCAAAGGTACAATATTTACCTATCTTGGCACTGCCGGCGACGCCGACACAACCAGCCATAGCGGTGTGCGCACCAATATGGCAATTATGGCCAATCTGGATTTGATTATCCAACTTGACGCCATCCTCAATGATCGTATCGGCCAGTGCACCGCGATCGACGGTGGTGTTGGCGCCAATATCGACATCATCGCCAATAATTACCCTGCCCGTTTGCGGTATCTTGATCCAGCGTCCTGCCTCATTGGCAAAGCCGAAACCATCTGTCCCTATGACGGCACCTGAATGAATGATGCCACGTCGTCCTATTTCACAAGCAGAATGAAAAGTGACCCGTGCAAAGAAATGCGTATCATCGCCGATGACGGCGCCACGACCAATGAAACAGCCTGCCTCAATGAGAACATTTTCGCCGACAACAACATCAGCTTCAATAGTGACATGAGGGCCGACAAAGGCTGTCGACGCGATTTTTGCGCGAGGATCAATCGATGCCGTACGGTCCACACCAGAAATCACCGGTTGCGCTTGCTGAGCCTCGAATAACTGTGCGACTCTGGCGAAATAGGCATAAGGATTCTCGGTGACTATGCAAGCGCCTTTATACGAAGTGCTGATATCAGCTTGGCTGGATGCCGATAATATAATGGCGGCCGCCTTGGTTAGTGCGGCCTGGGTTCGAAGCTTGGGATTGGAGAGGAATGTGATGTGCGAGGCATTTGCGTCGTCCAAAGGTGCTATGCCAAACACTTCAATGTCTGGATCGCCCATCAATTGCCCACCCAAGCGTTCGACCAATTCTCTCAGTCGAATGCTCATCGTGGCCTTTGTTATTATTTGTTGAGTGCTTTTAACACTTTTTCAGTGATGTCGATACGTGGATTCACATATACGGCTTCCTGAAAAACGATGTCATATTTCTCGGACTCGGCAATTTGTTTGATCGCCTTGTTGGCACGGTCGACTACCAATGCAATTTCCTCATTACGACGCTGATTCAGATCTTCACTGAATGTGCGCTGCTTGCGTTGAAAATCCTGATCCATCTCGCTCAATTCACGCTGGCGCTTGATCCGGTCAGATTCGGAGAGAACAGCTGCATCCTTATCCAATTTTTGCGCCATAGCTTTCAAGCGCGCGGAAGAGTCGAGTAATTCTTTTTTACGCTTTGAAAACTCTGATTCGATTTTTGCTTCAGCAGCTTTGGCTGGTGCCGACTCACGCATTACTCGTTCTGAATTGACAAGTCCAATTTTGGATTCTTCGGCATGCGCCTGTGCCACAGTGAATAAAAATACTGCTGCTGCAATCTTGGATGGGATTGACGATTTAATGAATGACTTCAAGGTAACTCTCCACAATTCAAACCAAACAACTAACTTGCAATAATAATACTTGAGAAACGGTCAGAAACCGGTACCCAACTGAAATTGGAAACTCTGCTTCTTGTCTTCAGGTTTTGCATTCAAAGCTTTACCGTAACTCAACTTCAAAGGGCCAATAGGCGAAATCCAGCTCAGACCGATACCGGTAGAATACCTTAAATCAGATACGCTAATTTTTTGACCTTCTTCAAATACATTGCCGGCATCGAAAAATGTAAACCAGCGCAAGGTACGATCATTGCCCGAGCCAGGAAATGGAAATTGCAATTCGGCATTTGCGATCAAACGGGCAGCGCCGCCTGATGCATCTCCTGTAACCGAGTCTCTTCTTCCTAGGGATGAACCTTCGAAACCACGCACGGAGCCGATACCACCGGCATAAAAATTCTTGAATACAGGATAAGGCTTGCCACCAAAGCCGCGACCATAATCCGCTTCACCATTCAATGCCAGAGTAATTGTCCGGAAGAACGGCTGGAAATATTGATGCTGATATACCGCGCGATAATATTTCAGTTCGCCAAAAGCTGCCAGTTCCAAATTGGCGCGCTGATAGCGGCCAACACTAGGCACTAATGCACTGTCTCGATTATCCCTTTGCCAAGCGGCAGTTAGTGGGAATGATGTTGTGGTTGCTATAACGCCATCACCAAAATCCGTAGCATATTGCTTATAACGGCTAGGGCTATTGCTAAATGTTTCAACCTTGGTATGCTCAATTCCTGCACCAAAGAAAACGGTATCCGTCTCAGAAAAAGGTACGCCAAATTTGACGTTCCCGCCGCTAGTCTTGACAATATAGTCACCGGTATTTATTTCAGGTGGGCGCGTGGTCCGGTAAAAAATATCATAACTGCGACTTACCCCATCATCCGTAAAATAGGGATTGGTCTGGGACAGCGCAATGGTTCTGTTGCGTTTGCTGGTATTCACATCCAGTCCGATGGTATTGCCCGTTCCAAATGCATTCGCCTGTTGAATCGAACCGGTCAGCGTCAATTTTTCACTACTTGAGAAACCTGCCCCCAGCAACAAATTCCCGGTCGGCTTTTCGACAACAGACATATTGATATCTACTTGGTCAATACTACCTGCCACTTCAGGGGTCTCTATATTGACCTCTTTGAAGTAGCCCAGACGATCAACACGATCGCGGGATAATCTGATCTTGTTGCCGTCATACCAGGAATCTTCAAATTGACGGAACTCCCTGCGTATGACCTCATCGCGCGTTTTGGTATTGCCAGCTACATTTATGCGTCGCACATACACACGTTTGCCTGGGTCAAGCAAGATAGTAAAAGCAACTTCTTTTTTGTCACGATTAATTTCCGGATTGGCATTCACATTCGCGAATGCATAACCGAAATCACCCATCCGTTCGGAGATTTTCTTAATGCTCTGATTTAATTTTTCGCCAGCATAGACATCACCCTTCTTCAATTCAAGCAATGCCTTGAATTCATCATCACGACCAAACATCTGGCCCTCGATCTTAATATCGGAGATTGTAAATTTTTCCCCTTCATTAATATTGATCGTGATGTAAATGTCTTTTTTGTCCTGTCCGATCGACACTTGCGTCGATTCAACCTGCATTTCAATATAGCCACGATTCAGGTAAAACGACTTTAGTGTTTCTATATCACCGGCAAGTTTTTGCTTAGAGTATTGATCCGACTTGGTATACCAGGTGAACCATCCGGGTTTAGTCAAATTTAACAACTCACGTAAATCGCTATCGCTAAATGCCTTGTTACCGATGATATTGATTTGTTTTATGCGTGCGACATCACCCTCTTCAACGGCAAAATTGACTGTCACACGATTTCGTTCAATCGGTGTTACGGTAGATGTGATCTGAACGCCATACAAGCCCCGCGATAGATATTGCCGCTTTAATTCTTGTTCTGCGCGGTCCACCAAGGCCTTGTCATAAATGCGTGACTCACCCAGGCCGATTTCCTTGAGTGCCTTGGTCAGGACTTCTTTATCAAATTCTTTTACCCCTGAAAACTCAACACCTGCAATAGCTGGGCGCTCTTCCACCTGAATGATGAGAACATTTCCCTCTACTTCGATTCGGACATCCTTGAAAAAGCCTGTGGCATAAAGTGACTTGATCGCACTGATACTTTTTTCATCAGTGAAAGTTTCACCGACCCGGACAGGCAAATAGCCGAAAACGGTGCCAGCTTCAGTGCGCTGAATACCCTCAACCCGAATATCTTTTACAGTAAATGGATCTATTGCCAGTGCCTGGCCTGAGCACAGGGCGAATGTAGCTAGAGCAATGAGGTGGTGGCGAAAAGCCGGCAGGGAAAATTGCTCAGAATATAATTTCATTGGCTATCAATTATTAATGGTCATACCAGACGGCTGCCAAAAGGCAAGGTCGTAAAATAAATTCAGGAAATGAGGCGGACAATATCATTGAAGACAGCAACAATCATCAATGTCAGCAATATCCCCAAACCAGCACGTTGGGCGATTTCGCCAAAGCGTTCGGAGACGGGACGTCCAGTCAAAACTTCAACGAAATAATACAGCAAAAGCCCCCCATCAAGCACCGGAATAGGGAGCAAATTCATCACTCCCAGACTGATGCTAATGAAGGCTATGAAGCTCAAATAACTGATCGCACCGATGCGTGCCGTCTGTCCAGCATAATCCGCAATCGTGATAGGACCGGTAATATTTTTCCACGATACTTCACCAACCAACATTTTTCCGAACATTTTCAATGTCAATGTGCTGGTATCCCAAGTTTTATGCATTGCTTTCAACAAGGCATCAAAAGGTCGGATGCTTACTGTCACCATTTCAGGCGCCAAGGCAACCTCAGCCTTGATTTTCCAATGCGATTGTCCATTTTGGAGTAATGCTTCAGGCGTAACTACAACATTGAACTCAGTACCTGAGCGACGCACAAGAATATTTAGCGAGAGTCCTGAAGAGTTTCGTACTGACTCGACAAAATCCAATCCATCTACAATCCGCACCTGATTCACTGCAAGTATCAAATCACCCTGACGTAAACCTCCACGCATGGCTGGGCCATCAGCAATGAGCGTACCTAATACGGCCGGAGGTCTTGCCAGTGCAATTCCCAGACGCCCCAGAAAATCCCCCTCAAGGTCCTTTGGTTTCAAATCAAGCAGCGGGATAGTCACCGTGTCGATTAATGTGCTTCCCGGATGAATGGGATTGGGCCGGCTGATATTTATTTTCGCGGGGATCTTATCTACAGCCAGTTGCAGGAACTTCCAGCGCATATCAGACCAAATTTCCACTGGCTCACCATTTATGGCAGTAACAGTTTCGCCACCACGCAAACCGGCTTGATAAGCCGCTGATTGTTGTGGCATTGCCCGTAGTTTGGTAGTGGGCTCAGGAACGCCATTGATGTACAGCCCCGCAAACAAGAGTATGGCAAGAATAAAGTTGGCAATTGGCCCTGCAGCGACAATCGCGATGCGTTTCCACACATTCTGGCGAGTGAATTCACGTTGCAAGTCCTGTGCGCTTAGCTCACTCAGATCCTGCTCCCGCGCATCCAGCATTTTTACATAACCACCGAAAGGCAAGGCCGAAATCACCCATTCAGTTTGGTCAACACCAAGGCGCCGTGAAAAGATAATTTTTCCCATGCCCACTGAAAAACGCAATACTTTAACGCCGCACCAACGAGCGACCCAATAATGGCCTAGCTCATGGATAACGATCAAGGTGCCCAGTGCCCCAATGAAAGCGATCAGAGTTTGCAGAAAAATCATGATGACAAGTAGGTGCGAGCCAAATCGCGTGCGATGCGATCTTGGTCTAATAGGCTATCGATGCAATCGACCATGGAGTGAGGCAAAGTATTCAATACACGTGAAATAAGTTGGTCAATCATGCGAAATCCAATGCGTCGATCCAAAAAGGCCTGTACTGCAATTTCATTTGCTGCATTCAAGATAGTTGGCGCAACCCCACCCGTCTTCAATGCATCATAGGCCAGCTTAAGACATGGAAAACGATCTTGATCAGGTTTCTCGAACATCAGTTGCCCGACTGTTGCCAGGTCAAGTTGCGCCACTCCGGAAGCTATCCGCTCAGGGTAAGCTAATGCATGTGCAATCGGGGTCCGCATATCCGGATTGCCCAGCTGCGCTAGAACTGAGCCATCAACATAGGAAACCATTGAATGAATCACGCTTTGAGGATGTATCAGCACCTCGATGCAACTGGCGGATACCCCGAACAGCCAATGTGCCTCAATGACTTCCAATCCTTTATTCATCATTGTGGCAGAGTCAACCGAGATTTTTCGTCCCATAACCCACTTTGGGTGAGCAATGGCCTCTTCCGGCGTGACTGCATCTAAGGTATCCACTTTGCGCGTGAGAAATGGCCCTCCCGATGCGGTCAATAGTATTTTCTCGATGCCATGCAGTTTTGGTTTGCGCTGATATTGCTGCGGCAAACATTGGAAAATGGCATTGTGTTCGCTATCAATTGGCAGCAAAATTGCGCCACTGGCTGCAATCGCATCCATGAAAAGCTGGCCCGACATCACCAGCGCCTCCTTGTTTGCGAGCAGCACTTTCTTGCCTGCCCGTGCAGCCGCAAGAGTGGGCGTAAGACCGGCTGCACCGACTATAGCGGCCATGACAGTATCGCACTGGCTATCGCTGGCTACGGCGGATAATGCAGCCTCGCCATATTCAACCTGCGTTTTCTGCCCTTTTTGCTGCAAAATTTTAGTCAATGCTATAGCCGACTCTGCTGAGCCGACAACAGCAACTTCAGGTTTGAATTGCACGCATTGACTTGCCAATTCTTCGACCCGTGTATGTGCAGTCAATGCATGGACAATATAACGATCAGGATGGCGTGCGATTACATCCAGCGTTGATGCGCCGATTGATCCTGTCGAGCCTAGTATAGTAATACGTTGCATGATTTACATTCTTTCCTATAACCATGCAGAAAGTAAAGTGGCAAGCGGCAAAACCGGAATTAGTGCATCAATGCGGTCAAGAACGCCGCCATGCCCAGGAAGCAATTTGCTACTATCTTTCATATTGGCGCGACGCTTCAATAAAGACTCGAACAAATCACCTACGATACTCGCTGCCACCAAAAGTGTCATGCCTGCCACGAGGCCAGGCCATCCAAAAACAATGTGCAATTTTGCACTGAAACTACCGCTTAGTTGTGGTAATTGCGTGCTGACAATAGCTAGCATCATCACGGCAAACCAGCCCCCGATTGCCCCCTCCCATGATTTCCCCGGAGAGATTGATGGCGCCAATTTATGCTTCCCAAATGCTTTTCCGGAAAAATAAGCGCCGATGTCTGCAACCCAGACAATGCTCATGACAGAAAGTAATAGTATCGGTGAATTCCGATAAAGCGCGACTATTGCTATAAAACATCCAAAAATGCTGACGCCATAGACGCCACCCAATATTCGATTGTTTAAACTATCCTGCGCCGGCAAACCTCTGGCCAGTGATGGCACAAAGAAAAATATCCAGCACGCAACGCAAATACCGAAGAGCCAGAAAGCCCCGCCTGAATCTCCCTTAAATGCCAGAAAAACAAAAGCGAAGGCCCATATTCCTGCACCGATGATGGGATGCCGCCGACTGAATAATCGGAAGCTTTCCCAGCAAGCTGCAGCGAAAAATATTGTTGCCAGAAGGACAAATGCAACAAAAGAATTTGAATACAGCACCGACAACATTACGGCCAGCAAGGCTAATGCCGTAATTACTCGCGCTTTCAGCATCAGGGTGCCTTTTCAAGTAACTGCTCGCTGGTACGACCAAAACGGCGCTCACGCTGCTGATATGACGCTATAGCCAGATCAAGCTTGCTCGCATCAAAATCAGGCCAGTACGTCTCCGAAAAATACAGCTCCGTATAGGCAAGTTGCCAAAGAAGAAAATTGGAAATGCGTTGCTCACCACCGGTACGAATGAATAAATCCGGTTCGGGTGCATATGCCATAGACAAATGAGGCGCCAACTGATCTTCGCTGAACGCCGTGACCCCGGGGTGAATTGCCACCATTTTCCCTATCGCCTGCATGACATCCCAGCGACCACCGTAATTTGCACAAATTGTTACTGTCAAACGCGTGTTGTTAGCGGTTTTACGCTCCGCGTCAACAATCATGCTTTGCAGTTTTTCATCAAATCGATTTAGATCGCCGATAACTTTCAGGCAAATGCCATTCGCATGCATTTTTGACACTTCCCGCTCCAAAGCCGTCATGAACAGGCGCATCAAGAGGGAAACTTCATCCGCAGGGCGACGCCAATTTTCCGAACTAAAAGCAAACAAAGTCAAAAATTCAATACCACGATCAATGCATGCCTCAACAATGTTGCGAACTGTATCAACACCCTTTACATGACCCGCTACACGCGGCAGAAAACGCTTTGTGGCCCAACGCCCATTGCCATCCATAATAATGGCAATGTGCCGCGGAACCGAAGGCACTCCCGGCACCTTTTGAGTAAAACTCGAATATGTCATGTAAAGGATTAAAAATGGAAAACTGTTTTAGTCGTAAAAAATAGATGCAAGATCAAACTGTCAAAATTTCTTTCTCTTTTTCTACAACTAATTTATCAACCTCCAACACTGCTTTGTCAGTCATTTTCTGGATGTCATCCTGTGCACGACGCTCATCATCTTCCGAGCACTCTTTGTCCTTTAATAATTTCTTAAAGGCTTCATTTGCGTCACGGCGAATGTTGCGAATTGCAATTTTCGCATCCTCGGCTTCACCCTTGGCCAATTTAACCATCTCCTTGCGTCGCTCCTCGGTCAAAGCCGGGGTCGGCACCCTGATCATATCGCCTTGAGTTGAAGGATTCAGGCCGAGATCAGCATCACGAATTGCTTTCTCTATCGCTGAAATCATCTTTTTTTCCCAAGGCTGAACGCCAATAGTACGGGCATCAATCAATGTCACATTTGCGACTTGGGTGATGTGTGTAGGGCTGCCATAATAATCAACCTGAACATGATCCAGTATTCCGGTATGCGCACGGCCGGTACGTACTTTCGCTAGATCCGCTTTCAGCGCATCGATCGATTTCTGCATTTTTTGGTCTGTAATTTTCTTGACGTCAGCAATCGTCATGCTGCTCTCCTCTTCACAAAGGGTAAAAAGATATCTTAAACGTGAACAAGTGTTCCCTCATCATCGCCCATGATGGCACGCAACAACGCACCGGGCTTTACGATGGAAAAAACCTTGATTGGCAATTTTTGGTCACGGCACAGTGCGAAGGCCGTCGCATCCATAACTTGGAGGTGCTTCGCAATCGCTTCATCGAAGGTGATAGTTGAATATCGGACCGCATTCGGGTCTTTTTTAGGATCAGCTGTATATACACCATCAACTTTGGTGGCTTTTAGTACGATTTCGGCGCTAATTTCCGAGCCGCGCAAGGCCGCTGCAGTATCTGTCGTAAAGAATGGGTTGCCCGTACCAGCGGCAAAAACAACAATCTTACCTTCTTCAAGATATTGAAGAGCTTTCGGGCGTACATATGGCTCCACTACTTGTTCAATGCTAATTGCGGACATCACGCGCGCAGTAATTCCAGCCTGACGCATTGCATCTGCCAGTGCAAGAGAGTTCATGACCGTTGCCAGCATCCCCATGTAATCAGCAGTGGCGCGATCCATGCCTTGCGCCCCTGGCGCTACGCCACGGAAAATATTTCCACCACCGATGACGATAGCTAGTTCAACACCCAGATTTGCCACCTCGGCTACATCAGCCACCATGCGTTCAATCGTTGCACGGTTGATGCCGTAGGGATCATCACCCATCAAAGCTTCACCGGAAAGCTTGAGAAGGACGCGCTTATAGGCAGGTTTTTTCATGAGCTTTTTTCCTTTTGAAAATCCGGTTATATAGTCGCCTGACATGTCATTCCGAAGCGTCATTTTGTGACAGAAGCGGATTCAAACTTATGACATTCAGACTAAAGAAGTGATTTGAGCAAGTTAAAAAAACGGGCCTTTCGGCCCGCTTTACATCGCTTACGCCTGCTTGGCTGCTGCGACTTGCGCAGCTACTTCTGCGGCAAAATCATCCTGCTTCTTCTCAATGCCTTCGCCTACAATAAACATGACGAAAGATTTGATGGCAGTATTTTCAGCCTTGAGCATTTGCTCAACGGTCTGCTTATCATTTTTAACGAAGGTCTGATTGAACAGTGAAACTTCCTTCAGGAATTTCTGAACCGACCCATCAACCATTTTCGCAATGATCTCTGCAGGCTTGCCAGATTCAGCGGCTTTTTGAGCTGCGATTGAACGTTCTTTTTCAATCAAATCTGCAGGGACTTGCTCCGAAGACAGGGAAACTGGCTTCATCGCTGCGATGTGCATCGCAACATCTTTGCCAACTTGCTCATTTGCGCCTTCGAATTCAACCATAACGCCAATGCGTGTGCCATGCAGATAAGAGGTCAACTTACCAGTTGTCTCGAAACGTTTGAAGCGGCGAATGGACATATTTTCACCAATGCGCCCAATCAGTGCCGAGCGTGTCTCTTCAACGGTTTTTCCGTCCAGCGGCAATGCTGACAATGCAGCAACATCAGCAGGGTTGTTTTCAGCAACCAATTTGACACAAGCATTTGCAAATGCAATGAAATCATCATTTTTAGTAACGAAGTCAGTTTCGCAATTCACTTCAATCAATGCGCCCACGCCACCAGCGATGAAAGTTGCCACAACACCTTCAGCGGTGACACGCGAAGCCGCCTTCGAAGCCTTGCTGCCCAATTTGACGCGCAGAATATCTTCTGCCTTGGACATATCGCCATCCGCCTCAGTCAGCGCCTTCTTGCACTCCATCATTGGAGCATCCGTCTTTGCACGTAATTCGCCCACCATCGCTGCAGTAATTGCCGCCATGTTAATCTCCTAGCTATATTGGCCGCCTATCGGCGCCAAAAATCAAAACACATTCAAAAAAAACACTCAAAAAAAGGGGCGAACCAATGTTGCCCCTTTTCAAGACTCTCAAGTCAGGCAAGAAACTTACGCTTGCTCGCTAACCTCAACAAACTCATCGCCTTCAGCGCCAGCCTTGACAGCGGCAACAACATCATTGACGGCGTTTGCACGACCTTCAAGGATTGCATCCGCAACGCCACGTGCGTACAGCGCGATTGCCTTGGATGAGTCATCGTTACCTGGAATAACGTAAGTCACGCCTTCTGGCGAGTGGTTGGTATCAACCACGCCGATAACCGGAATGCCCAATTTTGCAGCTTCAGTAATCGCACCCTTGTGGTAGCCGACGTCAACGACAAAAATTGCATCCGGAATGCCGCCCATGTCCTTGATGCCGCCGATGGATTTTTGCAACTTGATCATTTCACGTTCAAACATCAAGCCTTCTTTTTTGCTCAATTTCTCAACCGAACCATCTTCAATCGAAGCTTCCATTTCCTTCAGGCGCTTGATCGATGTTTTGATTGTCTTGAAATTAGTCAGCATGCCGCCCAACCAGCGCTGATCAACATAAGGCACACCAGCACGCTGAGCTTCAGCAGCAACAATGTCACGCGCCTGACGCTTTGTGCCAACCATCAAGATGGTGCCGCGATTAGCGGATAATTGGCGGATATGCTTCATTGCCTCTTGGTACATGCCAAGGGTCTTTTCCAGATTGATAATGTGGATTTTGTTGCGATGGCCAAAGATGAATGGCGCCATCTTAGGATTCCAAAAACGGGTTTGGTGGCCAAAATGCACGCCAGCTTCCAACATTTCACGCATAGTTACAGACATAATATCTCCAGGGTTTGGTCTGGAATCCAGTCAGTCACTCAATGAAGAGCACCCTTTTCGACCAGATTCGCGATTGAATTTCAATGTCACTCAGAATTACTCCCGAGCTAACCGTCGATTTTACATCAACAAGGTAGTTTTCTTCAAGTGCCACATAAGCCCTCATAGGTGAAAATCCATTGGCTCGTCTATAATCTTGTTTTAACTGATTATCAGGCTGGCATTACGACTGGCCATGGTTACTTGCTACTTATGTCTTCCATTTCGATAAAAACTCCCGACGATATCATCGGCATGAGGGTGGCAGGCAAACTTGCCGCCGAAGTACTTGATTTCATCACCCCGCACGTTAAATCCGGCATTACTACCGGGGAACTCGATCGTTTATGCCATGAATACATGATCAATGTGCAAGGCTCAATTCCCGCCCCTCTTAATTATTGTCCTTCAGGCTACACTCCCTACCCAAAATCGATCTGCACTTCGGTCAATGATGTAATCTGCCACGGCATTCCCGGCGACAAAGTGCTTAAGAATGGCGATGTAGTCAATCTTGACATCACAGTTATCAAGGACGGCTATCACGGCGATACCAGTCGCATGTTTTTTGTCGGCGAGCCATCAATTCTTGCCAAGCGACTCAGTGCAATTACCTACGAATGCATGTGGCTGGGCATCTCAAAAATTCGCCCGGGCGCTCATTTGGGCGACATCGGTCATGTTATTCAGCAGCACGCGGAAAAAGCTGGCTACAGTGTGGTGCGTGAATTCTGCGGCCATGGTATCGGCAAGGTATTCCATGAAGAACCGCAGGTACTGCACTACGGACGCCCCGGCACGCTGGAGAAACTGGCTGCCGGCATGATTTTTACGGTTGAACCGATGATTAATGCCGGCCGTCGGGAGATCCGCGAAATGGGCGATGGCTGGACCATCAAAACCAAGGATCGCAGCCTTTCCGCACAATGGGAACACACAATACTCGTTACCGAAACAGGCTATGAAGTATTGACAGTGTCCCCGGGAATGCCACCGCCACCGGCTTTCATTCAGGCCGCCCCTGCAACCACTCCGTCAACTGTATAACAATGGCATCTCTGGCGTTGACGCTGAAGGAACAGCTCAAGCATGAGCGGCAAACTGCCATTCATGCGTTTCAGGCGGCCAGCAAACCTGAAAAGCTTCTTAAAACCTTACGCCAGCATGTCGATGCTGCACTGATTCAAGCATGGCAGGCACTTGGGCTGCCAAGCAACCTGGCACTGGTCGGCGTCGGGGGATATGGTCGCGGCGAGCTATTCCCTTATTCAGATGTCGACCTCCTGATTTTACTACCGGGAAAACCGGACGCTGTACTGCAGGAGCAACTCGAGAGCCTGGTGCAGTTATTCTGGGATATCGGCCTGGAGATTGGTCACAGCATCCGCACCATCGATGAGTGTCTGTCCGAATCGGTTGCCGACATTACCGTGCAGACTTGCCTGCTGGAAGCGCGCCTGATTACCGGCAACCGCAAATTATTCCAATTTCTGCGTACCCGCTACACGGCAGCAATGAATCCGCAATCTTTTTTCCAGGCAAAAATTCTGGAATTGCGACAGCGGCATGTGAAATACGAGGACACACCCTATAGCCTGGAACCGAATTGCAAGGAAAGCCCCGGTGGGCTGCGTGATTTGCAGGTTATTCTGTGGGTCGCCAAGGCAGCGGGACTCGGTGAATCATGGCGCGAATTGGCTGAACGCGGGCTGATCACATCTACCGAAGCACGCCAACTTACGCAAACTGAACGCGCCTTCAAGGATATCCGGATACGCCTGCACATTCACACCGGGCGCCGCGAAGACCGTCTATTGTTTGACGTACAGACAGCCATTGCTGAAACATTCGGTTTCAAGACGACCGATACCCGCCGTGCCAGCGAATACCTGATGCAGCGATACTACTGGGCAGCCAAGGCAGTCACCCAGCTCAATACGATTTTATTGCAAAACATAGAGGCGCAGTTATTTCCGCAACCAGCCGAACCGCAAGCAATCAACGAACGCTTCAACGAGGTCAACGGTTTTATCGATATTGTGCAGGATGACACTTTTATGGCAACGCCATCGGCGATGCTCGAAGTGTTCCTGCTACTGTCATCCCATACCGATTTGAAGGGCATGACTGCACGTACCTTGCGCGCACTGTGGCATGCCCGCTTCAAGATCGATGACAAATTCCGTCGTGCACCGGCCAACCGTGCGTTATTCCTGCAGATACTGCAGGCGCCGCAAGGCATCACCCATGCGCTCAGGAACATGAACCAGACCAGCATTCTGGGGCGCTACCTGCCGAATTTCCGGCGCATAGTCGGGCAGATGCAGCACGATCTGTTTCATGTCTACACGGTGGATCAGCATATTTTGATGGTGGTGCGCAATGTGCGGCGCTTTACGATGACCGAACATGCGCACGAATACCCCTATTGCAGCCAACTGATGGCGAATTTTTCACAGCCGTGGCTGCTGTATATCGCGGCCTTGTTTCATGATATTGCTAAAGGGCGCGGCGGCGATCATTCAAAACTGGGAATGGCCGATGCGCGCAAATTCTGCAAGGATCATGGACTGTCGAAGGCTGATACCGATTTAATCGTTTTTGTGGTGGAAAATCACCTGACGATGTCGCATGTTGCGCAGAAACAAGATCTGTCGGACCCAGATGTCATCAAGAATTTTGCCAAACTGGTCATCGATGAACGGCATTTGACCGCTCTATATCTGTTGACAGTCGCCGATATCCGCGGCACCAGTCCGAAAGTCTGGAATGCGTGGAAAGGCAAATTGCTGGAAGATCTGTATCGGATGACGCTGCGCGCTTTAGGCGGCGAAGTACCTTCCGCTGACCGTGAATTGAAAAACCGCCAGCAAGATGCGCTCAAGACTTTACGCCTGTATACGCTTCCCGAAGATGCGCACATGGCACTCTGGAAGCAACTTGATATGGCTTACTTCCTGCGCCATGACGCCTCGGACATCGCGTGGCAAACCCGCTCGCTCTATTACAAAATCAATAGCGAGACCCCGGTGGTCAAGTGCCGGCTGGCTCCGATTGGAGAAGGTCTGCAAGTGACGGTTTACACCAAAGACCAGCCAGATCTGTTTGCGCACATATGTAGTTATTTCGACAAGAAAAACTTCAGCATTCTTGATGCAAAAATTCACACCACCCGGCATGGCTACGCGCTGGACACCTTCCTCGTCACTGAAGCTTCTTTTGCCAAGAATTACCGCGACATCATCAATCTGATCGAGCACCAACTGATTGAACTGTTACAGTCTGAAGAGTCGCTGCCAGAACCGACCAAAGGCCGATTGTCGCGCCTGTCGCGAACCTTTCCGATCAAGCCAACGGTTGACTTGCGGCCGGATGAGCGCGGTCAGTACTATTTACTATCGATCACCGCCAATGATCGTAATGGCTTGCTGTATGCAATCGCAAACGTGCTGGCCAAATACAAAATCAACTTGCACACCGCCAAAATCATGACCCTGGGCGAACGGGTTGAAGACGTTTTCCTGGTTGATGCACCCTCGTTGAATAATGCACGTATGCAAATTCAGCTGGAAACCGATTTGCTGGCGGCGCTGCACATTTAATTTCAGGCGTACGCCCCACTCCGATTAACACCGCACTTTATTTTTATCCATTTGATTACTATGTCTGAACCCCTACGTCTCTCCAAACGCATGTCTGAACTGGGTCTTTGCTCGCGGCGTGAAGCCGATGAATGGATTGAACGCGGCTGGGTGCGGGTTGATGGCGTTGTTGTCTCTACGTTGGGCAGCAAGGTACTGCCAAGTCAGCGGGTAACCGTTGAGCGCCAGGCCAGTGCGCAGCAATCCAAGCGCGTGACCATCCTGATCAACAAACCGATGGGCTATGTCAGCGGACAGGCTGAGGATGGCTATAAGCCGGCAGTCGCGCTGGTCAACGCCAGCACCCGTTGGTCTGAAGACAAGGCAGACGAGCAATTCCATCCTACCCAGTTGCGCAGCCTGGTACCGGCCGGGCGACTCGATATCGACTCGGTAGGATTGCTGGTCCTGACACAAGACGGCCGCGTTGCCAAGCACCTGATCGGACAAGACACCAGCGTCGAGAAGGAATATCTGGTGCGGGTGCAATATACCAAACCGGGAAAACTGCCTGACAATCAGCTGCAACGCCTGAATCATGGCTTGATGATGGATGGAAAAGCGCTGCTGCCGGCCAAGGTCAAATGGCAGAACGAGGATCAGTTAAGCTTCATCCTGCGCGAAGGGAAAAAACGCCAGATTCGCCGCATGTGCGACATGGTCGGCCTGAAAGTGCTTGGCCTGAAACGGGTGCGTATCGGCCGCATCACTCTGGGCGACCTGCCCGTCGGCGAATGGCGTTACCTGCGTCCGGACGAACAATTTTGAGCAACAAAAAAGGCATACGATCCGTATGCCTTTTTTATTGCTTGCCAGATATTCATCCGGCTCAATTGTCCTCGTTTGCATCCAGTTCAGGGAATAACACATCCACATAACCGAAGCGTGACATATCCTTGATGCGCATCGGATACAGTATGCCCTCCAGATGATCGCATTCATGCTGCACCACGCGCGCATGAAAACCATCCACCTCGCGACTGATCAGATGGCCGAACTGGTCAACACCCTCATAGTGCAGCGCCTTCCAGCGCGGCACCATGCCGCGCAGGCCGGGCACCGACAGGCAGCCCTCCCAGCCCTCTTCGATTTCGTCTGACAGCGGCTTCAGCGCCGGATTGATCAGCACGGTTTCCGGCACCATAGGCGCATCGGGATAGCGGCTGTTTTGCTTGAAGCCGAAAATCACCAGTTGCAGATCCACACCGATTTGCGGCGCCGCCAGACCGGCGCCATTGACCGCATGCATGGTATCGAACATGTCCGCAATCAAGGTATTCAGTTCATCGCTGCCAAATTGCGTGACCGGCTGCGCCTTGCGCAACAGCCGCGCATCGCCCATTTTCAGGATGTTTCGGATCATGATAACTACCGTATAAATTGAGAAAATTGCGGGGGTATATGGAAAAACATACCTTCTGCCGCAAGCATTATAAGGCGATTAAAAAATACTCACGGCAGTATTATTTTGGCCGCCAAGTTCTTGAAATTACGTTTTTCAGCTCGGTTCAGTGTATCAAATTGCGCAAATACTCGGTGAATGCAGGGCCGACTTCCGGGTGCTTCAGACCTAATGCGACCGATGCCTTCAGATATCCCAGCTTGGAGCCGCAGTCGTAGCGCGTCGCCGCAAAACGATAGGCGAATACCGGATCAGTTTTTACCAGTGCGGCAATCGCATCGGTAAGCTGAATTTCACCGCCGAGACCTTTGCCCAGATGCTCCAGATAATCGAAAATCCGGCTCGTCAGAATGTAGCGCCCAGCTACCGCCAGGGTGGAAGGCGCGACTGCCGGCTGCGGTTTTTCGATGATCGCATGCATCCGCTCCAGGCGCTCCCGGTAAGGCGTGCTGCTGACGATGCCATACTGCTGGGTGAATTCGCGCGGCACGTCCTGCACCGCAACGATGCTGGCACACTCTTGCTCGAACAGACGCGTCATTTGCGCCATCGCCGAAGGTTGCCCTGCATCGGCATCCATCAGGTCATCGGCCAGCAACACCGCAAAAGGCGCATCGCCGATCACCGGGCGCGCGCACAACACCGCATGCCCCAGACCCAGCGGCGCCGACTGGCGGATATAGATGCAATTGATGTTTTTGGAGATCACGTTGCGCACCACTTCCAGCAAGGCCTGCTTGTTGGCGGCCTCCAGTTCTGCCTCCAGTTCATAGGCTTTGTCGAAATGATCCTCAATCGCACGCTTGTTGCGTCCGGTGATGAAGACCATTTCGGTGATACCGGCTTCGGCCGCCTCTTCAACTGCATACTGGATCAATGGCTTGTCCACGATCGGCAGCATTTCCTTCGGCTGCGCCTTGGTTGCGGGTAAAAAACGGCTGCCGAGACCGGCCACCGGAAACACTGCTTTACGGATTTTATTCATTGCTTGTCTAGTCTAGTAATTGAAGCAGTCCTGCTTCATCCAGGATGGCTATACCCAATTCCTGCGCCTTCACCAGCTTGCTGCCAGCCTCTTCGCCTGCCACTACATAACTGGTTTTCTTGGAAACCGAGCCGGCAACCTTACCACCCGCCAGCTCGATCATCTCAGCCGCAGCATCGCGCGTGAGATTCGGCAAGCTGCCGGTTAATACGAAGGTCTTGCCCTGCAATGGTTTGGGGGCTTGCTCAGCGACTGCATTCTCCACCCAATGGACGCCGGCTGCACGCAACTGTTCGATTAATTCACGATTCAGCGCATCGGAGAAAAACAGGGTAATCGAGCGCGCCACGACCGGCCCGACATCCGGCACGGCCAGCAATTGCTCCTCGCCGGCCTGCATCAAGGCATCCAGCGTACCGAAATGCGCCGCCAATGCTTTCGCGGTGGATTCGCCCACATGCCGTATGCCCAAAGCGTAGATGAAACGCGGCAAACTGGTGGATTTCGATTTTTCCAGCGCATCCAGCACATTTTGCGCCGACTTGTCTGCCATCCGCTCCAGTGCGGCCAGCGATGTCAATCCCAACTTGTATAAATCGGCCGGTGTCGTAATCACCTGCTTGTCCACCAGTTGATCGATCAGTTGCTCGCCCAAGCCCTTCAATATCGAGCGCGCGACGCGACGCGAAATGCTGGATGCCACCCTTGCGCTGTGCAGCGCACTTGATCCAGCCACCGGAACAACGCGCAATCGCCTCGTCTTCCAACCGGACAATTTCGGAGCCGCATACCGGACACGTTGTCGGCATCGCGAATTCACGCGCAGCATCCGGTCGCTGTTCCGGCACATAGGACACCACTTCCGGGATCACGTCGCCGGCGCGGCGCACGATGACGGTATCGCCGATGCGGATATCCTTGCGCCTGACCTCATCCTCGTTGTGCAAGGTGGCATTGGTGACCGTCACGCCACCGACGAAAACCGGGGCCAGCCGCGCCACAGGCGTGATGGCGCCGGTGCGACCGACCTGCACCTCGATTTCCTGCACCACAGTTAGCGCCTCTTCCGCCGGAAACTTGTGCGCCAGGGCAAAGCGCGGGGCACGCGACACGAAACCGAGTGCTTGCTGTTGGGCAAAACGATTGACCTTGTATACGACGCCATCGATTTCGTAAGGCAGTTGCGCACGTTTGTCCGCAATGCTCTTGAAATAGGCCAGCAAGCCTTCTGCACCGCTTACCACAGCACGCTCATGACAGACCGGCACACCTAACTGCGCATACCAGTCGAGCAAAGCCGTGTGCGAAGGCGGCAACTCTGCCCCCTGCAACGCACCAACGCCATAAGCGAAGAAACGCAATGCGCGCTGCGCGGTGATGCGTGAATCGAGCTGTCGCAGGCTGCCGGCGGCTGCATTGCGCGGATTGGCAAATTCCTTCAACCCGGCCTCGCGCTGACGCGCATTGAGCCGGGCGAAATCCGCCTTGTACATCAGCACCTCACCACGGATATCGATTACCGCAGGCGGATTATCCGTATGCAGGCGTAGCGGAATGGCGCGCACGGTACGGATGTTCTGGGTAACGTCTTCACCGGTTGCACCATCGCCCCGGGTTGCGGCCTGGATGAATATGCCGTTTTCATAGCGCAGGTTGATCGCCAGCCCGTCAAACTTCAGCTCGGTCGCATATTCCACCGCGGCACTCGACAGTCCCTCGCGCGCACGCCGGTCGAACGCAACGATATCGCTTTCTTCAAAGCCATTGTTGAGCGACAGCATCGGTTCCGAATGCGTGACCTGTGCAAATTGCGTCAGCGGCAATGCGCCGACCCGTTGCGTCGGCGAATCTGCCGTCACCAGTTCAGGATGGGCCGCTTCCAGTGCCTGCAGTTCACGGAACAACTTGTCGTATTCGGCATCCGGTATGGTTGGATTGTCGAGCACATAATAAGCAAAATTATGCCGTCTCAGTTCGTCGCTGAGCCACGCAGACCGTGCCCGCCAATCGGTCGCATCGGCTTTGTTTTGTTGAAATTTGCTGCTGATCTGCAAGTCATGCGGGAATAAATCTGGTCGAGTCATCAATAGAACAGGCGTTGTGCCCGAGTCGAGCCGGCCGGTATTTCCGCTGCCTGCATATCATCATAAAAGGCGTGAACCTGTCCGGCAATACTTGCAATTGCCTCGTCGGAAAGCGCATTATTGCCATCGTCGACGACCGTTCCGTCCAATTTCTCAGCAAGCGTCTTGGCACTGGCTACCATAACTCCAAAGCCGTCCTTCATTGGGGCGACGCAAGGCACGCTGAGCAATAAAGTCAGGCGTGGCGTATTTTCTGCAGACGGGCTGGTGTTAGTTGAGAGCGAAAACAGGCTGCCGCCATCGCCATCGGGCATGATGAAGCGTCCATCCGGATGCATGTCGAACCCCTGCCTGCCTAATATCGCCAACAAGCTGCTCACGTCCCACGGAGCGCCATTGGTATGGACATTGATACCCAGCTGCGCATCGTGATCTACGATGAATCGATGCAGCTCACGCGCTGCATCGATCACTTCCGGCATGTCCGGCACATCAAGTTCGGCACCAAGCGTATCTGCGACCTCACGCAACCGCATCACCAGTTCCGAATATTCAAGCTCATTGAGCGCATTGCTGCGGCTGGCCAATTGCACGCCGGCCTGCAACGCCGAATAAACACAGCCAGATTGAACTGCTTCCCAGGTCTCATCCTGACGGCGCCCGATGAAATGCACAGGCTTATAGCCAATGTGCTGCAAGGATTGCAACACCGGGAGTATTTTTGCCCCCTGCACCACGCCATCCAGCATCAGTGGGATATTGCAATCGATCAAGGTATCAACCGGCAACTCTTTCTTCTGAGCGGAAGAAGCGGGTTCATCGCCATTACCTGTTGCTGCGCCCTCCTCCGTATGCGAGTTTGCCGCAGCCTGTATCGAAGCACCGGAGAAACTTGGCTCGTGCCTTGCCTGTGTCGCAGAATCTGCCGCAGGCGCATCCGCTGTCTGCATCAATACATCTGCATGTTCGGACGTAAATGCCTGCTCCACACTTTTCTTGGCTTTATGCTCCTGCCATTTATTGTAAGAAATAACACCGGCCACGATGGTGGCGCCAATTGCAATTAAGCTCATTTGTAATTCTGTCATGCTGCTTGTACCTCTGAAGCGAAATTGGCTGCGGACTCCATGTCCACCGCCACAATACGGGAGACCCCTTGTTCTTGCATCGTTACGCCTATCAATTGCTGAGCCATTTCCATCGCAATCTTGTTGTGTGAAATAAACAGAAATTGCGTATTTGCCGACATGCGTTTCACCATATTACAGAAACGCTCGGTATTTGAATCATCCAATGGCGCATCAACCTCATCGAGCAAGCAAAAAGGAGCGGGATTAAGCTGAAACATCGAAAAAACCAGTGCCGTTGCTGTCAGGGCTTTCTCGCCGCCGGACAGCAAATGAATGGTCGCATTTTTTTTACCCGGCGGTTGCGCCATCACCTGCACCCCGGAGTCGAGAATTTCTTCACCAGTCATCATCAGCTTGGCCTGTCCGCCGCCGAACAGGATAGGGAATAACTCCGCGAAGTGGCCATTGACTTTGGTAAAGGTGTCTTGCAATAGATCGCGTGTTTCCCTGTCAATGCGGTGGATCGCATCTTCCAGTGTGTTGATGGCCTCCAGTAAATCAGCATTCTGCGCATCAAGGAAGTTCTTGCGCTCCGATGCCTGCGCCAGTTCATCCAGCGCCGCCAGATTGACCGCGCCGAGGCCGGCAATGGCATTCGTCAGGCGTGTCACTTCGCCTTGCAGATAAGAGGCGCGCATGTCTGCATGTAATTTTTCCGCAAGAGCAAGCTTCATCTGCCTGTGCTTCGGCGAGTTGCTGCGAGAATTGTTCCTGATTCAGGCGCGCGGCCTGCTCCTTCAACTGCAGTTCCATGATCCTGTCGCGCTGCGGCTGCAGATTGCGCTCATTCTGGGTGCGGGCATCCTCCAGATGCCGCAATTTCTGCGTGATCTGATCCAGCTCATGGCGCGCATCCGACAACGCGCGCTCCTGGTCGCTGCGTTTTTCCAGCAAGGATTGCAAGCCGGCTTGGGCGGTCTGGTCATTCAGGCTCTCCAGTTCCAGATTGCCCTGCTGCATGCTGGCGAACAATTGCGCCGACTGCTCCACTGCGGTAGTGATGTTGCGCCTGAACTCATCCATCTTGCTGCGCTGGGATTTTTCGGCGAATTCGGCATCCTGCGCAGCCCGTTCCAGCTCGCGCAGGCGCTGCCGCAGGTCCGCCAGTTGCTGCTCTTTGGCCAGATAATCGGTTTGCCCATCCTCGTGGGCCTCCTGCAACTCGGCCAGCTCCGCATCCAGCTCTTCAAAACGGGCTTCCGACTCGACCCTGATCTGCTGCTGCTCAGCCTCCTGCTCGGCGATTTCGGCCAGGTCATTTGCTATCTGCGTGCTGCGCTGATTGAAGCGCTCCTGCACTTCCGATAACTTGACGACATCGATCTGCAAGCCATGCACCGCCTGCGTCAAGACATTCATGCCCTGGCGACTGTCCTGCAACTGCCGCATCACCTGTGACAATGCCGATTCAGCCCGTACCGAGCGCGACCGGGCTTCGTCTGCCAACAATTGCTGTGCACGCAACTGTTTGATGAGATTGTCGATTTCCTGCTGGCGTGCCAGCATGCCGTCCTGCTCCGAGTCGGACGCATAAAATCGCACACTGGCTTTGCTGACGACATGCCCCTGTTGTGTGATGAAATAAGCGCCGACCGGCAATTTATTACGTTCAGCGAACGCACTGCCAACATCTTCAGCAATAAACACCAGGTGCAACCAGTCCTGCAGCAAGGCACGCAAGCCCGGATCGTTCAATTTCAACAAGCTCAGCAGCGGCTTCAGGCCGGCATGGACTTCTTCATTGACTGGTGCGGCGATTGGTCCATTGGGTGAAAATAATGCCAGCTTAGCTGGCGGTGCGTCGCCGAAAAAGGCTTTGACCCAATCCAGATTGGATACTTCCAGCGCCGAGGTGCGCTCTCGCAGCACCGATTCCAGCGCCGTTTCCCAGCCTTGTTCAATCTGCATTTTTTGCCACAGACGGGGCAATTCGCCCAATTCATGCTTCTTGAGCCAGGGCTGAATTTTGCCTTGACTCTGCACTTTTTCCTGCAATTGCTTCAATGCACCCAGACGCGCTTCCAGTTGGGCGTTGCTGGCGGCTTCGGCATTGACCTGAGCCTGCGCGGCACGACGCTCTTCTTCCATCGCCGGCTGCTGTTCCTGCGCGATCTCCAGCACGATTCCCGCCTCTTCCAATGCAGCCTGCTTCTCTTCCAGTTGCATTTTCAGATTCGCAAGATGCGTGCTGTCAGGCAGATTCAGTCCGCTTTTCTCTTGCGACAGGCGTTCGCGGCGCAATGCAAGGCCGTTCAGGATGTTGGAGGCATTGCGCTGATGCGCCGACTCCAGCTCGATCTGCTGCTGCGCCTGCATGATTTTGGCGCGCGATTCGGTGGTTTTGGCTTGCGCTGTGCGCCAGGCTTGCTCCAGCGCCGGCAATTTGTCATTGGCCTGATGCACCGCCTCTTGCGTATGCTCTACCAATGCACCCTGCTCCTCCAACTGGAACTCGGCCTCGGCCAATGCATCCTGGCTCTGTTGGCTCTGACGCTGCCATTGCTCGCGCTGGACGGTCAGCGCATTGAGCTGAAGTTGCAAGCGATTACGCGACTCGATGACGAACTTGATTTCCGCTTCCAGACTGCCGATTTCGGCATTGGTCTGATACAGATGGCCTTGCGCCTGATGCATCCGGTCGCCCACCGCGTAGTGGGTCTGGCGCATGTGCTCCAGTTCCGCTTCGACATGGCGCAACTGGGCAGTATGCTGCTCCAGGTCGGTTTGCGCCTGTTCGATTTCGCGGAAAAATTTATCCTGCTCTGCCTTGGCCTCGTTCTTGCGCAACAGCCACATCAGCTTTTGCTTTTCATCCTGATCAGATTGCAGCGACTTGAATTTTTGCGCGACAACAGCCTGCGCCTCGAGCTTTTCAAGATTCGCATTCAGTTCGCGCAGGATATCGTCGAGCCGGGTCAGATTCTCGCGCGCATCCTGCAGGCGGTTCTCGGTTTCGCGACGGCGCTCCTTGTATTTGGATACGCCTGCAGCCTCTTCCAGGAATATGCGCAACTCTTCCGGCCGGGCCTCGATGATGCGCGAAATCATGCCCTGTCCGATGATCGCGTAAGCGCGCGGCCCGAGGCCGGTGCCGAGAAAAATGTCTTGAATATCGCGTCGCCGTACCGCTTGATTGTTGATGTAGTAAGTCGATGTGCCATCGCGCGTCAGCGTGCGCTTGACGGCGATTTCCGCATACTGGCCCCACTGGCCGGCGGCGCGTCCGTCGGCATTGTCGAAAATCAGCTCGACAGAGGCGCGCCCGGCTGGCTTGCGGTGCGTCGAACCGTTGAAAATCACGTCCTGCATCGACTCGCCGCGCAATTCGGATGCCTTGGATTCGCCCAGCACCCAGCGCACCGCATCGATGATATTGGACTTTCCGCAGCCGTTAGGGCCGACCACGCCCACCAACTGGCCAGGCACCTGGAAATTCGCGGGATCTACGAAAGACTTGAATCCTGACAATTTAATCGATGATAAACGCACGTTGGCAACTATTCTTCTGTTGTTCTTGCAACAAAGCCGATTTTATTCAAATCCGCCAAAAAGCACGATTACTCTCGCACAATGACCCTCAATCATAACATTCCAGTCATCTTTTTCGCCCATTTTCCGCCTGGCCCCAGATTAAACGCTGCCGCTGCACTGTAAAAGCAAGACGGTATAATGTCCGCACTTTACTTTGTGCTTTTGCTCACTTAATAGTTCCCACTACGACAACATTCATCCAAGCCACGTGAATCCACTCCTACAAAAGCTGCAACCCTATCCGTTTGAAAAGCTCAAGCAACTGTTTGCCGGGGTAACGCCCAACCCCGATTACAAGGCAATCAGCCTGGGCATCGGCGAACCGAAACATCCGACACCGGCCCTGATTCGACAAGCACTGGCTGACAATTTGAGCGGTCTGGCGAGTTATCCGACCACCGCCGGATCGGATGCCTTGCGTGCCACCATCGCCAATTGGCTTGAACGTCGTTATCAGCTGCCAAAGCTGGATCCGGCAAGCCAGATTCTGCCAGTGAACGGTTCGCGTGAAGCGCTGTTCGCGCTGGCGCAAACGGTGATCGACCCAAGCAAAAACGATCGCGCTGGTGATCTGCCCGAACCCGTTTTACCAAATTTACGAAGGCGCCGCCTATCTGGCGGGTGCCGAGCCTTATTTTGTCAATTCCGATCCGGAACGTAACTTCGCACCGGATTTTTCAGTCGTGCCAGCCGATGTCTGGCCGCGCGTTCAATTGCTGTACATCTGCTCGCCAGGCAACCCGACCGGCGCAGTGCTGTCGCTGGAAGACTGGAAAAACTTGTTCGAACTGTCCGACCGTTATGGCTTCATCATTGCCGCCGATGAATGCTATTCCGAGATTTATTTCAAATCGGAAGCGCCATTGGGCAGCCTGGAAGCTGCGCACAAATTGGGGCGCAGCGGCTATCCGCGCCTGATCACCTTCTCCAGCCTGTCGAAACGCTCCAACGTGCCCGGCATGCGCTCCGGCTTTGTGGCCGGCGACGCGGAGCTGATCAAGAAATTTCTTCTGTATCGCACCTACCACGGCAGCGCGATGTCGCCCACCATCCAGGCCGCATCGATAATCGCCTGGAATGACGAACTGCACGTGGTGGAAAACCGTGCCAAATACATCACTAAATTCAGCCAGATCACGCCGCTATTGCAAGAAGTGCTGGACGTAGCGCTGCCAGATGCCGGCTTTTACCTGTGGGCGCAAGTCGGCAAGCGCACCGGCCTGTCCGACACCGAATACGCGAAACGCCTGTATGCCGAATATAATGTGACCGTTTTGCCCGGCAGCTATCTGGCCCGCGAGGCGCACGGCATCAATCCGGGGCAGGACTACATTCGCATGGCACTGGTGGCTGAAGTGGATGAATGCCTTGAAGCTGCACGCCGCATCGTCGAATTCACCAAAAAATTAAGCCGCTCCTAATTAACAACTATTAACGGATCAAACCGACACCATGACTCAACAACTTGAACAGATCATTGACGCAGCGTGGGAAAATCGCGCCGACTTCTCTCCGGCATCGGCACCAGCAGAGGTGCGCGATGCCGTTGCTCACGTCATCGAACAACTCAACGACGGCAGCCTGCGGGTTGCGCAAAAAGACAGTGGCGACTGGGTCGTCAACCAGTGGGTCAAGAAAGCAGTATTGCTGTCGTTCCGACTGGAAGACAACATCGTGATGCCGTCCGGCGACCATATGCAGTTCTACGACAAAGTGCCGACCAAATTCGCCAACTACACCGCAGACGACTTCGCCAAGGGCGGCTTTCGCGTGGTGCCGCCGGCCGTTGCGCGCCGCGGCAGCTTCCTCGGCAAAAATGTGATCCTGATGCCTTCCTTCGTCAACATCGGCGCCTATGTCGATGAAGGCACGATGGTCGATGCCTGGGCTACGGTCGGCTCCTGCGCGCAGATCGGCAAGAACGTCCATCTGTCCGGCGGCGTCGGCATTGGCGGCGTGCTGGAACCGATGCAAGCCAATCCGACCATCATCGAAGACAATTGCTTCATCGGCGCCCGCTCGGAAATCGTCGAAGGCGTGATCGTCGAAGAGAACTCGGTGATCTCGATGGGCGTGTATATCGGTCAGTCGACCAAAATTTACGACCGCGCCACCGGCGAAGTCACCTATGGCCGCATCCCTGCCGGCTCCGTTGTCGTGTCCGGCAATCTGCCGTCTGCCGATGGCAAATACAGCCTGTACTGCGCAGTCATCGTCAAGCGCGTCGATGCCAAAACCCGAGCCAAGACCGGCATCAATGAATTGTTGCGCGACTAAATGCAATAGTTCCTGCATTGAGGGCAGCAACCATGGTTGCTGCCCTCAATGGACAAACAGCAACGGGGTTTAAGCGGCCAAGAAGTGCGTTCCCGGCAATAACAATCCCAGTCTTAATGTAGGAGCGCCCCCGATGTTGATGGATCGTCTGTTTTTGCTCATGAAGGAAAAGGGCGCATCCGACCTGTTTCTGGCGGTCAATTCGCCGGTGCACGTGAAGATCAACGGCAATCTGCTTCCGATCAATCAGCAAAAAATGGATGCGTCGAACATCATGGCCTTATTGGCCGAGGTAGTTCCCGCCGCCGACCTGCAGGTACTGGAACAGACCAATGAACTCAATATAGGCATTCCCGCATCCGGAGTCGGCCGCTTCCGCTTATCGGCTTTCAGGCAGCGCGGCAGTATTTCGGCTGTTTTTCGTTTCATACCGCAAGGCATACCCGCGCTGGACACCTTATCCCTGCCCCCGGTACTGAGCGAGCTCATCATGGAAAAACGCGGTCTGATACTGGTGGTCGGATCAACCGGTTCAGGCAAATCGACCACGATCGCATCGATGCTGGATCACCGCAACGAGTTACGCCCGGGTCACATCCTGACGATTGAAGATCCGATTGAATATCTGTTCCGGAACAAGAAATCCATCGTCAACCAGCGCGAAATCGGGACCGATTCCGACAGCCTCGAAATCGCACTGAAGAATTCCTTGCGCCAGGCGCCGGATTGCATATTGATCGGTGAAATCCGCGATAAGGACACCATGTCGGCCGCAATTGCCTATGCGCAATCGGGGCATCTGGTCGTCGCAACATTGCATGCCAGCAATAGCTATCAGGCGCTCAATCGGATCATCAGCTTCTTCCCGTCCGAAAACCGGAATGCACTCCTACTCGACCTGTCGTCAACCCTGCGCGCCATCATTTCCCAGCGCCTGTTAAGCGCCACCGCAGGGAAACGCATGCCGGCGGTGGAAGTCATGCTCAATACGCGTCATATTGCGGAACTGATCGAAAAAGGCGAAATTTCGCAGATCAAGGAAGCGATTGAAAAAAGCCTGTCGCCCGGCTCCCAGACCTTCGAACTGGCATTGATACAAATGATCAAGAGCGGATTGATCACACAGGATGAAGCGCTCAGCCATGCCGACTCCGCAACCAATCTGCTGTGGTTGCTCAATAACAATGAAAAATCCAGCAAACTGTTTCAACCTGAATCTCAAACATCGCAACACGACGAGCCGTCATTTACCGAATTCACACTGAATGCATAATCCGACCATTATTCTGCATGGCATCCCCAATTGCGACACCGTCAAGAAAGCCCGCAGCTGGCTCGATGCCCATGCAATTGCGCACACTTTTTACAACTTCAAAAAAGATGGCGTCAATCAGCCCCTGGCCCAAACCTGGCTGCAAGACAACGACTGGCAACTGCTGATCAATCGCAAAGGCACGACCTGGCGCGCGCTGCCCGAAGAGCGCAAAACGGCTATCATTGACGCCTCCGGCGCAATCGCGCTGATGTGCGAAGCGCCGTCCGTCATCAAGCGGCCAATACTGACAATAAACATTGCTGGCGAAGAGCATTCCCATATCGGATTCTCTGAAGCACTTTACCAACAGATTTTCAAGAAATAATTCATGAGCAAAACCCTCGCGCTGACCGAAGAGCTGATCGCACTCACCTCCGTTACCCCGCAAGACAAAGGTTGCCAGCAGCGCCTGATCGAGCTGCTGTCCCCGCTCGGCTTTAAATGCGAGACCGTCCAGTCCGGCGATGTCACCAACCTGTGGGCGCGCAAGGGCGCGACGCAGCCGCTGGTGGTCTTTGCCGGCCATACCGACGTGGTGCCGACCGGTCCGGTCGAGCAATGGCAATCGCATCCGTTCGTGCCGACCCATCGCGACGGCAAACTGTTCGGCCGCGGCGCGGCCGACATGAAAGCGTCAATTGCTGCGTTTGTAGTGGCTGCGGAAGAATTCACCGCAGCCCATCCCGAGCACAAAGGCTCGATCGGCTTCCTGATCACCAGCGACGAAGAAGGCCCGGCCACCGACGGCACCGTGGTGGTCTGCGATATGCTCAAGGCGCGCGGCGAACAGCTCGACTACTGCATCGTCGGCGAACCGACTTCTTCCGGCGAGCTGGGCGACACCATCAAGAACGGCCGGCGCGGCTCGATGTCGGGCAAGCTGACCATCAAGGGCATCCAGGGCCACATCGCCTATCCGCAACTGGCGAAAAATCCGATCCACCTGGCGGTGCCGGCGTTGACCGAACTGGTGGCCGAGCACTGGGACGAAGGCAATGCCTATTATTTGCCGACCTCATTCCAGATGTCCAATGTCCACAGCGGCACCGGCGCCAATAACGTGATTCCGGGCGATATCGTGATCGATTTCAACTTCCGCTTCTCCACTGCCAGCACCGCAGAGGGCCTGCAGCAGCGGGTGCATGCGATCCTGAATCAGCACGAACTGGAATACGACCTGCGCTGGACCATCGGCGGCTACCCGTTCCTGACGCCGCGCGGCGAACTGAGCGACGCGCTGTGCGACGCGATCAAGGCGGAAACCGGGATCGACGCCGACCTGTCGACCACCGGCGGCACCTCGGATGGCCGCTTCATCGCGCAAATCTGCCCGCAAGTGATCGAATTCGGCCCGCCCAACGGCAGCATCCACAAGATCGACGAACATATCGAACTGCGCTTCATCGACCCGCTGAAGAACATCTATCGCCGCACGCTGGAAAACCTGCTGACCTAGTAGTGCATCCACCCTATACCGATTACCCATGACACACCCCATGCCAGCCCACCCGTTCTCTACCCCGCGCGACCTGTTTCGCTATGCGATCACGCGCTTCAACACCGAACAGCTGTTTTTCGGCCACGGCAGCAGCAATGCGCTGGACGAAGCCGCCTACCTGATCCTGCATACGCTGAAGCTGCCGCTGGAAACCCTCGATCCGTTTCTGGACGCGCGCCTGCTGCCGGAAGAAGTCGCCGCACTGCTGAAAGTCATCGAACGGCGCGCCGCCGAACGCGTGCCGGCCGCCTACATCACCAATGAAGCCTGGCTCGGCAGCTACCGCTTTTACGTCGACGAGCGCGTGATCGTGCCGCGCTCCTTCATCGCCGAACTGATTCCGTCCTATTTTTCGCCCTGGGTCAGCGACCCGGAAGCGGTGACCAACATCCTCGAACTGTGCACCGGCTCCGGTTGCCTGCCGATCATGCTGGCCGACGCGTTCCCGCATGCGCATGTCGATACCGCCGACATCTCCAAGGATGCGCTGGATGTCGCGTTCCGCAACGTCGCCGATTACGACCTGGAAGAACGCATCACGCTGATCGAGTCCGATCTGTACGCCAATGTTCCGGATAAAAAATACGATCTGATCGTCACCAATCCGCCGTATGTGAACAGTGGCTCGATGGGGCAACTGCCGCAGGAATACCTGCATGAACCGCAGATTGCGCTGGCTGGCGGCCACGACGGCATGGATCTGGTGCGCAGAATCGTGGCCGGCGCAGCCGAACGCCTGACCGACAACGGCGTGCTGATCGTCGAAATCGGCAACGAGCGCGCATTCGCCGAAGCCGCCTTTCCCGAGCTGGAACTGACCTGGGTCACCACCAGCGCCGGCGACGATATGGTATTTTTGATCACGGCGGAACAATTGAAACGATAAGCTTTCAAACCTCTGCAGACGCAATGCGGGAGTCTGGCCCTACAGCCATACTCCCATTTGTATTTTTAAATGCACCAATGAAACCGTGCGGCAACAGCATGGTTTTACCGCATACTCCTTAGAAATTTATTATGATTCGGTTCCAGCAAGTCAGCCTGATGCGCGGCATCAAGCCCCTCCTCGAGAATGTCGACGTTACCCTCAACCCCGGCGACAAGATCGGCCTGATCGGCGCCAACGGCGCCGGCAAATCCAGCCTGTTCGGCCTGTTGCGCGGCGAACTGCACGCCGACCAGGGCGAAATCGACTACCCGGCCAAATGGCGCGTCGCCTATGTCGCGCAGGAAACCCCGCCGCTGGAGCGCGCCGCACTCGATTACGCGATCGACGGCGACATCACGCTGCGCAAGCTGGAAGCCGAATTGGCAGCACTGGAAGCGCAACCGGACACCACCGAAAACGGCATCGCGATCGGCAACCTGTACGGCGCACTGGCCGACGCCGACGCCTACACCGTCAATTCACGCGGCGAGCAACTGCTGCTCGGCCTCGGCTTCACGATCGAGCAGATGCAGCAACCGGTGGCCAGCTTCTCCGGCGGCTGGCGCATGCGCCTGAATCTGGCGCAGGCGCTGATGTGTCCGTCCGACCTGCTGCTGCTCGATGAACCGACCAACCATCTGGATCTGGACGCCATCATCTGGCTGGAAGACTGGCTGAAACGCTATGCCGGCACGCTCTTGATCATCTCGCATGATCGCGACTTCCTGGATGAAGTGGTCAACGTGATCGTCCACATCGACGAGCGCAAGCTGAAACGCTACTCCGGCAACTATTCCGGCTTCGAGCGCCAGCGCGCGGCGCAGATGATCCTGGCGCAAGGCGCGATGGAAAAGCAGAACCGCCAGCGTGCCCATCTGGAATCCTTCGTCAACCGCTTCAAGGCGCAAGCCAGCAAGGCGCGCCAGGCCCAGAGCCGCATGAAAGCCTTGGAAAAGATGGCGGAACTGGCGCCGCTGCGCGCTGCCGCCGAATTCTCGTTCGAGTTCCGCGAGCCCCTGAATGCGCCGAATCCGCTGCTGGTGATGGAAGACGTGAATGCCGGCTACAAGCTGAAGAACGAGCACGGCGACCAGATCGGTGAAAAAATCATCGTCAACAAGATCAACTTTTCACTGCAGATCGGCCAGCGCATCGGCCTGCTGGGCGTCAACGGCGCCGGCAAATCGACGCTGATCAAGACCATCGCCGGCGACATCGATCCGGTGACCGGCACCTTTACCACCGGCAAGGGCCTGACCATCGGCTACTTCGCCCAGCATCAGGTCGAAATGCTGCGCCACGACGAATCGCCGCTGTGGCATCTGGCCAAGATCGCGCCCACCGTGCGCGAGCAGGAGTTGCGCAACTTCCTCGGCAGCTTCAACTTCCCCGGCCAGATGGTCACCAGCTCGATCGCGCCGTTTTCCGGCGGCGAAAAGGCGCGCCTGGCGCTGGCACTGATCGTCTGGCAGCGCCCCAACCTGCTGCTGCTGGATGAACCGACCAACCATCTGGACCTGGAAACCCGCGAAGCGCTGACCGATGCGCTGGCCCAGTTCGAAGGCACGCTGGTCGTGGTGTCGCATGACCGCCACCTGCTGCGCGCCACCACCGACCAGTTCATCATCGTCGCCAACGGCAAGCTGCAACCGTTCGACGGCGATCTGGACGATTACAAGGACTGGCTGTTCCAGACCAAGCTTGGCAAGGGCACCGACGTGTTGCCGGTCCACAAGGACACATCCGAAGACCTGCCGAAGGTCGCCCCGGTTAGCGCTGCGTCGACGATAGACAAGCGCGACCAGAAACGGCAGGAAGCCGAGCAGCGCCAGAAAACCGCCGCGCTCAGGAAGCCGATCGAAAACAAGCTGAAAAAGCTGGAAGAGCAGATCGCCAAGCGCAATGAGCAAAAAGCCGTAGTCGATGCGCAACTGGCCGAACCGGGCATCTACGACGCCGCCAACAAGGCCAAGCTGAAAACCCTGATGAACGACCAGACCTACTACACCAAAGACCTGGCGCAATTGGAAGGGGAATGGATGGAGCAGCAGGAAGCACTGGAAAAACTGGCCGCCTGAGCCGCATCGGCCGATTTATATACTCGGCCGTGTATTTTTTAAGAGGCAATAAAGCCGTGCGGTAGCGGGGGTGTTTTCAACCATACTCCCATGCAATCCACCACAGGCAGCGGTGGATTGCATGCTACACGCATGCGACCGCATGGAATGATCCTGCCTGGCTTGGCCTGCCGCCATGCACGTTCATCGCAGCTACGCATTGCGTTGTTGCATGGAAATATTCCTTCCCGCACAATGTCATCATTGAATGACATAAGAGGTTTTCGTGCGCCTATCCAGAATGTTACATGCCGCAATCGCCGCCGGCCTGTTTTTATTGAGCCCGCATGTTGCGGCACAAATCATCGACAGCGAGCGTGCGGCGCTGCTTGATGCACACGCGATAGCGGCGCCATCCGACGCCGAAGCCTCCGCGGCAAGCCTGGCCAGCTACCTCACCCAGGTAACGCACAACGACACCGAGAAGGCGCGCGTGATCTATCGCTGGATCGCGGACCGTATCGAATACGATGTCGATGCCTATCTTGCCCACAGACTGGAACAAAAGGACGCAACTGAAGTACTCAAGAGCCGCACCAGCGTCTGCAATGGCTACGCGACCCTGTTCGAAACGCTGGGCCGGGAGGCCGGACTGGAGATCGTCACCATCATGGGCTACGCCAAGGGCTACAAGCATCCCGCCGGACATACGTTTGAGGCGCCGAACCATGCGTGGAATGCGATCAAAATCGACGGCCAATGGCGCCTGCTCGACAGCACCTGGGGTGCTGGTCACGTCGAAGGCGGAAAATACCTGAAGGCCTTGTCGGAAGCCTATTTTCTGGCGCCGCCCGAGCAACTTTTGTTTTCGCATTTTCCGCTGGAGCACAGTTGGCAGCTGCAGTCGACGCCGCAACTGAGCAAGAGCGAGTTCGAGTCGCTGCCCAGCGTGGAGACAACTTTGTTCCATACCGGGATTTCAGGCGAAGAGGTCTGGCGCACGCTGACAGCATCCAATTTCAACGGCACGCTGGTGCGCACCTTCGACATGCCGTATGGGATGGTCAAGGTGAAGGAAGCGCCGCTGCCGTATCAACTCAAGGCGGAGCAAGCGCTGCATTTCAAGTTTCAGACCAGTGCCTTTGAAACCATGGCGCTGCTGCTGGATGGCAAGTGGACCGCGATGGTCAGATCGGACAGCGTGTTTGACCTCGACTACATACCGAAGGCGCAGGGCGAGCTGCTGGTGATGGGGAAAAAGCCGGGTTCTGCCAGCTATACCGCGATATTGGCGTATAGCGTAGACTGAATTTGGACCCGCCAGTGCCGTCTACAATTTTTATATACTCGGGCATGTATTTTTAAAGAGCCAATGAAACCGTGCGGCAACCTAGCATTTTCATCATATACCCCACATATTTTAAAAATACACAGCACCAGGAGGCCGGATGGAACAGAGGCAAAAGGGACAGATTTTCCGTGAACTGCACGCAGCGCCGGGGGTGGTGCTGATGCCCAACGCCTGGGATGCCGGCAGCGCACGCATGCTGGCCGCCGCCGGGTTCTCTGCGATCGGCACCACCAGTGCCGGAATCGCGTTCTCGCGTGGAGTGCCGGACTATGACGGACGCGTGACGCGGCCCGAGATGCTGGACTGTGTTGGCCGCATTGCGGCGGCGGTAGATCTGCCCGTCAGCGCCGACCTGGAAGCCGGTTATGGCATTGCGCCGCAGGATGTCGCGCAGACGATCGCCCTGTTCATTCAGGCTGGCGTGATCGGCGGCAACATCGAGGATTATTCCGGCGACGCCAGATCTCCGCTGTTCGATGCGGCGCTGGCCAGCGAGCGCATCGCCGCAGCACGGCAAGCGGCCGACAGCAGCGGCCTTTCTTTTACGCTGACCGCACGCACGGATTGCTATCTGGCCGGCGTCGATGACCCGTTTTCCGAAGCCGTGCGGCGCAGCAATTTATACCGTGAAGCGGGGGCCGATTGCCTGTTCGTCCCGGGCATCAGGGATGCGGCAACCATCGCCGCACTGGTGCGCGAGATTGACGGGCCACTCAGCGTAGTGATGGGGCTGGCCGGAGCAACCTTGACCGTGGCCGAACTGGCGGCGCTGGGCGTGAAGCGCATCAGCATCGGCGGCAGTCTGGCGCGTGCCACTTTCGGCCTGATTCGGCGCGCCGCGCAAGAGATGCGCGAGCAAGGCAGTTTTACTTTTGCCGATCAGCAAATCCCGGACGGCGAATTGTGCCGCTTCTTTGCATCGTGGGATGATCCTGCATGACTGCCGGGGGCACCGCAGGGCAGGCACAAAACCGTGCCCGGCCCTGCGGTGAATCAACACATCAATTGACAGATCAGCTTAGTTTTGTGTGTAGTAACCGACCCCAAGCAGCACGTTGCCCACGCGCTGGATCAGGGAATGCTTCTGTTCTATCGCGTTGGTGGCCGGGTTGCGCCAGACATAATCGACCGTGCCGCCGCCTTTTTGTTTTGCAAGCGCAATCATTTCCTTGAAAAGCGGTTTGCCGGCAGCATCGTTTAACTCCCGTACATCGACACCGGTAAGGTTCGGCGAGGCGCCCGATGCACGGTACTTGCCATCATCGATGCCGATCGCGAAAACATATTCGTCGTTGACCACATAAGCGCCTTGCGGATCATTGAAGGCCTTGAATGCGGTCTTGCCACCGGCTTTCTTCAAGAGTGCCACGGCCTTGCCCAGCATGATTTTCGCCTCTTCAGCCGAAGCCCGATGGATGTAATAGCCGACGCAGACGATGTAGTCACCCACCTTGCGGAATTGGCTGGTCTTGTTTTCGATGCGATTATCGACGTGGTTCAGCCAGCGATACTCGATTATCCCCGAGTCCTTGGTCTTGGCCGACTCCAGCATGTCGCGAATGAAAGGTTTGCCAGCAGCATCACGCAGATCGAGCACATTCAAACCGACCAGCCCGCTGGATGCACCGCCGCTGGCGTACATTACGCCATCGAGTCCGACCGTAAAAACATAATACTCATTGTTGACGAAAGCGCCCTTGCGGTCATTAAAGACGCCAAAGGACTTTTCCGGACCATTTTTTTGCAGATAATCAACGGCGCGCTCCAGCAAAGCCGTAGCCTGTTTGGCGTCGCTACGCTCGATGGCACCGATCGGTTTCGAGGGGATACTCGTTGGCATGTTGTCTGCAGCATTGACCACGGGTGCCATGGTCAGGGCCAGAACGAGCAAGCCTATGCGATTGAATTTCATTATTTACTCCAAGTCAGTGGGTAAGCGACAACGATGCGTGCATTATTTTCAATAAAGTGTTCAACAGCTTTTGCAAAAATAATGATGTATCAAAAGCAATCGCCATGCCAAGCATATGCCGCACTAATCCGCTCATTTCCCGCTCCATTTATGAACAGTTGCCACACAAATCAACATACCGGAGTCAGGCAATGGAGCATTGATTGTTCAGTCTATCGCTTCAATGGTGGCAAAGCAAAGCCAAGGATTTACCAATGTTGCACACCATGCCTTGTTAGGTAATGCTGCAACGAAACCGTAGTATTGGATTTAGCCAGTAACATAGTAGCAAGCAAATCACGTCATATGAAGTCAGATGATTAGCCAAGTCCCGGGCGCAAATCAACTCGGCACGCCACGAACTATCTGCTTGATCGAATGACAATTGGCTGCTGCAAGCAATTATGCGCAAAATAGAATTTACTCAGATTGTATATGTCTCATTTGGTGTTTCTGAACAGCGTCATGCCAACTATCATTGTCTGAGTGAAGGTAGAGTGCGGTTGTGTCAATCTTTGCGTGTCGCGCACTCTTCTTTATATGGCGTAGCTCGATTCCGGCATCAGCTTGATGCGTAATCGCGGTATGTCTGAACCAGTGCGTTGAGGCTTGCTTTAATTTATCTGCACGCGCAGGATCTTGCTCACTCATTACTACTGCAACTTTTTTGACAAAATTCCTGACTAGCTTATAAATCATGCCGGATGCAATTCCTTTGCGCCCTTTCACGGAGAGTATTAGCGGCGTTTCATCGCCAGGCAGCGGCAGTGAGGATAATCCGAGGTGCAATCTGTATCGGGAAAGCGCCTCAATTGCCCCTGATGGCACAGGCACGGTCGCTAACTTGCTGCCCTTTCCGATAATGCGCCACCACCATTTCCCGCGTCGCTCGAAAAAGCTTCCCATATTGTGTGTTGCAACCTCGCTTAACCTCGGCCCCAGAAGATAAAGTAGCGAAAAAAGAAACAGAATCCTCTCTTTTTCTTCTATTTTGCGTGCTGTTTCTGTTGGCAAGTTATGTATGTAATCTAGTAAATAGTGCCATGTCTGTTGATCAAGGAAGCGCTCCACGCTGTGTTCGTCTTCAACCAATGGCGTGCGTCTGCGTCGCATCAGCGCCAATGGGTTGCCAGTCAGGTATCCGGCCGCCACCAGATAGGAAAACATGCCATCAAGAATAATCAAGGCTTGGCGCTGGCTTGATGGGCTAAGGGGGCCTTCGAATGGCCGCCACTTCTCGCTGCTTCGCGTTATTTTTGCGCCACACCAGCGCATCACTGGCTGCGGATCGGCGATGAAATCCTCGTAAATCATCAGATCCTCCCGGCGCAAACTGGAAAGTGGTTTGCCCATTTCCATAATGGACCACAGCAACAATCGCTCAGCTTCCTTTCTGTAAGTGCGAAAGGTTTGGGGGGAATGTCGATACTCGCCTAGCCATGTATTTAGCGCCTCAAGATCGTTTTCAGCGCGTATCTGTTTACCTGTCGCAGCAGGCAATCTGTTTCCGCCGTTGTGGCCATTCAATTCTATGGGCGGGACGAATCTCTCAATCGGCAGTACAGAATTCATCGGGGTCGGGTAAGTGAGGCATCAGAATATTATGCGATGGTTAAATTGCAGGCTAGTCTATATAAAATTACTGATAATAGGCGTAATCAGTAATTTATTTTTCTATATGTAATAAATATTATGTAATTCAATTAGTGTAATATTGATTTAATTTATTGATTTTTAAAAATTAACACCTCAATGAACAAGCAAACCATTCAATCTGCCGTCTGGCAGGCAGCTGATCAACTATTCGCACAGGGCGTCAGGCCTACCGTCGTCAGCGTCAGGGAAATAACCAAGCGAGGCAGCGCCGGCACCATTAATGCATCCCTCAAGGATTGGTGGGCACATCTGTCCCAACATATAGCGGCTTCGGACAAGCGCCCGGATGTGCCGGAGCCGATCGTCGAATCCTTGCGCCAATTATGGTCAGCCGCACTGGCACAGGCGGATATCGCACTTCTCTCGCATCGGCAGGAATCCGAACGACTTGTAGAAGAAGCTCAGGCCAGGCAGGCGGAAGCTTTCGCCGCGGAAGAAAAAGCACAACTGCAATGCACAGAATTTGCAGTAAAAATCAAAGAATTAACCTCTGAATATGTAAAGGTTCAGGCCGATTTCGCTGCAGAAGCAGCACTACGACGGCAAGCAGAGTCCCGGATACAAGCGGTAAAAGACGAGGCGAAAGTTATTTCTGATGATATGCATGCATCAGTTTCCCGCATGGAAAAGCAAATGCTGATCGAAGATGAGCGCTATAAATCGATGGAACGCAATCTGGTAGCGCAGGCGGATGAGAACAAGGTACTGCGTAAACAACTTGAAAAACGGTTACTTGAGTTGCAGTCTGACTGGCAAAAGAAAGAATCCGGCTATCGTGCTGAAATTACAGAATATAAAGAATTGCTGTCGACCCAATCGGAACGTAGCCGCCTGCAGGAACAAAGGATTTTGATTCTGGATGAAGAAATCCTGCTTTTGAAGCAGCAGTCCCTATCCCTAATCAGTCAGATATCCGCCCTGGATGCACGCCTGACAACGGCAAAACGCAGCATCCGCTCAGCACCGCGCGGCGCACCAATAAGAACAAAAATTCGCCGCTCTTAGTATCTGCTGCGACACAGAAATATGGATTACTATGACTTCATTGGGTTTGGCGCAGATCAAAAAAATT
>CAWIOX010000016.1:0-6803 GCA_963837775.1 uncultured beta proteobacterium | reverse complement strand
CAGCCAATAATGGCGTGCGCAGTAGTAAAATGCCATCGATTGAGATCGGTTTCCCGTTTGGTTTTAGTGTGCGCGGCGCATCTTGAACCTGGTGGAGTGGCTTCGTCGCCTGCAGGAAGGGCCGCAACGTTACCACCGCCACCACTGGCTGTGGCGTCGCCAAGGCGGAGCTCCGTGTAGCTGCTCAGGCTGTAAAAAATCTGATCGGCAACAGATTCTCTGCGCGTCTGGAAACGGGCCGATACTTTCCTTAAGGCCCGAACTTTGGCGCGCTCGTAGCGCTTTTTTTGCAGGGCAACTTTGGTTTTCACCGACCGCTCTCGCCAATCCGGGATTCGATGAAAGTCTGGATCGCCCAGACGTCCTCCTGAATTAAAACCTCGTTCCAGCTCGGCATGTGCCTCACGCCGACGACCACCTTGCCCTGCTGCACGGTTTTCTTGAAATACTGGTCGTTGTCGGCCATGCAGGCCGCTTGCAGGACAGGGTTGGCAATGCTGCGGCAATAGCGGTTCAGCTGGCGCAGATCGGGCGCCGGCGCGCCGCCCACCGGGCTGGCATCCTCCCCATGGCAACGGGCACAGGACTGCTTGAACGCCGATTGCCCGACCTCCACCGCCCTTGGATTGCCGCGATAGGGATTGCCCTTGCGCCATGTGTCACCAAGCGGGGGCAGGCCGGAGCGGTCCAGCACCGGCGCCACTGCGACCTCGATTGCCGGCGCGGCAAGCGCCAGGCTCATCGCAACCAGGCCGAGGCTGCTGCGGAGAATTAAGCTGAGAGTCATGTTCATTATTCTGTCGGGCAAGCGGTACAGCCTTCGAAAAAGGCATCCGGGAAAATGGTGTAGCGGCGGTAGGCGCCTTCCAGATTGGCATCCTTCAGGTTCACCGTGACAAACTTGGCTTCCTGCAGGTTGGCGTTGGTCAGCCGGGCGCCGACGAACCAGGCGAAATTGGCGCGTGCCATTTCCAGGTTGGCCGCCGTCAGGTCGGCCCCGGAAAAATCGGCGCGCATCAGGCGGGCGAATTCCAGGTTGGCGCCGATCAGCCGCGCGCCCTTGAAGCTCGCTGCCGGCGCGTTCACCAGGTTGAGGCGGGCGGCCGTCAGGTCGGCGCCGTCAAGCAGCGCGCCGGCCAGGTTCGCCCCGCGCAGGTCGGCCCGCGCCAGTTTGGCGCCGGTGAGATCTGCCCCGGCCAGGTTCTTGCCGGCCAGATTCGCGTGGCGCAGATCCGCGCCGCGGCATTGGGCGTGGGGCCAGATGCCGCAGCCGTTGATGACCAGCGGCTCGACGGCGGGCGGCGCAGCCCTTGCGGCGCTTGCTAGCAGCAAGGTCGCGAGGAAGAATGGGATAAAAGGCTTCATGGGCAGACTCGGTAGATGGACTCGGCTGCTGTCAGGGCGGCGTTCCCGCCCCCTGACAGCGGTGGATCAGCGCTTGGCCAGCTGCTTGGGCAACTTGAATGTCCACACCGA
Organism: uncultured beta proteobacterium; assembly: GCA_963837775.1. Taxonomy (GTDB): domain Bacteria; phylum Pseudomonadota; class Gammaproteobacteria; order Burkholderiales; family Burkholderiaceae_D; genus CAWIOX01. The sequence continues at coordinate 5,327 of CAWIOX010000016.1, read as the reverse complement.
GCCGCCCTGCGTCACCTGCTTGGTCAGGTCGGCCATGTCGCCGCCCCACAGCGGCACTGCACCGCCATAACCGGATTGCATGCTGACATATTGCTCGCCGTCCATCTCCCAGGTGATCGGCACCGATACCACGCCGGAGCCGGTCTGGAATTTCCACAGCTCCTTGCCGTTCTTCGCATCGAACGCCTTGACAAAGCCGTCCGAGGTGCCGGTAAACAGCAGGCCGCCGGCGGTGGTCAGCGTGCCGGCCCAGAGCGGGAACTTCTCCTTGTGCTCCCAGGCGATCTTGCCGCTCTTCGGATCGATCGCGCGCAGGGTGCCGACGTGGTCGTCAAACAGTTTCTTGATGCGGAAGCCCTGGCCGAGGTAGGCGGAACCGGCCTTGTAGGTCAGCTTCTCGGTCCAGTAATCCATGCCCCAGTGGTTGGCCGGGATATAGAACAGGCCGGTATTCGGGCTGTATGACATCGGGTGCCAGTTGGTGCCGCCGAGGAAAGGCGGCGAGACGAACACGGATTCGCCCTTTTCGGCCCCATCTTTCGGGGCCGGCGGACGGTTGCCCTTCTCGATCGGCCGGCCGGTCTTCAGGTCGAAGCCGGACGCCCAGGTAATGCCATCGACGAACGGCCAGGCGCCGATCAGCGAGGTCGGCTTGTTCGGGTAGCCGGCACCGGTGGCGAGCTTTTCGCGGTCGGTGACGAAGAAGAAACCGTTGCGGTCGGCGTGTGCCGATGCCTTGACCAGCTTGCCGGTTCTCGGATCCTTGTACTCGAACAGGACCACCGAGTTGTTGCCGGAGAAATCCCAGGCATCGTTCGGGGTATGCTGGAAGAAGCCTTTCAGCTCGCCGCTGCCGGCGTTGACATAGGCCTGACCGGAGGTGAACAGGCTGTCCCAGTTTTTCGGATCGTCGCCTTCCTTGGTGCGCTTCCAGGTATTCCACGGCGCCGGGTTGCCGGCGCCGATGACGATGGTGTTGGTATCGATGTCGAAACTGGCGGTCTGCCACGGTGCGCCGCCGCCATGGTTCCACGCATCTACCAGATTGCCGTCCTTGTCGCGCGGCCATGAGGGCGCTTTGGCGTCGCCGGTGGTGACGCTGTCCTTGCCGTCCAGGCGTCCCATGTGGCCTTCCACCATCGGCCGCGCCCACACTTCTTTGCCGGTATCCGGGTCGCGCGCATACAGCCAGCCGACCACGCCGAATTCATCGCCGGACGAGCCGTGTATCAGCAACACCTTGCCGCTCTTCTGGTCTTTCACGACGAACGGGGCGCCGGTCATCGTGTTGCCCACCTTGTGGTCGGCGAATTTCTCTTTCCAGACCACCGCGCCGGTATCCTTGTTGAGCGCGACGATGCTGGCATCCAGCGTGCCGAAGAACACCTTGTCGCCGTAGATTGCCGGGCCGCGGTTGACCACATCGCAGCAGGGGCGGATGTCGTCCGGCAGGCGGTGCTCGTACTCCCACAGGCGCTTGCCGGTGCGGGCATCGAGCGCATAGATGCGCGAGTAGGAGGCGGTCACGTAGATCACGCCGTCGTGCACCAGCGCCTGGCTCTCCTGGCCGCGCTGCCTTTCACCGCCGAAGGAGAAGCTCCAGGCCGGCACCAGATTGGCAACATTGGCGGCATTGATGTTCTTCAAGGTGCTGTGGCGCTGGGCCTTGAGGCCAAGGCCGTAGGTCAGCACATCGCCGGTGGTCTTGTCGTCGTTGAGAATGTCATCCCAGCTCACCTTGCTGCCGACGGCCATCGCCGGCGTGCAAAGAGTGGCGGCCACGAGGGCCGCGAGCAGGGTCTGGCGGGGATTGAACCGGATCGATTTCATTTTTTTGTCTCCTGTGATTTGCATCATTACGTTCCCGAATCCTCGGGCCGGCCCATCCATGCCGATAGGCGAGCCAAGTAAGAGAGCAAAGTATGCGAGCGGCTCTGCAGCAAGTCTCGGGACTTGTTCACCGCAAAACAGGGAGAAATTCCCGGCGTCGATTCAGTGGAGGAAACGAAACGGGTTGGCAAGCTTCGGTTGAATTTTTTGAGAGCGGGGAGATGATAAAGCCGCTGAAAATGAATAACCGAGTGGGGAGGGGGCGATAAATCGCGCCCTCCCCACCCGGCTGTTGATTCTACTCCATGCAGTGCCATGCGCCAAAAGGCGCAGGACAATTTCAGTTTAGGCCCCGGATGGTTTGTCGAATACATAACGCAGTCCGAGCCAGAACAACCTTGGCGCGCCAGGGGCGTAGAAGGTCGATTGCTGGACCGGAAAGCCGTCGGCGCTCGATCCCCCCAACGCTCTGGCAGCGAAATTGCCGTTCGCATCAAAGCCGGTCGACCCCAGTTGGGCGGCGCTGCTGTACTGCGTGTCGAACACGTTATTGACTTGCGCCAGCAACTGCAACTGTGGCGTCACGCGGTAGTTGCCGCCCAAATTGAAAATCGCATAACCGGCGCTGCGGCCCGGGCCAAGATAATACTTGCCATCCGGCTGGTGACCATTGTTCTCGTTGCCACGCGCCAACGCACCTGACACCGCCACCATACTGCTGTTGAGGGTGAAGGATGGCGACACTGCATAATCGGCAGACAGTTTCAGCATTTGACGCGGGATCAGCGGAATGCGGTCGCCCGGACGAATGTTGATGGTGCCATCCAGTCCAGGACTGCCGGCACTGGCCGCGTCATTGCTGCTGTTGCCGCTGCCATTGACGGTTTCGGCACTCTGGAAAGTCGCATTCAGCCAGGTGTATTGCGCACCCAGATTGAGCTTGCCGAGTTTGCCGCTGAGACCCAGTTCCAGCCCCTGGCGCCGGGTTTTGCCGAAGTTCTTGAAATAGCCAAAACCGGACTGATTGTCGGCCACAAACAGGATGTCGTCCTTGTTTTCAGCGCTGAACAGGCCGGCATTCCATTGCAGATTGCCGGCTGCGGTGCCGCGCAAGCCCGCCTCAAAGGTCCGTGTGACGACCTGCTGCAGCGGCGGATCGCCGGCCATCGCATTGGGCAGCTTGCAGGGCTGATCCGGATTGGCGCAACCCAGTTCGATCGCGGTCGGCGCGCGGCTGCTTTCACTGTAGCCGGCATAGGTGTTGAGCGCCCTGGTCGGGCTGTAAGTCAGGCCGATGGCAGGATTGAAGCGTGCAAAGCGGTGCTCGCCACTGAGCGACGCGCTGTCGCCGTCGGCATGGATCTGGTCGCGATTCTTGATCGAGGTCGCGTTGTAGCGCCCCGATAGCGTCAGGTGCAAGTTGTCCCGGAGTGACAAGGTGTCGCTGGCAAACAGGCTCCAGGTCCGGATCCGGCCGGCAAGATCGACCCGCGTGTCATACGGCGCGCCATCCACATTGCCGCCGCTGACCCCATCGCCGAACGCATTGACGCCGCTGATGCTGCGGTCCGGATTCAGATAGCCGAGTTGCGAGGACTGCGTGAAACTGACGCGGCTGGCGTCATAACCGGCGCCCGCCACCAGCTGGTTGCGCTTGCCGGCCAGATCGCCCAGCCAGGTCAGCTGGCCTGACAGTCCGTAATTCTGCTGCGAGGTCTGGGTGCGGTTGATCAAGCCATTGCATTTCTCGGCCGGCTCGTCGTTCTGCAGCGTTTGCGCGATGCAGCGCCAGAATGGAAAGGGCGTGTTCGATGCATTGGCGCCGCTGGCCGGATAGCCGCTATAGCCGGCCGCCGCCAGCGCCGCTTTATCGGCCGCACTGGGCTGATATACCGACTGATCCAGCGCCCCCTCGTTGATGTCGCCGTTGAGGGTCGCGCTGTTGATGTTGCGGTAATACGCATTGCCGGAGAACAGCAGCTCATCATTGAATGCATGGCTGGCCGCCAGATTGAGCAGCGTCGAACGGTTCTGCGTCAGATCCGGCTTGGTGTACACGCTGGCCCGGTCGCGCGCCAGCAGACCCTGCTCTTGCAGGCCATTGCCGGTCAGCTGATTGTCGGCATGGGCCAGCGTCAGCTTCAGGTCTGTGGCGCCGCTGCGCCAGCCCAGCTTGCTGAACAACTGGCGCACATCGGACGGCGAATCATTGCGCCAGCCGTTCTCCCGGAACAGGTTGCCGCTGACATACCAGTCCAGTCCCTTGTCGTTGAAGCCGCCATGTTCGAACTCGACGCACGCCGTGCATTGCTGCCGACCGTGGTCTGCAGCGAGGTGCCCGGATCGCTGCGGCCGTTCTTGGTCTGCACCGACAGCGCGCCGCCCAGCGTGTTCAGGCCGAACAGCGGGTTCGAACCCGGCATCAGCGTCATCGACGAAATCGCCGCACGCGGAATCAGGTCCCAGCTCACCACATCGCCAAACGGCTGGTTGATGCGCACGCCATCCATGTACACCGACAAGCCCTGCGGCGTGCCCAGCAGCGGCGACGCGGTATAGCCGCGATAGCTGACATCCATCTGGAATGGATTGCCCTGCATCTCGTTGACATGCACGCTGCCCAGCGTGCGGTTCATGAAGTCGCCCAGCTCCAGCGCACCGCTGCGCTCGATGTCGCGGCTTCTGGCAGTTTGCACCGGTGCCGCGATTTCGTTGCGCGGCTGGCCGATGCCGGGCAACGGCGTGCTGCCGATGACCTCGACCGCCGGCAGTATTTTTTCCTGCTGCGCGTGGGCATGTCGGGCTGAATGCGGCCGCCAGTGCCAGCACGATCGAAGTTCGGGGCCATGCTTCCCGCCCGCGTTGAAATATTGGATATTGCACAAGGTCTCCTGATTTGTTGTTTGCGTTGCCGGCGGTCGAGCCAGGACTGCCGTAGTGTGCCCACTATATGGGACGGCGCTCCCGCAAGTCTCGGGATTTAGCCACGGAAAACCCGGGAAAAATTCCCGACATCCATGCACCACTTGGTACGAAACTTGCGGTACAAGATCATTACTTGGACATGGGGCAGGCGATGGATCTCAGACGACGGTTGGTCGGCTATCTCGGCGGAATGCTGCTAGGGTTGTTGTTGCTGACCGTACTGATCAGCCTGTACTCGCTGCGCAACGACGTCAGCGCCGAGGTCGTCGCCTCGGAGCAGTTGGTCAGGGTGCTGCTCGATGCCGGCCGGATCGAACGCGATCTGCCGCCGGCCGAGGCCGCGGCGCGTCTGGAGGCGATTTTGAATAGCGGTTCGCTACGCCATCTGACCGTCAGCAGTGGCGCTGCAGCGCCGCTGACCACAGTGCTGCGGACGCCAACTGGCTGGCCGGCATGCTCGGCGTCGACCGGCGACAGCTGCCACTCAACGATCCGCGTCGGCGCTCAGACCCTGCGCATTGCGCCCAACCCGGCCTCGGAAATCGAGGAACGAATGGGTGACACTGTTCGAC
>CAWIOX010000015.1:0-39293 GCA_963837775.1 uncultured beta proteobacterium | reverse complement strand
ACACCATTTTCTTGCTGGCCTTTGCCGCCTCCGCCGCCGCGCCGGGGCCGGAAATCGCCGCGCTGCTGTCGCGCTCGCTCGCGGGCGGCATGTTCGCCAGTGTGCCTCTGGCGATCGGGATCATCTTGGGCAAGCTGCTGATGCTGACTGCTGCGCTGGTTGGCCTCGGCGCGCTGGTGGCAACGCTCGGCCCGATGCTGCTTGGCTTGAAATTCATTGGCGCCGCCTATCTGCTGTGGCTCGGCATCAAAAAATGGCGCAATGCAGGGCGCATGCTGGCGGCCGGCGATACAGCGAAACCGGCCAGTTTTCTGGTTGAAACCGGCCTGGGTCTGGCGATGACGCTGTCGAATCCGCTGGCGCTGGTTTTTTACGTCGCGCTGCTGCCGGGCGTGATCGATGTCTCCGGCATCTCGCTCGGCAGCTACGCGATCTTGTGTTCGATCGTTGTCGGCGCAATGGCTGCGATCGTGGTCGCCTATGGCGCGATGGCTGAACTGGCAAGAAAACAGTTCGCGTCATCCAGCTCCAAGGCGCGCATCGACCGCACGTCGGGCGCGATGATGGCCGCCGCCGCGCTGCTGATCGCCACGCGCTGACAGCGTCTGTCGGCGTCGGCCACGCAGCCGCCATCAATTATTTTCCGAGGACGCAGCGACATGGAATATCTGTCTTTGATCTTGTTTTGCATCTCCACCTGCGTCACGCCCGGCCCGAATAACACCATGATCATGGCGTCCGGCGTCAATCACGGCTTCAGGAAAAGCCTGCCGCACATGCTCGGCATCAATGTCGGCTTTCCGCTGATGCTGGTGATTGTCGGCTTGGGCGCCGGCAATCTGTTCCAGCAGGTGCCGCTGCTGCAAACGGTTCTGAAGGCGGCAGGCGCGGTTTACCTGAGCTATATGGCGTATAAGATTGCGACGACGCCGGCCGGCCAACTGGAAGCCGGGAACGCAAAGCCCTTTTCATTCATCCAGGCCGCGCTGTTTCAATGGGTCAATCCCAAGGCCTGGATCATGGCAGTGGGCGCGGTCGTCACCTATTCGGCTGCCGGCGGCAACTACTTTCTTGGGGTGCTGCAGATCGGCCTGATCTTCTTTTTGTTCGGCGCGCCATGCACCGGCATCTGGCTCTGGTTTGGCGCTGCATTGCGCGACGTGCTGTCAACGCCGCCCTATCGGCGGGTGTTCAACAGCGCGATGGCATTGCTGCTGCTGAGCTCTTTGATCCCTGTGTTCCGGGACTTATATGCGAGCTTATGCCGCTTGATTTTTGCAGCGTTGCATTTTGCTGCGCACGCCGCCACAAGCGGTTTCAGGCACTGAAATATACTGCCGTGTGTATTATTGGAAGGCCAATGAAACCGTGCGCGAAGTGCACTATTTTTGATGATACCCCCGTTATTTCATTGATTTGCAAGGCGGATTCAGGCCCGTTGCCTCGTTAAAAACCTGCCGCAACACAGCGACGCTGCGCCTGATCTCCGCAACCGGAATCGACGCAAAGCCCAGCAGCAATCCGCGCGACTGGCTGTAGGCGGGCATGGCGTTGGGCAGCGTGCTGGCGTAGTGCGACAGCGGCCGCACTTCGAGCCCCTTGGCCAGCGCCGCCGCCGCAATCGCGACTTCATCGTGCGGCTGTTTGAAATACACCGCGACGTCCAGTCCGGCATCGCTCGGGCCGCATACCAGCTGGTCCGCCAGTTCCGCGGCGAGCGCCGCCAGCAGCGCCGCGCGCCGCTCGGCATACGCGTCCCGGGTGCGCCTGATATGGCGGCTGAAATGGCCCTCGGCGATGAAGTCGGCCAGCACCAGCTGCGGCACGATCGCGGTGTGGCGGTCGATCACCGCCTTGGCCTGGACGATGGACTCGACCAGCGGCAGCGGCGCGACCAGATAGCCGAGCCGCAAGCCGGGGAACAGCAGCTTCGACAGCGTGCCGACATAGACCACGCAGCCGGCGCGTGTCCAGGCTCTGCAGCGACGCCAGCGGCGGGCCGGTGTAGCGGTATTCGCTGTCGTAATCGTCCTCGATCACCCACGCCCGGTTGGCCGCGGCCCAGGCCAGCAATTCGAGCCGGCGCTGCAGGCTCATCGTCACGCCCAGCGGCAGCTGGTGCGACGGCGTGACGACGATCAGCCTGGCATCCGGGCAATGGCGCGCGCCGTAGGCGACGCTGAGTCCGTCGGCATCGACCGGCACCGGCGTGATGCGGGCCTGGCCCGCATGCAGCGGCGCGCTGGCGCCGCGGTAGCCGGGATTCTCGACCCAGGCCGCATCGCCGGGTCCCAGCAGCAGGCTCGACAGCAGGAACAGCGCCTGCTGCGAGCCGGACGTGATGACGATCTGCTGCGGCGTGCAATTGACGCCGCGCGACGCCCGCAGGTACACGCACAGCAACTCGCGCAGGCGCGCATCGCCGGCCGGATCGGAATAACCCATCTGCGCGCCGGGATGGCGCCAGCAGCGCGCTTCGAGCCGGCCCCAGATGTCGAACGGGAACAGGTCGAGGCCCGGCATCCCGAGCCGGAACGCGCGCGTCGGCCCTTCATGAAAACGCATCGTCCCCATCGCATCGACGAAGCGCAGCCCGCGCTCGGACAAGGGGCGCAACAGCGTGGCCGCCGGCTCCGGATCGGCACCGGCAGCAGGTGCCGCCGGCGCGGCGATCGGCAGCCGCTGGCTGACAAACGTGCCCTTGCCGACGCTGCCGCTCAGATAGCCCTCGGCCAGCAGCTGCGCATATGCGTTGAGTACGGTCTGGCGCGAAATGCCGAGCAGGCGGCAAAACTCGCGGGTCGGCGGCAGCTGCATCCCGGGCTGCACCGCGCCGCTCAGGATCGCGTGCTTGATCGCCGCATACAACTGGCGAAACAGCGGCGTCGGGCCATCACGGTCCAGCGGCAGCGCGGCCAGCAATTGGGTCAGGTGCATGGATATTTCCCGCAAATTGGTATTTTAAAAATAGACATTATTGGATCTTTTGAAAAGCCAAACCGGACGATAACATGGTCCCTGTCTCCTTCTCAACGACCAGGCACATCATGCAAACCATTACGTATGCGCAAGACCGCCGCATCACGCCCGAGCAGCTGGCCGGCGTGTTTACCCGTTCCGGCATCCAGCGGCCGGTCGATGATCTGGCGCGCATCGCAAAGATGCTGCAGCATGGCAACCTGCTGATCACCGCGTGGGATGGCGACAGCCTGGTCGGCGTCGCGCGCGCGCTGACCGACTTCGCGTTTTGCTGCTACCTGTCCGATCTGGCGGTCGATCGCGAATATCAACAGCAAGGCATCGGCCAGGCGCTGATCGGGCAGGTGCGCAGCGCGATCGGCCAGGACTCGATGCTGTTGCTGCTGGCCGCGCCGGGCGCGATGGCGTACTACCCGAAAGTCGGATTCGAAGCGGTCGCCAACGGCTGGATCATCAAGCGTCCTTCCGCTGTCTAATACATTCATTCATCGACAGGAATTCCCATGTCCCAATATGACGCCACCGTCGCCTGGCAACGCGGCGAGCAACAATTCACCGACAACCGCTACCGCCGCGCGCACGAATGGGTGTTCGACGGCGGCGCGCGGGTGCCGGCATCGTCGTCGCCGCTGTCGGTGCCGGTGCCGCTGTCGGACCCCGCCGCGGTCGATCCGGAAGAGGCGCTGGTGGCCGCGACCTCCAGCTGCCACATGCTGTGGTTCCTGTCGCTGGCGGCCAAGGGCGGCTACACGGTCGATCAGTACACCGACCGCGCGTTCGGCGTGCTGGGCCAGAACAGCGACGATAAAATCGCGCTGACCCGCATCACGCTGCGGCCGCAGGTGGTGTTTTCCGGCGCGCAGCAGCCGACGCCGGAACAGCTCGCCGCGCTGCATCATCAGGCGCACGAGTCGTGCACCATCGCCCATTCGATCAGGGCCGAAGTGGTGCTGGAGTTGCCCTGACTGCGCTGTCCTGATTTTCAAATTGAAAGGAACACCATGTACGTACCCGCGCACTTTGCCGAAGACCGGCCCGAGGTGCTGCAGCAGCTGATGCACGAGCATCCGCTGGGCAGCCTGGTCACGCTGCAGCCGGACGGCCTGAATGCCTGCCACATCCCGTTCGAGATCGCGCCGGCCAGCGCCGAAGCGCCGCACGGCACGCTGCGCGCGCACATCGCGCGCAACAACCCGTTGTGGCGCAACGCGTCGGCCGCAATCGACGCGCTGGTGATCTTCCAGGGGCCGCACGCGTACATCACGCCGTCCTGGTATGCGGAGAAACAGGCCAGCGGCAAGGTGGTGCCGACCTACAATTACGCGACCGTCCATGCATACGGGCCGCTGCGCATCATCGACGACGCGCATGGCTGCATGCGCTGCTGGAACGCCTGACCAACCGGCACGAAGCGGCCCGCGCCCGGCCGTGGCAGCTGGGCGATGCGCCGCCGGACTATATCGAAAAAATGCTGGGCGCCGTCATCGGCATCGAAATCCCCTTGAGCCGCGTGATCGGCAGCTGGAAAACCAGCCAGAACCGCTCCGCCGCGGACCGGGCCACGATCGCCGCCGGCCTGCGCGCCAGCGGTGATGCCGGATGCGGTGGCGATGGCGGGGCTGGTGGCAGGATAAAGCCAGGTAGCGCGGGTGCAACCCGCGTTGCAATGCCATTTCGCTTGCTTATATACTGGCCCATGTATTTTTAAAGGCCCAATGAATACATGCGGGGAGTGCATTATTTCTAGTGATACTCCCCGTATTTCATTGATTGATACGGCGCATCGGGACGCGACAGTGCCGTACCGGGCGGCAATCGGCCTGCATCCGGAAAATTCGACATCACAAGGAGAACTACATCATGCTGGAACTCAGACCGAGCTGCGAACACTGCAACAAAGCGCTGCCGCCCGACGCGCTCGACGCCAGGATATGCAGCTTCGAATGCACCTTCTGCGCCGGCTGCGTGGACGACTTGCTGGGCGGCGTCTGCCCGAACTGCGGCGGCGGCTTCGCCCCGCGTCCGGTGCGCCCGGCGCAGAACTGGAAGGGCGACAATTTCCTCGGCGCCTATCCTGCCGGCACGACCGTCAAGCACCGCCCGGTGGACCTCGCCGCGCATCAGAAATTTGCCGCCGAAGTCGGCCAGACTGCGTTCGACCGGCGCTGATCAGGGCGCAATGCGGGTTGCCCCCGCCCTCCAATGCCTGCTTATATACTGGCCCATGTATTTTTAAAGACCCAACAAACACAAGCGGGGAGCACACTGTTTCCAGTGATACTCCCCGTTATTGTGTTTCCCGATGGCGGCGAATGGGCTGCCGCCCAGCCGCTCAGTTTGCTGCGCTGCTGCTTTCCTGCCAGCCGCCGCCCAGTGCGCGGTACAGGTCGATCGCGTTGTTCAGGCGCAGCAGTTGCGCCTGCACCAGCGACTGTTCGGCGGAGAACAATTCGCGCTGCGCGTCGAGCACGTCGAGCGCGCTGTTGATGCCGTTTTCCTGGCGCAGTACCGACAGTTTCAGGCGTTCGGCTTGCGCCTGCTGCACTGCGGCCTGCGCATTGACCTGGGTGTCGAGGAAGGCGCGCGCCGACAGGGTGTCGGCCACTTCGCGGAATCCGCTCTGGATCGCTTTCTCGTAATCGACGATCGCCAGTTCCTTGCGCACCTGCGCCAGGCTGAGGTTGCTGCGGTTGCGTCCGGCGTCGAAGATCGGCAGCGTCAGTTGCGGCGCGAACGACCAGGCGCCGGAGCCGGCCTCGAACAGGCCGGACAGCGAACTGCTGGCGCTGCCGATGCCGGCGGTCAGCGAAATGCGCGGGAAGAACGCGGCGCGGGCGGCGCCGATATTGGCATTGGCGGATTTCAGTTTCTGCTCCAGCGCGCGGATGTCGGGGCGGCGCGCCAGCAAATCCGACGGCAGGCCGGCCGGCACTGCGCTGACGATGGTTTGGGCTGCCAGCGGCTGCGCTGGCGGCAGGCCGGCGACCGGCTTGCCGACCAGCAGCGTCAGCGCATTATTGGCCTGCGCCCGTTGCCGCGCCAGCGTCGCGACCGCCACGCGGGCCGACTCCAGCAGGGTTTCGTTTTGGCGCAGATCGAGGGTCGATGCGGCGCCGACTTCGAAGCGCTTCTGCGTCAGCCGGTAGCCGCTGTCGCGGCCGTCCAGCGTGTTCTGCGCCAGCGCCAGTTGTTCGGCGAACGCGCGTTCGGCCAGCGCGGCCTTCGCGACTTCCGCCACCAGGCTGATCTGCACCGACAGGCGCGCCTCTTCGGTGGCCAGGTATTGCGCCAGCGCCGCGTCGTTCAGGCTGCGCACGCGGCCGAAGAAATCCAGTTCGAACGAGGCCAGGCTGAGGCCGACGTCATAGCGGTTGTTGTTGCTCACGGTGCCGCCGGACGACAGGTCGGCCGGGGTGTGGCTGCGCGATCCGCTGGCATTGCCGTTGAGCGTAGGCAGGCGGTCGGCCGACTGGATGTTGTACTGCGCGCGGGCTTCCTCGATGCGCAACGCGGCGCTGCGCAGGTCGCGGTTGTTGTCGAGCGCAGCGGCGATCAGCGCCTGCAGCTGCGGGTCCTGGAAGAAGCTGCGCCAGCCGATGTCGGCCGCCTGCTGGCCGGCGGCCTGGTTGGCGGCTTGAGCTCGGACTGGCCCGGATAGGCGGCCGCTACCGGCGCGTCGGGACGCACATACTGCGGCGCCATGCTGCACGCGGACAGCAGGCCGGCCGCCAGCAGCGCCAGCGGCAGTTGTTTGCTGATGAATTTAATCATGCTTGATTCCTTCATTGGTTTCCAGATGGGCGGCGTACATGCGCCGCTGGCGCTCGCTGCCCTTGAAGAAAGTACGGATCACGACAAAGAATACCGGCACCAGGAACACCGCCAGCAGCGTGGCCGAAATCATGCCGAACATGACGCCGGTGCCGATCGCGCGCTGCGCGGCCGAACCGGCGCCGCTGGCGACCACCAGCGGCAGCACGCCGAGGATGAAGGCCAGCGAGGTCATGATGATCGGGCGGAAGCGCAGATGCACCGCTTCCAGCGTCGCTTCAATCAGGCCCATGCCCTGCGCCTGCAGGTCTTTCGCGAACTCGATGATCAGGATCGCGTTCTTGGCCGACAGGCCGATGGTGGCGATCAGGCCGACCTTGAAGTACACGTCGTTCGGCATCCCGCGCAGCGTCACGCCGAGCAGCGCGCCGAGTATCCCGAGCGGCACCACCAGCAGGATCGAGACCGGGATCGACGCGCTCTCGTACAGCGCGGCCAGACACAGGAACACGACCACCAGCGACAGCGCAAACAGCGCCGGTGCCTGCGAGCCGGATATCACTTCTTCGCGCGACTGGCCGGTCCATTCGAAACCGATGCCGGTCGGCAGTTTGGCGGCCAGGCTGGCCATCTCGGCCATCGCATCGCCGCTGCTCAGGCCGGGCGCCGCTTCGCCGGAGATCTTCATCGCCGGATAGCCGTTGTAGCGGATCAGCTGCACCGGCCCGTTATCCCATTTGGTGCTGGAGAACGCGGAAAACGGCACCATCGTTGCCTGCTTGTTGCGCACGTACAGGTTCTTGATGTCTTCCGGCTGCAGCCGTTGCGGCGCATCGATCTGCATGATCACGCGCTGCTGGCGGCCCTGGCTGGCGAAATCGTTGATGTAGGCCGAACCCAGCGCGTTCGACAGCGTGCTGTTGATGTCGGCATAGTTCAGGCCCAGCGCGCTGGCCTTGTCGCGGTCGATATCGAGCTGCAGTTGCGGCGTGTCTTCCAGCCCCTCGGGACGCACGCCCTTGAGCACCTTGCTCTGCGCGGCCATGCCCAGCAACTGGTTGCGCGCCGCCAGCAGCGCCGCATGGCCGAGGCCGGCGCGGTCCTGCAGGCGGAAGGTGAAGCCGGTCGCATTGCCCAGTTCGGGAATCGGCGGCGGGCTGATCGGGAACACGATCGCGTCGCGGATCTGCATGAAGCGTCCGAATGCGGCGCCGGCAATCGCGCTGGCCGACTGTTCGGGGCCGCGCTCGCTCCAGTCCTTCAGCGGGATGAATGCCAGGCCGGCATTCTGGCCGCTGCCGGAGAAGCTGAAGCCGGTGACGCCGATCACATGCGCGACCCCCGGCTGCTTCAGGAAATGCTCCTCGACCTGCTTGATCACGTCCAGCGTGCGGTTGGCGGACGCGCCCGGCGGCAGCTGGATGTTGGTGATCAGGTAGCCCTGGTCTTCGGCCGGCAGGAACGACGACGGCAGGCGCGCATACAGCAGGCCGACGCAGACCAGGATCAGGCCGTACACCACCATGTAGCGCCCGGTCTTGCCCAGCATGCGCGCGACCGTACCCTGATAGCCGCTGGCGGTGCTGCTGAAGCGGCGATTGAACCAGCCGAAGAAGCCAGTCTTCTCGTGATGCTCGCCGGCGGCGATCGGTTTGAGCAGCGTCGCGCACAGCGCCGGCGTCAGCGTCAATGCCATCAGCGCCGAGAAGCCCATCGATGCCACCATCGACAGCGAGAACTGGCGGTAGATCGCGCCGACCGCGCCGCCGAAGAACGCCATCGGGATGAACACCGCGATCAGCACCAGCGTGATGCCGATGATCGCGCCGGTGATCTGGCCCATCGCCTTGCGGGTCGCATCGCGCGGCGACAAGCCTTCTTCGCGCATGATGCGCTCGACGTTTTCGACCACCACGATCGCATCATCGACCAGGATGCCGATCGCCAGCACCATGCCGAACATGGTCAGCACATTGATCGAGAAACCGAGCCCCAGCATGGTGGCGAAGGTGCCCATCAGCGCGACCGGCACCACGATGGTCGGAATCAGCGTGTAGCGCATGTTCTGCAGGAACAGGTACATCACCAGGAACACCAGCACGATCGCTTCGAGCAGGGTCTTGACCACTTCCTCGATCGAGATCTGGACGAACTTCGAGGTGTCGTAAGGCACTTCGAACTTGACGCCGGGCGGGAAGAATTTCGACAATTCTTCCATCTTGGCGCGCACCGCGCGGGCGGTGGCCAGCGCATTCGAGGTCGGCGACGGCAGCACCGCAAACGCTGAAATCGGCTTGCCGTCGATGCGGGCCCGGGTGTCGTAAGTCTGGCCGCCGATCGCGATGCGGGCGACGTCGCGCAGCCGCACCACCGAGCCGTCCGGATTGGCGCGCAGCACGACCTTGCCGAACTCTTCCGGCGTCGACAACTGGCCGGACACCACCACGCTGGCGGTGATCTGCTGCGATTCAGGATTCGGCAACGCGCCCAGCGAACCGGATGCGACTTGCGCGTTCTGGCCCTTGATCGCGGCCGCCACATCGGCCGGCGTCAGTTTCAGGCCGGCCAGCTTGACCGGGTCGATCCAGATCCGCATCGCCTGCTCGGTGCCGAACAGCTGCGCATTGCCGACGCCCGGAATGCGCTTGATCTCGTTGACCACATTGCGCGACAGATAGTCGCCCAGCGCGATCGGGTCGAGCCGGCCATCGGTCGACGACAGCGTGACGAACATCAGGAAGTTGCTGCGCGACTTGGTGACCTGCACGCCCTGCTGGGTGACCGCTTGCGGCAGGCGCGACTCGACCCGCTTCAGGCGGTTCTGGACGTCGACGGCGGCCAGGTCGGGATTGATTTCGTTGGCGAAGGTGACGGTGATCTGCACCTGGCCGTTGGCCTGGCTCTGCGACTCCATGTATTGCAGGCCGTCGGCGCCGTTCATTTCCTGTTCGATCAGGCTGGTCACGCTGTCATCCAGGGTCTGGGCCGAAGCGCCCGGATAGACCGCGGTGATGACGACTTGCGGCGGTGCGATGCTCGGGTATTGCGAGATCGGCAGCTTGGTGATCGAGAGCGCGCCGGCGAGCAGGATGAACAGCGCCAGCACCCAGGCAAATACCGGTCGGTCGATGAAGAATTTTGGCATCTGGAGGCTCCCTTAGTTGGCGCTCTTGGCGCTCGGCTTTTGGGCCGTTGCCGCTGCTGATGCCGATGCCGGCGGCTGGCTGGGCCGGCTGCCATGGCACCGCCTTGACCGGCGCGCCCGGCTTGACTTTCTGCAAGCCTTCGACGATCACGCGGTCGCCGGCCTTCAAGCCCTGGCTGACGATCCAGCGATCGCCTTGCGCGGCATCGGCCTTGACCGCCTGCGCGACGACCTTGCCGTCGGCCCCGACCAGCATCACCGAGGCGCCGTCCGGCGTGCGCTGCACCGCCTGTTGCGGCACGCTGATCGCGTGCTCGTTGACCGCCTGCTCGAGGCGCGCGCGCACGAACATGCCCGGCAGCAGCAGATGTTCGGGATTCGGGAACGATGCGCGCAGCGTGATCGCGCCGGTGCTCTCGTCGACCGTGATGTCGGAAAACAGCAGCTTGCCGGATTGCGGATAGGCTTTGCCGTCCTCGGTCACCAGCGTCACTTTGGCCTGGTCCTTGCCGGCGTTCTGCAGTTGCCCGCTGGCCATTGCCTGCCGCAGCTGCAGCCATTCGGCGCTGGACTGGGTCAGATTCACATAGATCGGATCGAGTTGCTGGATCGTCGCCAGCGGCGTGACTTCACCCTGGCCGACCAGCGCGCCTTCGGTCACCAGCGCGCGTCCGATCTGGCCGGAGATCGGCGCGGTGACGGTCGCATAGGTCAGATTCAGGCCGGCGGTCTGGCGCGCTGCCTTGGCGGCGGCGACATCGGCGGCGGCCTGCTTTTGCGCCGCTGACGCATCGTCGTATTCCTGCTTGCTGATCGCGTTGAGTTCGACCAGCGGCTTGTAGCGCTGCAGCTTCAGGCTGGCCTGCGCCAGATTCGCTTCGGCCTTGGCCAGTGCCGCCTGCGCGCTGTCATGGGTGGCCTGGAACGATGCCGGGTCGATGCGGAACAGCACATCGCCGGCCTTGACCTGGCTGCCTTCGGTGAAGCTGCGCTTGAGCACGATGCCCGGCACCCGGGCCCGCACCTGCGCGACCCGGTTGGCTTCCAGCCGGCCCGGCAATTCATTGCTGACCGCCAGCCGCTCGGTGGCGACGGTGACCACCGCGACTTCGGTCGGCGGCATGCCGGCCCCCGGTTTTGGCGCACCTGCCGTCTTGTCGCCGCAGCCGGCAATGACGGAGAGCAGCGCGACGGCGGCGGCAATACGTGTGAAACGATGAACTGGCTTCATGGGAATCCGATCAGAATTGGTGGTCAAACCGCCTGCCGCAGAACCACACCGGGCAGGCGTACTAATAGTTACGTAGTTACGTCATGGCTGTCAGCGCTCATGTTGCGCGTCATCGGATTGCGACGATGTATGAAGACTAGCCTGAATTTGCTGCTATTATATATACATTCGCGAATGTATGTTTGTTTGTATTTAACGCAGCTGATGTTTGAAGAAGCCCGATAATATCGGCGACCAGCTATACGCAATGATAGGATAGTTTCAAAATGGCAAGATGCACCAAGGAAAAAGCGCTCGAAACCCGCGACCGGATACTCGATGCGGCGGAGGACGTATTTCACGCCAAGGGCGTGTCGAGCACTTCGCTGGCCGACGTGGCGGACGCGGCCGATGTGACGCGCGGCGCGATTTACTGGCATTTCAAGAACAAGGCCGACCTGTTCGATGCGATGTGCCAGCGCATCCGGCTGCCGATGCAGACGCTGTGCGATGCGATGGTCGACCAGAAGACCAGCGACCCGCTGGGCGAGTTGCGCGCCACCTGCCGTTTCCTGTTTCGCGAAACGGTGGAGAACCCGCACTACAACAAGGTGCTCGACATCCTGATGCACAAATGCGAATTCGTCGATCCGGCCGATCCGATTTTCATCCGGCAGCAGGAGTGGATGCAGCAATGCGACATCAATAACAAGCTGCTGCTGTCGAATGCGATCGCGAAAGGCCAGCTGCCGGCCACGCTCGACGCGCGTCTGGCCAGCATCGGCCTGCATTCGCTGATCAGCGGCCTGCTGACCAACTGGCTGTTCGCGCCGGGCAGTTTCGACCTGGTGCAGGACGGCGAAAAAATCATCGATGCGTACATAGAAACCCTGCTGCTCACGCGCGCGTTGCAGGCCGTGACAAGCTGAGGTTTGCACCCCGGATGACGCGTCGGCGCTTATCCCTTACACTGCAACAATGTTCTCCCAACAACAACCCCGGCTGATCCTCGATCGGCAACATGGCTCGAGCGTCACGGTCACCGGCATCTGGCAAGTCCAGGCGCTGGCGCAGCGCGGCGTGATGCCGGCCATCATGGCCACGCTCAAGACGCTGCCGGATGCCGCTGCTGCGCAGTGGGACTTGTCCGGCATCGGCGCTCTGGACCACATCGGCGCGCAGCTGCTGTGGAATGCCTGGGGCAAGCGCCGGCCGGCGCAGCTGACCCTGGCGCCGGGCAGCGACGATATCTTCAAGCGCCTGCAGCAGGCGGGACCGCTGGCGCTGCCGCCAATGCCGCCGCAGCGGCTGGCGGCGATCCGCACGCTGGGGCGGGGCATGCTGAATTTCGCCGAACACCTGTACTGCTTTCTGCTGCTGATCGGCCAATTGCTGATCGACATCGGCCGCTTTGCGCGCCATCCATTGCGCGGGCCGTGGAAGGAAATTTCGGCCAATGTGTTCCATGTCGGTTTCGAAGCGCTGGGGATTACCGCGCTGGTGGGCTTTTTGATCGGCGTGGTGCTGTCCTTCCTGTCGGCGCAGCAATTGCATACCTTCGGCGGCGACATCTACCTGGTCAACATCCTCGGCATGAGCATCATCCGCGAGCTGGGACCGCTGCTGGCGGCGATTCTGGTGGCAGGCCGTTCCGGTTCCGCGATCACCGCGCAACTGGGCGTGATGCGCGTCACCGAAGAACTGGATGCGATGCTGGTGATGGGCCTGCCGCACGGCTTCCGCCTGATCCTGCCCAAGGTGCTGGCGCTGGCGCTGGCGATGCCCTTGCTGGTGATCTGGACCGATGCGATCGCGCTGGCCGGCGGCATGACGGCCGCCCAGCTGCAGCTGAACATGTCGCCGATCTATTTCCTGCAAGCGCTGCCGGACGCGGTACCGCTGCCGAATTACTGGATCGGCCTCGGCAAGGGGGTGGTGTTCGGCGGCCTGATTGCACTGGTGGCCTGCCATTTCGGGCTGCGCATCAAGCCCAATACCGAAAGCCTGGGGCATGGCACCACCACCTCGGTGGTGAGCGCGATCACCGTGGTGATTCTGGCCGATGCGGTGTTTGCGATCGTCTTCAACGGCGTCGGCTACCGATGACCACGGCCACCACACCGATCATCCAGCTGCACAATATCTGCATGCAGTTCGGCCAGTTCGTCGTGCATCAGAACCTGAACCTGGAAATCCGGCGCGGCGAAATCGTGTCGCTGGTTGGCGGCTCCGGTTCGGGCAAGACCACGGTGTTGCGCCAGATGCTGGGCTTGCAGAAACCCACCAGCGGTACGGTGCGCCTGTTCGGGGAAGACATCCAGCGCGCCGATGCTGCGCAACTGCAAGCCTTGCGCAGCCGCTGGGGCATGTTGTTCCAGCATGGCGCGCTGTTCTCGTCGCTGACTGCGTTCGAGAATGTGGCGCTGCCGCTGCGCGAACTGCGTACCCTGCCGGAAGCGCTGATCCGCGACGCGGTGCTGCTGAAACTCGGCATGGTCGGCCTCGGCCCGCAGGATGCGATCAAGATGCCGGCCAATCTGTCGGGCGGCATGATCAAGCGCGTCGCACTGGCACGCGCGCTGGCGCTGGAGCCGGAATTGCTTTTTCTGGACGAACCGACCGCCGGCCTCGACCCCGACATGTCGGAAACCTTCGTGGCGCTGATCCGCTCGCTGCACCGGGAACTGGGCTTGACGGTGGTGATGGTCACGCATGACCTCGATACCCTGTTTGCGCTGTCGAGCAAGATCGCGGTGCTGGCCGAAAAGCATGTGATCATCAACGGCACCCTGCGCGAAGTGCTGGCGCTGCGCCACCCCTTTATCGACAATTTCTTCCTCGGTGCGCGCGGCCAGCGTGCGCTGGAATCTTTGAAAGATCAGCCTTAGGCAAACCCATTATGGAAAATAAATCCCATGCCTTGATGGCGGGCCTGTTCACCATCACGCTGCTGGCGGCGACCATGTTGCTGGCGATGTGGTTCAACCAGGACCGGGTCGATCGGGTGCCGTATGAAATAGCGACCCGGCTTTCGATTCCCGGGCTGAACCCGCAAGCGGCGGTGCGTTATCGCGGGCTGGATGTCGGCAAGGTCGATGACATCCGCTTCAATCCGCAAGTGCCGGGCGAAATCCTGGTGGAAATCAGCGTCAATCCGGACACGCCGATCACGCAATCGGCTTACGCAACTCTGGGTTATCAGGGCGTGACCGGGATCGCATTCGTACAAATCGATGACGACGGCAGCAAACCGGTGCGGCTGCCCAGCGACAAGAAGCATCTGGCGCGCATCGAAATCCGGCCCAGCCTGCTGGACAAGATCCAGACCAGTAGCGCCGCTATCCTGGAACACATGGGGGAGGTTGCCGAACGCTTCAATACGCTGCTGGCGCCGGCCAACCAGAAAAGCATGATCGCCGCCTTTGACCACGTCAGCAAAACCGCGCAGGAATTCGAGTCGATTCCGAAGCAGCTCAATCCGACCCTGGACCGGTTGCCGGCGATGGCAGCGCAGATGGAGCAGGCGCTGGCATCCATTTCGACCGTCTCGCAGCAGGCCACGCTGTTTGCCGACAATCTGAATCAGCTGACGCGCAAGCTGCAGGCGCCGGACGGCGCGCTGACGAAAATCACCAGCAGCGCAGAGCAGCTCAGTACGCTGGCCGGCAGCGTCGAACAGGATGCGCTGCCGCGCGTCAATTTGCTCACCAATGAGGCGCGCAGCTCGATGCGCGTCTTGAACCGCACCCTGGACAAGTTCAACCAGCAGCCGCAAAGCCTCCTGTTCGGCGCACCGGATCCGAGTCCGGGACCGGGCGAGACCGGCTTCATTGCACCTGCACAATAACAAGGAGATCCCATGAAAAAATTCACGCGCCTGCTCCTGATCCTGCTTGGCTGCGCACTGGCCGCTGGCTGCGCCACCCGTCCCGAGCCGGGCGCCTTGTATGACTTCGGCCCGTTGCGGGCGAATGACCCCAACAGCAGCCAGGCCGGCGGCTTGCCGCCGCTGAGCGTGGCGGAGATCAACGCGCCGGCCTGGCTCGACAGCCAGCAGATGTATTTCCGCCTGGGCTATGCGAACCAGCAGCAGACGCGTCCGTATGCGAACAGCCGCTGGAGCATGCCGCCGGCCCAGTTGTTCAGCCAGCGCCTGAAAGCGCGCATCGCGCAAGCCGGCGGCGTGGTGCTGTCGGCCGCCGATGGCGCCGCCGGCCTGCCGCTGCTGCGCCTTGATGCGGACGACATGATGCAGAATTTCGACTCTGCCAGCCACAGCACGGTGCAGCTCTCGCTGCGGGCCACGGTCCTCAGCGGGCGCAGCCCGCTGGCGCAGAAAAGCTTCAGCCGGCAAGCGCTGGCGCCGAGCGCCGATGCCGCCGGCGGTGCGGCGGCGATGGCCGCAGCCAGCGATGCGCTGATCGACGACATGCTGCTCTGGCTGGCGGACTTGCCTTTAGTTAAAAAATGACAGGCAGTCCGACCGTATTGCGTTACCGGGCCTCGCCGCTGGCGCGCATTGCGCTGCTGGCCTACCTGTTTCTGATCGTGTATGCGAGCTGGTATCCGTTTACCGGCTGGCGCAGCATCGGGCTGGGGCCGCTCGATTATCTGTCGGCCCCGATGCCGCGTTACTGGACGCTGTTCGATGTCGCCATCAATGTGGTCGGCTATGCGCCATTCGGCTTGCTGGTGGTGTTTGCGCTGCATCCGCTGATCAGGGGCATCTGGGCCGCACTGTTCGCGATCCTGTCCGGCATCCTGCTGTCGGGCACGATGGAGGCGGTGCAAACCTATCTGCCCAGCCGGGTAGCGTCCAATCTCGACCTCATCACCAATGTCAGCGGCGCCACGCTGGGCGGCCTGGCCGGCATGTTTCTGGTGCATGCGCTGCTGGAACGCAGCCGTTTGCGGCTGCTGCAGCGGCGCTGGTTCCTGCGCAAGTCGAGTGCCGCGCTGATCGTGCTGGCGCTGTGGCCGCTGGCGCAGCTCTATCCGCAAGGCTATCTGTTCGGCCATGGCCAGATCACGCCGATCCTGTCCGACTGGCTATCGAGCCTGCTGTCGATGGAGATCGATCTGGCGGCGATGCTGCGCCATGCGCCGCTGCTGAACGCTGAACAATACTGGCTGTCGGAAACCATCATCACCGCCTGCGGCCTGTGCGGCGCGCTGCTGAGCATGCAGTGCCTGTTGCGCAGAAATGCGCCGAAAGTGGCGCTCAGCATCGCGCTGATGGTCGCCACGCTGATCGGCAAGACGCTGGCCACCGCACTGCTGTTCGGTCCGGAAAACGCCTTTACCTGGTACACGCCGGGCGCCGAAGGCGGTCTGGTGATGGGCGCGCTGATGCTCAGCGGCATGGTGTTCACGCGCCCGCCGATACAGCGCCGGCTGGCGGTGCTGATGCTGCTGGTGAGCCTGCTGGCGGTCAACAGCGTGCCGGCCAATCCCTATTTTGTCGCAACCCTGCAGACCTGGGTGCAGGGGAAATTCCTGAATTTCAACGGCGCCGCGCAGTTTCTGTCGCTGGCATGGCCGTTTGTCACGCTCTGGTTCCTGCTGCGCTCACCCAAGGGCTGAGCCCGGAAACGCCATGCCGGGCCCGTTTCCGGGCGGCGCTGCCGCTGTGAACAGTCTATGAGCGGTGTATCATCCCCACTTTGACGAATATGCTTAATATCAGGCCATGACCGAGCAACCCTATTATCAGCACCACGTTTTCATCTGCATGAACCAGCGCGAAGACGGCCGGCCCTGCTGCGCCGACCGCGGCGCGCAAGCCGCCCAGCAGCATGCGAAGCGCCGCATCAAGCAACTCGACCTGAGCGGCGCCGGCAAGATCCGCATCAATCAGGCCGGTTGCCTGGATCGCTGCGACGAAGGCCCGGTCATGGTGGTCTATCCGGAAGGCGTCTGGTACACCTATGTCGACAACCACGATATCGACGAGATCATCGACAGCCACCTGATCGACGGCAAAGTCGTCGAACGCCTGAAAATCTAGTCATCATGAATGTTCACTCGCACCCTTTCTTCATCGCCGGCGGCGCCGGCCAGCTCGAATGCGCACTCGATCTGCCGCATGCCGGCCAGTTCCCGGCCCCGCGCGGGCTGGCGCTGATCGCGCATCCGCATCCGCTGTACGGCGGCACCATGAGCAACAAGGTCGCGCAGACCCTGGCACGCACTTTCACCACGCTCGGCTATGCGGCGGTGCGGATGAATTTCCGCGGCGTCGGCCAGTCCGAGGGCGTGCACGATGCCGGCATCGGCGAAACCGACGACATGGCGCTGCTGCTGGCGCACATGCGCCAGCAGTATCCCGACCTGCCGCTGGCGCTGGCCGGCTTTTCTTTCGGCACCTTCGTGCAGTCGCAACTGCAGCAACGCCTGATCGCGCAGCACGCGCCGGCCGAACGGCTGGTGCTGGTCGGCAGCGCCGCCGGCAAATGGGCGTTGCCGGCGGTGCCGGCCAATACCATCCTGATCCACGGCGAACTGGACGACACGATTCCGCTGTCGGCCGTGTTCGACTGGGCCCGGCCGCAGGACCTGCCGGTGATCGTGATTCCGGGCGCGGATCATTTTTTTCACCGTAAATTGCAACATATCAAGAATCTGGTAGTCGAAATGTGGCATCGCTGAGAGAGCGCTGACGCTGCCTGCATTTCTTGCAGGCAGCGCGACGCCGTTCTCAAGCCGATCCCCTGACTCGCATCGTTACAGGTTTTCACGATTCATTCTCACCCTCATTGACCCATGAAAAAATTATTGGCGGCCCTGGCTGCAACTGTCTTCTCCATTTCCATCGCGTTTGCGCAAGCGCTGCCGTCGCCGACGATCGCCGCCAAATCCTGGCTGCTGCTCGACATGAACAGCAACCAGATCATCGCGTCGCAAGAGCCCGACCTGCGCATCGAACCGGCGTCGCTGACCAAGATCATGACCGCCTACGTGACCTTTGCCGCGATCAGCAGCAAAAAACTGGCGCTCGACCAGATGGTCACGGTCTCGACCCGGGCCTGGAAAGTCGATCCGAGCAGCTCGAAGATGTTCATCGATCCGGCCACCCCGGTCAGCATCAACGACCTGCTGTACGGCCTGATGGTGCAATCCGGCAACGATGCCGCGGTGGCGCTGGCCGAAGCGGTGGCCGGCACCGAAGACGCGTTCGTGGTGCTGATGAACCGCGAAGCGCAGCGCATGGGCATGAAAAACACCCGTTTCGGCAATCCGCACGGCCTGCCCAGCGCGGAAAACTACTCGACTGCGCAAGACCTGTCGCTGCTGGCGGCCCACATCATCGCCGACTATCCCGAGTTCTATAAGATCGATTCGACCAAATACTTCACCTACAACAAGATCAAGCAACCGAACCGCAACCGCCTGCTGTGGTCCGACCCGACCGTCGACGGCATGAAGACCGGCCACACCGAAGCGGCCGGCTATTGCATGATCGCGTCCGCCAAGCGCCCCAACGGCAGCGGCGAACGGCGTTTGCTGTCGGTGCTGATCGGCGCCAACTCGGACCAGACCCGCGCGCAGGAAAGCCAGAAGCTGCTGAACTGGGGCTTCCAGAACTTCGAGGCCGTGAAGCTGTATGCGAAAGGCCAGGCGATCGACACCCCGCAAGTCTGGAAAGGCGCGAAAAACCAGGTCAAGATCGGCTTCAACCGCGACATCTTCGTCACCTTGCCTAAAGGTAATGCCGCGAAGATGAAGCCGCAACTGGAGCGCAAGGACCCGCTGGTGGCGCCGATCAATGAAAATACCAAGGTCGGCACGCTGAAGATGATGATCGACGGCAAGGCCGTGGTCGAGTTGCCGGTGCTGGCGCTGGAACAGATCAATCAGGCCAGCATCTTCGGCCGCGCCTGGGATTCGATCCGCTTGATGATGAAGTGATGCCTTCTCGCGTAAAATAAGTGCATTCCCCGTCAGGCCAGAGCGCGCCTGACGGGGCGACCACCAGGAATGAATGCCATGGCAACCACACCCGACACACCCGACAGCCTGATCGAATATCCGTGCGACTTCCCGATCAAGATCATGGGCGCGATGCACGACGACTTCGCGCAAACCATCGTCGCGCTGGTGCTCGAACACGACGCCAGCTTCGACGCCAGCAAGATCGAGATGCGCCCTTCATCCAAGGGCAGCTACCTCGGCCTGACCGTCACCGTGCGTGCGACCAGCCGCGAACAGCTCGACAAGCTGTACCTTGCGCTGACCGCCCATCCGATGGTGAAAATCGTCATGTAAAGTAGGGCGGGTGCAACCCGCCGCACCTTCTGAAACTGCATATAAGTGGGGAGTATGATCAAAAACATGCGATTTCCCGCACGTTTTATAAGCCCTAATAAAATTACTGCACCCAGTATATTTTCTGACAAAAACTGATGCCAGCCGCCTCCCGCACATGCCATGACGCTTGCCCCTGACCACCCGATCATCCGCCAGCTGGGCCGCGCCGATTACGCCGCGACCTTCGATGCGATGCGCGTGTTTACCGATGCCCGCACCCCGGACACGCCGAGCGAGCTGTGGATCGTCGAGCATCCGCCGGTCTACACGCTGGGACTGGCCGCCGACCGCAGCCATGTGCTGAACCCGCACGGGATCCCGGTGGTGCAAACCGACCGCGGCGGCGAAGTCACTTATCACGGGCCGGGTCAGGCCGTGATTTACCTGCTGATGGACTTGCGCCGGCGCAAACCCGGAGCCCGCATGTTCGCCCGTGAATTCGTGAATAACATCGAACAGTCGGTCATCAATGTGCTTGCCGCGTATAATCTGGCCGGTGAGCGCCATGCCGGCGCGCCCGGGATTTACATGGCCGATGGCGCATCGCCAGGCGCGAAAATCGCCGCACTGGGGCTGAAAGTACGCGGCAACGGTTGCACCTATCACGGCGTATCGCTCAATGTGGCGATGGATCTGACGCCGTTTTCAGGGATCAACCCGTGCGGCTATGCCGGCCTGCAAACGGTCGACATGCAGTCGCAGGGCGTCACAGTGCCTTTGGAAGAAGCGCAGTTAGCGCTTGCTCACGAATTGATGCAACAACTTACCAGCTAGCCATGGTCGAGACAGAGGCCACCGAACATTTGTCTGTGTGCTCTGCGACCTTCATTATCTCCGTCACCAGGACATGCAATGACCTCTGAAACCAAGACACCGCTCGCATCATCCGCCTACAACCCCAGCGACAAGCAAAAAGGGGCTGAAAAAACCGCGCGCATCCCGATCAAGATCATCCCGGCCGAACGCCTGAAGAAGCCGGACTGGATCCGCGTCAAGGCCGGCTCGCCATCGACCCGTTTCTACGAGATCAAGGACATCCTGCGCGAAAGCAAGCTGGTCACGGTGTGCGAAGAGGCGTCCTGCCCGAACATCGGCGAATGCTTCGGCAAGGGCACCGCGACCTTCATGATCATGGGCGACAAGTGCACCCGCCGCTGCCCGTTCTGCGACGTCGGCCACGGCCGTCCCGATCCGCTCGATGCCAACGAGCCGGAACAGCTGGCCAAGACCATTGCCGCGCTCAGGCTCAACTACGTGGTGATCACCTCGGTCGACCGCGACGATCTGCGCGACGGCGGCGCCGGCCACTTCGTCGAATGCATCCGCAAGATCCGCGAACTGTCGCCCAACACCCGCATCGAAGTGCTGGTGCCCGACTTCCGCGGCCGCCTGGAGCGCGCGCTGGAAATCTTCAAAGAAGCGCCGCCGGACGTGATGAACCACAACCTGGAAACCGCGCCGCGCCTGTACAAGGAAGCCCGTCCCGGTTCCGACTACCAGCATTCGCTGGAACTGCTCAAGCAGTTCAAGCAGCAGCACCCGAATGTCCCGACCAAGTCCGGCATCATGGTCGGCCTGGGCGAGACCGACGAGGAAATCCTGCAGGTGATGCGCGACATGCGCGCGCACGACATCAACATGCTGACCATCGGCCAGTACCTGATGCCGTCCGGCGACCATTTGCCGGTGCGGCGCTATGTGCACCCGGACACCTTCAAGATGTTCGAGCAGGAAGCCTACAAGATGGGCTTCGACCACGCGGCGGTCGGCGCAATGGTGCGCTCGAGCTACCACGCCGACGTCCAGGCGCATGAGGCCAGCCTGAATATGCATGACGCGAAGTAAACAGGGATAGCGCCAGGCGCCGGGACGCGGCGCCCGCGCGACCGGAAAAGGCTGCAGCTTGGATGACAGGCTGCAGCCTTTTTTCAAAGTGCTTGGGCTACAATCGTTATTGCATTTTGTTAATGTCAATATCGATCCTGAGGATTCCAACTGAAATGGGCTTATCCGATTGAAGTTCTTCAAAGAATCCGGCATGCATCCATTTTCAGCGTATGCGTGGAACGATCTGCCGCGCCTGGCGCTGCTGGCCTTGCTGTATGCGCTGCTGGCCAAGATCAGCATCACCTTCGCCACCGGGATCAGCACCATTTCCCTGCTCTGGCTGCCGACCGGCCTGGCATTGGCCGCATTACTGATATACGGCAAGAAATACTGGCCGGCCATTTACCTCGGCGCTGTGTGCTTCTATGTGCAGTCTGACAAGAGTTTCCCGGTGGCGATGTCGATCGCGCTGGGCAATACGCTGGAAGCGCTGTGCGGATTCTGGCTGCTGACCCGCGACCGGCACTTCGACGGCACGCTGCGCCGCGTACACGATTTCTTCCGGCTCTTGTTCCTGGCGGGTTTCGTCAGCACCAGCGTGAGTGCGCTGATCGGCGTTGGCGCATTATCGGTGGCCGGATTGATGCAACTGAACAAAGTACCGCTCAGCCTGCTGCAATGGTGGATGGGCGACATGCTCAGCGTGGTGCTGTTTACGCCGCTGATCCTGGTCTGGCGCCGCCCGCCGCGACGGACAGACTTGGATGGCCGCTTGCTCGAGCTGGGTGCGCTGTTCGGCCTGCTGGTCGTGTGCTGCGGCATCGTTTTCCTCGACTGGTTCCAAAGTGCGCTGGGGCCGTATGCGCGGGGCTTCCTGATGTACATCTTCGTGGCCTGGGGCGCGCTGCGTTTCGGCCGCCATGGCGTGTTGCTGGTGACCGCGCTGGTGTTGCTGCTGGCCTTGCTGGGCGTGTCGCGCCAGACCGGCTTTTTCGGCTCGGACATGGCGCAGAGCGGGCTGTTCAATTTCTGGCTTTATTTTGCGGTGCTGACCTCGGTCGGGATGGCGCTGGCGACCAGCATCCGTGAACGCAAGACTACGGAAAAAAAACTGCGTGTCAGCGAGGAGCGCTGGAGTCTGGCGCTGGAAGGGGCCGGCGAGGGCGTCTGGGATTGGCATCTGGCGCAAGACCGGGTGTTTTATTCGGCGCGCTGGAAGAGCATGTACGGCTACGCCGAAGACGAGATCGGCAGCGGACTCGATGAGTGGCGCAGCCGGGTCCATCCGGACGACCTGCAGCAGGTGCTGGCCAGCCAGCGCAATTGCCTGGAAAATCAGACCGACGCGCATTTCAATGAACACCGCATGCGCTGCAAGGATGGCAGCTGGAAATGGATACAGACCCGCGGCATGGTGGTCAGCCGCAGTGCCGACGGCAGTCCGCTGCGCATGGTCGGCACCCACACCGACCTGACCGAACGCAAGCAGGTCGAGATCGCGTTGCAGCAAAGCGAGGCCCGTTTCACCTCGTTCATGCAGCATTTGCCGGGCGTCGCCTATATCAAGGATGCACAGCGCCGCTTCCTGTATGTGAACAAGGCGCAGAACGTGGGGCCGGGCCTGACGCCGGCCGAATACCTGAACCAGACGCTGGAATACGCCGACGCCTTGTCATTCCCGGCCAGCGCTCTGGCGCAGTCCAGGGCCGATGACGAGATCGTGCTGCGGCAACAGCAATTGGCGCAATCCGAGCTGGTGATGGGCGAAGGCGATGCGCAGCTGACCCTGCTGTCGATCAAGTTTCCGCTTCCGGACTGCGACGGCCGGCCGCTGGTGGGCGGGATTGCACTCGACATCACCGCACGCAAACAGGCCGAAACCCGGATCCAGCGCCTGACCCAACTGTACAAGGCGCTCAGCGAGATCGATCAGGGCATCATGCGCCTGGCCGACGAATCGGAACTGTTTCCGCTGGTGTGCCGGGTCGCGGTCGACCTGGCCGGCATGCAAGCGGCGTGGATCGGCTGCATCAATCAGGACAGCGGCTTGATCGAAGCCGCGGCCTCCTACGGCAGCGGGCTGGGCTATCTCGATGGCATCACCATTTCCGCCGATACCGAGCTGCCCGAAGGACGCGGGCCGAGCGGCATCGCACTGCGTGAAAACCGCAGCGTGATCATCAACCAGTACGCGCACTCGCCGCTGACCGCGCCATGGCACCAGCGTGCTGCCAAACACGGAATTGGTTCAGCCGCTTCGTTTCCGATCCCGCGCACCGGCCAGCCGTTTGCGGTGCTCAATGTGTATTGCGAGCAAGCCGATGCGTTCGGTGCGGAAGAAATCGCGCTGCTGGAAGAAATGGCATCCGATATCAGTTTTGCGCTGGACAATCTGGAACGCGAGCAACAACATCGGCTGGCGCAACAGGCGCTGCGTAGCAGCGAGCAGCATTTCCGCGCATTTTTCGAGCGTTCGATGGTGGGCATGGCCACTTCCAGCCCGGAAAAGGGCTGGCTGGCAGTCAATGATGCGCTGTGCCAGATGCTGGGTTACCCGCGCGAAGAACTGCTGCGTTTGAGCTGGTCCAGGATGACGCATCCGGATGATCTGGCGGCCAACCTGGCCCTGTTCAAGCGGGTGGCGCAGGATGAAATTGACGACTATGCGATGGACAAGCGCTTCATTCGCAAGGATGGCAGCATCATCCATGCCCATATCGCGGTGCGCTGCCTGCGCCTGCCGGATCGCAGCATCGATTATTTCGTGACCCTGGTGCAAGACATCACCGCACAAAAAGAGTCCGAGGAGCTGATCTGGAAGCAGGCCAATTTCGATCCGCTGACCGGTTTGTTCAATCGCCGCATGCTGCATGAACGGCTGGAGCAGGAAATCCAGAGAGCGCAGCGCACCGACAGCAGCGTGGCGCTGCTGTTCATCGATCTCGATCATTTCAAGGAAGTCAACGACACGCTGGGCCATGCGGCCGGCGACAGCCTGCTGGTCGAAGCGGCGCAGCGGATCAGTCGCAGCGTGCGCGAAACGGACACGGTGGCGCGTCTGGGGGGCGATGAGTTCATGATCATCCTGCCGCAGGTTCCGGATGCCGCGCAGATCGATCAGATCGCCGGGAAAATCCTGCGCCGGCTGGCGGAGCCATTCCAGCTGGGCTTTGAAACCACCTATGTGTCGGCCAGCATCGGCGTTACGCTGTATCCGAACGATGCCGGCGATATCGAGAATCTGTTCAAGAACGCCGACCAGGCGATGTATGCGGCCAAGAATCAGGGCCGCAACCGTTACAGTTACTTTACCCCTGCGCTGCAGGAGGTGGCGCAGGCGCGCTTGAAGCTGATCAAGGAACTGCGGGTCGCGTTGTCCGAACAGCAGTTCCGCGTCTATTTCCAGCCCATCGTGGAATTGTCGAGCCAGCGCATCGTCAAGGCGGAAGCGCTGATCCGCTGGCAGCATCCGAGCCGCGGCCTGGTCGGCCCGCTGGAATTCATTGCGCTGGCGGAGGAAACCGGACTGATCATCGAGATCGGCCACTGGGTGTTCCAGGAAGCGGCGCGCTGGGCCAGGCGCTGGTCCGACATGCGGCCACTGCAGATCAGCGTGAATGTGTCGCCGATCCAGTTCCGCTCCGACATCAACAACACCGCAGCCTTGCTCGATCAGGTCTGGGCGCTCGGCCTGCCCGAAGGGACGATGGCGGTGGAGATCACCGAGGGCCTGCTGCTGCATGCCGACGCCCACATTACCGAGCAACTGGCCAGGTTCCGCGCCGCCGGGGTGCAGGTGGCGATCGACGACTTCGGCACCGGCTATTCCTCGCTGTCCTATCTGAAGAAATTCGAGATCGATTACCTGAAGATCGACCAGTCTTTCGTGCGCAATCTGGCCACCGACCCGAATGACATGGCGCTGTCGGAGGCGATCATCGTGATGGCCCACAAGCTGGGGCTGAAGGTGATTGCCGAGGGCGTGGAAACCGAACAGCAGCGCGCGTTCTTGCAGGCTGCCGGTTGTGATTTTGCGCAGGGTTACCTGTTTTCGCGGCCGCTTCCGCCGCAGGAGTTCGAATTGCTGCTGGCCGGGCCTTGAAATATACTCTGGGTGAGTATATTTATTGATGCTTGTAATCCGTGCGGGAGCATGCTTGTTTTAACGCATACTCCCGAGATATTGATGCTTCTCAGGCCGCCAGTGCCTTGTCCAGCAGCTGGTGCAGGGCCGGGAACTCCGGTTCGCCGACATAGCGCTTGATGATGTTGCCGCTCTTGTCGATGACGAAGGTGGTCGGGGTCAGTTTCACGTCGCCGAAAGAATTCGCCAGATCGCCCTTGACATCGAGCGCGACCTTGAACGGCAGCTTGCGGGTCTCGACGAAGTTCAGCACATAGTCGGCGCGGTCATAGCTCATCGCCACCGCGACGAATTCCAGCCCCTTGCCCTTGTATTTCTCGTAGGTTTCCACCATCTGCGGCATTTCCTTGACGCAGGTGGTGCAGGAAGTGGCCCAGAAATTGACCATCACCACCTTGCCGCGCAGGCTGTCGGTCGAGAATTGTTCGCCGTTGAGGCCGGTGAATGTCACTTTGGGAGCGGCATTCTTGGCGGAGAATGAAAAATAAGCGGCACCCGCAATGGCCACGACGGCGATCGCGAGCAGGGCGTTGATCCAGAGGCGGCTTTTTGCGGGTGCTGACATGATGGTTTATCCGGGTGGCTGTGATCTAAGAGGCATTGCTTGAGGCTTTCGCCTCATTTTTTGGCAGATTCATCCGGTGTGCTGGACAAGTCCTTCAATTCCTGTTCGCTGATGTAGTCAAACACCTTCACCACTTTGTGCACGCCGTTGACGCCGCTGGCAACCCGTGCCGCCAGCGCACCTTCGCGCTGGGTGACGCGGCCCATCAGGTAGACGGTGCCGCGCTCGGTGACCACCTTGATCGAATTCGCATACAGATCCTGGGTGTCGACGAAGGACGCTTTCACCTTGCCGGTGATCAGCGTGTCGCTCGAGCGCGACGTGTAGCTGGACGCGCCGGCGATCTCGAGTTCGTTGACCACCGCTTTCACGCCTTCGATGGCTTCCGTCTCGCGCCCGACGGCGGCCTTCATCTCTTCATCGCGCACTTCGCCGGTCAGCAACACCTGGCGGTTGAAGCTGGCCACATTGACATGGCCGCCGCTGCCGACCAGATTCGCGAGCCGGGTTTCACCCTTGATCGCGATCGCCTTGTCCTCGGTCTGCGCGCCGAAGGTGCGGCGGTCGGTGGCGGCGATGGTGCCCATCACTGCGCCGCCGATCATCATCTCGATACAGCCTTGCAAACTGACGCTGACCGCGCCGCATAAGGCGATCACCGCCAAAGGACGCTTCACGCGTTGCCAGTTAATCATTCAGATCTCCCCCAAATAGTGCGACGTCGATGCCGTCGCACAAACAATGAATCGTCAGCAAGTGGACTTCCTGGATCCGTGCGGTACGGTCGTGCGGCACGCAAATATGCACATCCATGTCGGTCAGGAGCTGGCCCATCGCACCGCCGCCCTTGCCGGTCAGTGCGACGACGCGCATGTCGCGCTCCAGTGCGGCCTCGATGGCAGCCACGATATTGGACGAATTGCCCGATGTCGAAATCGCCAGCAGCACGTCACCCGATTGTCCAAATGCCTGCACTTGCTTGGAATAGATATCCTGATAGCCATAATCGTTCCCGATGGCAGTCAAAATAGAGCTGTCGGTGGTCAGCGCCATGGCCGGCAAGGGCAGCCGTTCGCGTTCGAAGCGCCCCACCAGTTCTGCCGCAAAATGCTGGCAGTCGGCCGCCGAGCCGCCGTTGCCGCAGGCCAGAATCTTGTTGCCGTTGGAGAGCGCCATGAACATCAGCTCGACTGCCTGTGCAATCGGTTGCGCCAGTTGTTCCGCGGCCTGGTGTTTTAATTCGGCACTTTCATGGAAGTGCCCGAGAATGCGTTGATTGATCATGGTGTGGGCGATTAGTGTGTGAGGGCGATTATAGTGCAGTCATCGGCGGCAGGCGTAGTTGCTAAGCTTCAATCGCATTTTTCAGCCAGCTGAGCGCGCCGGCATCGATCGCGATCACGTCAAAACGGCAGGCTGGCTGCCTTTGCTGGCGCAGCAGCCAGGTTTGGGCGGCAATGATCAGGCGCGCCTGTTTGCTGCGCGTGACGCTGGCCGCCGCGCCGCCATGACGTGCATCGGCGCGCTTGCGCACTTCGACGAACACCAGCGTCGCGCCGTCCTGCATGATCAGATCGATTTCACCGCCCTTGCAGCGGAAGTTGCGTTCCAGCAGGGCCAGGCCCTGTGCGCTCAGGTAGGCCAGCGCGGCATCTTCGCCGTCCTGTCCGGTCTTTTGGCGCTCGGTTTGCGGCCGCCGGTTGAATAAACCCATCACGGCTTGTTAAGCAAGGGCAGTATCACGCCGTCCTGCACGATCGCCGGCAACTCGGTCCGCTTGAAGCTTGGCATGCCGTCGCCGAAGCTGACCGCCAGCTTGCCGCTGACGCCATCGATGTCGAAATGGGTATGGTTGGCGCCGATCTCGCGCGCGACGCGGTAGGCGTCAATCCCCAGCGCATACAGGCGCTCCAGGTCGGCGCTGCGCTGTTGCCCGGATTCGGGCACGCTGCGCGGATACACCATCACCGCCGGATGGTCGGCCTGCAATTGCCACGGCATATCGATCAGGCGCACCCCGTTGAGCGCGCTCAGCGGTTCGGCCGATGCGCTATCGGACAGTGCATACGGATTGAGCTGGGAGGTGCCGTACAGCGCCAGCGCATCGCCGATTGCGCTGCGCAATTGCCGGGTCTGTTGCGCGTCGAGCGCGATGAACATCGCCGATGGCTGTTCCTTGCTGATGCGTTGCCTGAGCTGTTCCAGACCGCCGGCATTCAGCGTGCCGCCGGAGGCAGTGCTCAATTCCATCGGCTGCGATGCCAGCCCGAGTGCCTGCCATTCGCCGGAGAATGCCTTGGCGGCACGGCGCTGCCAGGCCGCCCGGGCGGTGAGGACGAACACCTTGGCGCCCGGCTGCTCGGTGCTGAGCCAGCGCGCCACCTGGCGCGCCTCGTCTTCGACCGACAAGCCCATGGCCAGCATGAGCGGCGGCAGGCTGCTGTCAACGGCATTTTTTGCGGCCGGTTCCGGCTGATTGAGTGCGATGGTCGGCTTGCGCACGGTGCCGCTCTGCGCGATCGCGCTGACGCTGCTGCGCGACAAGGGGCCGACGATCACATCGTGTGTGGCCAGTGCGCCGATGTAGTCGGACACCACCTCTTCGGCGTCGTCACTGCTCTCGATCACGCTGACGCTGGCGCCGTCCTGTTCGCGCGCATGGGCGGCCATGAAGCCGGCCCGGACTGTCTCTGCGGCCTGGCCCAGACTGGCCGAGCGCAGCGGCAGCAGCAGCGCGATGCGCAGCGGCGGCGCTTGCGTGGTTGTGTTTGCCAGCGCAGGCGCGCACAATCCAGTGACCGCGCCGCCAGCCGCCAGCATGCTGCCCAAAGCCAACAATTTCATCCATTTGTACGACATCACACTCTCCACATGACTCAAGCACCTACTGATCCGAGCGCCACCTTACCGCTCATGGACGAAGTATCGCAACAGATTTATCCTTTGTTCACATTATATGTAGTCGCGACCCCGATCGGGAACGTGGCCGATATCACGCTGCGCGCGCTGCATGCGCTGTCGCTGATGGACGCGATCGCCTGCGAGGACACGCGCAATACCGCGCATCTGATGGCGCGCTACGGCGTCTCCAAGCCGCTGATCGCCGCGCACGAACACAATGAGCGCGAAGTCGCGGAAAAACTGATCGCCCGCCTGCAGGCCGGCGAGCGGATCGCGCTGGTGTCGGACGCCGGCACCCCGGCGGTATCCGATCCGGGCGCCCGGATCGTCGATGCGGTGCGCAACGCCGGCCTGCGCGTGCTGCCCTTGCCGGGCGCTTCGGCCGCCGTCACCGCACTGTCGGCCAGCGGCTTGCTCAACGACCGGTTTTATTTCTACGGCTTCCTGCCGGCCAAGGCCAAACAGCGCGAAACGGCGCTGCAACGCCTGTGCGGGGTGGCGGCAACCATCGTGTTCTATGAAGCGCCGCATCGCATCAGCGAGGCCGTCGATGCGCTGGCGGCGGTGTTCGAGCCGACGCGCCAGATCGTGTTTGCGCGCGAACTGACCAAGTTGTTCGAGGAAATCCATCGCTGTTCCCTGTCCGAGGCGGCGGCCTGGCTGGCGGCCGACGCCCACCGCCAGAAGGGCGAATACGTGATCCTGCTGGAGGGCGCGCCGGCAGCGGTCGATGGCGATGCGGTGGAAGCCGAGCGCGTGCTGGCCATCCTGCTGGCCGAATGTTCGGTCAAGCAGGCCGCCGCGCTGGCGGCGCAGATCACCGGACAGAAGAAGAATGCGCTGTATGACATGGCGCTACGCATGAAAGCGCAGTAAAGGCCCTCGCCACAGCTCCCTGTCTGACAGATTTTTAGGGAGTATCATGCAAAACTGGATCGCTGCCGCAATACTTTATTGGGGTTTTAAAAATACACCTCTCCAGTATATTTTCAGGGCCAGAGCGCTGCGGCGGCGCTGTTTGGCGCCGGCATGGCGCAGTTGCGCGGCCGCGAGCGGATGCAAGACAGCGCAGCACAACACAGAATTTTTATAGGGAATGGCAATGAACCAACGTTTGACAAAAGATGAATTCGACGCGCTTGGGCAAATCAGCAAGTCGCCCAAGTCCGCCAGGGCCAGCGCCTGTGTGGCCAGGAACACCAAGCGCCTTGCCGGCCTGAAATACATTGCGTATGGAAAAGACGGCAGCCTGGCGCTGACCGAGAAAGGGGCGCAAACCCTGTTCGTGCAGAGCTGCATCGACGGATTGCGCGCGGTGGCGGCAGATCCGCTGGCCAAGCTGGGCGCCGATGTGGTCACCTTCCTCAGCAAGAAAGGCTACATCAGCGCTGGCGCAGAATCGGGCGGATTTGAGATCACGGCCAGAGGGCTGGAGTGCCTGGCCGACATCGACGCCACCGGCGGGGCTTAGCGGCCAAACTTAACGGCCAAGCTCAACTGCCGGCTTACGCTGCACGATCAGCGGCTTGGCGGCGCCGTACGACTGGATCTGCTGCGCGGCTTCCAGTGCCGCGCTCTGGCTGGCGTAGGGGCCGCAGTACAGCCGGTACAGCGCACCCGACTGCATCACTTCCAGCGGTTGCAGCTTGTCGGCGCCGCCCTGCAGCAGCCGGCTGCGCAGGGCTTGCGCGTTATAGGCCTGGCCGTAAGCGCCCAGCTGCAGGTAAAAGCCGCTGGCCGCCGTCTCGTACTTCACCGGGCTGAGCCGCGCTTGCGGTTCCGGCAATGCCGCTGCGGCAACCTCGCCCGAACCCGGCCCGGCCTGCTCGGCGGCCGGCGCGGCGGGCCGGCCGGCATTGTCCTGCTTGTCTTTCTGTATTTGTGCAATATGGATCGGCAACAGGCGCTCGACTTCCAGTTCGCCGCTGCCCTTGCCGAGATAACCCAGTTTCAGC
Organism: uncultured beta proteobacterium; assembly: GCA_963837775.1. Lineage (GTDB taxonomy): Bacteria > Pseudomonadota > Gammaproteobacteria > Burkholderiales > Burkholderiaceae_D > CAWIOX01. The sequence goes on along the minus strand of CAWIOX010000015.1, from coordinate 8,489 downwards.
GCTGCGGTGTAGGACAGATCGATGATGCGGCTGGAATGGAACGGGCCGCGATCATTGACGCGCACGATCACCTGCTTGTTATTGACCAGATTGGTGACCCGCGCATAGGACGGAATCGGCAGCGTCGGATGGGCGGCCGTCATCTTGTACATGTCGTACAGTTCGCCGGACGAGGTCTTCTGGCCGTGGAATTTCTTGCCGTACCAGCTGCCGATGCCGCGCTGCTTGAATGGCTGGACATCGGTTTTCGGCGTGTAGGTCTGGCCGAACACCACATACGGCCGGTTGCCCCATTTCGAATAGGGTTCCACCTGCGGCTCGGCATCGGGGATCAAATGCAAATCGTCGGGCGGATTCTCGCCCGGACCGTCATCCTTGTAATAGCCGCCGCGACCGGAGCCGGCGGCCGGCAGTTTGGGGGCGGCTGTCTTGGCGCGCGGCTTGGCGCTGTCAGGCGTCGCTGCGGCGCGCGGCAGGCGTTGCGGTTTTGCTCGGCATGCTGCCGCAGCCCCACAACATCAGGCTGGCCAGCAGCGCGGAAAAAAATAAGGGGAGGCGGCGTCGGGAGTGAATTCGCACAGGCAGTTCCTTGGGGTTTCTTAGGTTTGGACCAGCTTGCGGTGGCGCTGGATGCTCATCAGGATGCCGGCGCCCAGGCCCAGCGTCACCAGTGCAGTGCCGCCGTAGCTCATGAACGGCAGCGGCACGCCGACCACCGGCAGGATACCACTGACCATGCCCATGTTCACAAACGCATAGGTGAAGAAGATCAGCGTGATCGCGCCTGCCAGCAGGCGCGCGAAGAAGGTCGGCGCATTGGCGGCGATCATCAGGCCGCGGATGATCAGCAAGGTATACAAACTCAGCAGCACCAGATTGCCGACCAGGCCGAATTCTTCCGAAAAGACCGCGAAGATGAAATCGGTGGTGCGCTCCGGGATGAACTCCAGATGCGCTTGCGTGCCATGCAGCCAGCCTTTGCCGGTGACGCCGCCGGAGCCGACCGCAATGGTCGACTGGATGATATGGAAGCCCTTGCCCAGCGGATCGAGCGTGGGGTCGATCAGCATCATCACGCGCGAGCGCTGGTAATCGTGCAGCATGGTCCAGACCACGGGCAGGCTGGCGGCCACCGCGGCAAACAGGCCCAGCAGCACTTTCCATGACAGCCCGGCCAGGAAAATCACATAAAAACCGGCGGCCAGCACCAGCAGCGCAGTACCCAGATCAGGCTGCTTCATGATCAGGCCGACCGGCACTACCAGCAACAGGCCTGCCACCAGGAATTCGCGCCAGCCGAGCATCCCTTCGCGCTTCTGGAAAAACCAGGCCAGCATCAGCGGCATCGCGATTTTCATGATTTCGGACGGCTGGATCACCATGCCGATATTGAGCCAGCGGCGTGCGCCTTTCTTGACCATGCCGAACAGCGCCACCGCAATCAGCAGCGCAACCCCGGCGCTGTAGATCGGCACCGCGAACCGCATCAGGGTCTGCGGCGAGACGTTGGCGGCGATCCACATCACGATGAAGGAGATCAGGATGTTGCGCAACTGGTCTTCGACCCGGCCCGGAAAATCGATGCCGGCCGAGTACAGCGTGACGATGCCAGTCGACAGGATCAGGAAGATGATCAGCGCCAGCGGCCCGTCGAATACCGTCAGGCGGGGCTTGATCAGTTGCCACGGAGAGCGTTTATTCATCATGCTGGAAACGGCGCTGGGCCGCTTGCTTTCTTTGTAAGGTTAAAAACAGGGCGATATTCAGCCGATCCGGTCGCCGCTTCGATCATGCTGTGCAAAGCTCAGTCCCGGCCAGCCGGGGTGCCGCCGGCAGCCGGCAGCTCGGCCTCGCCATTTTTCTGCGCCGCCAATTTATCCTGCGCCTTGTCCTGCGGCCGTTTTCCCAGCAGATAATAGTCCAATGCTTTTTTGACGATGGGCGCTGCGGCTTCGGCGCCGAAGCCGCCGTTTTCGACAATGATCGCCAGCGCGATGCGCGGCTTGTCGGCCGGCGCAAACGCGGTATACAGCGAGTGATCGCGCATCCTTTCGGCCACCTTTTTGGCATCGTACTTTTCATTCTTGCCGATGCCGACCACTTGCGCAGTGCCGGTTTTTCCGGCCGATTCGTACTCGGTGTGGCCAAAGATGCGGGATGACGTGCCTTCTTTCGTGACACCGACCATCGCGCGCTTGATGACGTCGATGTTTTCCTGCTTTAATTTGATGCGGTAGCTTTCTTTCGGCACGGTCAGGGTGCGGGCGTGGGTTTGCGCATTTTCCATCACCTTCACCAGATGCGGCTTCATCACGATGCCATTGTTGGCCAGGATCGCGGTCGCATGGGCCAGTTGCAATGGCGTAAACGCGTTATAGCCTTGACCGATGCCGAGCGAAATAGTTTCGCCTGCATACCATTTTTGCTGCGCTGCCTTTTTGTACGAAGTGCGTTTCCATGCAGTCGACGGCAGCAGGCCGGCCCGTTCGTGCTCCAGATCGATGCCGGTCAGCTGGCCGAAACCGAACGGTTTCATGAAGTCGTGAATCGCGTCCACTCCCATGTCATTGGCCAGCATGTAGTAATAGGTATCGCACGACTGCACGATCGATCTGTACATGTCGACCCGGCCGTGCCCGCCTTCCTTGTCATCGCGAAACTGATGGTTGCCCAGGATGAAAAAGCCGGGATCGGCAATCGAGGTTTCCGGCGTGCGTTTGCCCAGTTCCAGCGCGGCCAGCGCCATGAAGGGTTTGTAAGTCGAACCCGGCGGATAGGTGCCGGTCAGCGGGCGGTTCAGCAATGGCCGGTCGAGCGAGGTGTTCAGCTCATCCCAGCTTTGCTGGTCGATGCCTTCGACAAACAGGTTGGGATCGAAGCCCGGCCGCGATACATAGGCCAGCACGTCGCCGCTGGCAGGTTCGATCGCCACCAGCGCGCCGCGCCGATCGCCGAAGGCTTCTTCGATGATTTTCTGCAACTCGATATCGATCGACAGGATCAGGTTGTCGCCCGGACTGGCCGCGGTGCGGGACAAGGTGCGCACCGCGCGGCCGCTGGCCGAGACCTCGACCTCTTCGAAGCCGGTCACGCCATGCAGCGCCTTTTCATAACTTTTTTCCAGGCCGTCCTTGCCGATGTAATTGGTGCCGTTATAGTTCGCCGCATCTTCCATCTCGTCGATATTGGCCGCATCGCGCTGGCTGATGCGGCCGATATAGCCGATCACGTGGGCAGCAGCGTCGCCCAGCGGATACTGGCGGAACAGGCGGGCCTGGATTTCCACGCCGGGAAAGCGGTAACGCTGCACCGTGAAACGGGCCACTTCCTCGTCGGTCAGGCGGGTGCGGATCGGCAGGCTCTCAAAATTTTTCGACTCATCCAGCAAGCGCTTGAAGCGTTTGCGGTCCCTGGGCTGGATGTCGACCAGTTGCGCGAGTGCATCGATCACCGACTCCAGATCGGTGTCGAGCTTGGACGGCGTGACTTCCAGCGTGTAAGCGGAATAATTGCGCGCCAGCACCACGCCATTGCGGTCCAGAATCAGGCCCCGGTTCGGCACCACCGGCACCACCGAAATCCGGTTGTCCTCGGCTTGCGCAACGTAGTGCTCATGCCGGATCACCTGCAGCCAGACAAAGCGCGCAAACAGCAGTGCAAAACAGATGAATACGAAGACGCCCGCCACTGATAAGCGCAGCCGGAAAAAATGCAGTTCGCGTTCCGTGTTCTTGAATTCAGTCATTCTATTTTGGGGAGGATAGGGGGCAGGGCACGAGGCAATATGTGCCACCGGCGTGGCGCATATTGACGTCTTCGGACTTAAATTGGACGCGTATCATCCCGGTCGACAGCCCGCCGTTGCGGCGCCAGCAATAGCCAGGTCACCACCGGCCACAAGGCCACTGAAACGAAGCTTTCAATAAAATAAATCCAGCCGGGGAATTTGCCGTGCACACTGAGCCGGACCAGGAGTTGCACGATTTGCGTCATCAGGAACAGCGGCAGGATATGCAGCGCCTGCGTCGGCACCTGAAACCACAATACCCGGCGGTGCATCATGATCGCAAAATAGGACAGCAGGGTGTAGGCCAGTGCATTTTCGCCCAACAGCGCAGCATCATGCACATCCATCAGCAAGCCCATCAGGAACGCCACGCCAATGCCGACCTTGCGTGGCTGGTGGATGCTCCAGAAAACCAGCACCAGCGCGACAAAATCAGGCACGCCTACCCATGTGCCCCAAGGCTGCAAATTGAGCACGAATGCAATGAACAGGCTAAAAGCGATAAATCCGGCACTGGCCGGCAGCAGGATGTAATGGGGCCGGTTCATGGTGCAACCTTTGCTTGTGGCGGTGCATTTTTTGCGCTGGCGCCTGCCTCGTCGGCGCGTTTTTTGCCCGACTTATCCTTTTTCGTCTTGCGCTCTTCGACTGCCGGCGGTGCCGGCTGCAAACTGGCGTCGGTCAGCAGGATCAGCAACTGCTTGTGGTTGTCTATGCCGGCCAGGGGCTGGCATACGACATGATCAAAGGCATCAGTCGATTTGTTTTCAACCAGGACGACTTTAGCCACCGAGAGTCCGGCCGGATAAATGCCGTCGATACCGGAGGTGACAAGCAGGTCCCCCTTCTGGATATCGGCATTGGCCGCCATGAAACGCAAATCGAGGATGCCTGACTGGCCGCGACCGTAAGCGACGCTACGCAAGCCGTTGCGCAGCACCTGGACCGGAATCGCCTGATCCTTGTCGGTCAGCAGCGTCACTTCGGATGTGAACGGAAACACGCGCGTGATTTGCCCGACAATGCCGACGTCGTCGATCACCGGTTGTCCCGGCGCAACGCCATGTGCGCTGCCGTGGTCGAGCACGATTTTGCGCGTGAAGTGATCGCGTGCGTCGTACAGAACTTCACTGATCAGAGACTTCACCGGCAGACGCTCGCGCATGCCGGACAGTTTGCGCAGCTGGGTATTCTCCGCCATCAATTGCTGCGATTGCTGCAGCAGTTGGGCATTCGTCACTTGCTGCAGCTTCAGGTCGCGGACTTCCTTTTGCAGCACGGACACCGATGAAAAATAATCGCCGACCCGGTAGGCCGCATCGCGCGGCAGCAGCGCGACCATTTGCGCCGGGTACAGTGCTGCGCCAACTACCTGGCGGATCAGGCCGAGCGAACGCATGCGCGCATCAACGACCAGCAATACGATTGCGATCAATGCGAAAAACACCACTTTGACGCGAGCCGATGCGCCTTGCTTGAAAAGTGGCGGTGGACTGTATTCCATGAGACGCCTTGCAAACCAGCCTGCTACGAAATAACCATGCGGTATGGCAATTTTCTGCAGCAGGCTTGCTGTGCGAAATAGTGATTACTCGTAAGAGAAAATTGAACCGAGCTTATCCATACGCTCCAGCGCCATGCCGGAACCACGCACCACGCAGGTCAGCGGATCTTCGGCGACGAGGACCGGCAGGCCGGTTTCTTCCATCAGCAGACGGTCAAGGTCGCGCAACAGCGCGCCGCCACCGGTCAGCATCATGCCTTTTTCGGCAATATCGGCGCCCAGTTCCGGCGGTGTTTGCTCCAGCGCATTTTTGACCGCGGACACGATGTTGTTGAGCGGATCAGTCAGTGCTTCCAGGATTTCATTGCTGGAAATGGTGAACGAGCGCGGGATGCCTTCCGACAGGTTGCGGCCCTTGACTTCCATTTCCTTGACTTCCGAGCCGGGGAAAGCCGAGCCGATGGTCTTCTTGATCGCCTCGGCGGTCTGCTCGCCGATCAGCATCCCGTAGTTGCGCCGGATGTAGTTGACGATCGCTTCATCGAACTTGTCGCCGCCGACCCGGATCGAGCCCTTGTAGACCATGCCGCCGAGCGAGATGATGCCGACTTCGGTGGTGCCGCCGCCGATATCGACCACCATCGAACCGGTCGCGTCCGACACCGGCAGGCCGGCGCCGATCGCAGCAGCCATCGGCTCTTCGATCAGGAATACCTGGGAAGCACCGGCGCCCAGCGCCGATTCGCGGATCGCGCGGCGCTCGACCTGGGTCGAACCGCAGGGCACGCAAATGATGATGCGCGGCGATGGCTTGAAGAACTTGGTGTCATGCACCATGCGGATGAATTGCTTGAGCATTTGCTCGGTGACGGTGAAGTCGGCGATCACGCCGTCTTTCATCGGACGGATCGCTTCGATGTTGCCGGGAACCTTGCCCAGCATCTGTTTGGCTTCCTTGCCGACGGCCATGATGGTTTTCTTGCCGTTCGGTCCGCCTTCCTGGCGGATCGCAACGACCGACGGCTCATCCAGTACGATACTCTGGCCGCGCACATAGATCAGCGTGTTGGCCGTACCCAGATCGATTGCCAGATCATTCGAAAAATAACTACGTAAAAATCCAAACATGAATTGTCCTGATGCGCAACAATAGTGCGCTTAAGCATTATGAGGTGTCGATAGAGGTCGAGATATGTGCCTGCAGCGACGGTAGATCTGCGCCAGCAAGGCATCAACCCATCATTCTACCTTATAATTTAAGCTGGTTCAGCCGGCATTTCCTTCAATAATTGTTGCTTAATGTAAGATTTTGACTAAGTTTTGTCGGCATTAAAGCACTTTTTTAAACATTTGCACGCGTGGTTCGCGCCACGTCATCCAACCATGTCACTTGCACTTTCAGACGTCAAACGTATCGCCCATCTGGCGCAACTCGAACTTACCGGCAAACAAGCTGACCATACCCTGGAACAGTTGAACGCAATTTTCGCGCTGGTCGAACAAATGAGCGCGGTCGATACCACGGGTATCGAACCGTTGAATCATCCGATTGCCGCCCATCTGCAGGACTTGTCCCTGCGCCTGCGGGAAGACGTGGTCACCGAGCCGAACCGCCGCGCCGACTACCAGCAAGTCGCACCGGCCACGCAGGACGGTCTGTATCTGGTGCCTGTCGTGATCGAATGAGATCGGTAAAAACGCTGTTGCCGCGCCGCTAAGGCCGCCGGTATTGCACCCAGAAACCGAACGCACCTTGCACCTATTAGCCATGCATACAAAGACCCTAAAAGAATTATCGGCGGCATTGCACGCCAAACAGATTTCCGCCACCGAACTGGCCCAGCTGTACCTGGCCCGGATGCGGCACAGCGATCTCAATGCCTTCCTTCATGTCGATGAGGCACTGACCCTGCAACAGGCTGCTGCGGCCGACCTGCGCATCGCGCAAGGCGACACCACGCCACTGACCGGCATCCCGATCGCGCACAAGGATATTTTCGTCACCCGCGGCTGGCGCTCGACTGCCGGCTCCAGGATGCTGGAAAATTACACCAGCCCGTTCGACGCGGCAGTGGTCGAACAGTTCAATGCGGCCGGCATGGTGACGCTCGGCAAACTGAATTGCGACGAATTCGCGATGGGCGGCTCGAATGAAAACTCCTATTTCGGCCCGGTCAAAAATCCGTGGGACAAGACCGCGGTTCCCGGCGGTTCGTCCGGCGGCTCGGCAGCCGCGATTGCCGCGCGCCTGACGCCGGCTGCCACCGGCACCGATACCGGCGGCTCGATCCGCCAGCCGGCCGCGCTGTGCGGCATCACCGGCATCAAGCCGACGTATGGCCGGGTCTCGCGTTTCGGCATGATCGCGTTCGCCTCGTCGCTGGACCAGGGCGGACCGATGGCGCAGACCGCCGAAGATTGCAGCCTGCTGCTTGGCGCGATGGCCGGTTTCGATGCGCGCGACTCGACCAGCCTCGAGTGCGGCAAAGGCGGCGACAAGGAGGATTTCACGCGCGACCTGAACCTGCCTTTGCACGGCCTGCGCATCGGCGTGCCGCGCGAGTATTTCGGCGCCGGCCTGGCCTCCGACGTTGAGCAGGCGGTGCGTGCAGCGCTGGGCGAATACCAGAAACTCGGCGCCACGCTGGTCGATATCTCGTTGCCGAAAACGGAGTTGTCGATCCCGGTGTATTACGTGATTGCGCCGGCCGAGGCATCCTCCAACCTGTCGCGCTTCGACGGCGTGCGTTACGGCCACCGCGCCAAGGAATACAAGGACCTGTCGGACATGTATCAGAAGACGCGTGCCGAAGGCTTCGGCGATGAGGTCAAGCGCCGCATCCTGGTCGGCACCTATGTGCTGTGCCACGGCTATTACGATGCGTATTATTTGCAGGCGCAGAAAATCCGCCGCCTGATCGCGCAGGATTTCCAGCAGGCATTCCAGCAATGCGACGTGATCATGGGGCCGGTGTCGCCCACCGTGGCCTGGGATATCGGCGCCAAGGCCGACGATCCGGTAGCGAATTACCTGGCCGACATCTTCACGCTGTCGACCAGCCTGGCCGGCCTGCCCGGCATGTCGATCCCTTGCGGCTTCGGCCAGGGCGAGAAGAACGCGCAGCGTCCGGTCGGCCTGCAAATCATCGGCAATTATTTCAGCGAAGCCAAATTGCTGAATGTCGCGCACCAGTTCCA
>CAWIOX010000014.1:0-68832 GCA_963837775.1 uncultured beta proteobacterium | reverse complement strand
ACCGTGATCCGGCCCTTTGTGGATGCCGGCGGCCGCATTACGCATCTGGTTTCGATCGGACGCGATGTCAGTGAGCACATGCAGGAGATTGCGCGCCTCAAGCATCTGGCCAACCACGACAGCCTGACCTGCCTGCCTAACCGCAGCCTGCTGCTGGACCGCCTGCATCAGGTGCAGGCCTATGCGGCCCGGCGCGAGCAACAGTTCGCAGTCGTCATCATCGATGTCGATCACTTCAAACCGATTAACGACACCTTGGGCCATGCAGCCGGGGATGCCGTGTTGCAAACGGTCGCTGCGCGCCTGACCAGTTGCGTACGGGCCGAAGATACCGTTGCGCGCTGGGGCGGCGATGAGTTTGTGCTGCTTCTGGTGGACATCGACAGCGATGTCGCCGTCGCCCGGGTGCTCGACAAGGTGCTCGCCGTATTCGAGCATCCGCTACCGATTGAAGAATACAAGCTGCAAATTTCAGTCAGCATGGGTGTCTGCCTGTATTCCGAGGCCGGCGAAGATGTCCATGCGCTGCTCAAGCATGCCGATATGGCGATGTATCAAGCCAAGCATGATGGCGGCAATGGCTATTATTTCTGGAACAGCCACGGAGCACCGCAGGTGCCTGCCATCGCAGGCGAGACCGATGCAAGCCGCGCCATCACCGACAGCGCGGACCGGCAATCAGATCCTGCGAGCGGCAGCGAGTCCGGTCCGAACCAGCAAGCATGCACAGGATGAGAACGTGATGACAGTCATGATGGTAGAAAATTCCCGCGTGATGCAGCAGGTATGGCGCGACATGATCGACCGCATCGCTGCTCTGACGCTGACCGGCATCTACAGCGGTGCGACGGCGGCGATTGCCGCAGTGCGCAGCATGCCGCCAGATATTGTCTTGCTGGATATACAGCTCGATGAAGGCAGCGGGATCGATGTATTGCGCGTGCTGGCAGCGGAGCAACCTGATGCCAGAGTCGTCGTGGTAAGCAGTGAGCAAGATGACGTCTACCGCAGGTTTTGCGCCAATGCAGGCGCCTATGCCTTTCACGATAAAAATGAGTTAGATGCAATACACCACACCCTGGCCACCCTGGCCAAGCTGAAGTCATCCGATGCCGTGGTCAGCGGATCCGTGCTTGAGAATTTCTAACAATTGGGAGCCCCACATGTTTACGACACATACGCATGACAATCTGCCTGACTCAGCTGCGCTCTGTGCGCCATGGCAGAACGATCCTGTTGAAGCAGGCCGGCAATGCCACGGCCGCTTGTGGTCAAGCCTGAAGGAGATATGCGATTTGCTGCATGTGCCGTCTGCGCATTTGTGCGGGGATGAAGAACTGCTGTTCCAGCATGTGCAATTCAAGACCGGACAGCGCATCCATACCATAGGGCAGGCTTTCGAGGTGCTGTATCTGGTCCATTCCGGCTTCCTCAAGACGGTCCTGATCGATGAGTCCGGTGGCGAGCAAGTGCTGCATTTCCCGATGAAGGGCGACTTGCTGGGCGTCGACGGCATCCATGCGCGGCATTATGCATCGGAGGTAGTGGCCTTATCCGAATGCAATCTGATCTTGCTTCCCTTCAAGAAATTGATGGCACTCGGGAAAACCCATCCTGAGCTGGAAAACACCATCTATGATGTGCTGAGCCAGGAACTGGTACGGGAGCAGGGGATGGCCGGCATGCTCAGCGCGATGGGCGCCGAGGCACGGGTTGCCCGTTTCCTGCTGACGATGGCAGGCCGGTTCGAATGCATGGGTTATTCAGGCAAGCTGTTCAACTTGCGGATGACCCGTCACGAGATCGGCAGCTATCTCGGACTGACGCTGGAAACCGTCAGCCGCACCTTGTCCGTCTTCAATGAACTCGGCTGGATCAGCGTGCATCAGCGCAGCATTGAAATCAAGGATCAGGCAGCGCTGGAGAACTTGCGCAAAGTGCCATCGTCCCGTGCGCGCCCCAGAAAGGTGATCCAGGTCAATCTGTAGGCCGCCGGCCTGACGCTGAACGGCCAAGCCAGCCGCATCAGCGCCCGGCTGCGGTCGGCGGCGTCATGCCCAGCACCGCGCTGAGCATGCTGAGCGCGCCGCCTTCAATGCCATCGACGGCAATCGACAGCGGTTCGCGCTCCTGCCGGCTGCCGACCACATACAGCAGCGGCAGGAAGTGTTCCGCGGTCGGTACCGACAAGCGGGCATCCTGCCCCCATTGCGCATAGTCTGCCAGCTGGGTCACGTCGCCCTCCGTCAGAAGCTGGCGCACCTTGTCGTTGAAGCGGATGGCCCAATCGTAGGCGGGCGCACTGCCGTTCCAGGCGTACATGCGCAGGTTGTGCACCACGTTGCCGCTGCCGATGATCAGGATGCCTTCGTCGCGCAAGGCGGCCAGTTTCGCTCCCAGCGCAAGATGGAAGGCGGCCGGCTGGGTGGCGTCGATGCTGAGTTGCACCACCGGGATGTCGGCCTCCGGGTAGGCCTTGAGCAGTACCGACCAGATGCCGTGATCCAGCCCCCATGCCTGATCCATCTGCACCTCGATGTCCGGCGCCAGCAAATCCCGCACGCGGGCCGCCAGTGCCGGATCGCCGGGCGCCGGATAGCGGACCTCGAACAGCGCCTGCGGAAAGCCGCCGAAGTCGTGGATGGTGGGCGGGTGCGCCATCGCGGTAACCGCCGTGCCGCGCGTCAGCCAGTGCGCAGAAATGGCCAGAATCCCCCTGGGGCGCGGCAAGCTGGCGCCCAGCTGCTGCCAGCTTTGGGTATAGCGATTATCTTCCAGCGCATTCATCGGATTGCCATGGCCGAAAAAAATGGCCGGCATGCGCTGCTGGGGGGCATTGGGCATCGAATGTTTCCTTATCTGTTGGCCGGATAAGTCATCATAGGCATTTCCGGCACAAAGAAAAATCCGTTTTTGCGGAAATGATTATTGCCGATTATGAAAAAATTCGGCCTGCCAAGGCGCTCTCCGCGCCTTCCATATACTGACCCGTGTATATTTTATATGGCAATAAATACATGCGGCAAATGCCATGAAAATGGTTATACCCCCTGTTTTCACCTTATTTCAGGGTCATGAAATATCCGGGTTGGGGATATCTTCCGGCTTGAGACGGGTCTGGGCCGTGATGAAACTGGCGAACTGCTGTGCCGGCACCGGCTTGCTCAGCAAATAGCCCTGCATCAGGTCGCAGGATTGATCCCGCAGGAAACGCAACTGGGCTTCTGTTTCCACCCCTTCGGCCACCACTTCCAGACGCAGGCTGTGGGCCAATGCGATGATGCCTTTGATGATGGCTGCGTCATCGGCATCCTGCGGCACGTCGCGCACGAAGGATTGGTCGATCTTGATGGTATTGACCGGGAAGCGTTTCAGGTAGGCCAGCGAGGAATAGCCGGTGCCGAAATCGTCAATCGACAGCCGCACATCCAGACTGCGCAGACGCTGCAGCGCCTGCAAGGTATCCTGGGCGTTTTCCATCAGGGTGCTCTCGGTAATTTCCAGCTCCAGCAGTTGCGGCGCCAGCCCGGTGTCGGCCAGAACCTGCTCCACCGTGGTGCTGAAATTGCCCTGCAACAGCTGGCGCACCGACAGGTTGACCGCCATCCTCATGGCCGGCATGCCGGACTTGATCCAGCTCTGGAGCTGGGCACAGGCGGTGCGCAGCACCCATTCGCCAATCGGGTTGATCAGGCCGGTTTCCTCCGCCACCGGAATGAACTCGGCGGGAGAGATCGGGCCACGGATCGGGTGGTGCCAGCGCAGCAGCGCCTCCATCCCGATCACTTGCCCGTTGTCGAGCCGTGCCTGGGGCTGGTAATAGACTTCCAGTTCCTGCCGGTTCAAGGCCTCGCGCAGATCGCTTTCCAGGCGCATGTGTTCTGACACCGCGAACTCCATCGCCGCCTCGAAGAACTTGAAGCCGGTGCGGCTCTTCTTGGCCCGGTACATCGCGGTATCGGCGTGCTTCAGCAACGTGCCGGCGTCGATGCCGTCGTGCGGATACAGCGAGATGCCGATGCTGGTGCTGACAAAAATATCATGTCCGTCGATCTTGAATGGCGTGGACAGCGAACGGCAGATGTTCTGGGCCGCAGTGGCCGCCGTATCCGGGCTTGGCATGTCGGCCAGCACCACGGTAAATTCGTCCCCCCCGAGGCGGGCCACGCAGTCCACGTTGCGCACGCTGCGCCGGATCCGCTGCGCGACCGCTGCCAGCAGCCGGTCACCGGCTTCATGGCCGAAGGTGTCGTTGACATTCTTGAAACGGTCCAGATCCAGGAACAACACCGCAGCCACTTCGCCGTTTTGCCGTGCCTGTTCGATACAGCGTTCCAGTTGCCTGAAAAACAGCGCACGGTTCGGCAGATCGGTCAGCGGGTCGTTATAGGCCAGGTGACGGATGCGCTGTTCGGTCCGGTTGGCATCGACGATGCGTCGCACCCGCTGCGACAGCACGGCAAAATGGATTGGTTTCGGGATGTAGTCGCTGGCGCCGGCGGCAAATGCCCGCTCTACCGACAGATTGTCGTCCAGTGCGGTAATCATCAGCACCGGGATGGCGTGTCCGTTGGGCAACTCCTGCAGCCGGGCGCAGGTGGTAAAGCCATCCATGACCGGCATCAGCGCATCCATCAGGATCACATCGGGCTGGATGCGCTTGAGCAGCAGCAGCGCATGGGCGCCATTCTCGGCCTCTTCCACCCGGAAACCGTCCCTGGCTAAAGTATGGCGCAAGGCGCTGCGCGTGCTGCGGTCATCGTCCACCACCAGCACCAGAATGCTTTCCTCTTCCGGCTTGGCCGGCCGCTGGTTTTCGAGAAACACCTCGCTGCCGAGCAGCACTGCCACCTCGTCGAAGGCTGAGCGCAGTTGTGCCAGCAGCGGGCGTATCGCATCAACCTGTTGCTTCAGGGCCAGTTCTTCCACCTCCTTGGCGCACAGGGTCAGGCTGGTGGCGCCCAGGTTGCTGCTGCAGCCCTTGATGGTGTGCGCGGCGGCATGAGCGGCTTCAGCATCACCCTGGCTGACGGCTTGCTCCAGTTGTTCCAGATAGGTCGGCATGTCTTCCAGGAAGGGCATCACTGCATGCTGCAGCGCGGGGCCGAGGATTTCACGCAGCTTGTCGAACACGACCCGATCCAGCGGGCCGCCTTCAGGCGCGACCGGCTCCGGCATTTTTTCCGCGCGCGGTTCGGACCGCATCGGCTTGGTGAGCCAGCACGCCAGTTTGGCGCGCAGCGTAACCAGCGTGATGGGTTTTGCCAGATAATCGTCCATGCCTGCTGCCAGGCATTTTTCCACATCTCCGGGCTGGGCGTTGGCTGTCATCGCGATGATCGGCGTGCGTCTTCCCTGCGGTTCTTCAATATTGCGGATGTGCGCGGTGACCTCATACCCGTCCATCTCGGGCATGTTGCAATCCATCAGGATCAGGTCAAAACAACTGCGGCGGATCGCATCAATTGCCTCCCAGCCATTGGAAGCAAATTCGCAACTGCAGCCGCTCATGGCAAGCATGCCGGCCGCCACCGCCTGATTGGTACGGTTGTCTTCCACTACCAGCACCCGATACATATTGACTGCAGCGGCCGGATCTTCCGGCACAGTGGCAGGTGTTGCTGCCAGGGCGCGAGGTGCGCCGTCCGACAGCAGGCGCCGGATCGCATCGAGCAGGCGATTCATGCGCAGAGGTTTGCCCAGGTAACCATCGGCGCCCGCCGGCAATTCGCTCTGCGGTGCGCCATAGCGATCCAGCAGCAATAAACGGGTCGCCGCTAGCGCCGGATCGGAATGAATATGATGTGCCAGGTCTGCGCCCTGCGCGTCACTGGCGCTGAGGTCCATGATCACCAGGAAATAGGGTGCGTGGCTCTGTTCGGCGCGCCCCAGCGCCAACAGCGCCTCGGCGCCGCTGCTTGCTGCATGACAAGACATGCCCTGGTGCGTCAGGCTTTGCGTCAGGAAACTGCGCACAATTTCGCTTTCGGCCATGACCAGCACCCGCAGCCCGGGAAAGTCTTGCCGTTCGGGCGCGGGTGAACTCAACTCGCCTGGTTTGCACAGGATGGTGAGCCAGAAAGTTGTGCCGCTTCCGTGCTGGCTGACGACCCCGATCTCGCCGCCCATGAGCTCCACCAGCTGCTTGCTGATCGTCAGGCCGAGGCCGGTGCCGCCGTATCTGCGGGTGGTGGAGCGGTCGGCCTGCGTGAAGGATTCAAACACATGCAGCGCCGTATCCTGGTCCATGCCGATGCCGGTGTCGCTCACCTCGAAGCGCAGCCTGAGATGGTCAAGGCCGTCTGCCACGCAAGAGATGCGCAGCGCCACTTCGCCATGCTCGGTGAATTTCACCGCGTTGCCAATCAGATTGAGCAGCACCTGCCGCAAGCGGTGTGAGTCACCCTTGATCCGGTCGGGCACGCCGGGGGCCAGCAGATAACCGAGTTCCAGACCTTTTTGCTGCACCTGGTCGGCAAGCAGTTCGACCACCTCATCGAGCAACTTGCGCAAGTCGAAATCGATCTCTTCCAGCACCACCTTGCTGGCTTCCATCTTGGAGAAATCGAGGATGTTATTGATCAGATCCAGCAAGGTGTGGGCCGAACCGCAGGCCACCTCGACGCATTCATGCTGCGGCGGTGTGAGCGGCATTTCCTTGAGCACGTCAAGCATGCCGATCACCCCATTCAATGGGGTGCGCACTTCGTGGCTGACGGTGGCGGCGAATTGCGCCTTCATCAGCGCCATGTGCAGCGCCTGATCCCGGGATTGCTTCAATTCTGCTTCGCGCTGCTCCAGCACGCTCATCATCTGGTTGAAGGCGAGCGCCATCTCAACAATGTCGCGCGGGCCTTCCGGAGTCGCACGCATGCCGGATTCGCCGGCCTCGGCGCGCCCCATCAGGCCAGACAGATTATTTAATGGGCGGATCAAGTGCCGCGTCAGAAGGCGCATGACGCCCAGCAGGATGATGGCGAACGAGAGCGTGATTGCGAGATTTCCTATCAAGCAATGAAATCACCATGCGTTTCATGGTGTCCTTGCTCAGTACGATATGCACATACCCGAGCAGCTTGGGTTTGCGCTCGGCAAGCTCATATGGCGAGGCCGCCGCCTCGCCATTATGGACCGCGGCATCGAAGCGCCATGCATCATCGGTTTCCTGCACCAGTCTGGCCTTGTTCAGACTGGCATCGGGCCGGGGTCGCTGCATCGCTTCGATTTGCGTGGCGGCTCTGGTTTCAGACAGCAGGACTTTATTGGCGGCGTCAGTAATCTCGACCTGCAATACATCAGGAAAGGCCAGGGTAGTCGCGACTACCTCGCGCGCATTCTCGGGCGAATGATAAAGCAGGGCCAGTATGCTCTGGCGCGCCAGATTTTCGGCGATCTGCTGGCCCTGCTCGATCAGATACGCGCGCATGCGCCGGCTGCTTTCCCAGGAGTTGATCAGGGATGAAAACAGCGCCAGAACCAAGATGGCGCTCGTGACAATGACTGTCAGCTGGCTGCGAAAGCCGGTACGGCGAAAATAGTCGTGCAACATGATGTGCCCGTCAGGTTGGGGGAAAGGTAGGCGTCGTATATTGCATTGCCCTTATTGTATCCATGACCGATGATGCGCTGCGTTGCTGGCGGTAATTAAGTATCTTCATCATGGCTCCGGGAAAATGGCATTGAAACTGCGTTGTTGCTGATGATCGATGGTCAAGCCGATGTGACTGGCAGAGCGCAGATTGACTGCCGTGTATACCTCGCGCAGCGGTAAGATGCCGCGCTTGCGGGGCTCTCCCGCCAGTACGCCGAGTGCGGCAATGGCCAAATCGCGCCCCAGTTCCATATTGTTCGGATACAGCGCGAACAGCGCGCCCTTCTTGACGTGCAGGAAACTGCTGGAAAAGATCGGGACGCTGCGGTTCCAGGATTCCTTCAGGACCAGCGGCAAAATCGTGGCCTCATCCACCGTGGTCGCATCATGCGGCAACCAGATTGCATCCAGCCGGCTATCGGCTGCGGCGAAAGCGGCTTCATACAGACGTGCTGCGCTTGCCAGGTCCGGCGCTTCATGGGCCACCAGTTCCAGGCCCTGCGCCTTGGCTGCCGCCTGCGCCAGCTTCAGCAGCCATGCATTGTTCTGCGGATCGTAGATCACGGTGACTCTTTTTGTATTGGGCAACAATTTTTTCAGGAACGCAAACAGCAGGCCCGGGTCCGGCGTCAGACTGATCCCGGTCAAATTGCGATTTTCTGCCTCCGGGACCGACAGCACACCGCCCACCACCACGGCAATGTCGCGCTCCAGTCCGCTTGCAATCTTGACTCCCTGCCGTCCGAGAGCAATCACGACCCTGGTGCCGTTGCGTTTCAACTGCCCGTTCAGCTCGGCCGCATTGCTGTTCGGTCCGAGCGGATAGCTGTTGACACGCATTCTGGCCTGCTCCTCAATGCCTTCGATGATCTTGTTAAAAACGCTGCGAAAAGGCTCGCCCAAATCCGGGTAAATAACCGCGATGGCAGAGCCATCATTGGCCTGAGCTGCGTGAGCCAGCGCACAGGCCAGCGCCAGAAACAAGCTGATTGCGCGTCGCAACAGGGCAGAGTACGCCCTTGCAGAAGGGCATGCTCCTGTCACTGTCTCAGAGCTTGTGCTGGAACTGGACATACAGGGTCCGGCCTGGAAGCGGCAAGTCGAACGGAATATAACCCGGAGCCAGGCTCGGTTCCCTGGCATCCTGGTTGAACAGATTCAGCAGCATGACGCTCGCGGTCCAGCCATCGGCCAGTTGCTCGCGCCTCAGGCTCAGATCCAGCGTCGTGTAATCGGCGATCTGGGGCCGGATGTCACCCGGTTGCCGCTTGCGGTCGGCAACATGGTTGAGCGTCGTGCCAAGCTGCCATTGCGGCGCGAAACGCCAGTCGGCCCGGGCAAACAGGCGTCGATGGGGCGCCAGACCGGCATCCTGGCCGCTGGCTTCATCGGTCGAATGCTGCAGCGAAAAACTGCCCGAAAGCCGCAAATTGCGCGTCGCATCCCAGGTCGCTTCCAGCTCCAGCCCGCGGCCGCTCTGGCCGCCCGAATTCTGCGCGGTGAAGCCGCTGGCATCCGGCACGAAACGGATGATGTCGCGCATACGATAATGGAACAGGCTCAGGTTGGTTTGCAGCGTGGGGGCGGGCTGCCAGGAAAATGCCAGTTCATTGGTCGCGATGGTTTCCGGTTTCAGGCTGGGATTGCCAATGGAGACCGGGTTGTTGATGCTGTACTGCTCGGCAAAAGAGGGCGCGCGGAAAGCCCGGCCGTGCAATGCCTTGATGACGACGTTATAGGCTGCGTCCCACACCAGCGCCAGGCGCGGATTGGTGGTCGCGCCGAAGTCCGAATAGCGGTCGTGCCGCACGCCCGCCGTCAGGGTCCAATCCTTGGCGAGTGTCCATTCATCCTGGGCAAACACATACGCCAGATTGCGCTTGTGCGGCGTCAGGTAGACGTCCGGCGTGCCGCTGACATCGATGATGCTGCCCAACGGAATAAAGGCGGGGCCAATTCCCGGAATGACGACGATCTTGAAGTTCTTGGTTTCACTGGTCTCATACAAATCCTCGACCCTGAATCCGGTGCCCAGGCGTAGCCGATGCTGTTCAAAGCCGCTATAGAAGGCTGAAATGCTGCCGTGGCTGTGACGTTCGGAATGGCCGGGATTGCCGATCACGCCGTTGGGGAAAGCACCGCCGAACGCGCCGGCCGGGAACAGCATAAAGGCCGGATCGCCGGGTTTTTCCTTGAGATCGTAATACCCGATGACACCGGACACATCCCAGTTCGGCGCCCAGTTGGCGTTCTGGTAAGTCAGGTCCAGGTACAGCCTGGATTCAGGGACGCGGCTATTCGGGTCCAGACTCTCGGCCAGCCCGGCACCGATGCCCACTTCGCGCTGCTGGACGCCGGCCCGGAAACGCCACTGCTCAAACGACAGATCGGCACGCGCATCCAAGGCATTGCGCAGCGCGTTGATCGGGCCGGGGGCAAGCGAAGCATTGGTGCCGAAGAGTTGGTCCAGAGAAGACTGGAAATCCTGCCGGATAATGCCTTTTTGGCCATCGGTGTGGCCGACACGCAGGTAGAACGCGGCTTCCAGCGGACCCAGTTCGCCGCCATGCTGGATCCAGGCATCGCGGCTATTGAAGCTGCCGGCCCGCACACCGAATTCGGTGCCCTGGATGTCGGCCGCCGTCTTGGTAATCACATTGATCACGCCGGAGACCGCATCGGCACCGTACAGCGCCGACCCCGGCCCGCGGATCACTTCGATCCGCGCAATATTTTCCAGCGGCATGCCGCCCCATGCCAGGCTGCGATTGCCGAGAAATACACTGGTGATCGGGATGCCGTTGACCAGCATCAGGACTTGCGGATTGTAGCCGGTGTGTATGCCGCGAAAACTGTAGATCGGATTGGATGCCAGCGACGAGACGGATACATGCAGGCCCGGCACGCTTTCCAGCACCTGATCCAGATCGGTGGCGCCCATCGCCTCGATGTCGTGCGCGGTGATGACGGTGGCGACAGCCGGTGCGCGGGCAATTGCCTGCTGGCTGCCGGTGGCGATGCTGACCGATGACTTGTCGCCGTAGGCCAGCGCCAGCTCTTCCTCTTCGGAAGATTGGGCGGCAGCGGAGCCGGCCCAGATCAGCGCTGACAATGCGCACAGCGCTTGATGTTGCAATACTTGCATGAATGGTTTTTCCCTTAACTTCTGTTTGCCTGGCGCCAGGCGCGCTGTGCTCGCCCTTCGTACGCAATATCCGCACAGGAAATCCGATACAGCATACCTTCAGGGCGTTCGGAGGCTTCAATGAAGCACGGCTGCATGCCTGCCAGAAACACCGGGAACATGAACAGGGAAAACTCCTGTTGTGTCAACCCGATATCCGCCCCCAGCGCGGCAACCAGCGCAGCGTAATTCATTTTCATCCGCCAGCGCCCGGAAAGTAGTGCTTCCTCCACAGCAAATGCCAGACGGAGGTATGGGCCTTGATCCAGGTCCAGGCTCCGGGCCAGAGTCAGCATCGGCTGAATGCGCTCGTCGCCATTGATCAGGGGACGACCGTAGCCACCTATGCTGCGATGCGTATCAAACTCCTCACGCAGACAAGTAGTCAAGTCGTTGCCACTTTCTAAGCGCTGCCGGGTACGAATAAAAAAATCTATCGCACGAGCGAGGATGCCGCCGCCATAGATCGATGCTTCCGATACCGCCAGTGCAGCTGCGACACCCAGGGTGCCGGTACTGCGCGTGCTGCCGGCCAAAGCGGCGACCCGATTGTTCCACAGGCGCACATCCGGGTAGCTGGTATAGGTCCAGATCGCCTGCAGCAGGCGCAATTGTTGCGGGAGAGAAGCGACGCCCGGTGATACCGAACACATACAATTCAAGCCAGTCCATGTCCTTCAGGTCCGCATGCAGATCATGGCCACGGAAAATCACATGACTGCCGGGAAAGAAAGCGCCCATGCGGCTCTTCAAACCACCGGCATTTTCCGGCTGCGGATCGGGATGGGCATTCATACAGGCTCCTGAGCAGGATCGGTTTCCAGCTCCATGCTGCCGAAGGGAAATTTCTTGTAGCCGTACTGGCGCTGTTCGACAGCATGGGCCGCCGCACCCGGCAAGCGCAGCAGCAGATGCAGCATTTCACCCTGCTCAGGCGAGAAGCCGAGGTCGGCCAGCGCAGCGGCGGCGACACCGGACAGCGCCAGCGGGCAAGCCGCTGCGGCTTCCAGCGTGGGCAGGTTCTGTTCCAGCCAGCACAAATAAGATCCGGTACTCAGGCGGGCCAGACAAGTCAGGGTCTGCCTGACGGGCGTGGCGGTGCTGATCCCGTGCGGATCGAAACCCGGCGCATGTTCCTGCGCCGGCCAGATGCTGCCCGGGCTGGCGCTACGCCTCGCGAGTTGATCTTGCCAGGCCTGGAGATCGGTGCCGCAGGCAGCCCAGTTTTCCATCGCCAGGAATACTTCGCGCCCTCCGGCCAGTTGCCCGGCGCCAACCGCCAGCGCAGCCATCAGGCTGGAGGCGGCGGTCGAGCCGCAAACGCCGCCGCACATGGCCGCATGGACCGAGGCATCTCTGGGTCCCGGGTTGGCCAGCGCCAGCGCCAATGCTTCCAGCAAATCTGCTTGCGCCGCGCTGGGTGCCTCGTCATGGAACAGCAGGTACAGCATATCGACCCAGCGCGCTTGCCCCAGCATCTCGCCATAGACATCGTAGCCGCGGCAATAGGCAACCCTGGTAGCATAAGGATTGTCCGGTTCCGGCTCTTCGCGCCAGATACGGCTGTGTATGGTATTCGGGTTTTCTGTGTCGCTCATGCTATCCCCCTGTAATACAGGCACTGCTAAAGCAGGCTCATGCCGCCATCGACGACGATTTCCTCGCCGACTAGTAGGTTGAGTCGTCCGAGGCGAGGAACAGCGCGACCTTGGCAATCTCTTCCGGTGTGCCGAAACGCCTGATGGGTGACTTGTGCTCGATCTCGCTTTTTATGGCCTGGACCATATCCGCGGGCAGGCCAAAGCGCTCGAACATCGGCGTGGCGATAGGGCCGGGACTGATCGCATTGATCCGAATCCCGCGGCCGATGAGTTCCAGGCTCAGCGACTGCACAAGCGAACGCAAGGCGGCCTTGCTCGCGCCGTAGACGCTGAAATTGGGTGAGCCTAATTGGTTGGTGATGGAGGTGGTGACGATGACAGATGCGCTGTTGCCGAACAGCGACAGTGCTTTCTGGATTGTAAAAAACACCCCTTTGCAGTTGATCCCCATGATTTCGTCAAACTGGGATTCTGATACCTGCTCTATGGGAGCTGCTTTGGCGACAGCAGCATTGATGAACAATACATCCAACCGCTTGAAGTGCTGATCTACTTGCTTCATCAAGGACTCGATTTCGGCCAGATTGCCTGCATTGCTGCGAATAACCAGGGTATCGCTGCCCAGTTCCTCTTGGGCACGGGCCAAACCATCCGGGTCGCGCCCCGTAATCGCCAGACGGGCGCCTTCATCCCGGAACAGTTTTGCGCTTGCCAAGCCGATGCCGCTTGAACCGCCGGTGATGAGCACCGTTTTCCCTTTGAGCTTATCCATAGTGTTACCCCTGCGTTCGCCCTGATTTGATTTCTAAATCAAACGTGTATTTTGTTGTCGACTTAAATGGTATTGAATTTTTATGTCTATTTTGCAATTAATTGCAAAATAGAAATACTAAATTTACCATTTTTTCACATGTTTGTTGCGCCGCATCAACAATGGCACCAGCTATGTCGGAATGCCGGCTCAAAGACCGCCGGCCAATACCCGCATCCGCACATTCATCGGCGGCACTTCGTCGGGATCGATGAATACATCCAGCAGCGTCGGTCCGCGGTGCGCGCAGATGGCGGCAATATCCAGATTGAGCAAATCTGCAGGCGCATGGATGGTGTGGGCTACCGCACCCATGGCGCGGGCCAGGGCGGCGAAATCGGTGGGCGGCAGATCGCAGCCGATCTGCTCTGCATGCGCCATGCGCTGGCCGTGCTTGACCATGCCCAGCGACTGATTGTTGAGCACCACGAAGATGACGGTTTGCCTTTCGGCGACCGCTACCGAGATTTCCTGGCCATTCATCAGAAAGCTGCCGTCGCCGGTAATGCAGACCACCGGCACCTCCGGATTGGCGGCAGCGGTACCGACGGCGCCGCCGATGGCCCATCCCATCGGGGCAAAGTTCATCGTGACCCGCAGCCAGCCGCCCTCGGTCTTGCGTCGGCCGGGCGCACGCTTGCTGCCGCCGGTGTGCCGTCTTTCGCTGGTGCGTCGATCGATATTGGGCTGCAAATAATGGATGGCCCAGGTGGTGCTGTTGCCGGTATCGGCCAGGAAGCGGGTGGTGGGGGGAAATAGCCGCCCCAGTTCATGCATCAGCCGTTGCGGCAGGATCGGCGTGGCGTTGCTCTCGGCCTTGTCGGGGGCGGCCAGCATATTGTCCGGTTTGCGCTGGGTGCCATGTTGTTGCTGCTCGATGTATCCGCTCTGGCGCGCTTCGTTTTCGTACAACTGCTGGACCAGCCGGGTGAAGATCGACAGCACGCGCCCGCGCATGTGAAAACGCGCCATCGGCGTACGGGTCAGGTGCTCTTCCGACTCGTCGATATGCACCAGCCGGGCATTGAGCAGGCTGTCGCTCCAGCCGCCGCTGTTCCACTCTCCCATGCCGGTGCCGACCGCAATGATCAGATCCACCGACTTGTCGCGCAGCACGGCCTCTGCCGACGCATGGCCGCCGAAACCGAAAACGCCGCGAAACAGCGGGTGATGCGGGTTGACCAGGCCTTTGCCATCCGGCGTGGTGACCACCATCGCGCCGCTCAGTTCGGCGAACTGGAGTATCGAACCGATCGCCTCGCCGCAATCCACGCCGATCAGGAACACCACATTTTCAGCCTCTGCCAGCAGGTGGCGCAAAGTTTCAAGCGCATCGTCATCCACCAGCGCGGATGGCTTCAGAAGGGAGGCCAAGTCGTAGGAGGGGTAGGGCAGTGGATTCGGACTGCGAAATACATCGACCGGAATGCTCAGGTGAGCCGGCCCCATCGGAGCACGGGTCGCCAGCTGCAATGCGGTAACGAGTTTGTGTTCGAACTGCTGCGGATGGGATACCAGCGAGTTGTAGCGGGTGCAGTGTTGCAGCATGCCCAGAGTATTGATGCCGGTGCAGGCCGATTCCTGCAGCGGATGCTTGCCGAAGGTAGGCAAAGCCGGCTGTCCGGTGATGACCAGCATCGGAATATTGTTGTCGTAGGCGCAGGCGACGCCGGTGATCAGATTGGTGATGCCGGGGCCGGAGGTCGAGCAGCAGACCCCGATCTTGCCGGTTTCGCGCGCATAACCGTCGGCCATGAAGGCGGCTCCCGCCTCGTGCCGCGCCAGAATGTGGCGCACCCCGCCCCTGCGGCTGCTGCGGGCGATCGCATTGAACAGCGGTTCGATGGCACCGCCGGGAACACCGAACACGTATTCGATTTCCATCTGCTCCAGATAGGCCAGCAGCAGATCGGCTATTTCCATCGGCTGCCCGGGAGTGCATTCCGGGCTGTTTTTCTTTCTTTCGCTATTGTCATGCGCCAGAAAAATTTCAGTACTCATATCGCCGTCCCTGTCTTCGGTGATGGGAAGATGGCCGCGATCAATAGGCGAGCATCCGCTACCGTCATAGTTACACCGAGCTATCGGCTGACTATTGCTGCTGTGACATTTTATTGTACCTGTCTCCGGAAAAATTGCCAGCAGGATAATTTGTCGGCGCTATCCAGCTCGTCACTATTTCAGTTTCATTGCGTGGCAAGCGGTCGGCGGCCCGCGCAATTTGAAATCGGCGATGGGGCGTAAAATGACGCTTTTCCGACCGCAGCTGCCACCATGATCATCCTGTCCACCCTCAATGCCCGCTTTGCCCATGCATCACTGGGCCTGCGCTATCTGCTTGCGAACATGGGAGAACTGCAGGATCAGACCCGGCTGCAGGAATTCGTGATCGGCGCCAAGACCACCGACATCGTCGAGAAGCTGCTGGCGCAGCAGCCGCGCATCATCGGTTTCGGCGTGTACATCTGGAATGTCGAGGAAACCACCCGGGTGGTGGCGATGCTGAAACAGGTCGCGCCGCAGATCGTCATCGTGCTGGGCGGGCCGGAAGTGTCGTATGAGCCGGAGCAGCAGGCGATCGTGCAGGCGGCCGATTACCTGATCACCGGCTGGGGCGATGCCAGCTTCCCCAAGCTGTGCCGCGACATCCTGCACGGTCCGAAGCCGATCATGAAGATCCACGCCGGGCTGCAGCCGCCGATCGATGACATCAAGCTGCCGTACGCGCTGTACACCGAAGACGACCTCAGGCACCGCATCCTGTACGTGGAAGCCTCGCGCGGCTGCCCGTTCAAATGCGAATTCTGCCTGTCCTCGCTGGACAAGACTGCGTGGCCGTTTGCGCTCGACCGCTTCCTGGGCGAACTGGAAGCGCTGCATGCGCGCGGCGCGCGGCTGTTCAAGTTCGTCGACCGCACCTTCAACCTGAACATCAAGTCCAGCCTGCGCATCATGCAGTTCTTCCTCGACAAGCTGGCGGCCCATCCGGACGATCCGGTCTACGCCCATTTCGAGGTGGTGCCGGATCATCTGCCGGATGCGCTCAAGGACGGCATCCGGCAATTCCCGCCCGGCGCGCTGCAGTTCGAGATCGGCATCCAGAGCTTCAATCCGGCCGTGCAAACGCTGGTCAGCCGCAAGCAGAACAATGAGAAAGCGGCCGAGAATATCCGCTGGCTGGTCGAAAATTCTCACGCGCACATGCACGTCGACCTGATCGCCGGCCTGCCGGGCGAAGACATGGCCAGCTTCGCCGCCGGTTTCGACCAGTTGTACGCACTGAAACCGCACGAAATCCAGTTCGGCATCCTGAAGCGCCTGCGCGGCACGCCGATCATCCGCCATACCGAAAAATTCAAGCTGGTGTTCGACGCCAACCCGCCTTACACCATCCTGGCCAATGAGCACATCGACTTCGCCACGATGCAACGGCTGGTGCGTTTCGCCCGCTACTGGGACATGATCGCCAATTCCGGCCGCTTCGCCCACACGCTGCCGCTGATTCTGGCCGACAGCCCATTCGCCCGCTTCATGGACCTGTCCGACTGGATCTACGCCAAAACCGACGCCACCCACCGCATCGCGCTGGAACGGCTGGCGGCGCTGGTGGCGCAATGGCTGCAAACCCAGGGCATCGATGCCGCCGCAGCCGACGCACTGGTGGCCAGCGACTACGCCGGACAAGTCAACCAGCCGCATGTCAAATCCAAGGCCGCCAAGGAGAAAAAAGCGGCCAATGCGACTGAACATGCGGCGCCGCAAAGGCAGGCGCGGCATCTGGCGGCCTGAAGCGGATCGCGATAAGCTATCGTGTTGCTTCACCTCATGCTCCTGGCGTCGGCGTGATGCAGATTCCAGTTGATGGTTAACCTTCACTTCTCACTCACACCCTCTTATGTACGATTGGCTTCAACGTATCTTCAAGCCGGCGCAAAAGAATGCCGCTGACGTGACTGCGCCGAACTTGGCCGAAGCTGCGACGCCAACCGCGCCACCGGCAGCACCGCCCGCGGTGAGCGGGATTTCGCGCATGCAGCGCGACGAGCTCAATGCGGATTTCAGCAATTGCCTGTTCGGCGCCAATGACAATGCGGAGATTTTCGCCAGCCAGAGTGAAAGCGAGATTCTGGCGGCGCTGGAAAAGATCGTCAGATCAAACCAGTCAGGCGCGAATCTGGTGCGCAGAATGCCGGGCGTGATCCCGCAATTGCTGCAAAGCTTGCGCACCGAGGCATTTTCCGGCGCCGATCTGGCGCACAAGATTTCACATGACGTGGTGCTGGTGGCCGAGGTGCTGCGCCTGGCCAACAGTGCCTGCCACCACGTGAGCAAGTCGATTACCAGCATCGAACATGCGATATTGATCCTCGGCCACGGCGGCATGCGCCAGTTGATTACCGGCGTCGCCTTCAAACCGATCATCGACTTGAAGTCCGGACACTTCACCACCTTGGCCGCGCTGAATATATGGGAGCAGTCGACAAAATGCGCAGTCGCCAACCGCCTGCTGGCCCAGGACGCGGGCATGGACCCGTTCGAGGCGTTCATGGCGGGCTTGATGCAATATGTGGGATTGATCGCCGCGCTGCGCGTGATGGACCAGATGTCGGTCGATGCCAGGCTGATCGGTTCCGTCAGCTTTTTCGACGCCCTGCTCAGCCAGGCGCGCATCTTGTCCTGCAGCATCGGCCGCGAATGGCACTTTCCCGAAGCGGTCATCAGCGCCATTGAGGAGCAGGGCAGCATGGCCGGCAATGCGAACCTGTCGCCGATCGGCAAAATACTCTCGACCGGCGATTATTTGAGCAAGATGCAGCTGCTGCACCAGCACCTGATGCTGGACATGCATGCGGCCAGCGTCACGCAAGGGCTGTCCGCCAAAGAAATCGATTGCCTCCGTCAGCTCGACGCGCTCGACGACGGCGTGCAGGCGTCAATTGGCTGAGCTGATTTCATCCCGCAGCCAGGCCCGGAAACGCTGGACCTTGCCGGCTTGCGCCAGCGCCGGCGGACAAACGAAGTAATACTCGGCCGGGCTCGGTATGCTGACCGAAAACAGGCGCACCAGCGCACCCCGTTGCAGGTCGTCGGCCACCATGGTCTGGCGTGCCAGCGCAATCCCCTGTCCTTCCTTGGCTGCCTGCAATAGCGAGTGCGCATCGCTGTAGGTGACGCCGCGCGGCTCGGGCGCATCCAGTCCGGCCGCCGCGAACCACGGCCGCCACGGCTCTCCGATCGAAGTGAGCAAGGGCAGGTTCGGCAGCTCGCTGGGTTTTTCAGGCAACCGGCCCTGGTTGAACGCCGGCGCGCAGACCGGGAAATAGGTATCGCCGAACAGGCGCTCGCAATACAGCTCCGGCCAGTTCCCGTTGCCCATGCGCAAGCCGACATCGACCGCTTCACGCGAAAAATCGACCAGATGGCTCGCGGTCTGGACCACCAGCTGGAGGTCGGGATTCTGCTCGATGAAGTGCCCCAGGCGCGGCACCAGCCAGCGCGCTGCAAAGGACGGCATCACGCTGATCGTCAACTGGCCGGCATTCGCGCGGCGGCTGATGTCCTGTGCCGCGGCGGCGATATCGAGCCAGGCCGCGCGCACCCGCTCGGCCAGTATCCGCCCTTCCGGCGTCAGCGCCAGGCCGCGGCCGATCCGGGTAAACAGTTGCACCCCGAGCGACTCTTCCAGCGCCCGCACCTGATGGCCGACCGCACCGTGGGTCAGGTGCAGTTCCGCTGCGGCACGGCTGAAACTGTTGTGCCGCGCGGCGCTCTCGAACGCGCGCAAGGCTGGCAACGAGGGCATTCTCGGCAATGCTTGCTCAGGACTCATAAGATAATTTTATTATCAGGTTGGAGAAAAGGTATCACTGGAAAACACCACCATCACCCACTACCATGACCTTATGCCAGTTGAATCGGCATCACACAGAAGGAGCAAGATGATGGAACGCCACAACGACATGATAAGCAAATTATCCATAGAGCGCTTGGAAATGCACGCCGGCGCAGTCACGAGACTGGCGCTGGCGGCGGGCGACTGCCTGACCAACCGGCAAGGCAAGCTGTGGATCACCCGCAGCAACGACAGCCACGATTACTGGCTGCTGCCCGGAGACAGCCTGCGCTTTCCTAGCACCGGCGTGCTGTTGCTGCAAGCCTACGGCGACAGCGCACTGACGATCGAAGCGCGCCAGCCGGCCAAATTGCCTGCGCTGAGCAACGCACTGCGGCGTCTGGCGACAGGCCTGCGCGACTGGCAAATGATCAGCCCGCATAAGACTTGCAGGACTTGCGAAAAATGAATCAATGACAGGGCTGGTGCCACTTCCGATACACTGGCACCAGCCCTGCCTGATCCAAACCCTGCCTGAATTCACCATCAAGGAGCCCCATGTACCAGTTGTATATCGCCAACAAGAATTATTCGTCCTGGTCGCTGCGCCCGTGGCTGTTGATGAAGGCGCTGGCCATCCCGTTTGCCGAGCATCTGGTGCCGTTTGCCGAGGGCGCATCGGGCGCGAGCTGGGACAGCTTCCGCGCGTTCTCGCCGACCGGCAAGGTGCCCTGCCTGGTCGATGGCGACAGCGCGGTGTGGGAATCCCTGGCCATCGTCGAATATCTGGCCGAGCGCCATCCCGGCGTGTGGCCGGCCGACCCCAAGGCGCGCGCCTGGGCCCGTTGCGCCAGTGCCGAGATGCACGCCGGATTTAACGCGCTGCGCAACAGCTGCACGATGAATTGCGGCGTGCGGGTGCAGGTCGACCCGTCGGCGCCGGGCTTGCAGCAGGATCTGGCGCGCCTGAGCGAACTCTGGAACGAGGGGCTGGCGCGCTTCGGCGGCCCGTATCTTGCCGGGTCGGCATTTACTGCGGTCGATGCATTCTTCGCGCCGGTCGCGTTCCGCTTCCAGACTTACGCCCTGCAGGCGAGCGGCCCGGCGCAGGCCTATCCGGCGCGCCTGCTGGCGCACGACAGCATGCGCGACTGGGAACGGGCGGCGCTGGCGGAACCGTGGCGCGAGCCGGGACACGAAGCGGAAGCCAAAGCGGCCGGCAGCTGGCTGGCCGATCTGCGGCAGGCCGGGCAATAACGGGCTACCAGGCGAAAGAGGCCTGGGTACCGGGCAGTGTCGCGAGTTGCTCGCGCCACTGGCTGATCGCCAGACTGGACAAGGCGTCCAGCGCGGCCAGCGTCGCCACCGTCTGGTGGCGGAAGATCATCAGCGCATACACCTGCGCCAGCGCGTTGACCTCGGGCGACAGCGTATGCTCGTCGCCGCTCGATGGCCGCACGCTGCGCCAGTAATTGATCGCCTGCTCCAGTTCTGCCAGAGAGATATCCATCTGATTATTGTACGCCGATGCGGGGCAGCGCTGGCCATGGAGGCGCTCGGATCTTCCCCCGCAACCTGAAAATATACTGCCACCTGTATTTTTAAAAGGCCAATGAATACCTGCGGCAACACCGCTATTTTTGCTTATACTCCCGATAAATATGAAAATAAGGAGGGCTGCAGCAGGCCCGTCGGCGGCTGCCGGCGGGATCGATGAAGGAGGCCGCGTCCGGTTTCCCGCGCCGCATCACTCGTCGCACGGAATGTAATAGGTGCCGCGCGGCGGGCAGGCCAGCAATTCGAGGGCTTTTTCAAGCTGTTGCGGCGGGATTTTTTTGACTACTTCCTGGTGCGCTTCGACGCTGTCCCAGGTTTCGATGATGATCAGCCGCGCCGGATCATTCAGATTGTGCAGCAGCTGGCACGACTGGCAGCCCTCGGTGGCGGCGATGATCGGGATAACCGAAGCCAGGAGTGCGTACAGACTGACATCCTCGCCGTCTTTGGCCCGAAACTCATTGATGCGCGTGATGCTCATGCTGGTCCCCTGTTGCTGGTTCAGAAGGTAGTTTGCCAGCCTGAAGATACCACGGCAAGCCTGTGTTGCGCAGCCCTCAGGATCACTTTAGACCATCCGGCGTCAGCCCGTAACATTGCTGCAGCTACGCTTGTCGTTCCCGATTGGAAACATCCCCGGGTTAGTTCGGCGCCGCCATCGTCATTCTTGTTCATTGCCTCGCTGCTGCCGCGACTTCCAGCGCCAGGTCCAGCGCCTCCATGAACTCGTCAATCTTGATCGGCTTGGTGAGATAACGGAAAAATCCTGCCGCCAGGCCTTTTTCAATATCGCGCGGCATCGCATTGGCGCTGATGGCAAGTACCGGGATGCGCGCCGTTACCGGATCTTCACGCAGGATTTTCAACGCCTGAAGTCCGCCGATGCCAGGCAGATTGATGTCCATCAGGATCACGTCCGGCTGATTGATGCGCGCCAGCGCAACACCGCGCACGCCATCGGCCGCGCTCAACAAGCGCATGCCGGGACGGCGCGCGATGATTTGCTCGACCAACTGCAGGTTGGCCCGGTTGTCTTCTACATACAGCAGGGTGCGCAGCGCTGCGCCGGGTTGAGCCTGCGCTTGATGCAGCGCATTCAGGTCGTCTGCAGCGGCCTCCAGCGGCAGTTCGGTCGCCAGGTTCAGGTCGAACCAGAACACGCTGCCGGCCCCGACCGTGCTTTGCACGCCGATCTCCCCCCCCATCAGTTCGACCAGCCGCTTGCTCATCGCCAAGCCGATGCCGGTGCCCTCCTCGGCCTTGCCCTCTTGTCCCAGCCGATTGAAAGGCTGGAACAGTTGTGCCAGATTTTCCGGGGACAAACCTGGACCGGTATCCATCACGCTGATACGCATGCGCTCAGCTTTGTTGATGCTGCAGGTCACTTCAACCGAGCCCCCCGGCCGGTTGTATTTGATCGCGTTGGACAGCAGATTGATCAGAACCTGCTTCAGCCGGGTTCGGTCGGCATGCACCAGATAAGGGAAATCAAACTGCGGAAAGCTGATGCTGATGCCTTTTTTTTGTGCCAGCGCCTCTATCATCGCCTGGCAATCGAGCAGCACTTCGGACAGCGAGATGGACTCCAGCGACAGCGACAGCTTGCCGGACTCAATCAATGCCAGATCAAGGATCTCGTTGATCAACTCCAGCAGATACCAACCCGCATTCAGAATCTGGTCGAGGCTGGCCTTTTGGCTGGGCGTTGGCGGCGGTGAACCGGACTCCATTAACTGGGCGAAACCGAGGATCGCATTGAGCGGGGAGCGCAACTCATGGCTCATGCTGGAAAGAAATTCCGATTTCGCGAGGTTGGCTTTTTCTGCCACCTCCTTGGCGCTTTCGAGCTGGAGCTTGGCCAGTTCGACTTGTTCGGCCAGTTCGCGGGCTTCGATGGTGGCGATGACCAGGTGCGCGTTGGCCTGCTGCAACATCATCATGTGATCGGCAGACGTTTCCTGTGCCGCGTCCAGTTCCTGCTTACGCGATCCGATGCTCACTTCACGCAGGTCGGCAGCATTTTCCCTGCGCGTGACATCTGTTTCGAGGACCTCCGGTGCCCGCTCCTTGTCCTGATCCGACACGCCCGCCTGACCTGGGTCACCGGCTATCAGAAGCACTGTCATCGTCATTTTTGTTCATTTCCGCTTCCATGACCTGTTCATTGCGGCTACTGGCTGACCGTGGGCCGGCCCGACAGGATGCCGGCGTATTCAGACAAGGTGTCGCCAATGACGATGCCGTCGTCGCCAATGTCAAACAATCGAATGCTCTTGCTGTGCTGGCTGCCGCGGACTTTCACCACCGACATGACGCGCTTGAATTCCCCGACGATTTCGACATAGCGCTGCACGATGATGGCGTCGGCCAGAAAAGCGCTGCCAAACGGACTGAAGCGCAAATCGGTGTAGCGGTCTTCCAGTTCCGACGTCATCAGTATGGTCACGCCCATGCCGGTCAGCTGGGCAATCATCCGATACAGCGATCCGCGAAAATCTTCGCTGAACTCGGGCGCCAGCGCCAGCTCGAATCCGGACAGGGAGTCGATGACGACGCGCTTGGCCTGCATTCGATTAATCATTTCGATCAGATCATGCAAGGTTTCATCGATCGACAAATCCAGCGAGCGCGTGTTGATCACCCCGACCTGGCCGGCCTTGACCAGCGTTTGCAGCTTGTTGTTGAGCAGCTGGCTGGGGCTCTTCTCGAACGCCGCGATCACGCCGGGTTCGCCCCGGCGCACGCCTTCGGCCAGAAAGTCCGTCGCCAAGATGGTTTTCCCGGAACCGGATGGCCCGACCAGCAGCATCGAATATCCCATCGGCAAGCCGCCGCCCAGCATCTCGTCCAGGCCAGGCGTGCCCATCGCAACGCGCTGCCCCCCAGGAGGCAGCTTGACTGCCGACGCAAGCGCTGCGCCCGGCTCGACAATCGCCCGCGGGAACACCTGAATGCCGTCATCGCTAATCCGGAACGTATGCAAACCCGAGGCCTGGGCTTGCCCCCGCATCTTGACCACCTGCATCTTGCGCACCATCGAATTGCGCTGCATGTTCTGCGACAGCCACAGAATGCCGTCGGCCACGGTAAACACCGCGCTTGACTCTGACTCCGGCACCAGATACTCGCCGATGAGAAATGTGGTCGCCTGCCAGCTCGTCATCTGCATGCCGAGTTGCTGCACGAAGCGCTGCAGATCGGACGGCCCTTGCACATTCTGATTTCCTGCCTGGATCACAGATCGAAATGAATCGACAAACACCAGGCTCGGCGCATAGGCTTTCACTTCGTCGGCAATGCGCGATAACACGCGGTCAAAATCTCCCTCCAGCAGGTCTTCAGACAGGTTGACGTAGCGGATCGACTGATTGACCTGATTGATATCAAAAAATGGAAATTGCTGTTGATAGCGCAGCATCTTCAAGGCCGGCTCGCCGAGTACCGTGAAGAACAGCGCCCGATTATCCGGCTTGGCCAGCGAGAACATCAGCTGGTGAGCCAGCGTTGTCTTGCCGCTGCCGGGCGTGCCCGCAATCAGGTTGAACGAGAATTCCGGCAGGCCTCCGCCCAGCAGGTTGTCCAGACCGGGGACGCCGGTCTTCAGACGACGGATACTTACCTTTTTACTCATTTTTTGAACTCCTTGCCGACCCTATCCGAAGCATCATGGCCCCAGGCCGAATGTAAAATATTGGTCGTTAACTGATCGC
The DNA here is from genome assembly GCA_963837775.1 of uncultured beta proteobacterium. GTDB lineage: Bacteria > Pseudomonadota > Gammaproteobacteria > Burkholderiales > Burkholderiaceae_D > CAWIOX01. Next base: position 44,545 of record CAWIOX010000014.1, on the reverse strand, counting down.
CGATCAACGAGACCAGAATGTCGGTGAAAGTGATCAGCAGCAGACTGTTTGCTGCGCTGGCTTGTGCCGGGGCTTGCCCTTCAAGGCTCTTTTTCAGTTCCGCGAAGCGGTCATCGGCTTGTGCTGGCAGTACGCACGCAGCGAGCCACGGAAATGCGGTCTGGCTAAGGAATATGCTTCTGGCGTAAAGCGCATTGAAACCAGCTTCACCGACGATGGCAATGAGTTTGGTTCGCCATCTGCTCCCATAGGATAACGGCAGCATCTGAGACGGTTTCAGTGTGCTGCGCGATGAGACTTGTAATTAACTGGTGCCGCAGCGAGTCACTGTTGTCCATAAGAAAATATCAAATAGTCGGTCGAGATAACGACGTTAATGGAAGGCAGCTGTTATTTTTGTGCGATTTCAGTATAGGGCATATTCTGAGCCGAGAGGATGCAGAACTTGCGGAAATGAAAATACGCGGAACGGATACCGATTTTTGCTCGATTTGCAGCGTCAACGGCGGGGTGGGCCGTTGCGGCGATGTCCGGCTCCGGCCTGAAGATCAGGCGTCACGCAACGGATGCAGCATTGGAACTTCCGCCGGCAGTCCAAGCTTGCTTAAAAGCACAGGTAAATCCGGTTCGCCAGATCGAGCGCGAAATCGGGGCGCAGGTAGGCGATGAAGATCAGCGCCAGCAACGCGGCGCCGGCGAGGCCGAACAGCAGGCGCTTCAGGCGTGGTTTCATCTGCGGCGGCTTCGGCTAAGCCATGGCCGGCTGCAGCCGCGCAATGGCTTTCTCGTTGATCGGCAGGTTGATCAGCGCCGCGAACAGGCCCAGCCCGATGGTGATGATCCAGACCGTGTCGTAATTGCCCTGGGTGGTAAACAGGAAACCGCCCAGCCAGACCCCCAGGAAGCTGCCGATCTGGTGCGACAGGAACACGAAACCGGACAGCATCGACAGGTAGCGCACCCCGAAGATGCCGGCGATCACGCCATTGGTCAGCGGCACCGTGGACAGCCACAGGAAGCCGATCACGCTGGCGAACAGGTAGACCGAGATCGGCGACAGCGGCGCCAGCAGGAACAGGCTGATGACGACCGCGCGGGTCAGATAGATGCCCGACAGCAGGTAGCGCTTGGGAAAGCGGCCGCCCAGCTTGCCGGCCGCAAACGAGCCGAAAATATTGAACAGGCCGATCAGCGCCAGCGCGATCACCGCCACATTCGGGTCGAGCAGTCCCTTGTCCTTCAGGTAGGCCGGCATGTGCACGCCGATGAACACCAGCTGGAAGCCGCACACGAAATAGCCGGCCACCAGATACAGGAAGGGACGGTAGGCGAACGCTTCGCGGGTCGCCTCCAGGATGCTTTGCTGGGGTTCGTCGGATGCCGCATGCTGCGGTTCGCGCAGGCGCAGCGCCATCGGAATCATGATCAGCAGCACCAGCGCGGCCAGCAGGTAAAACGCATTTTGCCAGCCGGCGTGGGAGATCATCTGCTGCTCGATCGGCATCATCATGAATTGCCCGAGGGAACTGGCGGCGCCCGAAATGCCGAACGCCATCGAGCGTTTTTCGGCCGGCGCGATGCGCGCGATGATGCCGCTGACCGCGCCGAATCCGGTGCAGGCCAGCCCGCCGCCGATCAGGATGCCGGCGCCGAGGATGAACAGCGTCGGTTCATTCACCAGCGCCATCCACAGCAGGCCGGCCGCATACAGCAGCGCGCCGACGATCACCACCCGCAGCGTGCCGTAACGGTCGGCCGCCATCCCGGCGAACGGGCCGAAGATGCCCCACATCAGGTTTTGCAGCGCCATCGCCAGCGAATAGGTCTCGCGGGTCCAGCCCTGCGCCTGCGAAATCGGCTGCAGCCAGAAGCCGAAGCCATGCCGCACCCCCATCGCCATGGTCAGGATCAGGCCGGTGGCGATCAGGATGGTTTTCAGTTCGGCGGGGCGGGAAGCGGTAGGCATGGCGGCAACAGGTGTGGGCAAAAAGCGAGTGTAGCCTAAAGCACAAGGCAAGGTGGCACGGTGGCGCGACCGGGCCAGGGCTGCTTTGCCAGCGCCGGATCAAGCGATGATGGAACTTGCATGGCTGCATTGAAGCCGTTAAGGTGGTGGCTTCCTCATTCCTGTCATCCACCATGTCATCCAACTCCGAAGGCTCCACCAAGGCGATTTTCTACGCGCTGGGTGCGAATGGCGGCATCGCGATCGCCAAATTCATCGCCGCCATCATCACCAGTTCCGGCGCGATGCTGGCCGAATCCATCCATTCGCTGGCCGACTGCACCAACCAGGTGTTCCTGCTGCTGGGCTTGAAGGAGGCCAAGAAGCCGGCCGATGCCGCGCATCCGATGGGTTATGGCCGGGTCGTGTATTTCTGGGCGATGATGGTGGCGCTGCTGCTGTTCTTCCTCGGCGGCGCGTTTTCGGTAATGCAGGGCATCGCGCATTTCAGCCATCCGGAGCCGCTGCATAACCCGGCCATCGCGATCGGCGTGCTGGGCATTTCGGTGCTGCTGGAAGCGCTGTCGCTTGTATGGCGCAATGAAGGAAATCCGCAAGATTTCGAACGGCAAATCGTTCTTCCGCTGGTTCCGCGAAACCCGCCAGTCGGAACTGATGGTGGTGGCCGGCGAAGACATCGCCGCGCTGCTGGGGCTGGCGATCGCGTTTGTCGCGGTGCTGCTGACGGTGCTGACCGGCAATCCGCTGTGGGATGCGATCGGCACCATCGCGGTCGGCGTGCTGCTGATGGTGGTCGCGATATTCGTCACGCGCGAGGTGAAGGCGATGATCACCGGCGAATCGGCCGCGCCCGAAGTGCAAGCCGCGATCAGGGCGCATATCGAAGCCCAGCCGCAGGTCGAGCAGGTGATCAACCTGATCACGCTGCAGTGGGGCGAACAGCTGATGATCGCGGTGCAGGCCAAGATGCAGCCGCAGCCGTCGGACCGCGCGCTGGTCGATGCGATCAATGTCGTCGAAGCCAGCATCCAGCAGCAATGGCCGCAAGCCAGATGGTGCTTCTTCGAGCCGGATGTGGTGGCCGGCAAGGACTGAACCTGACAACAACCCGATGAAACTCTCAAGACGCCCGGAACAACTCGATGCCTTGCCCGTCATCGGCAAATGGCTGCTGCTGTCGGCGCTGGTGGCGGCGCTGGCGGGATCGGCGTCGGCGTTTTTCCTGCTGGCGCTGGAGCGGGTCACGCACTGGCGCGAGACCCACGGCTGGATCATCTGGCTGCTGCCGCTGGCCGGCTTCGCGGTGGGCTGGATCTATCTGCGCGTCGGCCAGAGCGTCGAGGCCGGCAACAATCTGCTGATCGACGAAATCCACGACCCGAAAAAGGTGGTGCCCTTGCGCATGGTGCCGCTGGTGCTGGGCGGCACCCTGATCTCGCACCTGTTCGGCGCGTCGGTCGGGCGCGAAGGCACCGCGGTGCAGATGGGCGGCGCGCTGGCCGATCAGCTGACCCATGTGTTCCATCTGAACCGCGAGCAGCGCCGCATCCTGCTGATGGCCGGCATCAGCGCCGGCTTCTCTTCGGTGTTCGGCACGCCGATCGCCGGCGCGGTGTTCGGGATGGAAGTGCTGGCGATCGGGCGGCTGCGCTACGACGCGATCCTGCCGTGCTTCGTCGCGGCCATCATCGCCGACCAGGTCGGCCTGCTGTGGGGCGTGCAGCATACCGCGTATGCGATCGCCGCGATTCCGCACGTCAGCGCCTGGGCCCTGGGCGCGACGCTGGCGGCCGGCGCAATCTTCGGCCTGACCGGCATGCTGTTTGCCAATGCCACCCACCGCCTGTCGGCGCTGATGAAGCGGCATATCGCGTATGCGCCGCTGCGGCCGCTGCTCGGCGGCGTGGTGGTCGCGCTGGCGGTGTGGGGGCTGGGCAGCCAGCGCTATATCGGCCTCGGCATCCCGACCATCGTCGAAGCATTCCGGCAGCCGCTGGGGCTGCAGGACTTTGCCGGCAAGATGCTGTTCACGATTACATCGCTGGGGTCCGGCTTCAAGGGCGGCGAAGTGACGCCGCTGTTCTACATCGGCGCGGTGCTCGGCAATGCGCTGGCGCCGCTGCTGCAGCTGCCGTTTCCATTGCTGGCCGGACTAGGTTTCGTGGCGGTGTTTGCCGGCGCCGCGAATACGCCGCTGGCCTGCACCATCATGGCGATGGAACTGTTCGGCGCCGAGATCGGCGTCTATGCGGGCCTGGCCTGCGTGATGAGCTATCTGTTTTCCGGACACACCGGCATCTACAAGGCGCAGCGCGTCGGCCACGGCAAGCACCGCACGCTGCCGCCAGACATCCGGCTGTCGGACGTGGCCGCGCATGACGAACAACAGCGCCGGCTGGAAATGACGCGGCAACAGGGTTCGCAGACATAAGCGGCACGGCTCCGGAGCCTGAAATATACTCGGGGGAGCATATTTTACAAGGCTTTAAATATATGCGGCAGGCCTAGTGTTTTGCCACATACCCCCTTGTTTTCAGAATTTCCTGAGCGCCGCACAGGATGCGGCGGCAGGACTCGGGCAGGTAGCTGACGCGGGGTCAGGCAGTTTTCTTGGCGACCGCCTTGCGCACCGCAGGCTTGGCGGCGGCTTTCTTGACCGCCGGTTTCTTGGCGGCTGCCTTTTTAGCGGCGGGTTTCTTGACTTCGGCATCGACCGCATCCGTTGCCTCGCCATCGGCCGCCGCAACCTTGGCCGCCTTGCCCTTGGCCGGCGCCTTGGCCTTGCGCTCTTCGAACTCGAAGCTGACCTTGCCGTCCTTGCCCTTGACCAGGAAAGCCTTGAACGGGCGGCGGGTGCGCTGCGAGATGAAGCCCGGCAACAGGTCGGTCTTGCCGTCATTCAGCAGCTTGGCCATCTGCTCCGGCAGGATCTCTTGCTGCAAAATGATGCTGCCGCTGCGGAAATCGCAGGCTTTCGGCTTGGCGACGGTCTTTTCGCAGACATAGGCCAGGCCCAGCTCATACACGCCGCTGCCGCATTTCGGGCAGGCGCCGAGCGGCGTCTGGCCGGTGAAATCGACCCCTTCGCCATCTTCGCCGCCTTCATCGTTCTGGCCGAAGTCGAACTCCATCTTCACATTCTTGTGCTCTTCGTCGGGCACGATCTTCAGGATCGCGGCGAACGGACGCCCCATCTTGGAGCGGAAGCCTTGCAGCGGGCCGATGGTGCGGTTCTTCAGCAATTCCTCGACCTCGGCCACCTCGAACTGGCGGCTGCCGGGGGTTTTGCTCATCGAGAATTCGCACTTGGTGCAGGCGAAGCGGCGATAGTTTTCCTTCACCACGCCGCCGCAATGCGGGCACGGCGTGACCAGCGTCGCGTAATCGCCGGGGATCGTGTCGTTGCTGTATTCCTTCGCGCGCTTGACGATGATTTGCGTCATCTGCGCGATTTCGCGCATGAATTCGTCGCGGCTGATGTTGCCTTTTTCGATCTGCGACAGCTTGTATTCCCATTCGCCGGTCAGCTCGGGCGAGGTCAGCTCGGACACGCCGAGGCCGCGCAGCAGCGTCATCAGCTGGAATGCCTTGGCGGTCGGGATCATCTCGCGCCCTTCGCGCAGCAGGTATTTCTCGGTCAGCAGGCCCTCGATGATGGCGGCGCGGGTGGCCGGCGTGCCCAGGCCCTTGCCGGCCATCGCCTCGCGCAGCCCCTCGTCGTCGAGCAGCTTGCCGGCGCCTTCCATCGCCGACAGCAGCGTCGCTTCCGAGTAGCGCGCCGGCGGCTTGGTGACCAGGCCGTTGGCGCTGATCTTGTCGGTCAGGACTTTTTCGCCCTTGGCGACCGGCACCAGATTGCCGGCGTTTTCGCTGTCTTTTTCGGCAGTTTCCTTGCCGTAGATCGCCAGCCAGCCGGGATTGGTCATCACCTTGCCTTCGGTCTTGAACTGGTGGCCGGAGACTTCGGTAAAGCGGGTGGTGACCTGGAACTCGGCGGCCGGGAAAAACACCGCCATGAAGCGCTTGGTCACCAGGTCGTACAGCTTCTGTTCCGGTTCGGACAGGTTTTTCGGCGCCTGGGTGGTCGGGATGATCGCGAAGTGATCCGAAATCTTGGTATTGTCGAAAATCCGCTTGTTCGGCTTGACCCAGCCCTTGTCCAGAATCTGCTTGGCGAACTGGTGGTAATTATTGTTCTCCGCCACCGTCTCCAGCGCCTGCTTGACGGTGTTCAGGTAATCTTCCGGCAGATGGCGCGAATCGGTCCGCGGGTAAGTCAGCACCTTGTGCTTTTCGTACAGCGCCTGCGCCAGGCCGAGCGTGTTCTTGGCCGAAAAGCCGAAGCGCGAGTTGGCTTCGCGCTGCAGGCTGGTCAGGTCGAACAGCGCCGGCGCCATCGAGGTGGTCGGCTTCGATTCTTCGCTGACCGCTGCCTTGCTTGCCGCGGCAGGCGGCGACGATCGATTCGGCGGCGGCCTTGCTCCACAGCCGTTCGGCGCGTTTTTCCGGATCGGTTTCATCCTTCTTGTGCTGGGTGTCGAGCCAGCGGCCTTCGTAGATGCCGGCCGCGCAGACGAATTCGGCGCGCACTTCCCAGAAGTCGCGCGGCACGAATTTCTTGATCTTCTCTTCGCGCTCGACCACGATCGACAGCGTCGGGGTCTGCACCCGGCCCACGGTGGTCAGGTAAAAACCGCCCTCCTTCGAATTGAACGCAGTCATCGCGCGGGTGCCGTTGATGCCGATCAGCCAGTCGGCTTCCGAGCGGCAACGGGCGGCGTCGGCCAGCGGCAGCATTTCCTCGTCGCTGCGCAGGTGGGTGAAGCCGTCGCGGATCGCGCCCGGCGTCATCGATTGCAGCCACAGGCGCTGGATCGGCTGCTTGGCTTTTGCGTGTTGCGCGATCAGGCGGAAAATCAGCTCGCCTTCGCGCCCGGCATCGCAGGCATTGATCAGCGCGCTGACATCCTTGCGCTTGATCAGCTTGTTGAGCACCTTCAGGCGCGATTCGGTCTTGGCGATCGGATTCAGCGCAAAATGCGGCGGAATCATCGGCAGATGGGTGAAACTCCATTTGCCGCGCTTGACGTCGTATTCTTCCGGCACCGCGATTTCGAGCAGGTGGCCGACCGCGGAGGACAACACGTACTGGTCGGATTCGAAGTACTCATCGTGCTTGGTGAAGCCGCCGAGCGTCTTCGCGATATCGTTCGCGACGGAGGGCTTCTCGGCGATGATGAGGGTTTTGGTCATGGATAAATTCTCAAAATGGGGTCTGGCGATAGCATTGCACGGGCGTGCTCAACAGCAAACCGCACTAATATAACAAGGAACGGGATTGTCAAGCGGCCAATGATAAGCGTGTTGCAGCACAATCCGCAAGCAGGCGAATCAATCGATGATGCAGGGATTAATGCAGCAGGCGTTGTTTGGGGGACATATCGTCCAGGAACACTTCATCGAAAATCAGCCCGTCCGGCTCCTTGCCCTGGCTCCACAGCATCATCAGCACGATCACCTTGAGCTTGTCGAGCGACAACGGCGATTCATTGACCGCCAGCGCGCGTTCGATCACGATTTCACGTTGCACCGCGTCCAGCACCTTGGCCGATTCGAGAAACTGGATCAAGCCGATCGCCGCGACGCCGAGCGCATTCATCTCTTGCTCGACATAAATGCGCAAGCCGGGCGAAGATAAGGCCTGCTGTTGCGGGTCCTGTTCCGCGAGCGTGCCGGTCGATTCGGCCAGACGCGTGAGCCAGGCCAGCGCTTCCGAGATTTCATCCTCTTCAAAACCGACAGCCGACAGTTTCCTGGCCAGTGCCGCCGTATCAGGGCAGGCATCCGGACGATAATAAGTTTCGTAGAGATAGACAAGGACGTCGAACATGGGGCTACTGTAGCGCTAACCACGCCGCCGCACAACCGGAAACAGCGCCGGCACAGCGATGATTGATGGATTTCACGGGATTTGGCGGAAATTGCATGTAATTAGCCCAGTCGCCGGTAGGCGCCGCCGGACAGCCGTTCTATCAAGCCATCCAGTTCCAGCGTCAATAAATGGGTGCTGAGCAGCGCGGCATCGAAACCGCTGCGCGCGGACAGGGTGTCGGCATCGATCGGATCGAAACCCATCGCATTGAGCACGCGGCTGATGGTCGGGTCCTTCGGGTTGGGGCTGTGCGCGGCGGCCGGCTGGCCGCCAGCCACCGGCGCAGCGCTGTGGCTGAAACGCAATTCTTCCAGCACATCCTGGGCCGACTCCACCAGTTTTGCGCCCTGCTTGATCAGCTGGTGGCAGCCTTTGGCCAGCGGCGAATGGATCGAGCCGGGTATCGCCAGCACCTCGCGTCCCTGCTCGGCGGCCATGCGGGCGGTGATCAGCGAACCGGACTGGGCCGCCGCCTCGATCACCAGCACGCCGCGCGCCAGGCCGGAGATGATGCGGTTGCGGCGCGGGAAATTGGACGCGATCGCAGGCATGCCCAGCGGGTATTCGCTGACGATGCAGCCGCTATCGGCGATTTTATGCGCGAGGCTGCGGTTGCGTGCCGGATACACGATGTCGGCGCCGGTGCCGATCACCGCGATGGTCGAGCCGGGGCCGCGCAAGCTGCCCTGATGGGCGGCGGTGTCGATGCCGAGCGCCATGCCGGAAACGATGGTCAGGCCGGCCTGGCTCAACACTTCGGAAAACCGTTCCGCGTTGGCGATGCCCTGTGCGGTCGCATTGCGGCTGCCGACCACCGCCAGCGACGGCGCCGACAGCAGTTCCAGCCGGCCTTTGGCATACAGCATCAGCGGCGGGTCGCCGATGTCGAGCAAGGCTTGCGGATAAGCGGCATCGGCCAGGGTCAGCACATGGTTGGCCGGTTGCTGCAGCCAGGCCAGGGTCTTGTCGATCAGCGCGCGGGTGTCATCGGATGGATCGGCCAGCAGCGCCTGCGCGACCCGCTCGGAGACGATCTGGCGCAGCGCCGAAAAGGAGGCGGCAAAAATGTTGTCCGGCAGGCCGAAAGCCGCCAGCAACTTGCGCGCGGTCTCCGGCCCGACGCCGGTAGTCTGTTCCAGCCGTATCCACGCCGCCAGGCTGTCCGATTGGAGCTCAGTCAATTGGGCACTTTATTCCGGCGCTTTGGCCACGTCGCCGACCTGGGCGGCGTCGGTCACCTGCATGATCAGGCCGTACGAGATGTGGTTGAACACGCGGAAGATGAACAGGCTGCCGTATTGCTCGTCAGGCAGTTTGACCGGTTTCTTGTCGTCGGTACGGTCGGCGATGGTCTGGCCGAAGCGATACAATTCCAGCACGGTGCCGATGTCGATGCCGTCGTTCTTGCCGCGATTGATGGTCACCACCTGATTTTGTCCTGCATGCGAGACGCCGCCGTAGATCGACATCACGCGCGCGGTGACGGCCTGCTCCGGCGGATGCGGCACATAGTTCAGGATCGGCGTCGGTGGCACCGGCATCAGGCGGTCGCCTACCCCCATCTCTTCCTTGATATTGACCACGCTGAAGGTGTCGGCCTCGTCCTCGCTTTTGCCGGTGCGCTGCAATTTGAGCGTGCCGAGGTAGGCGGCTTCATAGCCGATGATGGCCTTGGTTTCAGGGTCTTTCAAGGGGCGGCCGGGGCGGAAGGTCTGGAACGAGGTGCCGCCTTTCAGGTCGCCGCGGACATAGGCTTTATCGCCTTTGCTCAGATTGACGCGCCCATCCGGGGTGGCGATGATGCGCGGCGCATTCAGCAATTCGTTTTCTTCCACGATCAGCGGCTGCGACAGGAAGGGTTCGATCACGCTGGCCTGAATCGCCGGAATCGCATCCTGCCCCAGGCCCTCAACCCGGACCTGCGGCGACAAGCGCACGGTTGGCGTGGCGCCGCCCGCGCCCGCGCCGGTCGCCGTGCCCAGACGCAAACGGCCTGCAACGCGATCAAAATAGACGATCTGGCCCGGATAAATCCAGTGCGGGTTGTGGATCTGGTCGCGATTCATGTCCCAGACCTGGGGCCAGCACCATGGACGCTCCAGAAATTTGCCTGAAATCCCCCACAAAGTGTCGCCGCGCACCACCTGATGCTGGTCAGGCGCATTCTGCCGGAATGCGCAATTGCTGGCACTCGCGGCCTGCGCGTTTGGGACGGCGGCAACGGCCAATGCCAGAAACGTCGCGGCGACAGCGAAAGAGAGGGCGACTGTGCTAAACTTTTTCATGGTGTTGTCCGATGAGTGTGGCTGTGATTGGTGCCACGGTCGATGTGGTGTTCAGATAAGCGCCTGAGTGCGTGCACAAAACCTCATGCGTGACAAAGCTTGCCAAATTGAATCAAATTTTGCCCATAAAACCCTGAACTAGCAAGAGAAAACGCGTTACTAAAAAAATAATGCGTTGTTGCGTAAAAGCCGTATGCCCATACTGAATATCCTGCGTTACCCCGATCCGCGCCTGCATAAAATAGCCAGGCCGGTCGCCGTCTTCGATGCGCGCCTGAAGAAGCTGATCAAGGACATGGCCGAAACCATGTATGACGCGCCCGGCGTCGGCCTTGCCGCGTCGCAAGTCGACGTGCATGAGCAACTGGTCGTGATCGATACCTCGGACACCCAGGATGCGCTGCAGGTATTCATCAATCCCGAAATACTCTGGTCCAGCGCGGAAACCAAGATCTATGACGAGGGCTGCCTGTCGGTGCCCGGCGTGTATGACGGCGTCGAACGTCCGGCGCAAGTCAAGGTCCGGGCGCTGGATGCCGACGGCAAGCCGTTCGAAGTCAGCGCCGACGGCTTGCTGGCGGTCTGCATCCAGCACGAAATCGATCACCTGAAAGGCAAGGTGTTCGTCGAATACCTGTCGCCGCTCAAGCGCAACCGCATCAAGATGAAGATGCTCAAGGAAGAGCGCGAGCTGCAGCGCACCGCCGCGCACCGGCGTTAATCCGCCGGTCATTCCCTGCTGCCGGAGCGCGATCCGGCAAGCCTTATTTCAATCCAGCCCATTTTCCCGCCGGTACGCACTCGCTTCGAGCAGCAGCCAGTCGCGGAACTGTTTCAACGCAGCGCTTTCGGATTTTCCTTCCGGGTACAGCAGGTGATACGCATTGCCGCTGACGAAAGGATGCAGTACCGGAATCGTCAGCACGCCGGCCCTGAGTTCATCTTCGATCAGGAACGGCGGAATCAGCGCAATCCCCATGCGGTGAATCGCGGCCTGGCTCAGCATCGAAAATAGCTCATAGCGCGGCCCGGTCATGTCGTGCTCGACCGTCAGTCGCAACGATGAAAACCATTGGCGCCAGGCGTAGGGCCGGGTGGTCTGCTGCAGCAACGGGTAATCCCTGATGTGCTCTGCGCTCAGTTTCGTGTGCGGCGCAATCAGTTCCGGGCTGCAGACCGGCACCAGGTTTTCCCGCATCAGGGTGCGTGACTCGACCCCGGGCCACGCCGCATCGCCGCAATGAATGGCCGCATCGAATTCTGTTTCATTGAACAGGAAGGGGCGGGTGCGGGTGGTCAGATTGATCGTGATGTCCGGATTGGCGCGCTGGAACGAGGCCAGCCGCGGCAGCAGCCAGCGCGTGGCAAAGGTCGGCACCACCGCCAGCTCCAGGCTGCCGCCCAGTCCGCGGTGCGCCATCAGTTCCAGCGTGTCGCGCTCGACCGCATTCAGGCGCACCGCCACCTGGCGGCTGTAGGTCAGACCGGCTTCGGTCAGCGCCACGCCGCGTTTGGTGCGATGAAACAGGCGCACCCCGAGAAACTCCTCCAGCCCGGCAATCTGGCGGCACACCGCGCTTTGCGTCAGCGCCAGTTCGGCCGCAGCCTTGGTGAAGCTTTGGTGTCTGGCGGCAGCTTCAAAGGCCATCAGGGCCCAGGTATTGGGGATTTTCCTGCGCATGATTATCCGATAGCGATCAATGTGTGCGTTTTACGCACAAGCTGGTGCATATTATGCGTTTGCGCGGTAGCTGCGATCCCTCTATATTAACCTCAGTTCATAGAGTTTGACCGGGCTCCAGATATCGATCGCACTGTTTGAGGTATGCGATATTGGAATGGGCCGGGATAATCCGCAATCAAAAGCATACGAAGGAATACAAATGAAATCCACCTCCTCAAAAGCCGAGTTCCACTGGGATGATCCGCTGCTGCTGTCGCAGCAACTGAGCGACGACGAACGCATGGTGCGCGATGCGGCGCATGCGTATTGCCAGGACAAGCTGCAGCCGCGCGTGCTGGAAGCGTTCCGCAACGAAACCACCGACCCCGCGATCTTCCGCGAAATGGGCGAACTCGGCCTGCTGGGACCGACGATTCCGGAACAATACGGCGGCCCCGGCCTGAATTACGTCAGCTACGGCCTGATCTCGCGCGAAGTCGAGCGGGTCGATTCCGGCTACCGTTCGATGATGAGCGTGCAGTCCTCGCTGGTGATGGTGCCGATCTATGAATTCGGCACCGAAGCGCAAAGACAGAAATACCTGCCGAAACTGGCGACCGGCGAATGGATCGGCTGCTTCGGCCTGACCGAGCCGAACCACGGTTCCGACCCCGGTTCGATGATCACCCGCGCCAAGAAAGTGGCGGGCGGCTACAGCATCTCCGGCAGCAAGATGTGGATCTCCAACTCGCCGATCGCCGACGTGTTCGTGGTCTGGGCCAAGGACGACGAAGGACAGATCCGCGGCTTCGTGCTGGACAAGGGCATGAAGGGCCTGTCCGCCCCGGCGATTCACGGCAAGTTCGGCCTGCGCGCGTCGATCACCGGCGAGATCGTGATGGACAATGTATTCTGCCCGGAAGAAAACGCATTCCCCGACGTGCGCGGCCTGAAAGGCCCGTTCACCTGCCTCAACTCCGCCCGTTACGGGATCGCCTGGGGCGCCTTGGGTGCGGCCGAGGATTGCTTCCATCGTGCGCGTCAATATGTGCTGGATCGCAATCAGTTCGGCCGTCCGCTGGCCGCCAATCAGCTGATCCAGAAGAAGCTGGCCGACATGCTGACCGAAATCACGCTCGCGTTGCAGGGTTGTTTGCAACTGGGCCGGATGAAGGATGCCGGTACTGCGTCGGTAGAGATTACCTCGATCATGAAGCGCAATTCCTGCGGCAAGTCGCTCGATATCGCCCGCGTCGCCCGCGACATGCTGGGCGGCAACGGTATCTCCGACGAATTCGGCATCATCCGCCACATGGTGAACCTGGAAGTGGTCAACACCTACGAGGGCACGCATGACATTCATGCGCTGATCCTGGGGCGCGCGATTACCGGCATCCAGGCCTTTTCCTGAGAACTGACATGAGCCTGCTTCCCGACATCAAGGTACTGGATCTGACGCGCGTGCTGGCCGGACCGTGGTGCACGCAGCTGCTGGCCGATTATGGCGCGACCGTGATCAAGGTCGAAAAGCCGGGGGTGGGCGACGACACCCGCCACTGGGGGCCGCCGTATGCGCAGGATGCCGACGGCAACCTGACCAGCGAGGCCGCCTATTATTTGTCGGCCAACCGCGGCAAGCAATCGCTCACGCTCGATTTCGCCAAGCCGGAAGGCGCCGCGTTGCTGCGCCGGCTGGTCGCGCAAGCCGACGTGCTGATCGAGAATTACAAGGTCGGCAGCCTGCAGAAATACGGGCTCGATTACGCGTCGCTGCAGGCGATCAATCCGCGCCTGATTTACTGCTCGATCACCGGTTTCGGCCAGACCGGGCCGTATGCGGCGCGGCCCGGTTACGACTTCGCGATCCAGGGCATCGGCGGCCTGATGAGCATCACCGGCGAGCGCGACGAGCTGCCCGGCGGCGGCCCGCAAAAAGTCGGGGTCGCGGTGGTCGACGTGATGACCGGCATGTATGCCAGCACCGCGATCCTGGCGGCACTGGCCAATCGCGCCAGCAGCGGCCTCGGACGCCATATCGATGTCGCGCTGCTCGATGTGCAGGTCGCGATGCTGGCCAATGTCGGGATGAATTACCTGGTCAGCGGCGCCTTGCCGAAACGCTGGGGCAATGCGCATCCGAACATCGTGCCGTATCAGGCGTTCGAGACCGGCGAAGGGCAGATCGTGATCGCGATCGGCAACGACGGCCAGTTTGCCAGTTTTTGCCGGGTGCTGGGCCAGGACTGGAGTAGCGATGAACGCTTCGCCAGCAATCCGGCGCGGGTCAAGCACCGCGAACTGCTGGTGCCGCTGATCACCGAGAGCCTGAAGGCGTGGCGCGGCCCGGAACTGGCGGAAGCGCTGGAAGCGGTCGGCGTGCCTTGCGGCCCGATCAACAACCTGGCGCAGGTGTTCGCCGATCCGCAGGTGCAGGCGCGTGAAATGCGGGTCGATGTGCCGCATCCGACTGCCGGCAGCGTGCCGCAGGTCAGGCATCCGGTGCGCTTCTCGGGCGACGCGACCGCGACCATGCAGGCGCCGCCGACGCTGGGCCAGCATACCGACCTGGTGCTGCAGCAAATGCTGGGGCTGCAGGCCGAGCAGATTACTGCGTTGCGGCAGCAGGGGCTGGTCTGAAACAATCGGACTAGCCTGATCCGTGCAAGCGATGACATGTCGATCACATGTCATCGCTTTTTTATTGTCCTAGTGGTCCGAATCAGGGTGCAATTTCAGGCGCGCGCTTCGTACAATACCGCCCATGAAAATCATCTTTGCCGGTACTCCCGAATTCGCCGCCGTGGCGCTCCAAGCCCTGCATCAAGCAGGTTTCGACATTCCGCTGGTGCTGACCCAGCCCGACCGCCCTGCCGGGCGCGGCATGCAGCTGCACGCGTCGCCGGTCAAGCAGTTCGCGCAGGCGCACGGGATTGCCGTCGCGCAGCCGGTCTCGCTGCGGCTGGACGGCAAATATCCGGAAGTCGCGCAACAGGCGCACGACTTGCTGCGGGCCACGCCGCACGACGTGATGGTGGTGGCCGCCTACGGCCTGATCCTGCCGCCCAGCGTGCTGGCACTGCCGAAGCACGGCTGCCTGAACATCCATGCGTCGCTGCTGCCGCGCTGGCGCGGCGCGGCGCCGATCCACCGCGCGATCGAAGCCGGCGATGCCGAGATGGGCGTGACCATCATGCAGATGGAAGCCGGGCTGGACACCGGCCCGATGCTGCTGATGGAGTCCATGCCGATCGCGCCCGACGACAGCACCGGCAGCCTGCACGACAAGCTGGCCGCGATGGGCGCGCGCATGATCGTCGATGCGCTGCATCAGCTGGAGCAGGGCGCGCTGCCAGCCACGCCGCAGCCGCAGCAGGGCGTCAGCTATGCGGCCAAGATCACGAAGGAAGAAGCGGCGCTCGACTTCACGCTCAGCGCGCAGCAACTCGACTGCAAGATTCGCGCGTTCAATCCGTTTCCCGGCGCCAGCGCGCAGTTCAACGGCGTCACCGTCAAACTGTGGCGCGCCGAAGTGCTGCCGGCCGGCGTCGCCGCCGCGGCTGCGACTCCCGGACAGGTGCTGGCCGCCAATGCGCAGGACGGCGTGATCGTCGCCTGCGGCAGCGGCGCGCTGCGCATAGTCGAGCTGCAAAAGCCGGGCGGCAAGCGCCTGCCGGCAGCCGAATTCCTGAAATCGTTTGCGCTGGAAGGCGGGCGATTCGGCTGAAGAATCCGTGCCGCTGGCCGGATCAAGCTTCGACCGGCTGCGACAGCAGCAACTCGAAATCCGCCAGCGGCAGCGGCCGGCCGAACAGATAGCCCTGATAAGCGTGGCAACCCTGCGCCGCCAGACAATCGCGCTGGGCCCTGGTTTCCACGCCTTCCGCAATCACCGACAAGCCCAGACTCTGCGCCAAAGCGACGATGGTGCGGGCGATCGCGGCATCATTGGGGTCGGTCAGCAAATCGCGCACAAAAGACTGGTCGATCTTCAACTGATCCAGCGGCAGGCGCTTCAGGTAAGCCAGCGATGAATAACCGGTGCCAAAGTCATCCAGCGAGAAACCGATGCCGCAGGCCTTCAGCGCTGTCATCTTGCTAATGATTTCTTCCACATTGTCGAGCAGCAGGCTCTCGGTCAACTCCAGTTTCAGTTGATGCGGGTTGGCGCCGCTGCGCTTGAGCACGCCCAGCACCTGCTCTACAAAATCGGGCTGACGGAACTGCCTGGCGCTGACATTGACCGCTATCGTAAGGTGCGCCCTATCGGCTTGCGCGGCCCAGGCGACCAGCTGATTGCAGGCGGTTTCCAGCACCCATTGGCCCAGCGGTGCGATCAGGCCGGTTTCCTCGGCCAGCGGGATGAAGAGGGCGGGAGAAACCAGACCGCGTTGCGGATGCTGCCAGCGCACCAGCGCCTCCATGCCCGTGATGCGGCCGGCGGCATCGACTTGCGGCTGGTAAAACAGCAGGAACTGCTGCGCTTTCAATCCTTCGCGCAAGTCCTGCTCCAGCACCGCGCGGGCAGAGATGGTCGCCTGCATCCGGGGATCAAAGAAACGCAGCGTATTGCGTCCGGCCTTCTTGGCCTCGTACATGGCGAGGTCGGCATGCTTCATCAGTTCATCGACACTGTTTTGATGATCCTCAAACAAGGTGATGCCGATACTTGGGGTGTTGTGATATTCGTGCCCGGCCAGGTCATAAGGGCGGTTCAGGGCGGCGAGTATTTTTTCGCCAATGGCCTCGGCTTGCGTGGCCGCTTCATTTGCATTTTCGTTCAGATCCTCGAGCATCAGCACGAACTCATCCCCGCCCAGACGGGCAATGCTGTCGCCTTCGCGGACGCAGGCCGTCAGCCGCAGCGCAACCTGCTGCAGCAGCAGATCGCCTTTATCGTGGCCGAGGGTGTCGTTGAGTATCTTGAAATTATCGAGATCGATGAACAGTAACGCTCCCCTGCGGCTGCTGCGGGCGCAGGACGCGAGCGCCTGTTGCATGCGGTCGGTCAGCAGACGGCGGTTGGGCAAGCGGGTGAGCGGGTCGTAGAAGGCCAGATACTGAATCTCTTCTTCTGCCGCCTTGCGCTGGCTGATGTCGGTGAGCGTGGAGACAAAATGCGTCAGCGCCCCGTCGCTGTCGACCACCGAGGTAATCGTGAGCCACTCGGGGTAGACTTCCCCATTCTTGCGGCGGTTCCAGATCTCGCCCTGCCATGATTTGCAGCGCTGAATGCTCTCGTACATCTCCGCAAAGAATTTGGCGTCATGACGGCCCGAGCTGAACAGTTGCGGCGTCTGGCCGACCGCCTCTGCAGCGGTATAGCCGGTGATGTCGGTAAAGGCCTGATTCACCCGCAAGATCACGTTCCCGGCATTGGTAATGAACATGCCTTCCTGGGATTCGAATGCGATGGCGGCGATACGCAGATCCGCATTGGCCGCCTCGGCCTGCTGCGTGGCAATGGATAATTTTTCCTGGGTGATTTTCTGCTGGAGCATAAACGCGGAAAAAGCGTCCGACAAGCGGTCGGTTTCCCTGCAGCTATGGCGCAAGGCCGGAGGCGCAGACAGGGTTCGGGTGGATTTCAGAAAGTCTGTCAGTATTTCCAGCGGGCGCGTGAAGCGCCGCACGATGAGCACAATCACCGCGATCGCCAGCAACAAGAAGATGGCGGTCAGCAGCGTCGCCCGCAGGCGCAATTTATCGACTGCCGCCAGGGCTTCAGCCGAGGGCAGCACCGCCGCCAATACCCAGCCGGTATAGGGCAAGCGTTTAAAGCTGAACAAGCCTTGAAGCCCGGTGCTGTTGACCCCTTCCACGGTGCCTTCAAAATTTTCGCCCAGAGCGCGATCCAGCGCCGGATTCATGCCAGGCGCTGGAATCGGCTTGAGTATCCGGCTCCGGTCCGGGTGCATGATCGTCAGCCGGTCCGGACTCACCAGATAGAAATAACCGGCCTTTCCCACCTTGGTGGTCGACAGGGGTTCCAGCAGGCGTGACGTTTGCAGGCTGACCACGCCGCCCAGGATTCCGCTCAACTTGCCCTCGCCATTGCGGATCGGCACCGCTATCACGACCATCGGTTGCCTGGTCGCCTTGCCCAGAATCGGTTTCGACACGGTGGGCTGTCCCTGCCGGATCACGCCTTGAATGTAATCGCGTTCGGCCATGTCCAATCCGCGCCGTCCGGGCTTGATCGGCCAATCGACCAGCAGAACGCCGTCCGCTGAAAACAAATACAAGTCGTCGATCAGCGTCGACAGAATCGCCGAGTCGCGGAAGTAGCGCTCGGCCTGTCCGCTGTTTTTCAGCGCGGCCGGCGGAAACTTGCTGGCCATGGCCTCCAGGGTGGTGACGCGCATGCGTATCTTGTCATCCAGTTCGGTCGCTACCCGGCGCACCAGAACCTCAAGTTGTCCCGACAGGCTTTGCCGCAGCTCGTCGCGCGCGGCAGAAAACAGCAGCAAAGCCTGGGTCAGAAGCATCAGGCTCAGCACCAGACCGGCGGCCAATCCGATTTGCGTTCTGAGGCTGAAACGCCTGAGAGTGATGCCTGCTTGGGTCGTGAGCTTCATCGCGATGGTGGCCGATCCAATTTTGTCTTCATGTGCCGCAATGGACCCGAACATCAAGTCTGCGCAGCGTTACCCGCACTGGGATTATTCGTGTTCGAAACGCGCCGTCATTTTCCAGGCCAATAAAACTGGACAAATACAGTAGCATTTCTATAAAGTAATTGCTGTAGTGTACGTGATTGTGCTGATTCGCGTGATCGGCTGCGCGACATCAATCCGGGCCATATAATGTCTATCCGCCATTATTAATTCGACAGAATCACGCGATACAGGCTATAAATGTGGCTGAGCCGAAAAATTGTGCAATTGTGGATTGTTCTGATGAAAAATGGGAGCAAGCGATAGATGATGTCGATTAAGCAATCCAGGCGCGAGGAATCCTGCGTAAAAATGCTGCCTCAGTGAAATTTGCAAAATACCAACCAGGAGGAGATATCGGTCGCAAGAAGAATTGACATTGATCTTGCGGCGCAAAACACGGTCATTGAACACGCAAAAATCACATATCGCGCCGGCACTACAGCGGCGCTAGGTCAGGCAATATTTTTTTACTGCATCATCAACTGAAAGAGACAAGATCATGGCAAGAATTGCATTAATTACCGGCGGCATGGGCGGTTTGGGCGAAGCGGTGTGCATCAAGCTGGCCGCATTGGGTTATCAGGTCGTGACGACTTATTCCCCCGGCAATACCAAATCGGTGGAATGGCTGGCGTCGATGGAACAGCAGGGCTACAACTTCCGCGCCTATCCGTGCGACGTCGCCGATTATGATTCGGCCGCGCAATGCATCGCGCAGATTGAAAAAGATATCGGGCCAGTCGATATCCTGATCAACAACGCCGGCATCACGCGCGACATGACCTTCAAGAAGATGGACAAGCCGAACTGGGACGCGGTGATGCGCACCAACCTGGATTCCGTCTTCAACATGACCAAGCCGGTCTGCGACGGCATGGTCGCGCGCGGCTGGGGACGCATCATCAACATCTCGTCGGTGAACGGTCAAAAAGGCGCATTCGGCCAGACCAATTACTCCGCCGCCAAGGCCGGCATGCACGGCTTCACCAAGGCGCTGGCGCTGGAAGTGGCACGCAAGGGCGTGACGGTCAACACGATTTCGCCGGGTTACATCGGCACCAAGATGGTGATGGCGATTCCGCAGGAAGTGCTCGACACCAAGATCGTGCCGCAAATCCCGATGGGACGCCTGGGCAAGCCGGAAGAAGTCGCCGGCCTGGTCGCCTACCTGACCTCGGACGAGGCAGCGTTCGTGACCGGCGCCAACATCGCGATCAACGGCGGACAACATATGGAATAAGGCGCGGGCAACCGTGTCTGGCTGCATCCGGTGCAATTTTCGACCGGCTGCAGCCATCAAAAAAGCGCCGTTTGCGGCGCTTTTTTTCATGCCTCGGCATACGGCCAAATACGGTTGGCGCTAACCCAGATGCGTATGCCGCTCGGCGCCGGCTTCGGTTTCCATCTCCGCCAAACCGCGCAGGATGCCGCAGTGGTCCAGCGCCTGTTCGCTCCGGCACTGATCCCGCAGCGCGCCGAGTTGGCGCTTGAGCTGCAGCAGCTCCGCTATCCTGGCGTCCACATGGCCGATGTGTTCGTCGAGCAGCGCATTGACGCCGCCGCAGTTGTCGGCCGGCACATCCTTCAGCGCCAGCAGCGCGCGAATCTCGTCGTGGGTCATGTTCAGCGCACGGCAGTTGCGGATGAAGCGCAGGCGCTCCAGATGCAGCGCGCCGTAGCTGCGGTAATTGCCGGCGGTTCGGTCGGCCTCGGGCAACAGCCCTTTGTTCTCGTAGAAACGGATGGTTTCCGTGGTGCATTTCGCCAGCTGTGCCAGTTCGCCTATCTTCATCGGGTACCTCCTGTAGAACTGAGCTAAAAACGGCAGTCGAGCGCTAGCTGGCTTCGCTATGCAAAAAGCCTTGACCTTGTAGCGGCTTCAAGGTGTCCAATGGACTATATATCACCGAGTATCACCGAGGATTCCACATGTCCGATTGCTGCGACCACGATCACGAGAAAAAACACGCGCCTGCTGATGCCGACCATTATACGAGCGATGCTCACGCGCCTGCCGGGAGCCTTGGCGCCGTGCCGGACCTGGCCGCATCGGAGGCGGTGGCGGACGGCATCCGCAGCACGATCCGCATCATGCAGATGGATTGCCCGACCGAGGAGGCGCTGATCCGCAACAAGCTGGCGGGCATGGCGTCGGTCACGCGCATGGATTTCAACCTGATGCAGCGCGTGCTGACGGTGGTGCATGCGCCCGGCGCGCTGGAACCGGTCATGGACGCGCTGCGTGCGCTCGGCTTTCAGCCCGAAGTCGCCGGCCCCGGCGGCCAGCCTGCCGCCGTCGCGCCGAAAAAACCCTGGTGGCCGCTGGCGCTGGCCGGGATGGCCGCGCTCGCATCGGAAGCGGCGAGCTGGAGCGGGCTGCCGGACTGGATCGCGGCGGCGCTGGCGCTGGCGGCCGTGATCGGCTGCGGCCTGGGCACCTATAGAAAAGGCTGGCTGGCGCTGCGCAACGGCAACCTGAACATCAATGCGCTGATGAGCATCGCGGTCAGCGGCGCGCTGATCCTGGGCCAGTGGCCGGAGGCGGCGATGGTGATGGTGCTGTTTTCGATTGCGGAACGGATCGAGGCCGGGTCGCTGGACCGGGCGCGCCACGCGATCACCGGCCTGATGCAACTGGCGCCGGACCAGGCCACCGTGCAACAAGCCGATGGTTCATGGCTGGCAGTGGCCGCCGGCGCGGTCAGCGTCGGCAGCCTGGTGCGGATCCGGCCGGGCGAGCGGATCGGGCTGGACGGCCAGATCGTGCGCGGCCGCTCGTCGGTCGACCAGGCGCCGATCACTGGCGAAAGCCTGCCGGTCGACAAGGCCGAGGGCGACGCGGTGTTCGCCGGCAGCATCAACCAGTCCGGTTCATTCGAATACCGGGTGACGCGCCGCGGCCAGTCACTCCACGCTGGCGCGCATCATGCATGCGGTCGAACAGGCGCAAGGGGCCAGGGCGCCGACCCAGCGCTGGGTCGACCAGTTCGCCCGCGTGTATACGCCGGCCGTGTTTGCGATCGCGCTGGCGGTGGCGATCCTGCCGCCGCTGCTGGCCGGCGCTAGCTGGCACGACTGGGTCTACAAGGCGCTGGTGCTGCTGGTGATCGCCTGCCCGTGCGCGCTGGTGATCTCGACCCCGGTGACGATCGTCAGCGGGCTGGCCGCCGCCGCCCGGCACGGGATCCTGATCAAGGGCGGCGTTTATCTGGAACAGGGGCGCAAGCTGGCCTGGCTGGCGCTCGACAAGACCGGCACCATCACCCACGGCAAACCGGTGCAGACCGATTTCGAGCTGCAGGCCGAGCTGGACGCGCAGCACTGCCGCCGGCTGGCCGCCAGCCTGGCCGGCCGCTCCGATCATCCGGTGTCGCAAGCCGTTGCCAGCGCCGCCGAGCGCGACCGCGTGGCGCGCGCGCCAGTCGAGGATTTCGAGGCGCTGCCCGGGCGCGGGGTGCGCGGGATGATCGACGGCCAACCCTATTTCCTCGGCAACCACCGTCTGGTCGAGGAGCTGGGGCGCTGTTCCGCGGCGCTCGAAACCCGCCTCGACACGCTGGAACGGCAGGGCAAGACCGTGGTGCTGCTGATCGATGAGCAGCACGTGCTGGCGCTGTTTGCGGTGGCCGATACGGTCAAGGACAGCAGCCGCGCCGCGATCGCCGACCTGCACCGGCTGGGCGTCAAGACCGTGATGCTGAGCGGCGACAACCAGCACACTGCCGAGGCGATCGCACGCCAGGTCGGGATCGATCAGGCCCGCGGCAACCAGTTGCCCGAGGATAAGCTGCAAGCGATCGCGCAGCTCGGCGCCGCCGGCACGGTCGGCATGGTGGGCGACGGCATCAACGATGCGCCCGCGCTGGCGCACGCCCACATCGGTTTTGCGATGGGCGCGATGGGCACCGACACGGCGCTCGAAACGGCCGACGTCGCGCTGATGGACGACGACCTGCGCAAGATTCCGCGCTTCATCCGGCTGTCGCACGCGACGCATGCGATCCTGCTGCAGAACATCACGCTGGCGCTCGGCATCAAGGCGGTGTTCCTGGTGCTGACGCTGATGGGGATGGGCAGCATGTGGATGGCGGTCTTCGCCGACATGGGCGCCAGCCTGCTGGTGGTCGGCAACGGCTTGCGGCTGCTGCGCAAATAGCCCCGCCGCGCCCCCTGAATCTACGCAAAACACGGGGGTATGCGATCAAACATGGCAGTTGCCGCAGGTATTCATTGGCCTGTTAAAAATACAGGCGGCAGTATATTTTCAGCTGCAGATCCAGCAGTCGGACGCGATCCACGCCGGTTTGGGCTGCAGATCGCGCTGCATAACGCAGGCACGCCGTTGTGCAGCGCCCGATCTCAGCGGCCGTAGGTGGCGGTGAAACTGGCTTTGCCGAGGCGATTGGCGTTGATCATGTAGCCGACCAGCGCCGCGCTGGCGTCGGCCGGCACCTCGATCTTTTCGATCTTCAGCGCATGCACGGTAAAAATGTAGCGGTGCGGTTTGGCGCCTTGCGGCGGGCAGGCGCCGCCGAAACCCGCTGCGCCGAAATCGGTGCGGCCCTGCAGCGCGCCGGCCGGCATCAGATCGCTGCCGGGCTCGCCCGCGCCCTGCGGCAAGCCGGTCGCGCTGGCCGGCAAATTGAACACGACCCAGTGCCACCAGCCGGACCCGGTGGGCGCATCCGGGTCATACACGGTCACCGCAAAGCTCTTGGTGCCGGCCGGTGCGCCGCGCCAATGGAGTGCCGGCGAAATATTCTGGCCGCTGCAGCCAAAGCCGTTGAACACCTGGGCCGACGTCAGCCTTGAATTGGGCGCAATGGTGGGGCTGGCCAGCGTAAAGCCGGCGGCGTTGGCCAGCGTGGTGGCGGCCAGCAGGCAGGCGCTCAGGATGGGACGCAGTACAGGTAACATCGCAATCTCCTTTTCGGTGAAAAATCAAATGTTTCAGTGCCGCGGGCTGACCGCGGCGCCGCGATCAATCTGCACAAGCAGGACTGATTTTGCCGGATTTCCAGCGTCAATAGCGAACTATTGCGCAAAAAACCCCGCTGAAAATCACCTGTCAAAGTGCTGCCGCGAGCGGTATCGGCGCGCCGGCCAGCTTGCGCGGATAGCCGGAACCGGCCCATTTTCCGTGCTGGGCGGCCACCGGAGGCAGCCCGCCACGGCCCCTGAATTGGCATAAAAACACGGGGGTATGCGAGAAAACATGGCAGCTGCCGCAGGTATTCATTGCCCTGTTAAAAATACAGGCGGCAGTATATTTTCTGTCAAAAATGCATGGCGGGCGGGGTTTGGCGGCCGGCTCAGGGCGGCGGCGCGGCGGAACTTTCGGGCGCTGCGGCCTGCATCTCGGCCTGCATCTCGGCCTGCACCTCGGCCCTGAGCCAGTCGCAGAAGGCCTTGACCGCCGGCCGCGCCTCGGCTTCGGGCGGGCGCAGCAGGTAGTAGCGGTAGGGGCCGAGCACGCGCTGCGGAAACAGGCGCAGCAGGCGTCCGGAACGCAGCTCGTCGGCAATGTAGGGCTCGGGGGCAATTGCGACGCCCTGGCCGCTGGCCACCGCTTCCAGCGTCAGATAGGTGTGGGAAAAACTCGGCCGCGCCGCGCCGGCATAGGTCACGCCGAATGCCTGCAGCCAGCGCGCCCAGTTGATCTCGTCCGGCAGCCGCGGCTCGGCTTCGTCGTGCAGCAGCGGATAGCGCAGCAGATCGGCCGGCGCGGCCAGATCCGGCGCTTGCGCGCGGAATGCCGGGCTGCATACGGCCGAAAACCATTCCTCCATCAGCAGATCGGCCTTCAGGCCCGGATACGGGCCGCTGCCGAGCCGGATCGCGACGTCCACCCCTTCGCGCTGGAAATCGACCGGATGCAGCGAGGCCAGCACCCGCAGGTCGATCTCCGGATGCTGCTCGCGCAGGCGGCCCAGGCGCGGCATCAGCCAGCGCGCGGCCAGCGACGGCACCGAAGTCACCGTGACCACATGCTCGTCGCCCTGGCGCTTGACCGCGTCCGACGCCTCGGCCAGTCCGTCCAGCAGCGGGCGCAATGCCTGCGCGTACTGGCGGCCGGCGGCAGTCAGCGCGACGCCGCGTGCCAGCCGCAGGAACAGCGTCACGCCGAGCCAGCTTTCCAGCTGCTTGACCTGATGCGCGACCGCACCGGCCGACACATGCAGTTCGATGCCGGCGCGCTGGAATCCGCCATGGCGGGCGGCGGCTTCGAAGGCGCGGATCGCGGGCAGCGGCGGTAGACGTTCTAGCATCCTGGAATCCTCAGTTGAGCCTCAATAATATTTGGCCTATCCGGCAATAATATTGATTTGTTCAACTGCCGGCAAGCCATTACAGTGAGGCTGTGCAGTGCGCCGGAGGCGTCCGCGGCTGCCATCAAATAATTTACCCTTGGAGTCCCATGATGCCGCGCCGTCACGCTATTGCGTTAATCCTGCTGTCCGCCCTGTGTTTTAGCTGCATCGCGCTGTTCGCCAAACTCGCCTATGCGGCCGGCGTGAATCCGTCGACGCTGCTGGCGCTGCGCTTCGTGCTGGCGGTGCTGATCCTGGCGCCCGTGATCCGCTGGCGGCGCATCCGCCTGCCGCGCGGCCAGGCGCTGGCGGCCTGCGTGCTGATGGGTGTGCTGTATACCGCGCAATCGCAGAGTTATTTCACCGCATTGCTGTACGCCAGCAGCGGGCTGGTGGGTTTGCTGCTGTACATCTATCCGGTGCTGGTGACGCTGCTGGCGGTCTTGTTCGGCTGGGAGAAGCTGGAGCGCCGCACGCTGCTGCTGCTGACGATGGCGGTCAGCGGCATCGCCATTACGCTGGGCGGCAATCTGCAGGGGCAGCCGCTGGGGATTGCGCTGGGCCTGCTGGCCGCGGTGGTGTATGCGGTCTACATCGTGATCGGCGGGCGCCTGACGCGCAATACCGATCCGCTGGCGACCACCTTCGTGGTGCTGGCCGTGGCCGCGCTGGGCAACAGCGGATTCGCGCTGGCCGGCGGGGTCGGCCTGCCGCACGACGCGACCGCCTGGCTGGCGATCGCCGCGATCGCGCTGTTCTCGACCGTGATCGCCAGCGCCGCCTTCCTGATCGGGGTCAAGCATATCGGCGCGGCCCAGACCTCGATCATCTCGACGCTGGAACCGGCCATCACGCTGTGCATCGGCGTGGTGCTGCTGGGCGAAGCGATCAGCACCAACCAGCTGATCGGCGGCGCGCTGGTGCTGACCACCGTGATCCTGCTGGCGCGACGCCCGGCGCCGCTACTGGCGCAGCAATAATCCGGGACCGCCGCGCGGCGGCCGGCAGCTTACTTTGACAAGGTCGCGATTTTTTCGTCGCTGAAGATATCGATCGTTTCAGCGCCCGCGCGACGCAGGCTGAGATGCTCGAATTTTCCCGGCACGGTCAATATATTGCCCGCTTGCGTGAAGTTGAACGCCAGCGCATGGCCGGACTAGCCTCGATTAAAAAAACCTCGGGAACCGGCGCCGCAGCGCCGAGTTCGATGCGCACGTCTTCGCCATCCGCTTGCACCGCCAGCGGATACAGGGCGCTGTGGCGGTCGCCCTTGATGATGTAAGACGCGCCATGATGCACGGTGACCGCGTTGTCGCAGGCCGCCAGCGGCAGCGCAGCGGCGGCAAGGATGATCAGCCGCTTGAAATGATTCAATCCCATGTTCTGTTGGTCCAATGCGTGAAAGCGCTGAGTGTAGCGCAACACGGCGGCGCTGTTTCATCCGCCCCCGCATCTTGCGCCGCTCCGGGCGCCGGACAGCTGCCGCGCGCCCCTGCCGTTTCGCCTCAATCAGGGGAGTATCGTGCCAAACATGGCGCTGGCCGCAAGCATTGCCTGCCATTTATAAAATACAGGGTGCAGTATATTTTCAGGTGAAAAGGCGGGTCGCGGCGTCAACTGGCGCGAAATTCACGCCGGTAGGTCGACGGCGAGGTATGCAACAGTTCGCTGAAGTGCTGGCGCAGCGACAGCGCCGTGCCGAAACCGGCCAGCTCGGCAATGGCTTCGATCGTCTGGTCGCCGCTCTCCAGTAAGCGCTGCGCCAGCGCCAGCCGCTGGTGCCGCAGCCAGTGTCCGACCGTGGTGCCGGTCACCTGCCTGAAGCGGCGGGTAAAGGTGCGCCGGCTCATCAGCGCCCTGGCGGCCAGCGCGTCCAGACTGTGCGGCGCACGCAGGTTCTGTCCGAGCCACGCCAATACTTCCAGCAAGCGCTCATCGCCGCAGGACGCCGGCAGCGGGCGCTCGATATATTGCGCCTGGCCGCCCTGCCGGTGCGGCGGCACGATCATGCGCCGCGCCACATGGCTGGCGATGTCGGCGCCGCACAGCTGGCGCAAGATGTGCAGGCAGCAGTCGATGCCGGCGGCGGTGCCGGCCGACGTCAGCACGTCGCCGTCATCGACATACAGCACGTCGGGATTGACCCGGACCCGCGGATAGCGGCGCGCCAATTCGTCGCTGCCCAGCCAGTGGGTAGTCGCCGGCCGCCCGTCGAGAATGCCGGCGGCGGCCAGCACAAACGCGCCCAGACACAGGCCGACGATGCGCGCGCCGCGCGCATGCGCGGCACGCAGCGCATCGAGCAACAGCGGCGCAGGCGGCGCATCGGCATCGGGCCAGCTCGGCACGATGACGGTGTCGGCCCTGGCCAGCGCGTCCAGTCCGTGTTCGGCTTGCATCGAGAAGCCGGCACTGGTGCGCAGCGGGCCGCTGTCGGCCGCGCACACCAGCAACTCGATTCTCCGCACGCCGCCGCTATTGCAATCCGCGCCGAACACCGCGCAGGGCACCGACAGGTGGAACGGGCTGATGCCGTCGAAGGCAATCACCGCGATGGTGTGGGTCGGCATTGCTTGATTCTCCTGATTGCACGATTGGCCCGATTGTAACTAAAAATGTCACTCGGGCCACTGTCGGCGTCAGCCGGCAATCGCGATAATCGATTCCGGAGCCGAGCCATGAATGACTCCACAAGGACATCCGATCTACCCCTAATCAGGCGTTTTGAAAAACCATGAAAATCATCCGCAGCCGTGAATTTACCGCCGCCCGCGCATGGGGCGCAATTGAAGTCGCGAACATGAACGGCATCACGACACGCGTGCACTGGACCGACCAGCCATACCGGTGGCACATCAACGACGGCCAGGAGGTGTTTGCAGTGCTCGATGGGACGGTCGACATGTTCTACCGGGAGGACGGGACAGAGAAGTCGGTCGCACTGCAGGCCGGCGATGTGTTCTTTGCCGAGGTCGGCTGCGAGCATCTGGCGCATCCGCGCGGCGCGGCGCGCATCCTTGTTGTCGAGACAGCGGGCAGCGTCTGAGGCCGTCGCCGCTCAAGCAGTTCACCTATAGATTCGGCCCACAAATACAGTGTGCCGAATCCCCTCACCCCAGCCCTCTCCCAGAGGGAGAGGGTGAGAAATGGACCCAAATTATTGAAACTTAATTCGGGCCGGATCAATACTGAAAAGGAATACATCCATGAAAACCGCACTACTGCTGATCGACATTCAAAACGATTACTTCCCCGGCGGCAAAATGGCGCTGGAAAACACCCAAGAAGCCAGCGACAACGCGGCCGCGCTGCTGGCGACCTTCCGTCGCCTGCACCTGCCGGTGATCCACATCCAGCACATCGCAACACGCGCCGGCGCGACCTTCTTTGTGCCCGATACCGACGGCGTCAAAATCCACGCCAGCGTTGCGCCGCTGGGCAACGAGACCGTGATCCGGAAGCATTATCCGAACAGCTTCCGGCAGACCGGATTGCTGGAACATCTGCAGCAGCATCGGATCGGCCGGCTGGTGATCGCCGGCATGATGACCCACATGTGCATCGACACCACGACGCGTGCCGCTTGCGATCTGGAATTGACGGTCCAGCTGGCGCACGATGCCTGCGCGACAAAGGCGCTGTCCTTCGGCGGCGTGCAGATACCGGCCGGCCAGGTGCACGCCGCGTATATGGCGGCGCTGGATGGCAGTTTCGCTGAAGTCTTGAGTACGCAGCAGATCATTGCCGGCTTTGCGCCCGGCTAGAGCTATCCGCAATCGCGCGACCGCCCGGATAGCCGCATCAGACTCGCTCTTGCTGCAGTTGCACATCATTTGTAACTGCATGTAATAAGCGTCAACGCCATTCCTGACCCCATCGTTTATAGCGTATGTCCTCGGGAACCACCTGAGCTAATCAAGAAAACGTACAGGAACTCAAATGAATAAATTACTTGCTACTCTGATCGCTGGCTTGTTCGCTACTTCTGTTTTCGCTCAAGCACCGGCAACACCAGCAATACCAGCTGCACCAACGACCAAAGCAGTTAAGGCCGAAGCCAAGGAAACCAAAGCTGTCATTAAAGCCGATGCCAAGGAAATGAAGACTGACGCTAAAGCCGATGCAAAAGTAATCAACGCGAAAACCGAAGCAAAGGAAACCAAAGCCGAAGCCAAAGTTGATGCCAAAGAAAGCAAAGCGAAAGCCGATGTAAAAGAAACAAAAGCAGACACCAAAGCCGATGCAAAAGTCACCGACGCTAAGGTCGATGCCAAAAAAATGAAAGCAAAGGCGCACAGCAAAGCGGCTAAAGCGAAAGCCAAAGCACACGCTGCCGAAGCCAAGGTAGAAGCGAAAGAAGCCGCACCGAAGTAATCGCGTTCGCCAGTACAAAAAAAAGACAGGCCAAGCCTGTCTTTTTTATTTCTGGCCAGATGCGCAAGCCGTGCCGCAGCCTTGCGCGCGGCAGCAGGTTTTTTCATCATCCAGTCAGCGCGAAACCGCCTGGCAGACGGTCTCGCGGCGTGCGGGATTATTTACCGTAGACGTCGAAATCGAAGTACTTGTCGGAAATTTTCTTGTAGGTGCCGTTGGCGCGGATGGCCTGGATCGCCGCATCGAATTCGGTCTTGAGCTTGGCATCCTGCTTGCGCATGGCGGCGCCGGTGCCGTAGCCGAGCACCACCGGGTCCTTCATTTCATACGGAGAAAACTCGAAAGGCTTGCCTTCCGGCTTGTTCAGGAAACCGGATTTCATTTCGACCAGGTTGCCCAGGATCGCCTCGACCCGGCCCGAAGTCATGTCCAGGTACGCATCCTGGGTCGAGCCGTAACGCACCACGGTGGCGCCGGCCTTCGCATAGTATTTGTCGGCGAAATCGGCTTCGGTCGAGCCTTTCAGCACGCCGACCTTCTTGCCTTTCAGCGCGGCCGGCGAACCGTCGAGGCCGCTGCCGCGCTTGACGATCACGCGGTACGGGATATCGGTGATCTTGTTGCTGAAACTGACGGTTTTCTTGCGGTCATCGGTGACCGTCATGCCGGAAATGATCATGTCGTATTTCTTGGCCAGCAAGGAAGGGACGATGCCTTCCCACGCCGATTCGACGAATACGCAACGGCGTTTCATTTCGGCGCACAGCGCATTGGCCAGGTCGATCTCGAAGCCGACCAGTTTGCCGTCGGCGGTCTTGTATTCAAACGGCTCGTAAGTCGCGTCGGTGCCGATGCGCAATTCCTTGCTTTCTGTCGCCTGCACGGAAACTGCGGCAAATGACAAGCCGATCACGCTAAGTAGATGCTTCATCTTCATAATGTCTCCTCAAATTCTTTGGAAAAAGGCTGGGCCTGATTATTTGTCGTATCGATTTATTTGCCTTCGATGCAGCAAAAAATAGCACCCATTCCCCCATACACAAAGAAGATAAGATCAATCCGTCGTATAGATTGAATCTATGACTTGCTCAATTAGCACTCATTCCGGCCAGCCCGGATAGGCATTCGCGAACTCCAGAAAAGCGCGTTCCGCGTCGTTCAGGCGAGCCATCGGATTGCTGACGAAATACAGCGTCGATTCCGGCAGCTCCTGATACGGCGGCAGTTGCCACAGCAAGCCGCGCTGCAGGTAGGGGGCGGCAAATTCCTGCTGCAGCGCGCCGATGCCGATATTGTTGATGATCATCCGGCAGACTTCCTCGTCGAACGCGGAAGTGCCGCGCACATACTGCCCGATCGACGCTTGCGCGCGTATCGCGGTGACCGCATTCATGTGCTGGCCGCCCAGGATATCGGCCTTGAAGGTGATGTACGGTTCGCCGCGCAAATCGTCCAGCCGCAGATCCTGTTCGCCGAAAAAACGGTGCGCCTTGCCGCAATAGATCGCATATTTTTCGATCTTGATCAGGCGCTTGTGCAAGCCCGGCGGAATCACGCCGTCGCTCAGGCCGATGGTCGCCAGATTCTGTTGCAGCGAATGCAGCACGTCGGCGGTGGTCAGCACTTCGATCGACAGCGTGATTTTCGGGTGCAGCTTGAAGAATGCCGCCAGGATAGGATCAAGAATGGTGTTCATCACCTGGCTCACGGTGGCGATCCGGATGTGGCCGGTGGTCTCGAGCGGGGCGTCGGTGATCGATTGCCGCAGGCAGGCCACCATCTGGAAAATGCTGAGCGCCTCGGTGTACAGTTTTTTGCCGGCCGGCGTGACCACAAAGCGTCCCGGCTGGCGGTCGATCAATGGATAGCCGATCGATTCTTCCAGCCTTTTCAGCGCGGCGCTGATCGACGGCTGCTGCAGGAACAGCCGGTTGGCGGCCTTGGTCAGGCTGCCTTCCTGCACGATGACCATGAAGGTGCGCAGCAGATTCCAGTCCAGGTTGCGCGCAAAGCGTTCGAACTCCCGGTTCTGGTCGGTGCTCGAGGTATACACCTCGGGCTCTTCGGCGGGCCTGGCGGTAGATGTTGTTTGGGCCATGTGGCGGACTCCGGAGGTCTGGATTGATATCGGATTGCAGTGGAACGAAAGCCGGTTTTCGTGCCAGCTCAGGCAATAGTACATCAATCAAATCTATGGTGTTCATTTTTACTATTGATTTGTTCTCTGGTGTCGGCTGCGTTAAGGTGAAAACAGGGTTCAAGCAGGTTCACGCAGGCTGCAAGCAGGCTTGCTGCTTCTGTGCGGCAATAGTTCCTTACGCATCTTTTTTCATTTCACACCAGGGTAAAGCATGGCCGCCTCCATCACGATCGATCTGCAAAAGCTCACTGACAACGCGCGCAACATGGTGGCGGCCTGCGCCGAGCGCGGCGTCACGGTGCTGGGCGTGACCAAGCTGACTTGCGGCATGCCGCAGGTGGCGCAGGCGCTGCTCGACGGCGGCGTGTCCCAGCTCGGCGATTCGCGCCTGGAAAATATCCAGCGCCTGCAGCGCAACGGCGTCGATTGCCCGCTGATGCTGGTGCGCATACCGGCGCTGTCCGAAGTCAACGAGATCGTGCAGACCGTCGATGTCAGCCTGAACTCCGAACTGCGCCTGATTGCGGCGCTGTCCGACGCCGCGCTCGACCATAAGCGGGTGCATCAGATCATCATCATGGTCGAGCTGGGCGACCGCCGCGAGGGCGTCAATCCGGAAGATTTCATCCCGCTGTGCGACCGGGTCGCCGCGCTTGCCGGGGTGCGCATCGTCGGCGTCGGCACCAATCTCGGCTGCCTCGGCGGGGTGCTGCCGTCGGCGCAGAACCTGGGCCGCCTGGTCGAGTGCGCCGACGCGTTCGAACAACGCTACCGGCGCAAGCTGACTTATGTGTCGGGCGGCAATTCCGGCTCGCTGGCGCTGCTGCTGGCGGGCCAGTTGCCGGCCGGGATCAACCACCTGCGCATCGGCACCGGGCTGCTGCTGGGGCGCAACTCTTTGCACGATGCGCCGTGGCCGGGCATGCATACCGATGCGTTTCGCATGAAGTCCGAAGTGATCGAGGTCAAGCGCAAACCGTCCAAGCCGGAAGGCGAGATCGGGCTCGATGCGTTCGGCCTGAAGCCGGTGTTCATCGATCAGGGCGAGCAGACCCGCTCGATCGTCAGCCTCGGCCGGCTCGACGTGAATCCGGCCGAACTGCGCCCGATCGATCCCGGCGTGACCATCATCGGCGCCTCCAGCGACCATCTGGTGCTCGACATGAGCCGCGCGCGATCCTGCCAGATCGGCGACCAGCTCGAATTCGACATGGGTTATCCGGCCGTACTGCAGGCGATGGTGTCGCCCTATGTGAAGAAGAAACTGATCGTCAGCCGGCACACGGTCAACTGCAGCGATGCCATCCCGCTGCGCAGCAAGGTGGAGTGGCTGGCAGGCGAGTACGCGTAAGTTGCAGGCATCTTGCACCGGAAAATATACTCCATCCGGTATTTTTAAAAGCCCAATGTATCCGTGCGGGTATGGCAGGATTTATTGCCATACTCCCCCTGTTTATACAGATTCCAGCGCCGCAGGCTGTCACGCGGCGACCGTAGATTTTCAGGTTGAGGCCGGATTCAAGCCTTGGCCGGCCCCGCCAGCAGCAGCGGATCGCGCAGGCGGATGATGTGCTGCAGCGCATCTTCATCGGTGACGCTGATGCTGTTCAGGCCGGCAGCGCTCTCGTCGACGTGGATCGTGGTCGGCCGGTGAATCATGTGGTCCAGCCCTTCCAGCGCGATCTCCAGCACGTCGCTGCCCGGGTTGTAGACCACGCCGAACATCGGCACCCATTCGGCCGCGATATGATCGCCCAGGTTCAGGCCGACCACTTCGATCTCCGCGCATTTGCTGTCCAGGCCGCCGACTTTGGACACGCCGTCAAAAAATGCTTTCCAGTCCTTTTTTTCAATCTTGCGGGTAGTCATGATGCATGCTCCATCGGGTAATTGCAGCGTGGTGATGCGCGTGCCGGATAGCGATCGGTTCCTGTTCCGGCCCCGCCCTGGCTGCCCCTGATCCGGGTTGCCCTGGCCTTGGCCGGCGCCGTTGAAATGTGCTGTAGCTGCTGTGCGTTGAGATGCAGATTTGTGCACGCAGGAATGGCGCGCATCCATACGTCCCGCACAGCGCGTCACCGGCCGGACATACCCATGGTAGACCCGCATCGGCGGCGTGATTTTGTCGGGAATCAAAAACCTTGGCATTGGCGGGCGCGGCAGCCGTGCGGGCCGAGACGATTCAGCGCGACCGTGGCGCACTCGTGATCGCCGCGATGTCTGTGCAGCGGCATCTGGCCGGCCCCCTAACTGGTGTCGTCCCCCCATTGCGCGCGGTCGGCAGCGGCCAGCTTGCGCTGATGTGCGTCCACCTGTTGCGCCAGTTGCCGCAGCGACTCGGACACCGTCACCGGATATGGCGCTGCCGCGCCCAGCGCGTGCAGCGCCGGCGGCAGGCTGGCGAGTTGTGCGGCTGCGTGCGCGCGGCTGTCCGCCAGCGACGGCAACGGCGCCAGCAGCTGGCCGCCGCGCATCACCGGCTGCAGCAGCGGCGTTCCGGCCAGGTCGTCGCCCTGCAGCGTCAGCATGTCGCCGCGCATCACGCCGTGCGCATCGACATGGCGCCACACCTGCTTGCTGCCGGGCCACATCGCCTTGCCGGGAGAACGCTTGCGGCAGGCCCGGCCCGCATACTCGACCAGCTTGTAAGTGCAGTCCAGGTAAGGCGCATCGGCGGACGTGTTGATCCGGGTGCCGATGCCGAAGCCGTCGATCGGCGCGCCGCTGTGCACCAGCGCCTGCAGCGCGTATTCGTCCAGATCGCCGCTGGCAAAAATGCCGATCCGGCTGCAGTCGCCGGCATCCAGGATCTGCCGCACGCGGCGCGCCACCGCATCCAGATCGCCGCTGTCGATGCGCACCGCCTTGATCTGGATGCCCTCTTCTTCCTGCAGCCATTGCGCCAGGCGCACCACCTGTTGCGCCGCCGCTTCGGTATCGAAAGTGTCGATCAGCAGCGTGGCGTCATGCGGGAACGCCTGCGCGAATGCGGCAAATGCGTCGGTCTCGTGCTCGTGCGCCTGCACGAACGAATGCGCCATCGTGCCCGATACCGGAATCCCGAACAGCGGCGCCGCGATCGTGCTTGCGCTGCCGTCAAAACCGGCGATGTAACAGGCGCGCGCCGACAGCAGCGCAGCCTCGGCGCCGTGCGCGCGCCGCAGGCCGAAATCGATCAGTTGCCGGCCTTGCGCGGCGATCACCGCACGCGCGGCCTTGGACGCGACCAGGCTTTGATAATGCAGCAGATTCATCACCCGGCTTTCGATGAACTGCGCTTCGCGCAGCGGCGCGCTGATGCGCAGCAGCGGTTCACCGGCAAAAAAGATGCGTGCCTTCCGGCAGCGCATCGACCGCGCCGGAAAAGCGGAAATCGATCAGCGACGCGATGAAGGCCGGATCGAAGCGGCCGCTGGCGCTGAGCCATGCCAGATCATCGTGGTCGAACAGCAGCTGTTCCAGATAGTCGACCACCTGCGCCAGCCCGGCCGCGATCAGGAAATTGCGTCCGGCGGGCAGCTCGCGCACCGAAAATTCGAACACCGCGGTGTCGTTCATGCCGCGTGAAAAATAGGTCTGCAGCATCGCCAATTCGTAAAAATCGGTCAGCAGCGGGCTGTCGTTATAGGGTCGCATCGGGATCGGCACGCATCAGGGGAATAATTACCCAGCTTATGTGCGCTGCCTGTCCTGTGTTTGCGTCGGATCAACGATCCGGCGCGGGCGCGATGGCATATTGGACGCGTGCCCGGATCGAACCGCAGCGCAGGCAGCGCTCGCACGATGCGCGCATGCACGATGATTTTATCAACGGCAGTTGAGCGCCGCCCAGCTGCGACCAGCCCATGGATGCAACGCAATTCAGCGCCGCAGATGCACGGCTGACTCGTCGATCTGCATCCGGGCGCCGGGCCGGCGGCGATCGCGCAGATGAGCGCACTGGGTGCGCTGCTGCTGGCCGCCGCACTTGTCTGCACCACAAAGGAGTCCATCGCGATGTCACTGCACCTGATCTCAAGCGCCTTTGCCGACGGCGCCGGCATTCCGGCGCTCCACACCTGCGACGGCAGCGACCTGTCGCCGCCGCTGGCATGGTCGGGCCTGCCGCCCGCCACCAAAAGCCTGGCGCTGATCGTCGACGATCCCGACGCGCCGGACCCGGCCGCGCCGCAAACCACCTGGGTGCACTGGGTGCTGTACAACCTGCCGCCGACTGCGGCCGGCCTGCCGCAGGGCGTGAGCGCGCATCGCTGCCGGGCGGCACGCGCGACGGCGTCAACGACTGGCAGCGCACCGGCTACGGCGGCCCCTGCCCGCCGATCGGCCGCCATCGCTACTTCTTCAAGCTGTATGCGCTGGACGTGGTGCTGCCGGATCTCGGCACACCGGACAAGGCCGCGCTGGAACGCGCGATGCACGGCCATGTGCTCGGCCAGAGCGTACTGCTCGGCCTCTACCAGCACCCCTGAATCGCGGGGTATGCGATAAAACATGGCAGTTCCCGCACGGTTTCATTGCCCTGTTAAAAATACAGGGGGCAGTATATTTATTGCAAAAAATGGCAAAGGCAAGGCCCAGCGTCATCGATCGACACTGGTTTGGCGTCCGGCAGCGCGGAATACAAGTTATTATTTTCCCGACACGGGTACCGCACCCGTCAGGCGGTAATACAGTCCCGTCGGATCATCCTTGAGCACCGCCATTTTTCCGGACAATACGATAGGCTCGAACGAATATTTGACCGGAGCCGTGCTCAATACCTCGACGATGCCTTCCGGTCCGGCAGGCATGCAGTATGCGCAGGTCTGCGGATTGACCGAGATCAGAAAATGCTTTTGTTTTTCACCTGGCTCCAGCGGCATCATGAAGCCTTGCAGTTTTACTTCCTGATTGTCGAGTGCCGCAATTTCCCTGGTAAATGCCGGCAGAATGCGGTCGTTTGATTTCACCTGCTTGACCTTGGCAAGCGTCGTCCAGGAAACCACCCCCTTGATCTCCGGCAAGGCTTGCATCATTGCCGGGACAGCGGCAGCGCCCGGAGGGCTATGTCGCGCCCTGCGCGGGCGGGATCTGACTCTCGGCAAACACCCATGCCGGGGTGCTGCAAAGCGCTATCAGTAAAATGCGCAATATCGTCATATGACCTCCATCTGATGGATTGAATCGGGACGCTTGTTGTTCATTTTACGCGGCTCTTTGTGATGCGCAGGGCACCATCAATGGCGTCATTCCCCGTGGCTATGCTTCATCCCGCACAGCTTGCCGATGGCCAAGCCTTTGCATGCTTTTGCCAATTCGGCATGGCAGATTTCCTCGTCCTTGCCGGATTCCTTGCACTTGGCCGCAGCTTCGTGTGCGGCAGCGATGGTGCGATGCTGGGCAATCTCCCTCTTGGTCTGCGCAGGGTCTTCCTTGGCAAATGCGGAGAAAGCAAGCATCGTCAATAGCGCTGTCATCAGATATTTCATCGGAATCACTCCTTCGTTAAAAAATCATTGGGCCAATGTGTGGGCAATATCGGTACGGTAGGCGCGCCATGCCGGGATCAGCGCTGCTGCCAGACCGACGATGAGGGTAACCAGCGCAAGCCAGGCTTCTGCCGGTGCGATAGACCAGCCCGTCAAGCTCAAATTCTGGTCATCGGACAGCAGCCGCCCCAATACATCGACCGCGGCGTGGCCCAAGAGCCAGCCGAGCGCTGCGCCGCCGAACGCCAGCAGCAGTCCTTCAACCAGCAACAGTGAAAACAGTTTGCGCGGCGGCGCGCCCAGCGTGCGCAGGATCGCCAGATCGGTTTGGCGCTCTTCCAGCGAGTTATACAGCGCAACAAACATCGACAACGCGGCCGACAGCAGGACCACCGCCGCGATGCCGCGCAACACGTCGACACCGACGCCCAGCAGGCGGAACAGCTTGGCCGCCTCCAGCGCGGGTTGCGCCGCTTGCAGCGCAGTCTGGCTGTTGATCATGCGCGGCATGGTCACGGCCGCCAGCGGCGACGCGTATTGCACCAGCAGTGCGGTCAATTCGCGTTCGGCGTCCATCGCGGCTTTTTCCTCGGGATCGTTGACATCGATGCCGTTGGAGACTTCGTGGACTTTCCATACCGACTCCACAGGGGTCAGGACCAGGCGGTCCAGCACCGTGCCGGTCGGCTGCAGGATGCCAACCACCTGGTATGGCGATCCTTGTGCTCCTCGCCGCCCCGTGCCAAGCCATGCGAGCCGGTGAATGTGGCGCCGACCACCGCATGGGTCCTGGCCGCCGCCTGCGCGCCAAACACCGCCTGCATCGGCGCGTCGAACGACTTCCCGTGCGCCAGCACGCCGCCGTAATGCGCGATGTAATCGGCGTTGGTGCCGACGATGCGAAAGCCGTTAAAGCTGTCGCCCAGCGCCAGTGGAATCACTTGTTTCACCAGCCGGTTTTGCGCCAGTTGCGCCTGTGCCGCCAGCGGTATATTCCCGGTCGGCACATCGACGTGATAAATCGAGGACAGGATCAGTTGCAACGGCGAACCCTTGGCGCCGACCACCAGATCGATGCCTTCTGCATCACGCAGCGCGCTATCTTCGAATTGCCGCGAGGCCGAGAGCACAAAAGTCATCATTGCCACACCGACCGCCATCAGCAGCAGGTTCAGCGCGGTAGCGAGTGGCTTGTGGCGCAGCGACTTGAGCGCCAGCGTGAAGGCATTCAGGGGCATCATGCTGCTTCCTTTGAAGATTTTGCCAGGCGCATTACCTGCGCCGTTGGCAATGCGGCGAGCACGCGTGCGTCATGCGTTGCGATCACCAGCGAGGCGCCGACTTGCGCCGCCTGGGACGTCAGCAAGTCAATCGCGGCGGCACAGGCCGCGTCGTCCAGATTGGCGGTCGGCTCATCGGCCAACAGCAGCTTCGGCCGGTTGAACATCGCGCGTGCGATGGCTGCGCGCTGCTGCTGGCCCTGGCTCAGTTGGTGCGGTTTGGCGTCAGCCTTGTCTGCCAGCCCGAGCGCTTGCAACAGCGATTGCGCGTGCGCAACATCGGCGTCCTGTCCGTTCGCGTAAGCCGATAGCACTACGTTCTGGAGTACCGACAGGCTGGGCACCAGCGCCAGTTTTTGCGGCAGAAAGCCGATGGTTTTGCCGCGCCATGCATCGGCTTCGCGCGGCGACAGCGAACGCACATCCGTGCCCGCAACGCGCAGCGTGCCTTGTTGCGGCGTCAGGATTGCGGCGATCAGGTGCAGCAGCGTTGACTTGCCGCAGCCGGACGGACCAAGCAGGATCGCATGCGCGCCTGGCGCAAGATCGAATGCGGCCACGCTGAGTACGGGCGTGGTCTGGTATGCGTAACTGAGCTGGGCAATATTTAACATGGGATTGGCTTCACTGTTTGTCCTTCCGAAACACGTCTGCACTTGAAAAAAACTAGGTCAGGCCCCTTCAATTCTGCTGCAAGCCCAGCATCAATTGCTCGACGTTGTAGCGCATCATCCGCAGGTAGGTCGGTGCCGCGCCCTGCGGGCCGGACAAGGCATCCGCGTAGAGCTTGCCGCCCATCGTCACGCCGGCTTCATGGCTGAGCTGTTGCAGCAGCTTGGGGTTGCTCATGTTTTCCACATACACCGCCCTGATCCGGTCGCGCCTGATCTGGCGTATCAGTTTGGCGACATCCTTGGCGCTGGCCTCGCTCTCGGTCGAGATGCCTTGCGGGGCAAGGAAATTGATCCCGTAGCGTGCGCCAAAATAACCGAACGCATCGTGCGAGGTGATGATTTTGCGCTTGGCTGCCGGAATTTGCGTGAATTGCTGTTTGGCCCAGGCATCAAGCGCGGTCAGCGATTGCACATATTGCTCGCCATTTTTCTGGTAATAGCGCGCTCCCTCCGGGTCAAGGCGGCTCAGCGCACTGGCGATATTGCGGACATAGATGACGACATTGGTCGGGTCCTGCCAGGCATGCGGATCCGACTGCGTCTTGCCTGGCTTGTCCTCATCCGGCATTTGACGCGCCCTGATGCCTTTGGAGGCAATCAGCGTTTCTCCCTTGTAATTTGCGGCGCCGGACAACCTGCCCAGCCAGTGATCGAACCCCAGGCCGTTGGCGACGACCAGCCTGGACTGCGCGACTTTTTTCACGTCAGCCGGAGACGGCTCGAACACATGCGCGTCTTCATCGGGCCCCACCAGCGTGGACACAGCGACCCGCTCGCCGCCGACGATAGCAACCAGATCGCCCAGGATGCTGAAACTGGTCGTCACCGGCAATTTGTCTGCGGCACTTGCCACGGCAGAAGAGAGCAACAGGATGACTGCCGCAAGCGGCTTTTGCCAAAATCGATTCACGTTGTATTCCTTGATCATGTGGGAAGGGAAAAATGGACAGGTTCACGCCTTCAGATGCGGCCGGCGCCACCGCCTTGGCAACCAACCGCGCGGCGCAAACAGCAGCGAGCCAAGATAAAGCATGCCGGCGCATACGATAATGGTCGGCCCGGAAGGGGTATCGATGTGATACGACAGCAGCAGGCCGACGTAACCGGCGCAGGCGGCCTGCAAGGTGCTGTTCAGAAGTTGCGCCGGCAAGGTATCGTGCCAAAGCCGCGCCGACACCGCAGGCAGCATCATCAGCCCCACCGCCATCAGCGTGCCCAGCGTCTGGAAGCCGGCCACCAGATTCAGCACCACCAGCATCAGGAATGATTGCTGCAGCAGGATGCCGCGGCTACCGCTGGCCGCCAGATAGGACGGATCGAAACTCTCCAGCAGCAAGCCGCGGTACAGCGCTGCCAGTGCCAGCAGGCTGGCGCTGGCAACACCGGCCACCAGCAGCAAACCGCCCGCATCCACACCCAGCACGCTGCCGAACAGGATATGCAGCAAGTCGAGTTGCGTGCCGCGGCGTGAAATCAGCATCACGCCCAGCGCCAGCGCGACCAGATAGATCGCGGCCAGGCTGGCATCCTCTTTCAATTCGGTATAGCGGCTGATCAGCCCGGCGATGGCCACCACGATGATGCCGGCCAAAAAACCGCCTATGCTCATCGCCGTCAGCGACAAGCCGAACAGCGTGAAACCGACCGCCACGCCAGGCAACACCGCATGGCTCAGCGCGTCGCCAAACAGGCTCATGCGGCGCAAGGTCAGCAGCACGCCGAGCGGCGCAGCGCTGAGCGCCAGCGCGATGGTGGCGACCAGGGCGCGGCGCAGGAAGGCGAACTCCTGGAACGGCGCAACGGCAAATTGATAGATGCTGTCCAGATAGAGGCGCTCATCATGCCGCCCTGCCATCGCCGCAAAACGGCGCATCCTCGTCCCACGCTTCCGCCATCGCCTTGGCTTGCCGCAAATGCGCATCCGTCAATACGGTTGCGGTATCGCCCCAGGCGACGACATTGCGTGCCAGCAGCAAGGATTGCGGGAAATGCCTGCGCACCTGCGCATAATCATGCAACACCGCAATCACCGTGCGGCCGGCCTGATGCCAGGATGCGATCAGTTGCAATAATTCGGCAGTGGTGCGGGCATCGATCGCATTGAAAGGCTCGTCCAGCAAGATCAGATCGGCATCCTGCAACAGCATGCGCGCAAACAATACCCGCTGGAACTGGCCGGCCGACAAGGAGGCAATCGAGCGTTGCGCGAATCCCTCCAGCCCGACCTCGCTCAGCGCACGTTCCGCACGCTCGATCAACGCACGCGAGATCGCGCCGAATTGCCCTGCTTTCTGCCAATAACCCAGCAGCACGCAATCGCGCACCACGATCGGGAAACTGCGCTCGATGTCAGCCTGCTGCGGCAAATAAGCGATGCGCGCCCGCTCCGGCGCGACGCTGATACGGCCGCTGTCCAGCGGCAGCAATCCCAGAATGCTCTTGAGCAAGGTGCTTTTGCCCGCCCCATTCGGCCCGATCACCGCGGTCAGCGAGCCCGGCGCAAAATGGCCGCTGACATGATGCAGTGCCGGATGCCGCCGGTAAGTGACGGTCAGATCGTCCAGCCTCACCACGGCGCTTCTCCCGCCAACGCCCAGATCACTGCCAGCCATAACGCCAGGAGTGCAGGCAGCACCGCCAGCACCCGCAACCAGGCGGGCCAGGCCAGCACCGTCCATGCACCGGGGCGAAAAATTCGGGACAAAAACAACATGATGGTTGCTCATTGATGATGGTGAATGGGGCCCTGCGGCAATTGCTTGCTTGTCATGTACAAATAACGTGACCTCGCCCAATGTAGATAACGCGCTCGTAATGGAATTGCGACGCAATGCAACTCAGTTGCATTGATTATTGCATAAACATACTTGCATATGCAACTCTGTTGCAATTAATATTTATTATTAAAAATGTGAAATCAGATTGCTGCCGTCATTCACCGACAACGCGGCACTTTCTCTAAAAATATAATTCCGATGAATAGCGGGGCCGGAAATTTCTTTTTTTCGCACAATTCCATCCTGTTTCAGACCGGAGATCGCCCTCGAAATGGTTTCCTTCGCAAGGTCAGTAATTTCCGAGATATCCCGTCCTTTCGGCAATGCGAAACAGTAGTCATGATTTTCATCCGGCTGCGCCAGCATCACGATGAGTCGCATCACCCGATCAATTGCGGCGCCGGATCTTAAGGCAACGACATCCGCCGTCCGGCGTTCTGCTGCCGCCAGAATATGCAAAAGGGAATTCCCGGACGGACTCGACAAGCCTTCCGGCCAAGGCACCAGTTCGCAATCGGAAAGCGCAACGGCCCAGAATTCATACTTCCCCATTAACAGGGTTTCCGTAGCCTATCACATCACCGGCTACTGCCAAATTTGCGAACAGCATCGCGCCATCATTCGCCATCCGGTTCAATCGAACCGATCCACTGGCCACACGCCAGGCGATTCCGGATGCGCGGGCAGAATATATCTGCTCACCTTGCTGAAAGGATCTGGTTCGGCATGCGTCAAGATGCTGTTGGTACGGCAGCTGGGTTGCCGGGCGATGATAGGGTGAGGTGTGGGCCAGGTCCTTATGCATCATGCTGCTCCGACGGCTGGTGTCGTAGCACCGGTATGCGTGCATCGGCACGGGTCCATCCATCCGATATTGCCGAACTGGCTAAGGCGGCTGCATCGAGGCGATGCAGCCATTGCAAAAATTTTTTCATGTCGAATCCACATTGCCTGATCATGTTGTCGGCGCACCGCATCTGCGTAGTGCGGATGCCGTGCGCTGGCGTTGTCTTGATAGGGGATGTGATCGTCTCGGTCGGCGCTGGCGTATCTTGCCCTTGCCTTTCCCCAACAACATGCAGGAGTGCGACAGCCATGCAACGGGCATGCGCGTCGCGCCAATGCGCAGGCAGTCAAGCCAGGTCAGAGACGATCAGGAAGCGATCGGAGGCGCGCGTGGATGCGCCGCAGCCCAGGAAAACAAAGGCTGTGGCGAACGATAGAATAACGATGGAAACAGATCATGTCCGCCGGAAACGGCGAACGGTGTGATCGGGGGCGGTGGCAACGCAAATGTATCCGCGTGCGACAGGCAGAACGGACAGTGCTCGGACTGATGGGTAAGCGGATTATTCGATGGCGCAGTATCGTGCGTCTTGTCCGGTGATACCGCAACGAATTTTGAGCCGCCTGCGCTACAAACCTCAACCCACGGTGAAGATTGTCCATTCCGTGCCGAAACTGCATGGGAAATCGAAGGCGCGAGCGCATTGAGCAGTATCGCAAAACACGCGATCCAGGCCCATAGCTGTCTTCTATTGAACAATTTTCCCATTGAAAAATTATATCTGACCTAAAATATAATTCCGATATTGGCGTGACCGGAAATTTCTTTTTTTCGCACAATTCCATCCTGTTTCAGGCTGGAGATCATCCTTGAAATGGTTTCCTTCGCAAGGTCAGTAATTTCCGAGATATCCCGTCCTTTCGGCAATGCGAAACAGTAGTCATGATTTTCATCGCGCTGCGCCAGCATCACGATGAGTCGCATCACCCGATCAATTGCGGCGCCGGATCTTAAGGCAACGACATCCGCAGTCCGGCGTTCTGCTGCCGCCAGAATATGCAATAGAGAATCCCCGGACGGACTCGACAAGCCTTCCGGCCAAGGCACCAGTTCGCAATCGGAAAGCGCAACGGCCCAGAATTCATACTTCCCCATTAACAGGGTTTCCGTGCCTATCACGTCACCGGCCACCGCCAAATTTGCGAACAGCATCTG
Organism: uncultured beta proteobacterium; assembly: GCA_963837775.1. Classification (GTDB taxonomy): domain Bacteria; phylum Pseudomonadota; class Gammaproteobacteria; order Burkholderiales; family Burkholderiaceae_D; genus CAWIOX01. The sequence continues at coordinate 1,017 of CAWIOX010000014.1, read as the reverse complement.
TCCGTCATTCGTCATTCGATTCAGTCGTACCGATCCACTGCTCACGCGCCAGGCGATTCCGGATGCGCGGGCAGAATATATCTGCTCACCTTGCTGAAAGGATCTGGTTCGGCATGCGTCAAGCTGCTGTTGGTACGGCAGCTGGGTCGCCGGGCGATGATAGGGTGGGGTGTGAGCCAGATCCTTATGCATCATGCTGCTCCGACGGCTGGTGTCGTAACACCGAGATTGGTGCACTGGATTGCTTTTCGATAGCGGCTTCCGGCAGCAATGGCCTGCTTGACTTGCCGTGATGTCGCACAGGGCATTTCTATTGCGGGCAGTGCATCGGCATAGGTCCCTCCATGCCAGATTGCCAAAGTAGCTAAAGCTACCGCATTGAAGCGGCGTATCCATTGCAAAACTTTTTTCATGTCGAATCCACATTTCCTGATCATATTGACGGGCACACTGCTGGCAGTGTCTTGATAGGGGATGTGATCGTCTCTGTCGGCGCTGGCGTATCTTGCCCTTCACGAATAAGGTGCAGGAGTGCGACAGCCATGCAATCGAATGCATGCGCGTCGCGCCGATGCGAAGACAGTCAAGCCAGGTCAGAGACGATCAGGAAGCGATCGGAGGCGCGCGTGGATGCGCCGCAGCCCAGGAAAACAAAGGCTGTGGCGAACGATAGAATAACGATGGAAACAGATCATGTCCGCCGGAAACGGCGAACGGTGTGATCGGGGGCGGTGGCAACGCAAATGTACCCGCGTGCGACAGGCAGAACGGACAGTGTTCTGACTGATGGGCAAGCGGATTATTCGATGGCGCAGTATCGTGCGTCTTGTCCGGCGATGCCGCAACGAATTTTGAGCCGCTTGCGCTACAAACCTCAACCCATGGTGAAGATTGTCGATTCAGTGCCGAAACTGCATGGGAAATCGAAGGCGCGAGCGCATTGAGCAGTATCGCAAAACATGCGATCCAGGCCCATAGCTGTCTTCGATTGAACAATTTTCCCATTGAAAAATTATA
>CAWIOX010000013.1:0-28518 GCA_963837775.1 uncultured beta proteobacterium | reverse complement strand
TATATCGGGCAGTTGCTGACAGTGTCAGTCATTGCATTTTCATAAGGCAGATAGTGTTGCATTATGGAAATTCCGCATATTCTAATCAATAAGTCTGCAGATTCACTTGAGTTAAAGCAAATTATTAATGCAGAGGCGCATGGCATTTGAGTTGCTATGGCCTCGCAGCAATAGTGTGCAATGCAGCAAATGTTGCGGGGCGGGCAGAGTCAGGGGGCAGAAAGGCGCTCAACCGGCGCCACGGGGGCTGACCAGGTTGCTTGTTGTCGGACTGCCGCAGCAATGAGGGGGCTCATTGCTGCGATCCGTAGTGGAGAGGAGGTTAGCGTTTGTGGCGTTTCGAGATCAACTTCCGGCCGGCAGGGGCTTTCAGGTGACCGCCGACTTTGCTGCTTATTGAGAACGGTACCTGCAGCCGCAGGCTTTGACCCTTGCTGACGCTATCCCGGCTCAGGCTGTTCCATGATTTAAGTTGTGCAATGCTGACTTTGTAGCGGCTGGCGATGGATGCCAGGTTGTCACGTTTCCCCACTTTTACATAGATGCGTTTCGTGTCAGGTACATCGGGTGCGAGTGCAATAACCGCGTTGTCCAGCACCTCGGGTGCGATGTCCTTGGCGGGTGCTTCCGAGGCTTTCGGTACCAGGATGGTGGAGCCGGCCTGCAGCAGCATCTTCGGCGGGATATGGTTTACCTCGCGCAGGATTTCGGGCAGCGTGCTGAACATCTTCGCAATATTCTCGATCCGCTCCCGTTTGCTGACGGTGTGCGAAGTCCATGATGAAAGAGGACGGTTCCACTTTGCCAGATTGGTTTTGAATTTTTCCGCATTGGCTTGTGGCATCAGGATTTTTGTCTTGTCACCGCCGGTGATGACCGGGCGATTGAATTGCGGGTTCAACGCCTTGAATTCGGTGACTGACAACTCGGCCAGTTGGGCGGCGATCTTGATGTCGATATCGCGGGTTTTGCCGATTGTGACGAAGTACGGCTGATTTTCGACCTTCGGCAGGTTGATGCCGTATTGATCCGGATGCGCGATGATATTTTTGACTGCCTGCAATTTCGGTACGTAATTGCGCGTCTCGGCAGGCATCAGTGCCGACAGGCTGTTGAAATCGGTTGGTTTGCCGGCGGCCTCATTTTTCTTGATCGCGCGCTGCACCGAACCTTCGCCCCAGTTGTAGGCAGCCAGAGCAAGTTGCCAGTCGCCGAACATGCCGTACAGTTTCTCCAGGTAATTCAAGGCGGCAGTGGTGGAGGCGAGCACATCGCGGCGCTCATCCTTGAACATCGTCTGCTTGAGCTTGAACATCAGGCCGGTGGTCGGAATGAATTGCCACATGCCGGCAGCCTTGGCGCTGGAGTAGGCTTCCGGGTTGAACGCCGATTCGATGAAAGGCAGTAGCGCAAGTTCGGTCGGCATCCCGCGTTTTTCCAGTTCCTGCACCACATGGAACAGGTAGCGCGAGGCGCGCGTCGTGGTGCGCTGGATGTATTCAGGGCGTGCGCTGTACCAGTTGGATTGTTCCAGAACCAGCGGGTTTTCCAGATCCTGGATGTTGAAACCTTTGCGGATGCGTTCCCAGATGTCAATTTCTTCCATCGTAAGGACTTGCGGCACGGGATCATCATTGGCGCTATCGCTCCCGCTGTATTCCGCATTGGCTGTGGGCAACTGGAATGCAGATGAGATCGAAAGGTCATTCGCCTGGCTGACGAGGGGTGTACCGATCAGCAGGAGTGCGGCAAATCTCAAGGGGGAAATTGTCATTCGTGGCATAGAGTCAGTTTGATTTTTCCGGCCCATTATCGCGCGGCCGTATAGAGTTGATCAGAAGAGTGTACGTAGCAGGCATTTATTGCGTCAAGCGATATTACATTTTGGTATTTGGAGTGAATCGCGCCTGAAATAATACTGCACGGTGTATTTTCAAAAGCCCTTATTTTATATGCGGCTAATGGCTGTATTCGGCACATACTCCACCAATTTTCGTTTGACCTGTGGTTATTGCGATTAATTGGGTAGTTGCCTGCTTAGCGATAATTGTTTTTCCACTCACGCAGAGCGGCAAAAACAGCAACTGGCGTGCTTTGATTGAGCTTGCCCGCATCCATCAGGCGTTGTGCGATGGCCGGTTCGCGATACCGCAGGAAAGGGTTGGTGGCTTTTTCCAGTCCGATGCTGGATGGAATAGTCGCGATGCCTTGATTGCGTTTCGCCTGCTCGTTCTGCATGCGGGTGAGCAGGACTGGATTTTCTGGTTCTACTTCCATCGCAAAGCGCAGGTTGGATAGCGTATATTCGTGCGCGCAATAGACCTGTGTATCGTCGGGCAGGGCTGCCAATTTATCAAGGGAGTTGGCCATTTGCGCCGGCGTGCCCTCAAACAGGCGTCCGCAACCGCCTGCAAACAAGGTGTCTCCGCAGAAGAGCCAACCTTGCTCTTGTGCAAAATAGGCGATATGGCCCAGTGTATGACCCGGAACATCCAGTACAGTCATATGCAAGCCCAGTTCCGGAATGATCACGTTGTCACCTTCTGATAACGGTTGCCTGACAGCTGTGATACTCTCGTTGCGCGGTCCGAATACTGGCACGTCAAAACGCTGCAGCAAGTCAGTCACGCCACCGATATGGTCATGATGGTGGTGTGTCAGTAAAATAGCGGATAAGGTTAGCTGAAGATTTTCCAGTGCCTTGAAAATGGGTGCCGCATCTCCTGGGTCGACAACCGCAGCATGGCTGCCGTTGTGAATCAGCCATAAATAATTATCCTCAAATGCCGGCACGGCTAATATATTCAGGGGTTTGGTGAGTATTGCAGACATGGCAGATCCGTCATCCGAAAAATCCATTATAGCGCTCGCTTCCTGGCTTGAGACGCCGCCCGGCCATTATGTGCGCGCCTGGGAACAGGCCCAGCTGGATGCGCTGACGGCTGATATATTCGGCTTCAATGCAGTGCAAATCGGCTTGCCGCAAATCAATGCGCTGGCAGCCAGTCGGATGCCCCACCAATGGCTGACCGATATGGATCGCTTGACTTCGCCCGGTTCTCCGGTCGCCGTTACGCATGATTTCAGCGAGTTGCCATTTGCCTCGCAAAGTTTGGATCTGGTGATCTTGCCGCATGTGCTTGAGTTCGCGGCCGAGCCGCATCAGGTCTTGCGCGAAGTTGATCGGGTGCTGATCCCGGAAGGACGGGTGATCGTGTGTGGCTTTAATCCGGCCAGCTTATGGGGCTTGCGTCAGCTTGCGGGTGGGCTGGTCGGTGCTTCTTTTCTGCCGCCGGAGGGCGAATTTATCAGTTTGTCACGCCTGAAGGATTGGCTTAAATTATTGAACATGGAAGTTGATCGGGGGCATTTTGGTTGTTATGCGCCGCCTTGTGCGACCGATAAGTGGCTGCAGCGTTACGCATTTATCGAGAAGGCAGGAGAGCGATGGTGGCCTTATCTCGGGGCGGTGTATGTCGTGCAGGCCATCAAACGTGTCAAGGGCATGCGGCTGATCGGTCCAGTGTGGACGAAAAACATGGCAAAGATACCAAACGGGTTGCCTGTAGCTAATAAAACTCATCATTTGCAACAGAAAGAGTACTAATTAAGTATGGATAAGGTTGAAATTTTTACTGACGGCGCCTGCAAGGGAAATCCGGGTGTGGGCGGGTGGGGGGTGTTGTTTGTTGCCGGTGAGCGTGAAAAAGAGTTGTTTGGCGGCGAACTGAATACAACCAACAATCGCATGGAACTGATGGCCGTGATCGAGGCCCTGAATACGCTGACCCGACCCTGTGAGGTGGTACTGCATACCGACAGCCAGTATGTATTGAAGGGCATGACAGAATGGATTGAGGGCTGGAAAGCACGCGGCTGGAAAACTGCTGCCAAGGCGCCGGTCAAGAATGTTGACTTATGGCAGGCACTCGATGCGGCGCAGGCGAAGCATCAAATTCAATGGCGCTGGGTGCGCGGTCATTCCGGCCATGATGGCAATGAACGGGCCGACATGCTTGCCAATCTGGGCGTGCAGTCGGTGTTGTGATGCCCGCAATTTCAATGCCAACTGGACCTTATAGCCAATGCGACAAATCCTACTTGATACCGAAACAACGGGTCTTAATCCTCGTTCCGGCGACCGCATCATCGAAATCGGTTGCGTGGAACTCGTCAATCGCCGCCTTACCGGCAATAATCTGCATTACTACATTAATCCGGAGCGCGACTCGGAAGAAGGTGCGCTGGCAGTGCATGGTTTGACTACTGAGTTCCTTAGCGATAAGCCGAAGTTCAATGTCATCGCTGCCGAATTGCGCGATTATGTAAGCGGTGCGGAAATCATCATTCATAACGCGCCCTTCGATCTGGCCTTTTTAAATGCGGAGTTCAAACGACTCGATTTGCCCGGCTTTGAGCAGCATGTCGCGAAAGTGACCGACACACTGGTGCAGGCCAAGGAATTGCATCCCGGGAAGCGAAATTCGCTGGATGCGCTGTGTGACCGCTATGGCATATCTAACGCCCACCGGACCCTGCACGGCGCTTTGCTTGATGCTGAATTGCTGGCAGATGTTTACCTGGCGATGACGCGCGGACAGAATAGCCTTACCATCGATATCGCCAGCAATGAAGCTGAGACGGACAGCGCCAGCATTGAGGATAATGCGCAACTTGCCGACATCCTTGTTTTAGATGCCACCGCGGCTGAGTTAGCGGAACATGATGTTCTGCTCGCCGGACTGGATAAGCAAACAAAGGGGGAGTGTGTCTGGTTGCGCCAGGATTGACTCATTAAATGAGTTCAATGTTTGTCCTTGTGCAATGCTTGTGTGAAGGCCGGTAACGCTGCTAAAATGCCGGCTCTGGTCGGTTAATTCAGCGGTAGAATGCTCGCCTCACACGCGAGATGTCAGTGGTTCGACCCCACTACCGACCACCAAAACATGAAAAATCCCCCTGCACTCAAAGGCAGGGGGATTTTTTTTGTCTTTGGACTTTTCGGGAGGTGCCGGGCCTGTTCTCAGTGAGCGCATTTCATGAATGTCGGCATCTATTGAACAGTGCCGCTACAATAGTGCGCTATGAATAAAGCATTTGTAAAAGAATCTGATGAAGATGATGAGCTTGATGCGGTCACGCCGGCGATTCCTGTCGGCGCTAAAAACTACATCACGCCGACCGGACATCAGCGCATAAAAGATGAATTGCTGCATCTGATTGATGTCGATCGGCCTGAGGTAGTGCGTATTGTTTCCTGGGCTGCAGGCAATGGGGATCGCTCTGAAAATGGCGATTACATCTATGGGAAAAGGCGATTGCGTGAAATTGATCGCCGGATCCGTTTTTTGACCAAGCGACTCGATATCGCGGAGGTGGTCGATCCCAGTGTGCATTTCGGTCATGACCAGATATTCTTTGGTGCAACTGTCGTATACGAGAATCAATCCGGTGAGGTGGTCACGGTGACGATAGTCGGTATCGATGAAATCGATCCGTTACAGGGTAAGATCAGCTGGATTTCCCCGGTTGCGCGCGCGCTGACCAAAGCGCATGAGGGGGAGTCGGTGACGCTGAAAACTCCCTCGGGAATGGACGAGTTGATCATTCTGGAGGTACATTACCCTGCGCCGGCCAATCGATAAGTCGGCTTGGTTTTTTCAGGCGGCATTTTTCAATAGAATCATATTCTGACTAAAAATAATTATTACTATGTCCATCGCTTACCCTGGTTTGAATCATGCTTTACGCGTCCCATTGGCTGCAGAAGTTCACTCGCGCCCTTCATTGAGGTTGTCAGACAGGGAGAGCCTGACTCATCTGGCTGTCTATACGCATGACGACAAAAGTAGTGCCAGTAACATTCATGCATCCGAGCAACATGGGATTCTTTCTGCTTTATGCAGGCATTTTGGTGTGGCTGCACCGACAAACGAAGCGAAGTATTTTTTTCACGATTTTGGCCAGTTTCGTTTGCAGTGGGAGTGCCATACTGAATTTTCGACGTACACCTTTGCGCAAAAAAATGAGGAAAATCTGACGGTCAGTACCGCCTTCAAAAGCATGCCTTTACAGTATATTCCGCAGGATTGGCTGCTCAGCCTGCAAGGGAAAATCATGGTGGCTGCACATGTCTTGCTCGACAAGGCACCCAGTCCGGATGATGGTGCAATTCCTGATATGAGAAATATCTTTGAGGGGCAGGTGCTGGTAGGAAGTCATGTGGTGCAAGGCGGGGAAATTTGGACTGATTTTCTGATCAAGGCAGATGGCTTCTGTCATTTTGTGGTCAGGGATAGTGCGATGCATCACCAGCAGGCGGGTCGTGTGGTGCAACGTATATTGGAAATTGAGACATATCGTATGATGGCGCTGCTGGGCTTGCCGCAGGCGCAGCGCGCAGCGCCACTGCTGAATGATATCGAGAGTGAATTGGCAACTCTGACAGCGGCAATGACGGCTACTGATGTTGCTAATGGGCCGTCCAGTGCCGCAGATGATGAGCAGGGTTTGCTACGCAGCATTACTGACCTGGCCGCAAGGATAGAAAAATTATCGTTGGATAACAGCTATCGTTTTTCTGCATCGCAGGCCTATTTCCGCCTGGTAAAGGCGCGCATTGGCGAATTGCGCGAGAGTCGCATCGAAGGTGTGCCTACCATTGGTGAATTCATGGAGCGTCGTCTGGCTCCGGCAATGAGTACCTGTGAGTCCATGACGCGCCGTCAGGAAGCCTTGGCCGATCGTATTGCGCACTCCAACGATTTGCTGCGCACAAGAGTTGGCATTGTTCAGGAGCAGCAGAATCGAAAAATTCTGGAATCGCTGGATACCCGTGCGGCGCAGCAATTGCGTCTGCAACAGGCAGTGGAGGGGCTGTCGGTCGTCGCTATTTCTTATTACCTGGCAGGATTGGTCGGTTACGTCGGCAAGGCGATGAAGGCAGCGGGTTTGCCAGTCAATCCCGATCTGGCAACGGGTGTCTTGCTTCCGCTAATCGCATTTACTATCTGGATGGGATTGCGCCGGGTGCATAAGGGAGTCGCTAAGCAGCACGGTTGAGTTTGTCGGACTAAGGTACGGCGAACGCGAGTCAGCCGCGCTCTCTGAGTAATCGCGTTACTTCGGGGATGCGGCGAATGTTGCGGATCAGTCGCGCCAGATGGGCGCGGTCTTCCACCTGGACCGTAAAATGGATTAGCGCCATCGACGGCTCCTGATCCTCGTCCATGCCGACATGCGTGATATTTGCATCAGACTCACCAATTTCAGCGGCTACCCGAGCCAAAATTCCTCTTTCATTTTTGACCAGAATTTTGATTCGGCAATCGAAGCGATGGTTAATATCTTTTGCCCACATCACATCAATCCAGCGTTCTGGTTCCCTGTTGCGCTGTTTCTTTGCCATGTGACAATCATCAATATGGACGATGAGACCTTGATCACGCTTTAGTTGACCTATGATATGGTCGCCTGGAATCGGGAGGCAGCATGGAGCCAGTTGTATGACCGCGCCTTCACTGCCGTGGATAATAACGGGGTTATGTTTGCCCGGCTGGGAGTGCGTTTCGGTTGGCGGTTGATTGGTTGATTCATTTTCACTGAAGCTGAGAATTCGACGTGCTACCAGGGTTGCCATGCGTTGCCCTACACCTATGTCGGCATGAATGTCCTCCAGGCTCTTGCTATTGGACTCGCTCAAGAGTCGCTCGATCACTGTCGACGGTAATGCGGCCGGGAGATTCAGCTCGATTAATGCTTGTGCCAGAAGCTGTCTGCCTAATTCAATCGACTCGGAAAGATTAATCGTGCGCAGGTAGTGTCGTATGGCTGAGCGCGCTTTGCCCGTGCGAACAAATGAGAGCCAGGTGGGGCTGGGTCGCGAGGCATCCGATGTGACGATCTCGACAATGTCGCCATTGCGCAATTCGGTGCGTAGCGGTGCATTTTCGTGGTTGATCTTTACAGCCACTGTCTGGTCGCCAATATCGGTGTGTATCGTATAGGCAAAGTCCAGTGCGGTGGCGCCGCGCGGCAGTGCGATGATCTTGGATTTCGGAGTGAAGACATAAACCGAATCCGGGAATAGATCGACTTTCACATGTTCCAGGAATTCGGCAGAGTCACCAGTTTGTTTCTGAATATCAAGCAGAGACTGCAGCCACGCATGAGTGCGTTGCTGCAGATCGCTTAGGTTTGCCTCGCCATTCTTGTATAACCAGTGTGCGGCAACTCCGGATTCCGCTACGCGATGCATGTCTTGCGTGCGAATCTGGAATTCGACTGGCGTTCCGTATGGGCCGATCAGCGTTGTGTGGAGTGACTGATAGCCATTGAGTTTGGGAATGGCAATGTAGTCCTTGAATTTGCCGGGCATCGGCTTGAAAAGCGCGTGCAGCGTACCAAGGGCAACGTAACAGTTCGCAAAACTATCAACCACTACCCGAAAGCCGTATACGTCAAGCACCTGGGAGAATGACAGGTGCTTGTCGTGCATTTTTAGATAGATCCCGTACAGGGTTTTTTCGCGGCCATAGACCTGTGCGTGGATGCCGACGCCTGCCAGGGTATGGTTGACGGATTCTAGAATCTTGCTGACAACTTCGCGCCGATTGCCGCGGGCAGCCTTGACCGCTTTGACCAGGGTTTTGTAGCGGTTTGGGTAAAGGTGGGAAAACGACAGATCCTGTAGTTCACGATAGATATTGTTCAGTCCAAGTCGATGCGCTATCGGCACATAGACTTCCATGGTTTCGCGGGCAATCCGGCGCTTCTTTTCAGGCGGCATCACGCCTAGCGTACTCATATTGTGAAGGCGGTCTGCAAGCTTGATGAGGATTACGCGGACATCGCGCGCCATGGCCAGCAGCATCTTGCGGAAGTTTTCCGCCTGTGCTTCGATCTGGCTCTGGAATTCAATTTTTTCAAGTTTTGACAGGCCGTCTACCAGGGCTGCGACCTGCGCGCCAAAGCGCTCGATCAGTTCCTCTTTTTTGACATCCTGGTCTTCCATTACATCATGCAGCAGCGCTGCCATGATGGCTTGCGCATCGAGTTTCCAGTCGGCGCAAATTTCGGCGACCGCAATTGGGTGGGATATATAAGGTTCGCCGGACTTGCGCATCTGGCCCAAATGCATCTCATCTGAAAAGCGATAAGCTTCTTTAACTTTTTTGAGGTCTGATTCTGGAAGGTATTCGGCAAGCTTTGACATCAGCTTGGTGACAGATGCGACACCCGTGGCTTGCTGGGGAGGGGAATCTTTGGTCGAGACGGAAGATTTTTGTTGTTGCGGGCGCTCAGGGTTGAGCCGTTTGCTTTCTGCGGCTGATAGTGTCGAATCTGCAGGGTTCAGGTTCATACTGTTGGTACCAGCCGCATGATGCATTATGTAATCACTATTTTGGTCAGCAAATTAACTTGGCACTTTTTTCAACATTTCAATCCCGACTTTGCCTGCGGCGATTTCGCGCAGGGCAATGACTGTCGGCTTGTCTTTAGCGTCGACTTTAGGCGTGTGGCCTTGCAGTAGCTGGCGTGCGCGATATGTCGCACACAAGGTTAGTTGAAAACGATTCGGGATTTGTTTCAGGCAATCTTCAATGGTGATGCGGGCCATGTATGCTCCTAATGATGCTGCTTTAGCTTAAATTGGCATGGATACCCAGTTGGGCAAATAGCGATGCGTTGCGCGCCGCTTGTTGCAGAAAGCGGCAACGCGCTGCTTTGACGATCGCCATTAGCTCAGACAAGGCGGTCGTGAAATCTTGGTTGATGATAGCATATTCGCACTCTGAAACGTGTGCGATTTCTCCGCCAGCGGCCAAAAGTCGCCGGGCGATGATGTGCGCTTCATCCTGGCCGCGCTTCTTCAGGCGTTCTTCCAGTGCCTCAATGGATGGGGGGAGGATAAAGATGCCGATTGCATGAGGGAATTGTTTTTTAACCTGCTGAGCACCTTGCCAGTCAATCTCCAGCAGTACGTCGGTGCCGGTCTTGATCTGTTCGGCAATCTGCAAGCGGGATGTGCCGTAATAGTTGCCGTGGACTTCAGCCGATTCCAGGAACTCACCTTGCAACTGTCGTGCAAGGAAGTCGCTCACGGACGTGAAATGATATTCGCGGCCATTTTCTTCGCCCGGTCGGGGTTGGCGTGTTGTGTAAGAAATGGACAGCTTGATGGCAGGTTCTTGCGCCAGCAGCGCATTGACCAGCGTTGATTTGCCTGCGCCTGACGGTGCGACAACCATGAGCAGGCTACCTGAGTAAGCGTTGGCATTGGGCATGGGAATCCTTTGAGTTGATATTGTCAATTGCCCGCGCGGAGCGGGTCGGGTGTGCCAAACTCATTTTATTAAGAAATGAGCGGGTATGCTAAAAAATCATCTGGTTGTCGCTGGATATTGCTGAGGCATCTTTCTATACCAAGGGGAGTATATTTGTCACTCCAGGTTCTGAACCTGCTCGCGCATTTGTTCAATCAATAGTTTTAATGCCATGGATGCATCGGCCAGATCCTTGATGGCGGCTTTGGAACCTAGCGTGTTGGCTTCGCGATTGAGTTCCTGCATCATGAAATCCAGGCGTTTGCCGACCTGGCCGCCTTTTTTCAGGATGTGTCGGGTTTCCGTCAGGTGTGTCGACAGACGCGAAAGTTCTTCCGAGATGTCGATGCGGATGCCGTACATGGTCACTTCCTGGCGGATCCGTTCGAGCGCTTCTTCGCGGGAGAGTGTTTGCGAGGAGATCGGGGTGCTGTTGATTGCCGCTAGTCCCAAAGCTTCTTGCAGTCGGTCGGTGGTTTTTTTCTTGAACTGTTCGATGACTTGGGGTATCAGCGGTGCAATGCGCTGTACGATATCGTCCATCGCATCGATGCGCGACACCAGTGTCGCTTCTAGGGCAGACCCCTCACGTGCGCGACTGGTGACGAAGGCATCCATAGTCGTGGCCATGGCGGCGACAATTTCTGTCTGCAGGGTTTCCTGGCCAATTTCGGCCTCTTCAATCACGCCGGGCCAGCGCAGCAGTTCATTGACCGACATGGCTGGTGCATCGATGAAGTGTTTGCGGATTTCATTTTGCATGCGCGCCAGATCGGCCAGCAAGCTTGCATTCAATGCCTGCACTGCATCTGTTGCGACTTTGCGGCCGAAGCTTAAGCGACATTCGACCTTGCCGCGGGTAATGCGGGCCATGAGGGCCTCGCGTAGTGCGGGTTCGACGGCGCGCATGTCGTCGTTGATGCGAAACTGCAGATCTAAAAAGCGTGAATTGACACTTTTTATTTCAATAGTGATGGTGCCGGCGGTGGTTTCGCGGGTCGTGACCGCGTATCCTGTCATGCTGCAAATGGTCAATTCAGCTCCCGGTTTCTCTTTACAAAAATATGATTTATCCACACAATTCATGACGACTACGATATAGGTAAATATGGCCGCACAGAACAATGCCCCATTGCCAGATGGACTCGAAATTGCTGGATATCGTATTGTAAAGAAGATTGCGTCTGGCGGGTTCAGTATCGTGTATCTGGCCTATGATGCAGACGGTAACGCCGTCGCCATCAAGGAGTATTTGCCGAGTACCCTGGTCTTGCGTCAGCCGGGCGAACTGGCTCCGGCAATTTCCGAGGCGAATCTCGCCATATTCCGCATGGGTTTGAAATGTTTCTTTGAGGAAGGCCGTGCCTTGGCGCGCATTTCTCATCCCAACGTGGTCAGTGTCATCAATTTTTTCCGTGCCAACGAAACGGTGTACATGGTGATGGGCTATGAGTCGGGGCGCTCATTGCAGGACTATGTTTTGCGACGTCGTGATCGCGGGGATAAGCCGATAGTTTCGGAACGCTTCATTCGCAAGATGTTCAGCCAGGTACTCAATGGCTTGCGCGAAGTGCATGCCAATAAATTGCTGCATCTTGATCTGAAGCCTGCAAACATTTACTTGCGGGTGGATGGTACCCCGATACTGCTTGACTTCGGTGCCGCCCGGCAAACGCTCAAGACCGATTTTGCCAAGTTGTACCCGATGTACACACCTGGATTTGCACCGCCTGAATTGTATTTCAAGAATAGCACCCTGGGTCCATGGACCGATATATACAGCATTGGCGCATCGATTTTCGCCTGTATGATAGGGGCGCCGCCGCCGCCAGCCGATCAGCGCAAGACGCAGGATAAGGTGGATGCATATTTGTCAAAACTGGAGGGCGTGTATTCTCCGGAATTGATCAAAGCTGTTAGCTGGTGTTTGCTGCTGGATCCTCTGGCGCGGCCGCAAAGCGTGTTTACCTTGCAACGTGTTTTATCAGCGCCGTTGGTCGAAAAACAAGCGCCAGGTTTGCTCAAGAGAGTTGGTAACAAGTGGCGTAGCATGTTTGGCAATCTTGCCCTGGATAAAAGGAAGTCGGCCGCTGTAACGACTATTCTTGATAATACGCAATAATCCAACACCCCTTACATAGAGTAATTACAAGGTTTCAGTTTCATGCGATTTTCCGTCTATCAAGAAAGTCATATCGGCGGCCGCAAGGTCAATCAAGACCGCATGGGGTATAGCTTTACTCGCGACGCCTTGTTGCTGTTGCTGGCTGATGGCATGGGCGGCCACATTAAGGGTGAGGTGGCGGCGACCATTGCGATGCAGACGATAGGCACGCTGTTCCGGCAAAAAGCGACGCCTTACATCAAAAAACCGGAACGCTTCCTGGAAGACAGTTTCCTTGCCGCACATAATGAAATATTGCGGTATCGCGTGCAACACCAGTTGACTGAAACGCCGCGCACCACCATTGTCGCGTGCCTGATTCAGAATGGCAGCGCTTTCTGGGCGCATTGTGGCGACTCTCGCTTGTACTGGATGCGACATGGACAAATCCTGGCGCGCACGCGGGATCACTCCCGGATTGAGACCCTGATTGCGCAAGGCAAAGTCGATCCGTCCGAACGCGATACACACCCTGATCGCAACAAGTTGTTCAATTGCCTGGGGGCGCCGAATCAGCCGATTGTCGAAATTTCACGGCGGGCGACATTGCAGGCTGGGGATGTGATGTTGCTATGCTCCGACGGTCTGTGGTCGATTTTGCCCGACCACTTGCTGGCGCAACAGTTGAATGACAGTACGGTGGTGCGTGCGGTGCCGGAATTGGTTGCCACTGCCGCAGGAATTGCCGGCAAGGGCAGCGACAACGTCACTGCCCTTGCGATGATGTGGGAAGGCAATAACAGTCTTGAAGATGCAGCAACGATTACGACCAATACCTTGCCGGTTGGCATGGTGACAACCACTATACTCGCGCCCTCAGCCGATGAGATGAGAGCGCTTGACGCATTTGATGACGATGAAATCGAAAAGGCGATCGAGGAAATCCGCTCTGCCATTCAGAACTCATCCCGTGTAACTTCCAAGGAATAAAATATGCAACAAGAACAGCGACCCAGCGGCCGCGCCGCGGACGCATTGCGTCCGATTCGCCTGCAACGCCAATACACCAAGCATGCCGAAGGTTCGGTTCTGGTTGAGTTTGGCGATACCAAAGTCATCTGCACCGCCAGCATCGAAGACAAGGTGCCGGGGTTTTTGAAAGGCAAAGGGCAGGGCTGGCTGACAGCCGAATACGGGATGCTGCCGCGCTCCACGCACACGCGCATGGATCGTGAAGCTGCCAAAGGCAAGCAGTCGGGCCGTACTCAGGAAATTCAGCGCCTGATCGGGCGCTCGTTGCGTGCCGCTTTTGACCTGAATGCTTTCGGCGAGCGCACACTGCACCTCGATTGCGACGTGATTCAGGCCGATGGCGGCACCCGTACCGCTGCGATTACCGGCGCGATGGTGGCCGCCTATGATGCGTTTTCGCAGTTGGTCGCACGTGATGCGATCACGGCGATCCCGCTCAAGCATTTCGTTGCTGCGATCTCGGTTGGCGTATACCGCGGCTTGCCGGTGCTCGATCTGGATTATCTGGAGGATTCAGGCTGCGATACCGACATGAACGTGGTGATGACCGATGCCGGGCATTTCATCGAAGTGCAGGGTACGGCCGAAGGCGCGGCATTCGATCGCGATACGATGAACCGTCTGCTGGACCTGGCGCAGCATGGGATCGCTGACCTGATCGTTCTGCAAAAACAGGCGCTGGGCTTATAGCCTAAAATAGCGATCGCTACAGGCGACAGTCTAATTGCTCCGCTTGCAATGGCGCTGCACACATGGTGCGGCGCATCCTCTTATTTCCCATTCTGTTTTTCATGACACAAACCCTGATTCTCGCATCCAATAATGCCGGCAAACTGAAGGAATTCAGCGAAATGCTGGCGCCCATCGGTTTCAATCTGCGCACGCAAGGCGAATTCAACGTACCGGAAGCCGAAGAGCCGCATCCGACCTTTATTGAAAACGCATTGGCGAAGGCGCGCCATGCAGCCATGCTGACCGGTATGCCGGCGCTGGCGGATGACTCCGGGGTCTGTGTCAACGCGCTGCAAGGCGCCCCCGGCGTATTGTCCGCCCGCTTTGCCGGCGAGCCGAAATCCGATTTGCGCAACAACCAGAAGCTGGTCGCGGACCTGGCTGCGCATGCGGACAAATCGGCCTATTATTACTGCGCTCTAGTGTATGTGCGGCATGCCAATGATCCGCAGCCTATCATTGCCGAAGGGCGCTGGAATGGCGAAATCATCGCGACCGCACGCGGTGCCGGCGGCTTTGGCTACGATCCGCATTTCTGGATTGCCGCCTTGGGCAAGACCGCAGCCGAATTGTCTGCGGATCAGAAAAATGCGTTGTCGCATCGCGGGCAAGCGTTGCGCGCTCTGGTTGAAAAGTTGCGATGATCCCAATTATCCCGATTAAGCCGATTGCAAACGTCAAACCCGCCGACAAGCTGCCGGCTGCGAGTCAGGCTGCCAACGCTTTTCTCAAGCCGGGTGCGCTGCATCTGACCGCATTGCCGCCTTTGTCCTTGTATATCCACTTTCCCTGGTGCGTGAAGAAATGTCCGTATTGCGACTTCAATTCGCATGAGGCGAAGGGCGGCGGTTTTCCTGAGGCGGAATACCTTGACGCCTTGCGTGCCGACCTGGAAAGCGCTCTGCCGCTGATCTGGGGGCGCAAGATTTACACGATTTTCATCGGCGGCGGCACGCCCAGCCTGATGTCTGCGGCCGGACTGGATCGCCTGCTGTCGGATGTGCGTACGCTGTTGCCGCTCGATGGCGCGGTGGAAATCACGATGGAAGCCAATCCGGGCACCTTCGAGACAGAGAAGTTTCGTTCCTACCGTGCCAGCGGGGTCAACCGTTTGTCGATCGGGATCCAGAGTTTCAATCAGCGCCATCTGCAGGCGCTGGGGCGGATCCACGATGGCGACGAGGCGCGGCGGGCAGTCGATATCGCACATGCCAATTTCGACAATTTCAATCTCGACCTGATGTACGCGCTGCCGTCGCAAACCCTGGACGAGGCGCGGCAGGACATCGCGACCGCCATCGCTTATGCGCCGCCGCACCTGTCGCTGTACCACCTGACGCTGGAGCCGAATACCTTTTTCGCCAAATATCCGCCGGTCGTGCCGGATGACGATGCCAGCGCCGAAATGCAGGACCTGATCCAGGATATGACCAAAGCCGCCGGTTATGCGCAATATGAAGTGTCGGCCTATGCGCAGCCGAAGCGGCAGGCGCGGCACAACCTGAATTACTGGGAGTTCGGCGATTATCTCGGCATCGGCGCCGGTGCCCATTCCAAGCTGTCGTTCCCGCACCGGATCGTGCGCCAGGTCCGGCACAAGCAGCCGAAAGCCTATCTTGAGCATATCCGCATGGGTAGCCAGATCGAGGAAGAGTTTGAGGTCGGCCGCGCTGACCTGGGCTTTGAATTCATGCTCAATACGCTGCGCCTGCACAACGGTTTTTCAGCCAACCTGTTTGCCGAACGCACCGGACTGGCGATGAATGCGATTGAAAAGCCGCTGGCGCAGGCGGAGGCCAAGGGCCTGCTGTATCGCGACCATCAAATCATCCGGCCGACCGAGCTGGGGCAGCGCTTTTTGAATGATCTGCAACAGTTGTTTCTGACGGATTAGGCCTTAGTCTGTTCTTTGCGCAAAAAATGCCGAAGGCGACTGCCCGAAGGTCTTCTTGAACATCGCGGAAAATGCCGACTGGCTGGCATAGCCGAGTTCGGCCGCCACCTGCGACAAGGGCAATCCGCGCGCGATCAGCGGCGCTGCATGCGCCAGCCTGACCTGCTGCCGCCATTGGCCGAACGTCAGCCCCAGATCCTGTTCGAACAGGCGCGCCAGCGTGCGCTCGGACGCGCCGACGCGCAGCGACCAGTCATGTAGCGTCAGCGTCGAGGCCGGGTCGGCGATCAGCGTGTCGCACAGGGTTTTCAATCGCTTGTCGCTGGGCAGCGCGACGCGGATCGGGCGCGTGGTTGAGCGCGACAACTCATCCAGCAGCAATCCTGCCAACAACGCTTCGCGCGGCGCATCCTCATCGATTTGCGACAGCGCAACGATCAACTCGCGCAATAACGGCGACACCGCCAGTACCTCGCACTCCGGACGCTGGAACGGTGCCGCATCGGCATGCACATACAGCGCACGCAGGCGGGCTTTTTCCAGCGTCGCGACTTCATGCAGCGCCTGCGGCGGAATCCAGATCGCCCGCAACGGCGGCACAATCCAGCTGCTGTTGCCGACCGTGACCCGCACCACGCCTTCCAGCGCATAAGTGACCTGGCCCCAAGCATGGCTATGGGCGGCCAGCAGTTCCGATGCGGCCAGATCGCGGGCGATCAGCCTGAC
Source organism: uncultured beta proteobacterium (assembly GCA_963837775.1). GTDB lineage: Bacteria > Pseudomonadota > Gammaproteobacteria > Burkholderiales > Burkholderiaceae_D > CAWIOX01. The sequence goes on along the minus strand of CAWIOX010000013.1, from coordinate 11,705 downwards.
CGGGCGCTGCGGCGTCGGCGCCATTGCCGGCTGTGCCGGGCGGGTATGAGTGAGTGGTTGTAATGGCATGGCAGTATATCGATAAATTATGTCTTTCTATCTTAAAGCAGACGCCACATTTCTGCTTACACTGATGTCATCATTCATCAAATTAGCAAAGAGAGTGCCATGAGTACCTTGTCAAGCAATCCACTGCGCCAGGATGCCCAGGTGATCGGTCTGGTCGCTACCGCGCATGGGGTGTCGCATTTTTCCCAGTTGTTGCTGGCGTCGCTGTTTCCATGGCTGAAAGTGGCGTTTGATCTGTCCTATGCGGAACTGGGTTTTCTGATGACGGTGTTTTTCATCGTTTCCGGCATCGGCCAGGCGCTGGCGGGCTTTGTGGTGGACAAGGTTGGCGCCCGCACCGTGCTGTTCGGCGGTCTTGGCTGTCTGGGCGTCGCCGCGCTGGCGATGTCGCTGGCGCCGAATTATCCGATGCTGCTGGCGGGGTCGATGCTGGCGGGTCTCGGTAATTGCGTGTTTCATCCGTCCGACTTCACCCTGCTCAACAAGCGGGTGTCGCCTGCCCGTCTGGGCCATGCTTTTTCGGTGCATGGCATTTCCGGCAATCTCGGCTGGGCCGCCGCGCCGGTCTTCATGACCACGATTGCCGGCCTGGCAGGCTGGCGCATGGCATTGTTCTTCGCATCGTTTGTCGCCTTTGCGGTGCTGGCCTTGCTGTGGATCTACCGTGCGGTGCTGGCCACGCCGGTCATTTCAGCGGGATCGACGCATCATGCCGATGCGCAACAGGGCGCTTTGCTGGATTTCATGCGCCTGCCTTCGGTCTGGCTGTGTTTCGGCTTCTTTTTGATCACGGCGTTGGCGCTGGGCGGGATTCAGAGTTTTTCATCTTCCAGCCTGCGCGCGCTGTATGACATGTCTTTGCCGCTGGCAACCACGGCTTTCACTGCGTATATGCTGGCTTCGGCGGCCGGCATGCTGTGGGGCGGGTTTCTGGCGGCCAAAACGACGCAGCATGACCGCACCATTGCATTGGCGTTTACGGCATCCGGTGCGATGGCCTTGGTGATTGCCACCGGCTGGGTGCCGGCATGGGGGGCTTTGGTGTTGATGGCGGCGGTTGGCCTGGGCGCAGGCATTGCCGGGCCATCGCGCGATTTGCTGATTCGTGCGGCAGCGCCGAAGAATGCGACCGGGCGCGTCTATGGCGTCGTGTATTCCGGGCTGGATGCCGGCGTCGCAATCGCGCCCTTGCTGTTTGGCGCCTTGATGGATGCCAGCCATCCGGCGTGGGTGTTCATCTGTATCGGCGTGTTTCAGATGCTGGCGATCGTCACCGCTGTCAGCGTCGGCAGCGATACCAGCAAGCGGGCTGCGAGCGCGCAAGCTGCTTAGCGAACACTTCAACGGAAAAAGGGGCATCGGCAACTACCGATGCCCCTTTTTCATTCAGCGTGCGCCGCTTACAATCGCTGCAACGATGCATTTTATAAACCTGCCGGAGAATTGAATGACTTTTGCCACCTGCGACATTTGCGATGCACATGAAGACCGACTGGCGAGCGGCGCACTGACGGTATTGCCGCCGGTGTTCAAGTCCTTTGGCCAGAACCTGCGCTTTTCCGGCCCCGCTTATACCTTGAAAGTGTTTGAGGACAACGCGCTGGTGCGCGCCGCACTGGAGCAGCCGGGCAATGATCAGGTACTGGTGATCGACGGCGGCGGCAGCCTGCGCTGCGCGCTGGTCGGCGGCAACCTCGGGGTGCTGGGGGTGAAAAACGGCTGGGCCGGCATCGTTGTCTATGGCTGCATCCGCGATTCGGCAGAGATCAACGCTTGCGCCATCGGCGTGCGGGCGCTGGCCACGCATCCGCAAAAGAGCATCAGGAAGGGTGTCGGCGACGTGAATCTGCGCGTGATGATCGCCGGTGTCGCGGTCAATCCGGGTGACTGGATTTATGCGGACGAAGATGGGGTGCTGGTGGCGACCGAGAAACTGCTCTGATAGCGGTTGAGTAAAACGCAATTATTGTGGGGTATGTAGGAAAATACCTAGTCTGCCGCACAATTTCATTGGCTTTAAAAATATACATGGGTGAGTATGCTGGAGGGGGAAATCCGTGTTCCGGCATGCCCTGCGACTGCTTTTACCCAATCATCAAGAGAAAATATGACCAAAAATGAAGCCATCAAGCGGGTCAATGCCGCACTTGGGAGCAATGTTCTCAACGAGCGCAACACGCACTGGGCCAGTGTGGTGCCTTACGCAGGCGATGAGGGCTGGTGGCTCAACATCCCGCTGTCGCAATTCAGGCAGGAAATCCATATCCTGCTCTGCAGCGAGAAGGCCAAGCTGTTTCGCCATCTGAAAATCAAGGCCAGCGAGATCCTCAGTCCGGCAATGAAGTTCCGCTGCAAGGATCAGGTCGCCGATGCGTTCATCTCGGCCGCCAACCCCAGAAAACTGGCCGACATATTGCCCGGCGGCAGCAAGCACAACTTCAGCAAGCATGTCATTGGCGAATATCGCTTTTGAAAATTCCTGCGCAATCACTACACTGCAGGAGAGTGTGCGTATGTTTCAGGTCTATTCCGGATCATGGCCAAGCTCGTATTTACCCAGCAACTGCGACGTTTCACCGAGGTGCCGGAAATCGACACCGCGGCCGCCACGCTGCGCGCCGCACTCGACGCCGCATTCAAGATCAATCCGCGACTGCGCGGCTACATACTCGATGAGCAAGGCCATCTGCGGCCGCACGTCGCGATCTTCATCGACGGCCAGCGGGTGACTGACCGCATCGGCCTGAACGACGCCTTGGCCGCCGACAGCAGCATCCACGTACTGCAGGCACTGACAGGAGGTTGAACATGAGCCAGCATGCACTGATTGCCACCCGCAAGGGCTTGTTCGAACTGGTGCGCACCGACGGCGGCTGGGCCATCGATGGCAGCCATTTTCTCGGCGATCCGGTCACGATGATGCTGTCCGACCGGCGCGACGGCACGCTGTACGCGGCGCTCAATCTCGGCCATTTCGGCGTCAAGCTGCACCGGCGCGATCCGGGCAGCGCAGCCTGGAGCGAAATTGCAGTGCCGGCCTATCCGCCGCAGCCCGCCGACAGCAAGGATGACGTGGCATGGAAACTGACGCTGATCTGGTCGCTGGCCGCCGGCGGCAGCGATGAGCCCGGCCTGCTGTGGGCCGGCACCCTGCCGGGCGGCTTGTTCCGTTCACGCGACCGCGGCGATTCGTGGGAACTGGTGCGCTCGCTGTGGGATGCGCCCGAGCGCCGCGCATGGCTCGGCGGCGGCTACGATACGCCGGGCATCCATTCGATCTGCGTCGATCCGACCGACAGCCGCCATCTGCTGCTCGGGATCTCCTGCGGCGGCGCGTGGATCACCCGCGACGGCGGTCTCAGCTGGTCGCTCAGCGCGGCCGGCATGCGCGCCGGCTACATGCCGCCGGAACGCGCCGAAGATCAGGATGTGCAAGACCCGCACCGGATCGTCCAGTGCGGCGCGGCGCCGGAAGTGTACTGGTGCCAGCACCATAGCGGCATCTGGCGCTCAAGCGATGGCGGCCGGCTCTGGCAGCAGATCGCAGCGCCGAACCAGCACGTATCGGACTTCGGCTTTGCGGTGGCAGTCCATCCGCAGGATCCCGATACTGCCTGGTTCGTGCCGGCCGCGGCGGATCAGAAGCGGATTCCCGCCGACGCCGCACTGGCGGTCACGCGCACCCGCGATGGCGGCAAATCCTTCGAAGTATTGCGCGCCGGACTGCCGCAGCAGCACTGTTACGACCTGATCTACCGCCACGGCCTGGCGGTGTCCGACGATGGCCGGATGCTGCTGATGGGATCGACCACCGGCGGGCTATGGGTGTCCGACAATGGCGGCGATGCCTGGCAAACCATTTCGAGCACGCTGCCGCCGATCTATGCGGTCCAGTTTTGCGACGCATAGGATTTATTCCGTACTGATCCGTTGCTTCTGCTTAAACGGCAGAGCCGATTCGGTAAAATGCCGGACACTTTCCGCAGAAGGAACACTATGATTCACCGTTTTCCGTTGGGCGCCAGGATCGGGGCGCGCAGCGCAGTAGTATTGACGGCGCTGCTGCTGGCCGGCGCCGCCCACGCCGCGCCGTTGCTGCGTTGCGACGTCACTTACGCCGGCACTACTCATCTGGTGCAGGCGACGCCCGGCACCGATCCTTACACTGCGCCATCGGTCGAGATCGGCGGGCGCTTCCGCTTCAAGGCGGTCGTGCTCGGCAGCGAGCGCCGGATCGAGGCCATCAATCTGTATGCCTATCTCGACGCCCGGCGTCAGCCGATCCTGATCCACCAGGCCAAATACCTGCCGCCGTTCAGGAAAACCGTCGCACCGTATGCGCTGACCGGCCACAATTATCTGTATGCATCCGATGTCGAGCGTGAACTGCAATACAGCTGCACGCTGCAAGGAGTCCGCTCATGATCAAGCATTTCGCCAGCCGCCTGCTGCTCGGCGCCGCCTGTCTGGGCCTGGCGCCATTGGGAGCTGCCGCGGAACCGGGGCCATCGGTGAGTCTGGTCTTCGCCGGCGACATTGTGCTCGACGGCAAGCCCGGCCTGGCCATCGCGCAGGGCCGCGATCCGTTCGGGCCGTTCGCCGCCATACTGGATGCGGCCGACATCCGGCTCGGCAACCTGGAATGCGTGGTCGCCACCACAGGCGATGCGGCCGACAAGAATTTCACCTTCCGCGCCCACCCGCGCACGCTGGACGTGCTCAAGCGCCACTTCGATGCGGTATCGCTGGCCAACAACCACTCGGGCGATTTCGGCCGCGCTGCATTTGCCGAGATGCTCGGCCTGCTCGACCAGAAAGGCATCCTGAAATTCGGCGGCGGCCACAACCTGCGCGAAGCGCACGCGCCGCTCATCGTCGAGCGCAAAGGCATCCGGATTGCGCTGCTGGGCTATGACGAATTCATGCCGCGCAGCTTCGAGGCCGATTACAACGCCCCCGGCGTCGCGTGGAGCGAGGATGAGCAGGTGGTCAGCGACATCAGGGCCGCCCGCAGCGTGCACCATGCGGACCTGGTGATTCCGGTCATGCACTGGGGCTGGGAAAACGAAACCATCGCCGGTGCGCGCCAGCGCCGCCTGGCGCGTCTGATGATCGACGCCGGGGCCGATGCGGTCATCGGCGGCCATCCGCATGTGACCCAGGACATCGAGCACTACAAGGGCAAGCCCATCGTCTACAGCGTCGGCAATTTCGTGATGCAAGAACTCGACAACGCCAATCAGGCGATCGGCTGGGTGCTGCGGCTGCAACTGGACCGCAACGGCGTACAGCGCTTCGACACCCGCGTCGCCCACATCGACAGCGAAGGCATTCCGCATCCGGCGCCGGATGCGAACAGCCCGTGCTGGGAAAGAGGGCGGGCGGACCTGGCGCTGTGCGGCAATGGCGACGCGCAGTAGTCGGGGTCAGTGGCGCTGACTCACTGCCCCTTGCAGATAATCGTCGTCACATACTGACTGGCCTGGGCCTTCTTGGCCTTGGCCCAGTCAATTACCTCCTGCGCCTGCTCCAGCGTCATCACCGACGCCTTTTCTTTGTTGCGGATGAAGGACACGCCTTCAAATGCGCCGCTCTTGCTGCGCATCGCCTTGGCGAATACCGGTGCATCTTTTTCGGTGGCGTTGATTTTGCGTTGCTGGACGAGGTAGCGTTGGTCGATGTCAGTCATGGCAATCCATATATAGAGTAAAAGTGGTAGTAATGTTGGTTTGATGCCGGCGTCAGCCTGCGGGCTTGATCGCCTTGCGCTCGACCGACGACGACAGCACGATCGAAGTCGAAGTCACGCCGCAGCGCGTCAGGCTGGCGATGGTCTGCGCCAGTTCGGTCACGCTGGGGGCCAGCACTTTCACGATATGGCAATCGTCGCCGGTGACCGCATGGCATTCAATGATCTCAGGCAATTGCACCGCCAGCTTGTCCATCGGCAGGTCATGGCCGCGCATCGCCACCCGGATGAAGGCGGTAATGCCGTAACCGATGGCGGCCGGATTGACCCGCGCATGGTAGCCGGTGATCACGTTGGCGGCCTCCATCCGCTTGACGCGCTCGGCCACCGCAGGCTGGCTCATGTGGATGCGGCGCCCGATTTCGGCCATGGTGGTGCGGGCGTCGGCCTGCAAAATGTCGAGAATTTTGCCATCCATGCCGTCCAATTCAATCTTCAATGAAAAACCTCGTTATTTCGTTTAAAGATAAGGTGAAAGTGATATTTTACTTTTATTAATCTATTCTGCAGACCTTTTATGGAGCCTAGAATACCTGCACGGTCTTTCCAACCAATCCCGCGATTATGGCTGATGCAGTCAGTGCAGCTCAGGGTGGTGAACTTGATCCATATTATAAAAAGCAGTGCAGGCAATCTTCGGGCTCTCCGTCCCGGATAGGGAGCAGGAGTGGGCTTGCAACATTTTTTTCAATCCATAGGAGGATGAACATGACTTTCAGCACAAAAATTATTCCACTGGCTGGCGCCATCGCTTTTGCTTTCGCCGGCGCAGCTTCCGCCCAGCAGGTCGTCAAGATCGGCCACGTCGGCCCGATCTCCGGCTCCATCGCCCACTTCGGCAAGGACAATGAAAACGGCGCGAAGATGGCGATCGACGATCTCAACGCCAAGGGCGTCAGCATCGGCGGCAAGAAGGTCAAATTCGAATTGCTGGCAGAAGATGACGGCGCCGATCCGAAGCAGGGCACCGCAGCAGCGCAAAAACTGGTCGATGCCAAAGTCAATGGCGTGATCGGCCACCTGAACTCCGGCACCACGATCCCGGCATCCCGGATCTATAACGAAGCCGGCATTCCGCAAATCTCGCCGTCCGCGACCAACCCGAAATACACCCAGCAAGGCTTCAAGACCGCGTTCCGCGTGGTTGCCAATGACGGCCAGCTGGGCGGCACGCTGGGCCGCTATGCAGTGCAAATCCTGAAAGCCAAGAACATCGCGGTGATCGACGATCGCACCGCCTACGGCCAAGGCGTGGCGGAAGAATTCGTCAAGGGCGCGAAATCGAAAGGTGCTGGCGTGACGGTCGTGTCGCAGCAATACACCAACGACAAGGCCACCGATTTCAATGCGATCCTGACCTCGATCAAGTCCAAGAATCCGGACGTCATCTTCTTCGGCGGCATGGATGCGGTGGCCGGCCCGATGCTGCGCCAGATGAAGCAGCTCGGCATCACTGCCAAGTTCATGGGCGGTGACGGCATCTGCACCACGGAGCTGATCAAGCTGGCCGGCGACGGCATCGGTGAAGGCACGGTCGTCTGCGCCGAAGCCGGCGGCGTGGTCGAAGCCGACCGCAAGAACATGGATGCGTTCAAGGCGGCCTACAAGAAGAAATTCGGCCTCGACGTGCAGCTGTATGCGCCGTACGTGTACGATTCCGTGATGACGATGGCCGAAGCGATGCAGAAAGCCGGTTCCGCAGAACCGGCGAAATACCTGCCGGAACTGGCCAAGATCCATTACAAAGGCATCACCGGCCCGATCGTGTTCGATGCCAAAGGCGACATCAAGGACGGCACGCTGACGTTGTACACCTACAAGGGCGGCAAGCGCGAACTGTTGACCGTCACCAAGTAAGCAGCACAAGCAGTTGCATCAAAGCGCCCCGGCCGCAAGGCCGGGGCGCTTTTTTTCGTCCTGCGCTACGCTGCGTTGAAAGTCCGTGAAAAATGTAAATATAGGGGGGTATGCTATTAAATAGTAGCTTTTCCGCTTGTATTCATTGCGCTTTAAAAAATACATGGTGCAGTATATTTATTATTCTGTTTTCTTTTTCAAGGCGGCGCCAGGCATGTCAGGCGCAAATAACAGCGAGTTGAAACATGGTTGCTGTATTTCATTAAATTCCTCGTCAAGTGCCGCCGCATCGCGTAACATAAATTCACGATGGTTTGATTGATGTAAGTTAAGCCAAAGTGATGGCACTTAAACATTATAAAAACAAGACGATGCATGGAGACCATGATGACTTCCAATACCAGTACTGCATCATTGAGTGCGCAAGGTAGTCAGACACAACATACGACGTCCCTCGCCACTGACCTGGAATTCCTCGTCTTCAGAATGCGGCGTCGATATCCAGAAAGTCCAGAAGTTGCGCGCCTACGATAACGTCACCCGTATCGCCAACAGCCATTATTTCCTCAACAGTGTCGCCAATTTGACGCGGCGTCATCGTGCCGGTCGCCGCTGATCGAATGCTGATCCTGGTCGATATCGACTGCTTGATGTCTAGTCTTGACATCGGGTTAAGCGAAAAACCGGCAGCATGCAATGCACGTAGTTCCATTTAATCAAGAACGGTAAGGAACAAATGAAAACTACACAGATGAAAGTCAGTACCCGCTTGAGCATCGGTTTTGGACTGGTCCTATTGATGACGGCAATCATGATTGCCATTGCGCTCATCAAGTTTTCCAGTATTGGCGAAATCAACGACAAAATTATCGAGCAGGACTGGGTCAAGGCGGATGCGGCAGAAACGATCAATGCCGCGACGCTGGCGAATGCCCGCAACAATATGGAAATCCTGATCTCGACAGATAAAGCGCAAGTGGTCAAAATTTACGAGCGGATCGAGGTCAACAAGAAAGCGATTAACGAGTCCTTGGCCACGTTGGAGAAGCTGATCTACAAGCCGGAAGGAAAAGACCTGCTGGCTAAAATCAAGGAAGCGCGTGCCAAGTATGCTACCTATAATGCCGAGGTCAGAAAGCTGGTGGAAGATAGCAAAAAAGACGAAGCGATCAGCTTGATGATCACGGCAGCGCTGCCCGCCCTGGATGCGCTGCAGGAACCCATCACAGCCCTGGCGGAATTGCAGAAAAAAATCGTCATCGCCAGCAGTGCCGAGGTCAAGCAAGACATTAATTCTGCGCACGTCTTGATGATCATCCTGGGCGGACTCGCCTTGTTCATCGGCATCGGCGCAGCATTGCTGATCACCCGGACACTACTGAAACAGCTGGGCGGCGAGCCGGATTATGCGGCCGGCATTGCCGGGAGCATCGCCGCTGGCGATCTCACCGTTGCAATCGATACCAAGGCAAGCGATCAGACCAGCTTGCTGGCTGCGATGAAAACAATGCGCGACAGCCTCATCAATATCGTTGGTCAGGTCCGCACCGGCACCGACACCATCGCCACCGCCTCCAGCCAGATCGCCGCCGGCAACCTCGACCTGTCATCCCGCACCGAAGAACAGGCAAGCGCGCTGGAAGAAACGGCCTCCTCGATGGAGGAATTGACCAGCACTGTGCAGCAGAATGCCGACAATGCGCGCCAGGCCAATCAACTGGCGGTGTCCGCCTCCGATGTTGCGCTCAAGGGTGGTGCAGTCGTGGCGCAAGTGGTCGAGACCATGGGCTCGATCAATGACTCATCGAAGAAGATCGCCGAAATCATCAGCGTCATCGACGGCATCGCGTTCCAGACCAATATCCTGGCGCTCAATGCGGCAGTCGAAGCAGCCCGCGCCGGCGAACAGGGCCGCGGTTTCGCAGTGGTCGCCAGCGAAGTGCGCAACCTGGCGCAGCGCTCGGCCGCTGCAGCGCGGGAAATCAAAAGCCTGATCGGCGACTCGGTGGAAAAGGTCGAAGCCGGCAGCAAGCTGGTCGACCAGGCCGGTTCCACCATGCAGGCGGTGGTCGAGAGCGTCAAGCGCGTGACCGACGTGATGAGCGAGATCATGGCTGCCAGCCAGGAGCAGACCTCGGGCATCGAGCAGATCAACCAGGCGATCATGCAGATGGATCAGGTCACGCAGCAGAATGCCGCGTTGGTGGAGGAGGCTGCCGCCGCCGCCGCATCCCTGCAGGATCAGACTGGCAATCTGGCTCAGGTGGTCAGCGTGTTCAAGCTCGACGGGACTGCCGCGGCTGCCAACGCACCGCTGAAGACGGAAAGCCGTCCGCTCCGGGCGACAACGGCGGCTGCCGCACCGATCACGGCCGCAACCCGCACCGCCAAGCGTCCGGCAACGAAGGTGGCACCGCTCAAGCGCGTGGTGAATGCGCCTGTTGCCGCTGATGAATGGGAAGAATTTTGAGGTCGTCGGGCGTATATCAAGGTAACCAGCATGAACTGTTGCGCGTCACCAGTTAAGCCGGACTAAGCAGTACTAAGCAGCACCAGCAGTCGCATCAAAGCGCTCCAGCCGTAAGGCCGGAGCGCTTTTTTTATTCCGTTTTACGTTGCGCGGAGCGCGCCTTGAAAATGTAAATATAGGGGAGTATGCCATTTAATTGATGCTTTGACGCTTGTATTCAATGGGGTTTTGAAAATACATGGTGCAGTATATTTAAGATTCTTGTTTCTTTTCAAGGCCGCACCAGGTGTGCAAATAGTGCCTGGTTGAAATATAGTTGTCGAAATTGAATTGACTTATTGTCAGGTGTTGCAGCATGTCGTAACATGGCTCTGCAGCAATTTAATTGATGTAAATCAAGCCAAGTAAGGGTGCGTAGCCATTGTCAAAATATATTGCTTGGCAAGGCTCAGATCAACACACCCTACCGTCCAGGGCTGCCTCAATTCGAGCCGTGATGGTACAAATCTTTGCTTTCCATTGCCTTCTCCTTGGCTCAGCCTGCGCGAGAGCGTACCTCTAAGCCGATAGAGAAGTCTAAACAGGTGAATTAAATAAATCGATAACTCTCGGAGGATGACGTGGGGAAAACGGTGACACTCAAGAAACTTTTTACCTGCCTTTTTGCTGCGGTCGGCATTATGGGCATATTGTTGCTGGCCGCGCTGTTCCAGGTTTCACGAAAACAGGCTGACCTGGCGGCGGTGAATGAGGCGCGCTACCATTCCTATCTGCTGGCGGATGAATTGCGTCAAGGCTCGGATGATCTGACCCGGCTGGCGCGTACCTATGTGGTGACCGGCGATGCCGCATATGAACAGCAGTACTTGGATATCCTCGACATCCGCAATGGAAAGAAACCACGCCCGCAGCATTATGAGCGAATCTATTGGGATTTCGTCGCGGCGGGAACCGCCAAGCCGCGTCCCGATGACGAGACGATTTCTCTTCAGGACCTAATGAGGCAAGCCGGCTTTTCCGAGCAGGAATTCGCCAAGCTAAAAGAGGCGCAAGCGAATTCGGATGCCTTGGTCAAGACCGAAGTCATCGCCATGAATGCGGTCAAGGGATTGTTTGACGATGGCAACGGGAACTTTACCCGCAAAGACGCGCCGGACCTGGAGTTGGCGCGCAAACTGATGCATGAAAAAAATTACCACAAGTACAAAGCCAGCATCATGGCGCCTATTGACGAATTTTTCGTGCTGCTCGACATCAGAACCAAGTCCGCCGTCGAAGCAGCGACGCGCGCGAGCAATGAGGCATACATGCTATCGGTCGGCCTGCTGGCGTTTCTCTGCCTTGGATTGGGCGTCGCGCTGATGCTGGTTTATCGGCGCATCCGCAACCAGTTGGGCTGCGAGCCGGCCTACGCCGCTGCCATTGCAGACGAAATTGCAGCCGGCCATCTTGCAGTTGCCATTGATATCAACACCAAGGACCGTTCGAGTCTATTGTTCTCGATGAAGGCCATGCGCGACAACCTCGCCAGTATCGTCAGCCAGGTGCGCAGCGGGGCGG
>CAWIOX010000012.1:0-25153 GCA_963837775.1 uncultured beta proteobacterium | reverse complement strand
TAGGCCTGTACTTCTGCCAGCGACGGCCGCGTCAGCAAACCGCGCTGCGGGCGCGGGTGTTTATCGCCGACGCTGTTGTAATACGAGTTGAACAAGGTGCGGAAGTCCGGATGATGTGGTTTGAAATCGAATTCGAAGCGTTCCAGCAAGAAAGTTTCAAAAAACCACGAGGTATGGGCCAGATGCCATTTGACCGGACTGGCATCCGGCATCGACTGCACACAGCAATCCTCTTCGGACAAGGGAACCGCCAAGCCGACAGAATGGCTGCGCACCATGGCATAGCGTTCCGGTAACGATGCCGGAGATTTCAAGGCAATTGGTTCCATAGGCCGCTCCATCTTTCTTAAACCAGCCGCAAGCACCTCAGATAGCCCGTGCATGCATCACCGCGAACCAGCCACGGGCATCGGTCCAGACCCGCGCAGCGCCGAAGCCGGCTTGCGCCAATAAGTCGCAGAAGGCCTGCGGCGTATATTTATAGCTGTTTTCGGTGTGGATTCGCTGCCCTTGCGCAAAGCTGCGCTGTGCGCCGGGCCACCTCACCACGAGGTCGGAACGGGCTTCCAGATGCATCTCGATCCGGCATTTTTCCACATTGAAAAAAGCGCGATGCTGCCAGTCCCGCACATCGAAATCCGTACCTGACAGCCGGTTCAGATGACGCAACAGGTTCAGATTGAATGCCGCCGTCACCCCAAGTGCATCATCGTATGCGGCGTCGAGGATGGCCTTGTCCTTGATCAGATCCACGCCAATCAGCAGGCCGCCATCCTCAGCGCAAGCTTCACGTATCCGGCGCAGAAACGCCAGCGCCTGGGCCGGCGCGAAATTACCGATCGACGAACCGGCATAAAAAAATACGCGCCGAGCGGAGCGCACCGCTGCCGGCAAGTTCAGCCCGGACGAAAAATCCATGCCGAGTCCGGTCATCTCCATCTCCGGGAAACGCTGCTGCACCTGCGCCAGCGCCTCACGCATGAAGTCCACCGAGATGTCGACCGCCACATATTGCGCCGGCTGCAACGCGGGAAACAGGCGCGCCGCCTTCGCGCAGTTGCCGGCCCCGAGATCGATCAGCGTGACGCCGGCGCCGACCGATTGCGCAATCTGCTCCATGTGCTCATCGAAAATGGCGGCCTCGGTGCGCGTCGGATAATACTCCGGCAACGCGCAAATCGCCTCGAATAACCGGGAGCCGAGTACGTCGTACAAATACTTTGGGGAAATATGTGGATCCGGCGCCAGCAGGCCGGCAGAAAGTTCGGCGCGAACCGTGGCGGCAGCGGAAGATGTTGTTTGGGATGCGCCGGATGCCGGCGGATTTGGCTGGATCGACATAGGCATAAGACATGAAATCCTTGCAAAACGTCATCAAACAGGAAAAGAAACCGGCTGGCTATCATCGCATTATGCCCGCATCCCTCATTTCGCGGATAATACCGCCTTTACATTGGCGAAACGATTCATTTTCGCCGTAAAACGAAGGCCCAACTAATAAAGGCATACCATGTTACGTTTGTCACCCTTGAAAACCATCAAAGCAGTCATCACCACTGCGATCGCCTCAACTGTCTTGCTGTCAGCCGGGGCATCCTACGCGCAGCAGGTATTGCGCGTATCGGCGATCCCTGACGAAGCGCCGACCGAACTGCAGCGCAAGTTCAAGCCGCTGGGCGATTATCTGGAGAAAAAACTGAGCATGAAGGTCGAATTCACGCCGGTGACCGACTATGCGGCCTCGGTGGAAGGCCTGATCAACAACAAGCTGGACATGGTCTGGTTCGGCGGCTTTACCTTCATTCAAGCCAAAGTGCGCAGCAACAACCAGGTGGTGCCGCTGGTACAGCGCGCAGAAGATGAGAAATTCAAATCCGTCTTCATCACCACCAGCAAGGACATCAACAAGCTGGAAGACCTGAAAGGCAAGACCTTCACTTTCGGCTCCGAATCGTCCACTTCCGGCCACCTGATGCCGCGCTCCTACCTGCTGGCTGCGAAGATCAATCCGGACACCGACATGAAGCGCATCGCGTTCTCCGGCGCCCATGACGCGACCGTCGCCGCAGTGTCCGGCGGCAAGGTCGATGCCGGCGCGCTGAACATCTCCGTATGGGAAAAACTCGTGGCCGGCGGCAAGGTCGACACCAAGACTGTCCATGTGTTCTACACCACGCCTGGTTATTACGACTACAACTGGACCGTCCGTTCCGACATGAATCCGGTGGTACGCAAGAAATTGACCGATGCTTTCCTGTCGCTGGACGCCAAAAACCCGGCCGACAAGGAAATCCTCGACCTGCAACGCGCCAGCAAGTTCATCCCGACCAAGGCCGAGAATTATGCCGCGATCGAAGCAGCCGCACACAATGCCGGCCTGCTGAAATAAGACTATGTCGTTTGTACTTGACGGCGTCTGCGTGCGCCACCCGTCGGCGGCGCACGCAGACGCCGGCTTCGCGCTGAACGATGTGACGCTGTCCATCGCTCAGGGCGAGCAGATTGCACTGATCGGGCCATCCGGCGCCGGCAAGACCACGCTGCTGCATACCTTCGCCTGCGCGCATCGGGCCGAATCCGGTGCATTTTCGGTATTCGGGCTGTCGCCGTGGGAGCTGGGCCATGCCGCGCGCCATGCGCTGCGCGCACGCCTGTTTCTGGCGCCGCAAACTCCGCCGCTGCCGCCGCGCCAGCGCGTGGTCACTGCGGTGCTGGCCGGACGCTTGCCGCAATGGGGTTTATGGCAGGCACTGGTGTCGCTGATCAAGCCCGGGGTTCGCGATACGGATCTCGCGTATGAGGCGCTGGCACGCTTCAACCTGCAGGACAAATTGTATGCCCGCGTCGATCGCCTGTCGGGCGGCGAACGCCAGCGCTGCGGCATGGCGCGCCTGCTGGTATCGGGCGCCGAAGCCTTCCTGGTCGATGAGCCGCTGTCCGCGCTCGACCCCACGCTGTCGCTGCAAACCCTGGCTGCACTGCAACAGGAAGCTGCCAGCCGCAACGCGACGCTGGTGTGCAGCCTGCATCAGGTGGAACTGGCACGCAGCCATTTCCCGCGCATCATCGGCCTGCGCGACGGCCGCATCGTGTTCGACGCGGCCCGTGCCGACGTGACGGACGACATGATCACTGCGCTCTACCAGAATGCCGGCAACGCCGGAATCCACCGATTTCAGCGCGCCGCCACCCACGGTCATCATTGCGCACTGCTGACAATGATGTCTTTCAACAACTCTCACCCACATCACCCCGATCCCGCATGGCGCGGCCGCGTGATGGGCACGGCCATCGCACTGATCGTGCTGTGGCCGATGCTGGTGGCGAGCGAATTCAAGCCGTGGCTCTTGCTCGATGCGCAAAGCCTGAATGCAAGCTGGCGCTTTCTGGCCGACTTCGTGCCGCCGGCACACTCTGCCGAATTTTTGCAACTGGTGCTGGCAGCCACCTGGCAAACCATCGCGATGGCGACTGCCGGTTTGACGCTGGCGCTGTTGGGCGCGATCCCGCTGGCGCTGCTGGTCGCCGAATCGCTGTCGATTTCACGCCTCGGCACCGGCCGCATGCGGCCGGCAGGCATCCTCATCCGGCAAAGCGCGCGCTGGCTGCTGGTGCTACTGCGCAGCGTGCCGGAACTGGTCTGGGCGCTGCTGTTCGTGCGCATCGTCGGCCTGGGGCCGACTGCCGGCGTGCTGGCGATTGCGCTCACCTACTGCGGCATGCTCGGCAAGGTGTATGCCGAAATCCTCGAATCGACCGACGCCCATGCCACCGCATCGCTGCTGAAGAACGGCAGCGGCCGGCTGGCGGCGCTGTTCTACGGCTCCCTGCCGGAAGCGGCGTCGGAACTGGTGTCCTACACTACCTATCGCTGGGAATGCGCGATCCGCGGCTCGGTGGTGATGGGCTTCGTCGGTGCCGGCGGTCTCGGCCAGCGCATGGATGAATCGATGAAGATGCTGTCCGGCGGTGAAGTCGCCACCATGCTGATCATTTTCGTGCTGCTGGTGGCATGCGCCGACCTGGTCAGCACTTTCTTGCGCAAGCGTCTGGGCTAGCATGAACTACATCAAGCCCCGCCGCCGCCAGCCACCGATTTTTCTGCGCTGGCCATGCTGATCGCGCTGCTGGCGTTGATCATCGCCAGCTTCGCATCGTTGCCGCTGAAATGGAGCGAACTGTTCAGCGCCGACGCGCTGCGTTCCAGCATGGAATTTCTGCACGGTTTTGCGCCGCCTGAACTGGCCGGCCCGTTTCTGTATAAAATCGCGGTCGGCACGCTGGAAACCCTGTCGATGTCGGCACTCGGCACCGCCATTGCCCTGGTACTCGGCATTGCGCTGGCGCTGCCGGCCAGCGGCCGCTTTGGCCGCACTGCACGCGCGGTGATCCGCCTGAAACTGAATATCCTGCGCTCGATACCGGAACTGGTCTGGGCCTCGATCCTGCTGATTGCCGCCGGACTCGGGCCGTTCGCCGGCACCTTGGCGCTGGCCGCGCACACCACCGGCGTGCTGGGACGGTTGTTCGCCGATGCACTGGAAAACCTGCCGCCGGCGCCGGAAGCAACGCTGCGCATCAACGGTGCAACGCCGATGGCGGCTTTTTTCTATGCGACGCTGCCGCAGGTGCTGCCGCAAATGCTGTCGTATACACTGTATCGCTGGGAAAACAATATCCGCGCCGCAGCCATCCTGGGCGTGGTGGGCGCCGGCGGGCTGGGGCAGATGCTGAAATACCACCTGTCGCTATTCCAGATGCAGCAGGCCGCCAGCGTCATCATCGCAATGCTGCTGATGGTGGCACTGGTCGATGCGATCAGTTTCTGGCTGAGGCGCATGATGACCAGATAATCCCCGGAAAATGCAAGAAATCCGGGACCCGCTGCATTCATCAATGCCACACAAAGTGGCAATCTCGTTTTACCATTGTCATTTCGCCCAAAGGGAGAAATCCTGGCCGTTCCTGCCCCCTATGATCGAAATGACGCAAGAGGCTCACATGAAAGATTATTATTTTGTATTGGGCATCGAGAGCGATGCCTCGGTTGCGGAGATAAAGGCTGCGTTCCGGCAAAAAGCGGCATTGTTCCACCCTGACAGAAATGCATCGCAAGATGCGCCAGAGAAATTCCGGGAAGTCAAGGAAGCGTATGACACGTTGTCGGTCGAAGCAAAACGGTCCGCCTACGACGAGAATCGCCGCCGCAACCTGCTCGACAACCCGCTTGAAACTGCCAGAGACATCTGGAGAAATTATATTGAAGGAGTACTACATTGAGACTATCGCCATTTTTTGAAGATCTCAAATCCGCCTATGCGGCCGAACTCGACGACATGTGCAGCGATTCGGCAGGCAATGATGTGCTGAGGTCAAGGCTGGAAGCCAAGCGGGCCCAGATCACCGACCTGATGCCGATGGTCAAGAACTATCCGGAAATGGGTGCAGTGGCTTTCCACAACGGCATCAACTTCACCAGCGGCAAGGTGATGGAGGCGCTGGTAGCCAAGGAACCGGAAGATTTCCCCTTGTGGGCCAACCTGATGACATCGCTGGAATTGACCGGATGGGCCGGCAAGCTGGCCAAGACCGTTCTCGCGCATCCGGACGGCGAACATCTGATGATCGTGGCGGCCGGCCTGGAATATCTGCACGGCAAGAGCGACACCGGCATCCCGGTGCATGCGGGCGCAGACGAGGATGAAGACGATGAGTTCGGCGACGGCTATGACGACGAGGAAAGCGAAGACGCCGATCTGGCGGAAGCCGGATCGGACTGGCTGGTCGAGCAGGGCTTTGACCGCAACAACTAACACTTTTTCGTACTGGATGGCCCATGAACACCCCTGCCCTATTAAAAGCACAAAGTCTGGTGCGCGCCGGCGACATTGTCGGCGCCGAACATGCGCTGGTCGCCCTGGCTGAAAGCGAGGGCGACCATGCACTGGTGGTCGCCCTCGACGATCTGCCGCCCGCCGACCTGCTGGCGATCATTCGCGAATACGACGTCTCCAAGGAGTCGGTCGTCAACATGCTGGTCACGCCGGAACAGTTCGCCCGCGCAGTGGTTCTGGAGAAACGCTACAACGACCTCAGCCGCGAACACCTGCGCGGCATGATCAACTCGGTCATTTTCCGCGAAGGCCACGATGCCGGCGAATTCCTGCAAGCCATCGGCGAGATCGATGGCGGCTGCGATGCGCTGGTGGACTACCTGTCCGACAAGGCCGAGCGGGTTGAGCATTTCTTCCAGTTCTCGACCTTCGACCTGTTCAAGCATGGCGACGACTCAAAGTCGGATGATGTCGATTTCGACCTGGCGCCAGACCCCGACGAGCATCCGCGCCTGAGCCATGAAGAAGTCAACGATCACGACTGGATGGAACTGACATGGACGCTGCGCTACGTCACCCCGGACCTGTTCTCCGAAGTGCTGTTCATGCTGCGTGCGCGCTGGCGTGACAGCCAGCGCCTGGAAGCGCTGGCCGAAGCCGCCCTGAACGCCCCGGCCACGGAAGAAGCGCCGGCCGAGGTGTTGGGCGAGGAATCTGCACTATAAACACCAGCAGGATTTACGCAAAAAAATGGAAATGGCAGGGTGTGCATGGTGCACCCTGCCCCGATGCAATTGCGTAATTCATGATCAGGTTTTCAACTTCAATTGAAAACAATCCGTCTTGTTTCAGATTTACCTCCCCCGATTTCCTATGCCCGATAACAGCAACAAGGTCTCACTGTACGACGGTCGACCGTTCTTTGAAAAAGCGCTCCATTTCGGTGTGCAACAAGGCATCATCGATGCCGCCAGGATCAGCGTCATCCTGGACGACGCGCCGAAAGGCCTGATACAGATTGCCGAATTCTTCGGCTCCCAATACCTGCGCCCGGATGTGGAAACCGCCCTGGCGCGCATCATCAATCTGGTGAGCCTGTATCTCGAAGAAAAAACCGGCGGCGATCTGGAACAGGCCGCGCAATCGCTGCGCGACAACACTTTCCTGTCGCATTCGCGCGGCGGCTCCGAGCTGCTCAAGAAACTGTTCGCGCTGCCGGAAGAAGCGATCATCGGCAACCACCGCAGCGCGCCGGTCAAGGACTTCCTGGAAAAATGGTCGCGCCTGACCCCGGTTGCCTATCGCAAAGAACTCAAGAAACGCATCGGCGCGCAGGATGAAATCGGCGCCGCGCTCTGGCTGGCCAAACAAGCAGGCATGTCCGCCGCCGCGCTGGAAGACGAAGCGGCCGAACTGGTGATACGCAGCGCGATCCTGCTGCGCCTGAGCGGCAGCGAAACCGACGCCATGCCGAGCGCCTTCGAGTTTGCACAGCTGATCGACGCGCTGCGGGCCAAGGGCATCAGCGCCAGCGCGAAGAAACGCGCCAACGTCATCCCGGATCACATGCCCGAGCAGTATCAGGCCATCGTCGAGCGCCTGCGCAAGAAGATCATCAAGACCGACATCCCGGAAATCCTCGATCCGTCCACCACGCTGGCCGCGTTGCTGGACAAGCTCAAGCAAAAATACTTCCTGCGCACCGATGGCGCCGACGATGTCAGCAATTTCGACGCGATCGTGTCGAAGGACTGGGTCCGCGTCACCGAAGGCAAGTCGGACTCGGACTCGCTGCTCACCCTGTTCCTCTGCCTGGCGGCCGGCAGCACGCCGAAAACCAAGCTCAGCGAGAAAGCCGCGCGCGATATCGTCAAGAAAATCCGCCAGGATGGCGTCAATCCGGCGCTGGTGCACGCCTACATCGAGCAATTCGCGCCCTACGAAATGCGCGAAGGCCTGGTGATCCTGTGGGATGAGTTCTTTGAGGAAGCGGAAAAATACCTGCTCGACGACTGGGATGCAAAGTTCACCGAGGCGCTGACTTTCCTCAAGCACAATTGCACGATTCTGAAAACGCCCTGATCCGGCCGGACAGGGTTTGCCGGAAATGAAAAAGGCAGGGGACGCGATGCGCACCCTGCCTTTTATCCGTAACAACAGGAATCAGTGCGCGCGCTGCCGCAACGATTCCGACGGACTCTGGCCGAACAATTTCCGGTAATCGCTGGAAAACTGGCTGAAATGCCAGAATCCCCAATCGGCCGCAATATCGCGCACGGTCCGGCTGCCTGACAAATCCTGGCGCAGATGCCGGCGCGCGCCATTGAGGCGGATGATGCGCAGATACTGGATCGGGCTGATGCCCAGCACGTCTTCGAAGCAATATTGCAGCGTGCGGCGGCTCACATACAGGCGTTCGCACAATTCCGGCACGGTGATCACCTGGTCGCGGTGTGCCAGCACATAGTCGCGCGCCTGCGCCACGATGCGCTGACGCCGGATGAAACTGTTGCTGACCGCACTGTCGACCTCGCTGGTATCGAGCATCGACAGCATCGCCATCATCACCGCCTGCTGCGGCAACGCCAGACTGGCGAGCGGCTTGTGTTCGCTCGACACCTCATCTTCCGCAAGCAGGTAGGACAGCGTCTGCAGGCAAGCGGCCTTGGCCGACTGCGTCACGCTCAATACCTCGGCACTGGCCAGTTGGGTCCAGTCGATCCGGCAGCCCATCTGATCGGCCGCGGCCAACAAGGCATTGCGCTGGATCACGATGCCGTAGATCGCATAGTCGGCCGGCGTCACCAGCTCGAACTCACAATTGCCGGGCCGCACCATGATCGTGTCCGCATCGCCCAAACGCCCGTTGATGCGACCGCTGGCGCGCCCGCCATCCGCACTGTCCTGCAGCCCGAACCAGAATGCATCGGGCCAGACACAGCAGGATTGGCGCACCGCCTGGCTGGTTTGTTCCAGAAATACCTGCATCTGCGGCATCTGCAACTCAGCCAGCACGCCGTGGAATTGCCCCGGCGTAATCTGGTCGTAACTCTGCTCCCAGGCGGTCAGATTGCGTGCATGGTCGTCGGCATCGTGCGCCTCAACTGTACGAATCTGGTGCACCCCGTTGAACAATGGCGCAGCCTGAGCCTCGGGCTGACGCTGCGGATTCGGCATGAACGGCATCTTGCACTTCCTTCCAACGATTGACTTGCAACGGATTTTGCACACTACTGCGGCCTATTCTAACCATGTCTTGCACACATCCCAATGCACCGCATGAAAGTTTGCCGAAATTCGATAACGCAAAAAAAGCCGGGTGGGTATAGTCAAAAACAAGCAAATGCCATACCTGTCAACCGGCTCTGATCGCCTTTCATTGCCGCGGGCAGGATTTGCTTGTGCGGCACCTTGCCAGCCAATTGCGAAACAACATCCATCGCGGACTTGGCACGATGATTGCGCTAGAGAGAACGTAAGTCGCGTAATTGTTCCACCCATTTTGCATCCACATTCCAGTTAGAGGACGACATGAATCTTGCAGACATCAGCAAACTTGGCGTAAAAAATCCATTCAAACAACGCTACGACAACTACATCGGCGGCCAGTTCGTGCCACCGGTCAAGGGTGAATACTTCGCCAACATCACGCCGATCACCGGCCAGCCGTTCTGCGAAATCGCCCGCTCCACCGCCGAAGACGTCGAACTCGCACTCGATGCCGCGCACGCCGCCAAAGAAGCATGGGGCAAGACTTCCCCGGCCGAACGCGCCAACATCCTCAACAAGATCGCCGACCGCATCGAAGCCAATCTGGAACTGATCGCCACTGCCGAAACCATCGACAACGGCAAGCCGATCCGCGAATCCATGAACGTCGACATCCCGCTGGCGATCGACCATTTCCGCTACTTCGCCGGCTGCATCCGCGCCCAGGAAGGGTCTGTTTCCCAGATCGACGCCGAAACCTATGCCTACCATTACCATGAGCCTTTAGGCGTGGTCGGCCAGATCATCCCGTGGAATTTCCCGATCCTGATGGCGGTCTGGAAAATGGCGCCGGCGCTGGCCACCGGCAACTGCATCGTGATGAAACCGGCCGAACAGACCCCGGCCTCGGTCATGGTGCTGATGGAAGTCATCGGCGACCTGTTGCCACCTGGCGTATTGAACATCGTCAACGGTTTCGGCCTGGAAGCGGGCAAACCGCTGGCCTCCAGCAAGCGCATCGCCAAGATCTCGTTTACCGGCGAAACCGGCACCGGCCGCCTGATCATGCAATACGCGGCGCAAAACCTGATTCCGGTCACGCTGGAGCTGGGCGGCAAATCGCCGAACATCTTCTTTGCCGACGTGATGGATGCGGACGACGAATTCTTCGACAAATGCCTGGAAGGTTTCGCGATGTTCGCGGTGAACCAGGGCGAAGTCTGCACCTGCCCGTCGCGCGTGCTGATCCAGGAATCGATCTACGAGAAATTCATGGAACGTGCGATCAAACGCGTGGCCGCCATCAAGCAGGGCAATCCGCTCGATGCATCCACGATGATCGGCGCCCAGGCGTCGCAGGAACAGATGGAAAAAATCCTGTCCTATGTCGACATCGGCACCCAGGAAGGCGCCGAGAAGCTCATCGGCGGCGAACGCAACAACCTTGGCGGCGATCTGGAAGGCGGCTATTACATCAAGCCGACCGTGTTCAAGGGCGACAACAAGATGCGCATCTTCCAGGAAGAAATCTTCGGGCCAGTGGTGTCGGTGACGACCTTCAAGGACGAGGCAGAAGCGCTGGAAATCGCCAACGACACGCTGTACGGTCTGGGCGCAGGCTTGTGGACCCGTGACGGCTCGCGCGCATTCCGCGTCGGCCGCGCGATTCAGGCCGGTCGGGTCTGGACCAATTGCTACCACCTGTATCCGGCGCATGCCGCGTTCGGCGGTTACAAGCAGTCCGGTATCGGCCGTGAAAATCACAAGATGATGCTCGATCATTACCAGCAAACCAAGTGCCAGCTGGTGAGCTACAGCCCGAAAGCGCTGGGCTTCTTCTGATTGTAGATCTGCAGTGAAAAGTGACGTGAAGTGAAGTAGCCTCCGGCGCGCCGGGCGCCGGCGCATCGGCCCGGTGCGCCGGAGGTTTTTTGATGGGGAGCGAGATCGATGCAGCATCTTATTGCGCGCGTGCTGGCCACGGAGGCGGCGCTGGAACTGATCCGGATGCTGCGCCAGACAGCACGGCCCGCTGGTGTTCTTCCAGTCCGGCGGCTGTTGCGACGGCAGTGCGCCGATGTGCTATCCGGCCGATGACTTCAACATCAGCGGCAGCGACATCTACCTGGGCAATCTGGAGGGGGTGCCGTTCTACATGGGCACCGAACAATACGAATACTGGAAGCATACGCAGCTGATCATCGATGTGGTCGACGGCAACGGCGGCATGTTCTCGCTGGAGAACGGCACCGGCAAGCGTTTCCTGACGCGATCGCGTTTGTTCTCGGAGATGACTGCCGCAGCGGCATGACGCCAGGCTCAATGCAGTGTGCGCTTCAGCAACAGCGAAGCGCACAGTGAGAAAAACGCGCTAGAACAGGTTCAGCCCTTTCAGCATCACGATCAGGATCAGCAGCGGCGACACATAGCGCAGCAGGAAGAACACCGCGCGCGCCATTTTTTCGTTGCGCAGCTGGCCGTGGTTGCGCCAGTGCCTTCCTGAAATTTTCGATGCCCCAGACCCAGCCGACAAACAGCGCGATGAAGATGCCGCCTGCCGGCAGGATGATGTTCGACGACACGAAGTCGAACAGATCGAACATGGTCAGGCCGAACAATTTGAAGTTCGCCAGCGTGCTGTTGGTCAGCGCGCAACTGGAACCCAGCAGCGCCAGCAGAGCGATGGTCAGCAGCGTCGCCTGCGGCCGCGACAGGCCAAAACGCTCGTGGAAAATCACCACCGGCACTTCCATCAGCGACAGCATCGCACCGGTTGCGGCAACCGCCGCCAGCACAAAGAAGATTACCATCAGCAACTGCCCCATCGGAATCTGCGAAAACACCGCCGGAATGGTAATGAACACCAGCGCCGGGCCGGCTGCCGGCGCGAAGCCGAAGGTGAATACCGCCGGAAAAATGGCAATCCCGGCCAGCATCGACACGCACAGATCGGCGCTCATCACGCGCAAAGTCGTCAGCGGAATGTTCTGGTCGTCACGGAAATAACTGCCATAAGTCATCATCGTGCCCATCCCGATCGACAGCTTGAAAAACGCCAGCCCCATCGCGGTCAGCACCACCGAAGCGGTGATCTTGCTGAAATCGGGATTGAACAGGAATGCCAGTCCTTCGGGCGCCTTGTCCAGCGTCAGGCTGACTACGCACAGCAGCAACAGCAGCAGGAACAGCAGCGGCATCAGCTTCTTGGTCAGCGCCTCGATGCCCTTGGTCACGCCCAGCAGCAGGATGCCGCCGATGAAGGCCAGCACGCCCCACTGCCACAGCAGCGACTGCAGCGGATCGCTGATCAGCGCGCCGAACGCCGCCTCGGTGACATGCCGGTCGCTGCTGAGGATCGAGCCGCCGATCGCCTTGACCACATAGGCGAAGACCCAGGCCACCACTTCCGAGTAGAAAGACAGGATCAGGAACGCGGCCAGCATGCCGGCCGCACCGATCAGCCACCACGGCTGCCCCTTCGGCGCCAGCGCCTGCAGTGCGCTAACGGGATTGGCCTTGGCCTGACGCCCGAGCGTGATCTCGGCAATCATCACCGGCAAGCCGACCAGCAGCGTCGCCAGCAAGTACACCAGCAAAAAGCCGGCACCGCCGTTGGCGCCGGTCAAATAGGGGAATTTCCAGATATTGCCCAGGCCGACCGCCGAACCGAGGGTGGCGGCCAGCACGCCGAAGCCGGAAGTGAAGCCGGCCCGCTTCACGCTGTGATTGTGTTGGCCCATGAGGTTTTTTCTTCCATTGATACGCCGCCGTGCGGCGAAAGGGCGAAATTGTAGCAGTTCGCCAACACCGGAAGTCATGTTTCAAGCCTGCATCCAAACATCGCGGACTCGAACAAGAGCCGCAAGCCGATTCCGGCAGGCGTTTTCACATGAGAATATACAGCCCGCTGTATATTTAAAAGGCCAATGAAATCGTGCGGCTAATGATATGTTTTTGCCTATACCCCCCATCATTCGTCAAAGTGACAGGCATTTCCAGGTGCTTTGGCAGCGAATTGCGCGACGACAGAGCAAGCACCGACGGGTTGATTGATGGCGAACAAATCAGCACGCCGTTAAGCCGTGTACTTTTTATCTTCACGACAGTTTTTGAAAAGGCACTGAGGAGAACCCGACCATGCGCTTTACGCTGAAAGCATCGTTGATGTGCCTGACTCTCGCGGCACTTACCGCCAATGCGCAACCGCCCGACCGTTCCCATTTAAAGGCACTGTCGCAGGCAGAACTGAAGGCGGCCTATCTCGAATGCGACCAACTGGCATCGAGCACCTTCCTGGATTCCGACACCGCCGCCGACTGCTCGATGGTGGCGGAAGAGCTTCTCGAACGCAGCTTTGGCGGCAGCTTCGAACAGATGCTGGAGTGGTGGCGCAGCGTTCGCAACGACTGCAGGCAGTACGCCGGCTGCGCGTGACAGCCCTCCCCTCAAAACGGCAGCCCGCATCAGGGCCGGATAACACAGCTCAATTGCCCAAGCGCATCAGAGCGCCTCCGCCCGGCCATCCCCGCATCCGAAGCAAGCCAAAATACGCATTTCAAAACTTTGCCAAAATCCGATAACGCCAAAAAACCTGGATGGTTATAGTCAATCCAGGACAATTGCCATGTCCGCCGATTGGCCGCGCATACGGGCTGATTTAAAAACTACTACAGGCACCAGAGACCAGACAGGATAGGAGATTAGAGATGAACCCAACTACACATTCGCACGGCGGGCACGTGCTCAAGCCGGTACTCAGTACCCTGCAGCTATGGGGGATTGCGGTCGGGCTGGTTATTTCCGGCGAATACTTCGGCTGGAGCTACGGCTGGGCTTCGGCCGGCACGCTCGGCTTCACCATCACCTCGCTGTTCATTGCCGCGATGTATGCGACCTTCATCTTCAGCTTCACCGAGCTGACCACCTCGATTCCGCATGCCGGCGGGCCGTTCGCGTACAGCAAGCGCGCTTTCGGCGAGACCGGCGGCTATCTGGCCGGCGCCGCGACGCTGATTGAATTCGTGTTCGCGCCGCCCGCCATCGCACTGGCGATCGGCGCCTACCTGAACGTGCAATTCCCGTCGCTCGACCCGAAAACGGCCGCACTGGGCGCGTATATCGTGTTCATGACGCTGAATATCGTCGGGGTGCAGATTGCCGCCACGTTCGAGCTGGTGGTGACGCTGTTCGCGATTTTCGAGCTGCTGGTGTTCATGGGCGTGGTGTCGCCCGGCTTCTCGATGGCCAATTTCACCAAGGGCGGCTGGTCGGGCCAGGACAGTTTCAGCCTGGCATCGATTCCCGGCATGTTTGCGGCGATTCCGTTTGCGATCTGGTTCTTCCTCGCAATCGAAGGCGTCGCGATGGCGGCCGAAGAAGCCAAGGACCCGAAACGCTCGATCCCGATCGCCTACATCACCGGCATCCTGACGCTGGTGGTGCTGGCGATCGGCGTGATGGTGTTTGCCGGCGGCGCCGGTGACTGGACCAAGCTGGCCAACATCAACGACCCGTTGCCGCAAGCGATGAAACTGATCGTCGGCGAACACAGCGGCTGGCTGCACATGCTGGTCTGGCTCGGCCTGTTCGGCCTGATCGCGTCGTTCCACGGCATCATCCTCGGTTATTCGCGCCAGATTTTCGCGCTGTCGCGGGAAGCCTACCTGCCCTCGTATTTCGCCAAGGTGCATCCGCGCTTCAAGACCCCGCACCGCGCGATCCTGGCCGGCGGCGCGATCGGCATCGCCGCCATCTACAGCGATGAGCTGATCAAGATCGGCGGCCAGACCCTGACCGCGAATATCGTCACCATGTCGGTGTTCGGCGCGATCCTGATGTACATCATCAGCATGCTGAGCCTGTTCCAGCTGCGCCGCAAGGAGCCGCACATGGTGCGCCCGTTCCGGGCGCCGTTCTACCCGCTGTTCCCGGCCTTCGCGCTGCTCGGCGCCGGCGTCTGCATGGCCACGATGATTTATTACAACCCCTTGATTTTCGGCATCTTCGTGGCCTTCCTGGCGCTCGGTTACGGTTATTTCAGGCTGACCGGCCACCATCGCGACAATGCGGTCTTTGCCGCAGCGCAACGCGCCGGAAGCTGATCCGACATTGCCCCGCTGAGCCGGCGTGCATCCCGGCTCAGCCGCCCCACTTTTCAAGAATAAGCAAAATGAAAAAAATCACACAGACAGTTCAACGCAGGCGCTTTTTGGGCGGCTTGCTGGCCAGCGCAGCCGGCGCCGCATTGGCGAGCGTGCCCGCGGTCGGCAATGCGGCCGCGGCGAAGGACTGCTGGCGTTGTTCTGGAGCGCGCCAAATGGTCGCCGCGCAACCGGCAACTGATCGCGGACCTGATCGCCAGCCACGGCAACACTGCGCCCGGCTATAAAGCCAGCCATCGCCCGTATGCGGTATTCGACTGGGACAACACCAGCATCATGAACGACTGCGAAGAAGCGCTGCTGATGCATCAGATCAACACGCTGTCATTCAAGCTGAGCCCGGCCGAG
Organism: uncultured beta proteobacterium; assembly: GCA_963837775.1. GTDB lineage: Bacteria > Pseudomonadota > Gammaproteobacteria > Burkholderiales > Burkholderiaceae_D > CAWIOX01. Next base: position 9,600 of record CAWIOX010000012.1, on the reverse strand, counting down.
TTCAGCGCGATCATCCGCCAGAACGTCCCGCCCGGGCCGTTCACCGCCGACTTCAAGAACGCGGCCGGCGCGGTCGTTGACCTGGAGTCGATCTGCGCCGATCTGGACGCCGACTACGCTTTCCTGCACGCCAATTTCAAGGGCTTCGCGGGCGGCAAGACGCTGGAAGAAGTCAGCGCCACCGGCCAGTTCCTGGATTTCCGCGCCAAGCTGTATTACCTGTATGAAGCGGTCAACGACACGCATGGCGTCCATGTCGGCTATCCGTGGGCGATCTATTTCTTCGCCAACATGAGCGTGGCCGAAGTGAAGGCGCTGGCCGAAGCGTCGAACGATGCGGCGCTGGGCGCGGCACTGAGCAAGACCAGATACACCAGCCCCGCGGCGCAAGCCGGCAAGGCCGGCGTGGTCAGCGTCACGCATTTTCACGGCATCCGCTTGTGCAGCGAAATCGGCGGCCTGATGGATGCGTTGCGCGCGCACGGCATCGATGTCTATGTCAGCACCGCCTCGCTGGAAGACGTGGTCGCGGTGTTCGCCGGGCTGCCGAAATACGGCTACAACGTGCCGGCGCAAAATGTGCTGGGGCTGCGCCTGGAGCGCGACGGCGAGCTCTACAAGAACGCCTATCTGAAAGGCTGGCCGCTGAACTGGGGGCCGGGCAAGACGGAAGTGATCAAACGCGAACTGTCCGGCAAAAAAGGCTACGGCCCGATTTTCGTTGCCGGCGACAGCGACGGTGATTACGATATGTTGCGCGACTTCCCGGACACCCGGCTGGGCCTGATCGTCAACCGCATGAAAAAAGGCAAGATCGGCGAGCTGTCGAAACTGGCTGCCGAGAAGTTGCAGGCCGCGCAGCCGCGCTTCCTGCTGCAGGGCCGGCAGGAAGCGACCGGCAACTGGCTGCCGGCGGAAACCAGCATCAAGTACGGCAAGTCGGAACCGCTGCTGACCGCCTGACAAGTTGACGCAGCGCCGCGGCTGCGGCGCTGCGCTGCGGCCCCAAGGAATTTCATCATGATGACAAATACAAGTACCGTGCATACACATCAGTACAGCCACACCGTCGGCAGCAAGACTTACGGCTTTCGCGACCTGAAGGACCTGATGGCCAAGGCCACGCCGTTGCGCTCGGGCGACATGCTGGCCGGCGTCGCCGCCCACAGCGCAGAAGAACGGGTCGTGGCGCAGATGGCGCTGGCCGAATTGCCGCTGGCCACCTTCCTCAATGAAGCGCTGATTCCTTACGAAGACGACGAAATCACGCGCCTGATCATCGACAGCCACGATGCCGCCGCGTTTGCGCCGGTGCGCCACCTGACGGTCGGCGACTTCCGCAACTGGCTGCTGGGCGACGAGGTCGACAGCGCCGCGCTGGCCGCGCTGGCGCCCGGCATCACGCCGGAAATGGCGGCCGCCGTGTCCAAGATCATGCGCAACCAGGACCTGATCCTGGTCGCGCAGAAGTGCCGCGTGGTGACCGCCTTCCGCGACACCATCGGGCTGCCGGGCCGGATGTCGACCCGGCTGCAGCCGAACCACCCGACCGACGACACCAGCGGCATCGCCGCCAGCCTGCTCGACGGCTTGCTGTACGGCAGCGGCGATGCGGTGTTCGGCATCAATCCGGCCACCGACAACGTGCCGCAAGTCATCAAGCTGGTCACGATGATGGCCGACATCATCGACCAGTACCAGATCCCGACCCAGTCCTGCGTGCTGACCCACGTCACCAACACGATCGAAGCGATCAACCGCGGCGCGCCGGTCGATCTGGTGTTCCAGTCGGTCGGCGGCACCGAAGCGACCAACCGCAGCTTCGGCGTCAGCCTCGATTTGCTGGGCGAAGCGCGCAGCGCCGCGCTGTCGCTAAAACGCGGCACGGTCGGCGACAACGTGATGTATTTCGAAACCGGCCAGGGCAGCGCGCTGTCGGCCAATGCGCACCACGGGCTCGACCAGCAGACCTGCGAAGCGCGCGCGTATGCGGTCGCGCGCCGTTTCAAGCCGCTGCTGGTCAATACCGTGGTCGGCTTCATCGGCCCCGAATACCTGTTCGACGGCAAGCAGATCATCCGCGCCGGGCTGGAAGACCATTTCTGCGCCAAGCTGCTCGGGCTGCCGATGGGCTGCGACGTCTGCTACACCAACCATGCGGAGGCCGACCAGAACGACATGGACGTGCTGCTGACGCTGCTCGGCGTGGCCGGCTGCAGCTTCGTGATGGGGATACCCGGTTCGGACGACATCATGCTCAATTACCAGACCACCTCGTTCCACGATGCGCTGTATGCGCGCCGCGTGCTGGGACTGCGGCCCGCGCCGGAATTCGAAGCCTGGCTGCAAAAGATGCAGATCTTCAGCAGCGACCCGCAGTTCCGGCTCCATCCGTCGCTGCCGCCGTCGTTTCAAAACGCGCTGCTGCGCTTGCCCCCTTCTCCCGCGAGCGGGAGAAGGGCTGGGGATGAGGGCGTTTGATTGGGCCTGAAAATGCACTTACAACCTAAAAAATCACACACCATGCCGCCAAACGACCTCCCTCACCCCCCCGCCCCTCTCCCGCCAGCGGGCGAGGGGAGCACCAGTCATCGCCAATCCGTGGCAAGCGCTGCGCCAGTTCACCGATGCCCGCATCGCGCTCGGGCGGGCCGGCGTGAGCCTGCCGACCGATCCGCAACTGGCATTCCAGCTGGCGCATGCGAAGGCGCGCGACGCGGTGCACCTGGCGCTGGACGTGCCCGCGCTATGCGCAGAACTGACCGGACATGAAGTGCTGACACTGCACAGCGCCGCCGCCGACCGCAACATCTACCTGCAGCGCCCCGACCTGGGGCGCCGGCTCGACGCCGCATCCCGGCAGACACTGGAAGCACTCGAAACCCGGGAAAATCCGCAGCCGGCGCGCCGCTACGACCTCGCGTTCGTGGTGGTCGACGGCCTGTCGGCACTGGCGATCGAGCAGAACGCCGCGCCCTTCCTGGCGCTCCTGCAGCGCCGCATCGCGGCCGAAAACTGGGCTATCGCGCCGACTCACCATCGTCGAGCAGGGGCGGGTCGCGGTCGGCGACGAAGTGGCCGCACTGCTGGGCGCGAAGGCGGTGGTGGTGCTGATCGGCGAACGGCCGGGACTGAGCTCGCCCGACAGCATGGGCCTGTACCTGACCTGGATGCCGCAGGTCGGGCTGACCGACGCCAGCCGCAACTGCATCTCCAACGTGCGCCCGGCCGGGCTGCGCTATGAAGACGCCGCCTACAAGCTGCACTACCTGCTGTCGGAGGCGCACCGGCGGCAACTGTCCGGCGTCGAGCTCAAGGATGAAACCGCAGGCGACCCCGGCCTGCTGGCGGCGCCGCAGAAGAATTTCCTGCTGGAATAGGTGCCGCCTCCAGCGCCCAAGGCAGGCGATTTCTTGCTGGCGCCGCCTCCCCGCCGTCTCCGGACATGTTTTGGCGATGAAAATATACTCCACCGTGTATTTTTAAAATGCCAATGAAACCGTGCGGCAGACTGGGGATTTTTAGTGATACTCCCGATATTTCCCTAATCGCACAATCCGCCCGGGATTAAAAATGCGCGGATCATGCATCGGCCAGGCCGAATGATGCGCCACTGCGCAGCAAGGTCGCCAGCGCCTCTGCCGCCATCGGACGGCCGAAATAGTTGCCCTGGCCCTCGTCGCAATGCCGGGCCAGCAGAAATGCATGCTGCTCCGGGGTTTCCACGCCCTCCGCAATCACGCGCTTCTGGAGGCTTTTGCCCATGCTGATCACGGCGCTGACGATGGTGGCGTCATCCGGATTGCTGGTGATCTGTTTGACGAACGACTGGTCGATCTTCAGGGTGTCGATCGGAAACCGCCGCAGATAACTCAGGCTGGAATAGCCGGTGCCGAAGTCATCGATGGCAAGCTGCACCCCCATGCCTGCCAGCGCATGCAGCACCGCATTGGTCGCCTCGGCGTCCTGCATCAGGATGCTTTCGGTCAATTCGAGCTCCAGAAAGTGCGGCTCCAGGCCGGTATCCTTCAGCGTCGCGCGCAGATTTTCGAGAAAATCCTTGGCCCGGAACTCAAGCGCGGAAGTGTTGACTGCGATGGTCAGCGGCGGCAGGCCGGCTTGGCGCCAAGCTTGGGCCTGACGGCAGGCTTCACGCAGCACCCAGCGGCCGATCGGCAGGATCAGGCCGCTATCTTCGGCGATCGGCACGAACTGCGCCGGCGGCAACAGCCCGCGTTCCGGATGCTGCCAGCGGATGAGCGCCTCGACGCCGACCATCGCGCCGCTGCGCAGATGTATTTTCGGCTGGTAGTGCAGCACAAATTCCTGCTGCGCCAGTGCACCGCGCAGGCTGGCTTCGATCGATTGCCGCCGCACCGCCCTGACGTTCATGTCCTGCTCGAAAAATTTGTAATTGTTGCGTCCGTTCTCCTTGGCAAAATACATCGCAGTATCCGCACTCTTGAGCAGGGCTTCCGCATCCTGGCCATCGTCAGGGTAGATGCTGATGCCAATGCTCACGCTGATATGGAGATTGTGGCAGTCGATGCGATGAGGCTGCGCGAGCGCTGCAAGCATCTTTTGCGCAAAGATTGCCGCGTCTTCGGCGTGCTCAATCGAGGCCAGCAGCAGCACGAATTCATCGCCGCCCTGGCGACTGACGGTATCCGAGTGGCGCACGCAAGCCACCAGGCAATGCGCGACCGACTGCAGCAGTTGGTCGCCAATCGCATGCCCCAGGGAGTCGTTGATGTGCTTGAATCGATCCAGGTCGATATACATCACCGCCAGTTGCCGGCCTTGTCGACGGGCCAGCTCGATTGCCTGGCCAAGCCGGTCTTGCAGCAGCACCCGGTTAGGCAAATCGGTGAGTGCATCGTGGTAGGCCAGATGATCCAGCTGGACTGTCGCCGTTTTGACCTGTTCGGCCAGTTTGTGTGCATTCACGGTAGCGATGACCAGATGGGCATTGGCCTGCCGCAGCATCAGCATGTGATCGTCGGACGTTGCCAGTATGGCTTGTGCCGCGCGCAGTTCCTGCTCACGCGCAGCAATGCCCGCTTCGCGCAGGCCGGCGGCGTCTTCGCGCGCAGCGGCTATTTTCTCGCGGCGCAGAACGGCCGCCACAGCGGCAATGACGGTGTTTTCCCTGTGTGCGATGTCTGCTCCGACGTTATCTGGCGCGCCGTCCAGGTGCTGATGTGACACGCCCGGCAGACCTGGGGCACCGGCATCAGAAGCGCCGTCACCGTCATTTTTGCTCATTGCTGTCCTCTATCATGTTCCGCAGCATTAACTTTTCTGACATCCACGACATACGCTATGTGGGACCGGTATAGCGTCCATCCACAAAGGCCATGATAGCCAGTTTTTGAGCAAATACTACAAAGCAATAAATTCCTGTGCGATTGCCGCCGCCAAAGTGTCTGCCGCTCAATGACGCAGCCTGGCAGCCTGGTTTTCAGTGACAGGCTGGCAAACCGATCCGGATTGATCGTCAAGGTATCTGCCTAGATGGAAATACTGCCGGACTCGCAAAATTCGCCCATTGAATGGTTGCAGCGAATGACGTCAAGATACTGGCAATGCGTTCGGCGTTCCGTGCGGCAGCCCACTTATCGCCACAGTACACACGTTCCACTACTGAAGACCGGCAGTGCCGAAGGCGGACGCTCCTGCGTTAAGCCATGGCTCGCAGCGAACGCGCAGCCGGCCGTTGCTTGCGCAGCGTGTCTGGCCGATCCTCATTTTCTGTTTTAAATCGATGCGGTTTGCGCTGGATTCATTGTTGCGTCTGTACGCTATCGTACATTATGAAATTCGATGGCCTGCACGGCTTATGACGGCTTGCAACGGCCATTCCACTCAGTTGCATCGACGATATTGTTCAATCGCGGCTGATGCATGAAAGATTGCGCATGCCAGATCCTCACGATCCCCGCCAGAATCACCTGCTTGCCGCCCTGCCGGCGGAAGAATTTGCACGCCTGTTCCCGCACCTGGAACTGGTTTCGATGCCGCTCGGTCACGTGCTGCATGAGTCCGGCGCCCGGATGCGTCACGTCTATTTCCCCATCACCTGCATCGTGTCCCTGTTGTATGTCATGGAGGATGGCGCATCGGCCGAAATCGCCGTGATCGGCAACGAGGGAATTGTCGGCGTCTCCCTGTTCATGGGCGGCGAAACCACGACCAACCGCGCCGTCGTGCAAAGCGCCGGCCATGCTTACCGGCTCCGCAGGCCGGTTCTCAAGAGCCAATTCAATCGCTTCGGCGGACGGCGCAGCGGCGCTTTCAACCACCTGTTGCTGCATTACACGCAGTCGCTGCTGACGCAAATGGGGCAGACGGCGGCGTGCAATCGGCATCATACGGTGGACCAGCAACTGTGTCGCTGGCTGCTGCTCAGCCTGGACCGCCTGCCTTCGAACGAACTGGCCATGACACAGGAGCTGATCGCCAACATGCTCGGGGTGCGCCGCGAAGGCGTCACCGAGGCTGCCGGAAAATTGCACCGGGCCGGCTTGATCGAGTACCGCCGCGGCCACATCACCGTGCTCGACCGGGCGGGCCTGGAGGCGCGGGCTTGCGAGTGCTACGCCGTGGTCAGGAAGGAATCCGATCGCCTGCTGCCGGACGCAATCGTTCCATCATCCTGAAAAGGCAGTTGCCCGCTTGTTGGCTGCGCCAAGCCCATGAATTTATTGGCGTTTTTCAAGATCAAGCAATTCACCGCCCGGCCCGCGCACTCGGTGTGCTAACGCACAGACAATCGGCAGGTTTCACTCTAGCCTGCAAAGGGTCCATCGTGGGAAAGCCGTTCGCCTCTGGTGCACATCCCACATCGGGATTGCATCGCCACATCTCCGTGCGGCGCTTACCGGCTTCCCCAATACCAGGAGAGACCACGTGCCGCCCATCAAGCCTGCCCCTACTGCCAATCGACTGCTGGCGGCCTTGCCCCGCAAAGACCATCAGCGTTTTCTGGCTGGCTGCGAGACGGTCGAACTGGCGTTTGCCGAGGTGCTGGCCGATCCGGGCGAGCGCATTCGCCATGTTTACTTTCCCACGGGAAGTTTCATTTCACTGACCAGGCCAATCGATGGCTGCGCCAGCCTGGAAGTGGGCTTGGTCGGCGACGAAGGCATGCTCGGGATCCCGCTCATACTCGGGGTGGATGTTTCGCCGCTGCATGCCCTGGTGCAGGGCAAAGGCCCGGCACTACGCATGGACACGGCGCTGTTTCACCGCGAACTTGAACTGAGTCTGCCGCTGCAACAGCTGTTGAAGCGCTACCTCTATGTGATGATGGGCCAACTCGCGCAGACGGCGGCCTGCACCCATTTCCATATGGTAGAGGCGCGTCTCGCCCGTTGGCTCTTGATGACGCAGGACCGGGCGCACTCGGACCAGTTTCATGTCACGCACGAATTCCTGGCCTACCTGCTGGGGGTGCGGCGCGTCGGCGTCACCAAGGCCGCCACTTCGCTGCAAAATCGCAAACTGATCAGCTATAGCCGCGGAGACATCACGATTCTCGACCGCCGCGCTCTGGAAGCCGCGTCCTGCGGATGTTACCAAGCCGACAATGCAATCTACGCCCGGATGATGGATCCCGGCTCTTGATGCAGATGTGACGGCAAGCGTTTTTTATCGACGGCAGCGCATTGCCAACCTCAATTAACCCGCGTTTTTCAAACCGATATTGAGCCAACGTCAATACGCAAGGAAAAAAACAGGCTAGTTTTCAACTAAAGCCATTGTTTTTTCTCACATCCATTCCTGGTATGGATATGAAGTCACGTCGATAAAGAGGTGGAGGGCTCATATGAAAAAGCTCATGATGGTATCCCTGGCGTTTGTATTCGGGCTAGGCATGAGTGCGCGGTCCGATGCGCAAGAGGTTGAATGGGATACCCTGAACAGCGAGATCGTGTCACTCTATCAGCAAGGGCGTTATGACCACGCCATTGTGGTGGCGAAAATTGCGCTCAATGTTGCGGTGCAGGAAGTGGGCCCCGACCATCTCAATGTGGCCACCAGCCTGAACAACCTCGCTGAGCTGTACCGCAACCAAGGCAATTACGCGCAGGCCGAGCCGCTCTACAAGCGCTCGCTGGCAATCATGGAAAGCATCCTCGGTCCGGAGCATTCCGATGTCGCCACGAACTTGAACAATCTCGCCGTGCTGTACCACGCGCAGGGCCATTACGCGCAGGCCGAACAACTCTACAAGCGCTCACTGCTGATCAGGAAAAACGCCCTCGGTCCGGATCATCCCGATGTCGCCACGAGCCTGAATAACTTTGCGGAGCTGTACCGCATCCAAGGCCGTTACAGGCTGGCCGAGCCGCTCTACCGACGCTCGCTGGCAATCCTGGAGAATGCACTCGGCCCCGATCATCCCGATGTCGCCACGACGCTGAACAATCTCGCGCTGCTCTACCACATCCAAAACCGGTATGCGCAGGCTGAACCGCTCTACAAGCGTTCGCTGGCAATCAGGGAGAAGGCCCTTGCCCCGGACCATCCCGACGTCGCCTCGAACCTTGAGAACATGGCCGACCTCTACCGGAAGACCGGGAGGGAAAAGACGGCCAGGGCGCTGGAAAAACGCGCGGCAACCATCCGTGCAATTCAGCAATAAATCCTGGGGGCCGGTCGGATGATCCGCCTGGCGCCATCGGATAGCGGCAACCGCTGAAAATGAAAAATGACAGGTGCGCCACGCGTACCTGCCATCATCCTGCATCGTCCGGCTGCGGCAAACCCAAGCCAGCCTGGCAGCAATCCTCGGTTGCCTACGCCGCCTTCGACACCGGCTTTGCCGCGGCGCCATTGACCACGCCAAACGCTTGCTGCGTTCCCTTGTTCAATAACTCCATGCCTGCAGTGGCGTTGCCGATCGCGGACTTCACCAGCGACACAGCCGGCTCGGAACCCGCCGGCGCCTTATTGAGAACTTCGTCGACGAGTGCCATCACGTTGTGCCGGGTCTCGGTGCTGGTGGCCTGAATTGCTTTGCCGAACTCGGCTTGCGTGGCGGAAAAGATAGCTGCTACCCGATGTCCGTAGGAAAGCATTTTCTCCCCCTCAGGCTGGGCATGGGTTGCCGTCAGATTCAAGAATTCCTGCGCATCTTTGGCGGAGAAAAGTTGCTGGTTGAGCGCTGCGGATTCTGCCAGCGACGCTTTCAGCACGCCGAAATTCAATTCAAGCAGTTGCGACGCACTTTCAAAGGCAGTCTGGTTCAACGCGGCAAACATGGTAAGGCGGGCCTGGCAGTTGGATTTGCTGACGGCTGACAGTTGTTCAATGATGGATAACAAATCATTCTCCTTTAAGAAGCAAAAAAATAACGCCTGCGGCACGCAGCGGCATGCCGGACGAAATAATATTAAGAACGCAAGTATGGGGAAATTATGCAGGTGCGGCTATCGCCGTTCACGCAACCCTGCTGTAGTGGAACACTGTAAGAAACTTGTAAGGATTCCCCTACAAGCAGGCGGCCGGCCAGCCGCCGCTGAAAATGAATAAACATACAGCGGTTCAAATTTGGCATTGCTGCATTACTATTAATGCATGCGTCCAACTTCCAAC
>CAWIOX010000011.1:0-58332 GCA_963837775.1 uncultured beta proteobacterium | reverse complement strand
ATGCCTTATGACCACTTATGTAATCGGAGATTCCCAGGGCTGTCATCACAATGTGCTGGAACTGGTGGAACGTATCCATGCAGCATCAAGCCGGCCGACCATCCTGTTTGCCGGTGACCTGGTCAATCGCGGGCCAAAATCGCTCGCCACTCTAAGATATGTAAGGGGTCTGGGCAATACCGCGAATACGGTACTGGGCAATCACGACCTGCATCTGCTGGCGGTATCGCAAGGCATCAGGAAGGCGCATCGTTCCGATACGCTGGACGACATCCTGCAGGCGCCGGATCGCACCGACTTGCTGGACTGGCTGCGCCGCCAGCCGCTGGCCATCCGCACCGGTAATCACCTGCTGGTGCATGCGGGCGTGGTGCCGCAATGGAGCGCGGAACAGACGCTGGCATTGGCAAATGAAGTCGAAACCGTGCTGCGCGGGCCGGACTGGGTCGATTTCCTGCGCGAGATGTACGGCAATGCGCCGGCCAGAGTGGGATGATGCGCTGAGCGGCGCCGAGCGCCTGCGCTGCATCGTCAATGTGCTGACCCGGATCCGCTTTTGCACCGCCGACGGCACGCTGGACTTCGCCAGCAAGGAAGGGGCCGACAACGCGCTGCCCGGCATGCTGCCGTGGTTTGACGTGCCGGGCCGCAAGACCGCCGACGTGACCATGGTGGTGGGCCACTGGTCGACGCTGGGCCTGGTGCTGCGGCCGGATCTGATCGCGCTCGATACCGGCTGCGTCTGGGGCGGCAAGCTGACCGCGGTGTGCCTGGAGGATCGCAGCGTGATCCAGGTCAGTTGCCCGCAGTATCAAAAACCTGGCTGATGCAGAACAACAGCACTTCTACGACTCCGGGTGTCCGAGCGCCTGCGCCACCGATGTGCGCGTTGCTTGCGCCAAGTCGCGCCGGTGCGCGCCGGCCGTTTCGATCACCGGCAGGCGCACCAGTTCAGCCCTGATCTGCCGCGTTTTCAGGATCGCGGCGATGCTTTGCGCAAAGCTCATGTCGCCGATGAATTCGACTGCCGGATGAGGCTCGCCATTGGTATCGACATAGCGCAACGCAAAGGGCTGGATCGGCACTTCGGCTTCAATCGCCGCTTCGAACAGGTTGGCATGAAACGGCTGCAGGCTGCCCTGGGCGGCGGTGGTGCCTTCCGGAAAGAAGGCGACGCGGTGGCCGGCATGGATGCTGCTGACCAGGCCTTCGTAAATTCGCCTGACCTCGCGCCGGTTGCCGCGCGCCAGGAACACGGTGCCGGCCTGGTGGCTCAGCCAGCCGATCAGCGGCCAGTCGCGGATGTCCGATTTGGCGACGAAACGGCACGGATGATGCGCATTGATCACGAAGATATCGAGCCAGGAAACATGGTTGGCGACGATCAGCGCGCGCGGAGCCTGTTGCGCCTCGGCCGCATGCCTGACGTCGAGTTGCACGCCGCAAATCGACAGCAACTGGCCCGACCAGCGCTTGATGCGGCGCTCCCGCCCTTGGGCATCGGTCAGCGGGAAGACCACCGCACAGGTCCACAAACCGGCGATCAGGTGGATCGATACCCGCAAATAATGATATGCAATCATCTATCGGGCCGCCCTGCCGCGAAAAATATACTCATGGCTGTATATTTAAAGGCCCAATGAATACGTGCGGCAACAATGGTGTTTTCATTGATACTCCCCATTAAGCATCAAAACCGGAACGCAGGTAGGCGACATGGCCGGCGACGATGGTGGCCTGGACCTGTCCGCTCATCTCGTAACCGAGGAACGGGGTGTGCTTGCCCTGGCTGGCCAGCGCTTGCGCCTGGACCGTCCAGCGCACGGCCGGGTCGAACAGGCACAGGTCGGCGACGCTGCCGACGGCCAGCTGGCCGCAGGGCAGACCGACGATCTTGGCGGCATCGGCGGTGATCTTGGCCAGCGCCCTGGCAAGCGGCCGGTCGGTCGGTGCCACGCACTCTTCGGCCCATTTCAAGGCCAGCGACAGCAACAGTTCGAGGCCGGTCGCGCCCGGGGTCGCTTCGCCGAAAGGCAGCAGCTTCTCGTCATTATCGACCGGCGTGTGGTCGGAGCAAATCGCATCGATGGTGCCGTCCAGCAAGCCCTGACGGATTGCGTCGCGGTCGCGCTGGGCGCGGAACGGCGGCGCCACACGGGCATTCGAATCGTAAAAACCGATGTCCATCTCGGTCATGTGGATGTGATGCGCACCGACGTCGCAGCTGATCGGCAGGCCCTCTTTCTTGGCGGCGCGGATCAGGTCCAGCCCGGCGGCCGACGAAATGCGGCACAGATGCACCCGCGCACCGGTGACCCGCACCAGTTCGAAAATGGTATGCAGCGCGATGGTTTCGGCAATCACCGGAATGCCGGACAAACCGAGGCGCGAAGCAAGCGCGCCGCTATGCGCGTTGCCACCGACGCCGACATGCGCATCCTGCGGCCGCAGCCAGACGCTGTAGCCGAAGGTCTTCGCGTATTGCAGCGCACGCAGCAACACGTTGGTGTCCAGAATCGGCGCCTCGGCCTGGGAAAAACCGACACAACCGGACTCGGTCAGCTCCGCCATTTCGGTCAGCGCCTGCCCTTTCAGGCCGACGGTCAATGCTCCCAGCGGATAGACGTTGGCCTGATTCAGTGTTTTGGCGCGATGTTTCAGCATTTCGACCAGACCCGGCTCATCCAGCACCGGATCGGTATCCGGCGGGCACACCAGGCTGGTGACGCCGCCCTGCATTGCCGCCTGCAACTCGGATTCGAGCGTGGCCTTGTATTCATAGCCGGGCTCGCGCAGGCGCGCACTCAGGTCGACCAGGCCGGGCGCGACGATCAGGCCGGCCGCATCGATGGTCTGGTTCGGCGTAAAGTCGGCCGGCGCTTGCCCTGCATCCATAATCGCAACGATCTTGCCGGCAGCAATATAGAGGTCTTTTTGCGCGTCGATGCCATTGGCCGGATCGATCAGATGGCCGTTCTTGATGTGAAGTTTCATTTTTTCATTTTCCTTACTCGCGCCTTCCCCCTGCCAGCTATCGAAGGTCTAATTCGGCAAAAAAACGGCTGCGTGCTTGCCCTGCATCCATAATGCGACGAATATTGCCTGCAGCAATATACAAGTATTTCTGCGCGTCGCATGCCATTGCGCCGCATGATCAGATGGCCGTTCTTGATGTGAAGTTTCAATTCGTTTATTTACCTTGCTCGCGCCTTCCCCCTGCCAGGGAGAAGGGATTAAAGACAATATCCTGCGTGGCTGGCCGCGTGGAATCAATTTCCGGCCAGAATCCCCATCACCGCCATCCGCACCGCGATGCCGAAGGTCACCTGCGGCAGGATCACTGCCTGGCTGCCGTCGGCGACGGCCGAGTCGATCTCGACCCCGCGGTTCATCGGGCCCGGGTGCATCACGATCGCATCCGGCTTGGCCAGCGCCAGCCGTTCCGGGGTCAGGCCGTAGCTCTTGAAATATTCTTGCGCGGAAGGCAGCAGTGCGCCGTTCATGCGCTCGTTCTGCAGGCGCAGCATGATGATCACGTCGACGCCTTTCAGGCCTTCGTTGATGTCGGTGAAGACGCGCACGCCCATCTGCTCCAGTCCGCCCGGCAGCAGGGTCAGCGGTGCGATCGCGCGGATTTCCGGCACGCCCAGCGTGGTCAGCGCGTGGATGTCGGAGCGCGCGACGCGGCTGTGCAGGATGTCGCCGACGATCGCCACCGTGAGCTGGCTGAAATCCTTCTTGTAATGGCGGATCGTGTACATGTCGAGCAGGCCCTGCGTCGGATGCGCATGGCGGCCGTCGCCGGCATTGACCACCCGCACATGATTCTGGCCGGTCTCGCTCAGGTGCTTGGCGATCAGGTGCGGCGCGCCGGATTGCGAATGGCGCACCACGAACATGTCGGCATGCATCGCCGACAGATTGTCGATGGTGTCGAGCAGCGATTCGCCCTTGCTGGCGCTGGAGGCCGAGATGTTGAGGTTGATCACGTCGGCCGACAGCCGCTTGGCCGCGATCTCGAACGTGGTGCGGGTCCGCGTCGAGTTCTCGAAGAACAGGTTGAACACGCTCTTGCCGCGCATCAGCGGCACTTTTTTGACTTCGCGGTCGGACACGCCGACGAACGAAGAGGCGGTATCGAGGATATGCGTGACGATGGATTTCGGCAGGCCTTCGATGGTGAGCAGATGTTGCAGCTCGCCGTTTTTATTGAGTTGCGGATTAAGCATGGTCGATAGTAAGCGTGAGTTGGCCGCTGTCTGCGCGCTGCAAGACCAGCGACTGGTCTTTATTTAAAGAAACTGTTTCGGCGACGAAATCGGCGGCGATCGGCAGTTCGCGCCCGCCGCGATCGACCAGTGCTGCCAGCATGATTTTCGCCGGACGGCCGTAATCGAACAATTCGTTGATCGCGGCGCGCGTGGTGCGTCCGGTATACAGCACGTCATCCACCAGCACGATGGTGGCGCCATCGACCTCGAACGGGATCTGGGTCGGCTTGACCTCGGGGTGCAGGCCTTTTTCGGAGAAATCGTCGCGATAAAACGACACGTCGATGAAGCCGAGACGCTGCGTCAGTTGCAGCTCGTCGGCCAGGCGCTGCGCCAGCCAGGCGCCGCCGGAATGGATGCCGACGATGGCGACATGGTCGATGCCGGCCAGGGCGGTTTTCATTTGTGCGGCAAGCGCCAGATACAGGACTTCCGCGTTGAGCTCAGGATTGGACATAGTCATCGAAATATTGTTGCAAAATGATTGCGGCGGCGCGGTCATCGATCACCTCGCCGCGCCTGGCTTCCAGCACTGCGGAAGAATAACGTTCATCGACCAGCACCGTCTCGACCCCGAAACGGCCGTGCAACTGGTTCGCGAAACGGCGGCAGCGCAGCGTCATCTCGTGCTCGGCGCCGTCCGGGTGCAGCGGCAGGCCGACCACGCAGCGGGCCGGCAGCCATTCCGACAGCAGCGCCTGTATGGCGGCGAATTTGGCGTCATTGGTGGCGGCCGCGATGGTGGTCAGCGGCTGCGCCTGGCGGATCACGGTATTGCCGACCGCCACGCCGATGCGTTTCAGGCCGAAGTCAAAGGCCAGCACCGTTTCCACTAGGCGACACCGTCATGCATGGCCGGCCTCGGAGGTCAGCATCATCGGATCGATGCCGAGCAGTTTGATGGCAGCCGCATAACGCGCATCGAGCGGCACATCGAACAGGATCGCGGGATCGGCGGCGACCGTCAGCCAGCCGTTGCGCCCGATTTCCTCCTCCAGCTGGCCCTCGCTCCAGCCGGAATAACCGACGCTGGCCAGAAAGCGCTGCGGCCCTTCGCCGGCAGCGATCGCCTCCAGCACATCGCGCGAAGTGGTGAACGCGACCTCCTCGGTCACTGTCATGGTGGATGAAAACTCGCCGAGCGGCGCATGCAGCACGAAGCCGCGGTCTTCCTGCACCGGGCCGCCGAACATCACCGGCTTGTCGGCCATCGGCACATGCTGCTCAAGCTCGATGCGCTCGAACAAGTCGTCCATCGACATGTCGGTCGGTTTGTTGATGATCACGCCCAGCGCGCCGCTGGCGTTATGTTCGCAAACGTAAATGACTGCGCCGCCGAAGATCGGGTCGAGCATGGACGGCATTGCAATCAGGAAATGATTCGCTAAATTAAGCTCGGGCAGGGTCATGGCGCAACACTCTTCAGGGACATCGGAATCGGCCTGGCAAGTTCCAGGGGCCGCTTGCGGCATGCGGTGCTTGCATTACCTTGCTTGGTTTTACTGTACGTCGTCATAAGCCACATTTTAGCAGTTTTGACCGGCAACACGCCGCGCCGAAGGCTGTCATACTCGCCTTTTTACACGCTTTTGAGACCCGCTCATGCTCATATTCGACACCGCGCTGGTCTGGTTCCGGCGCGATTTGCGCAATTTCGACCATGCGGCGCTATACCATGCGCTAAAACAAAGCCGGCGCGTATTCTGCGTGTTCATCTTCGACCAGGCCATCCTGCAGCCTTTGCTGGAGTCCGGCCTGAAAGCCGACCGCCGGCTCGAATTCATCCATGCCAGCCTGCTCGAACTCGACTGTGCGTTGCGCGCGATGGGCGGCGGCCTGATCGTGCGCCACGCCGAGGCCGCGACCGAGATCCCCCTCTTGTCCGCCGAACTCGGCGCCGACGCGGTGTACATCAATCATGATTTCGAGCCGCAGGCGGCCGCGCGCGATGCCGCAGTCGCCGCTGCGCTGAACGCGGACGGCCGGCAATTGCTGCACTTCAAGGATCACGTGATTTTCGAGAAGGACGAAGTGCTGACGCAAAACGAACGGCCGTTCTCGGTCTTCACGCCGTACAAGAACGCCTGGCTCAAGAAGCTGCATGCGCGCAGCGACGACTTTTACCTGAAGCCGTACCCGGTCGATGCCTACCGCGCGCATCTGGCGCCGGTCGCGGCCTGCGTGCTGCCGTCGCTGGCCGAAATGGGCTTCGAGCCCAGCAATCTGAGTGAGTTGAAGCTGCGCACCGGCATGTCCGGCGGGCAACAGCTGCTGCAGGATTTCCTGCCGCGCATGGCGCGCTACCACAGCACGCGCGACTTTCCTGCAGTCAAGGGGCCGTCCTATTTATCGCTCCATCTGCGCTTCGGCACGGTCTCGATCCGCACGCTGGCGCGCCATGCGGTGGACGCGATCCGCAGCAATGCGGACAACGGCGGCGGCACCGGCGCGGCGAGCTGGCTGTCGGAACTGATCTGGCGCGATTTCTACTGCATGATCCTGCATCACCATCCGCGCGTGGTGGAGCATGCATTCAAGCCCGAATACGACGCGATCCGCTGGGAAACCGGCGACGCGGCGCAACAGGATTTTCAGGCCTGGTGCCTTGGTCGCACCGGCTACCCGCTGGTGGATGCGGCGATGACGCAGCTCAACCGCACCGGCTATATGCACAACCGGCTGCGCATGGTGAGCGCCTGCTTCCTGATCAAGGACCTCGGCATCGACTGGCGCCGGGGCGAGCGCTACTTCGCGCAACAGCTGAACGATTTCGACCTGGCCGCCAACAATGGCGGCTGGCAATGGGCGGCATCGACCGGCTGCGACGCCCAGCCCTACTTCCGCATCTTCAATCCGGTCACCCAGTCCGAAAAATTCGACCCCGAAGGCAGCTTCATCCGCCGCTATCTGCCGCAACTGGCCAAGTTGAACAAGCAGCAGATCCACGCGCCGTGGCTGCTGGGCCCGATGGAGCTGAAACTGGCAGGCATCACGCTGGGTGACAACTATCCGGCCCCGATCGTGCAGCATGATGTGGCCAGGAAATGCACGCTGGAACGCTATGCGGCGGTCAAAAAAGCGGCTTGAAGGCGATTGCAGGCTTAAAATATACTCGGGTGGTGTATTTTTAACAGCCCAATGAAACCATGCGCGAATGGCATGGTTTCAACGCATACTCCCGTTAAAAATGAAAATCAGATAGCCGGAATCACGTCATCGCGCCCGATTCGGTTAAAGTAATCAATCCTTCCAACCAAAGAAAAACAGCATATGCGCATACTTCACACCATGCTCCGCGTCGGCGACCTGCAACGCGCGATCGATTTCTATACCAAGGTACTCGGCATGCACCTGCTGCGCACCAGCGACAACCCGGAATACCAATACACGCTCGCCTTCCTCGGCTACGGCAGCAATCCGGAGCATGCGGAACTGGAACTGACCTACAACTACGGGGTGGACAAGTACGAGATGGGGACCGCCTACGGCCATATCGCGATCGCGGTCGAGGACGCGCAACAAGCCTGCGCCGCAGTCAAGGCCGCCGGCGGCAACGTCACCCGCGAAGCCGGCCCGGTCAAGGGCGGCCGCACCGTGATCGCCTTCGTGCAAGATCCGGACGGCTACAAGATTGAATTGATCGAGCGCAAGGAAGCAAGCGCCGCCGTCACGCTGTGACGCTATCGCGCGACAGTGCGCGTTAACTAGTTAGCACGCACTTTGCCGCTTACAGCCGATTGGCCAGCGCCACGTACTGCTCCAGCGGCACGGTCTCGGGCCGGGTTTGCGGGTCGACGCCGGCGTCGACCAGATCGGCTTCGGTGAACATGCCGGCCAGGCAGTTGCGGATCACCTTGCGGCGCTGGGAAAACGCCTTCAGCACCACCGCAGCCAGCTTGTCGGCATCGCACGGCAGCGGCTGCGCGATCGGGATCATGCGCACGATCGCGGACTCGACGCGCGGCGGCGGCTCGAACGCGGTCGGCGGCACGATGAACAGCAATTCCATGTGGTAACGCCATTGCAGCATCACCGACAGCCGGCCGTAGGTCTTGCTGCCTGGCGGCGCGACCATGCGTTCGACCACTTCCTTTTGCAGCATGAAATGCTGATCTTCGACTTGCTGCGCAAATTCCGCAAAATGAAACAGCAGCGGAGTGGAGATGTTGTACGGCAGGTTGCCGACGATGCGCAGCTTCTGGCCGGCGCCGACCGGGATCTCCGAAAAATCGAATTTCAGCGCATCGCCGGCATGCACGACCAGCTTGGCCGGATCAAAGCTCTTGTGCAAACGCGCGACCAGATCGCGATCCAGTTCAACCACGTGCATCTGATTGAGCGACTGCAGCAGCAGGCGCGTCATCGCACCCAGGCCGGGTCCGACCTCGACCATGGTCTGATCCGGCTGCGGGTCGATGGCGCGGATGATGTCGAACAGCACGGATTCGTCGGTCAGGAAGTTCTGGCCGAAGCGCTTGCGGGGAATATGTTTCATTAAAACAATCTTTTGTTATTAGGGTGATTTGCCGGCACAGGCCACCATCCGGGCTGCGGCCTGCATCGCGGCGATCATGCTGCCGCAATCGGCATGGCCGACGCCTTTGGCGGCCAGATCGAGCGCGGTGCCGTGATCGACCGAGGTGCGGATCAGCGGCAGGCCGAGCGTGATGTTGACGCCCTGGCCGAAGCTGGCGAATTTGAGCACCGGCAAGCCCTGATCGTGGTACATCGCCAGCACGCAGTCGGCGTTGACCAGATATTTCCCCTGAAACAGGGTGTCGGCCGGATAAGGGCCGCTGACCTGCATGCCCCTGGCTTGCGCAGCCAGGATCACCGGCGTGATCACGTCGATTTCCTCGCGTCCGAGGTAGCCGTTCTCGCCGGCATGCGGATTCAGTCCGGTCACCAGGATATGCGGTTGCGCCAGCCCGAACTTGCGCTGCAGATCGCTGTGCAGGATCTCCAGCGTGCGGCTCAGGCTGTCGAATGTAATGGCGGCCGGCACGTCTTTCAGCGCCAGATGGGTGGTCGCCAGCGCCACCCGCAGTTGCCGGTTCTGGTGCAAGCGCATCGGCGCCGGCCAGCATCATCACCACCTGCGGCGTGTGCGTCATTTCGGCCAGGTATTCGGTATGGCCGGTAAACGCTATGCCGGCGTCATTGATGGTGCTTTTTTGCAATGGCGCGGTGACGATCGCATCGAACCAGCGCTGTTGCACGCCTTCGATCGCGATGTCCAGCGTCTGCAATACCGCGCGGCCATTTTTCGGATTGAGCTGCCCCGGCGCCACATGCGCTTCCAGCGGGCAATCGATGACGATCAGCCGGTCCGGCGGGAAATTCGGCAGGCCGTTGTTGCGCAAGGCTTGCAGCGATAGCGCGACGAGATTGATGGCCGGGTCGATGTCGGCGGCGGTCATCGCCAGAAAGGCGGCGTCGCCGATCAGTACCGCATTGAACTCGGTGCGCAGCTCCCATGCCGCCTTGAGCGAAATTTCGGGACCGATGCCGGCCGGCTCGCCGCTGGTGAGCGCCAGTACCGGGCGGCGCGCATGCGCCCGCGCTATGGTGGCGGTCATTACTTCTCTTCAGTCCGGTATTCGACATAGGCGCGGTCGCGCAACTGGCGCAGCCAGTCCTGTGCCGCTTCTTCCGCCTTGCGCTCGCGCAGCGCCTGCCGTGCCGCCATGCGCTGACGCTCTTGCGACACGTCGGCCATCTTGCGCTCATCCACCAGGATCAGGTGGTAGCCGAACGGCGACTCGATCGGCTCGCTGACCTGGCCCGGCTGCAGCGCATCCATCGCACGCTCGAATTCCGGCACCGTGTCGCCCGGATAAATCCAGCCCAGGTCGCCGCCCTTGGAGGCCGACAGGTCGTTCGAGAACGATTTGGCCAGATCCTCGAATTTGGCCGCCTTGTTGTCCAGACGCTGTTTCAGCTCGGTCAGCTTGCGACGCGCATCGGCTGCAGTGACGGTTGCGGTCACCTTGATCAGGATGTGACGGGCATGGGTCTGCTGTACCGCTGCGGCGGCACTGGCTGCACCTGCCTTGACGATGCTGGCCGTGCGTTTGCCGACCATCTTCAGGATATGGAAGCCGTTGGCGCTCTGCACGATGGCCGACACTTCGCCCTGTTTCAGCGTAGCCACCGCATCGAGGAACAGTTGCGGCAGGCGATCCTGGCTGCGCCAGCCGAGTTCGCCGCCTTTCAACGCTTCATTGGCATCGGAATAAGTGGCGGCGACCTTGATGAAATCGCTACCCGCACGCAACTGCTGCATCGCTGCTTCGGCCCGCTGGCGACGCTGCGCGATCTGCTCGGCCGAGGCGTTCTCGGGGATGCGCACCAGAATCTGCGCCAGATTCATTTCCTGCTGCGCTGCGCCGGTATCGGCGCCGAGGTAATTATCGATCTCCGATTCCGAAATCTGGATCTTGTTATCGACTTCGCGCTCGCGCAGGCGCTGCATCGTGATTTCTTCGCGGATTTCTTCGCGGAAGCGCGCAAATGGCGTGCCATCGCGTTCCAGCTGATTGCGGAAATCCTGCAGGCTCATCTTGTTCTGCTCGGCGATGCGGCTGATCGCGCGATCGAGCAGCGCGTCGTCGACGCGGATGCCGACCTCTTTTGCCAGCTGCATTTGTGCGCGCTCGACAATCATGCGCTCCAGCAATTGTTTTTCCAGTTCGGCACGCGGCGGCATGGCCGCGCCCTGATTGCTCATCCGGCGCTCGACCATGCGCATCCGCTCATTGAGTTCCTGGCGCGTGATGACCTCGTCATTGACCACGACCAGAATCGAATCGACCGCACGCACCGGACTGGTGGCGGCCGGCTTGGCAACAACTGCCGCTTTTTTGTCCTGCGCCCAGACGCTGGGCGCAAGCGCTGCCGTCATGCTCAGGAGCAAGGCCGCCAGCGTCAGGCCTTGAGTGACTTTATTGACATTTCGATATCGCATAGTTTGAAGATCGCTCATGAATTAACGGGATGACTACTGCGTGACTTGATCGCTGGGCGCAACGGACTGGTTCAGCTGTTGATAGCCGGGAATATTCCTGCGTAATGCTTCCAGCGGACTGGACCCCAAACGCGACAGACCGTTCAATTCCAGTTGCACGAAGATGGCCGAACTGCTGTCCTGCGTCGCGGTGGTAAAGCGCTGCCCGACCAGCCGGAAAATCCAGCAATCGGCCTTGTATTCGGCGCCGAGCAGGCTATCCACCGTCTTGCGGTCCGGCACCGAATAACTGACCCGCCCGACTGCATACCAACGGTCCGAAACCGGCCACTGGCCGGACAGATTGATTTGTTTCAGCGTGACCGGATCGCCGCCGCCGCGGATGAAGCGGTATTCCGCATTCAGCACGCGCTTCTCGGCAGGCTGCCATTGCGCGCCGAGATTGGCGCTCGACAGTTGGCGCAAGCTCTGGCTGTACTGCGCGGCGGAATTCAGGCGCAGAGTGCTGTTAAGCCGCCCCTCAGCCGCCAGCAGCAAGTCCGAACGGGTCTCATTGCTGGCCACATCACTAGCGTTCAACGACACGCGCTGTTCATTGAAGTAAAACCGTTGGCCGAAAGCCAGTCGCAGCCGCTCGGCGCCGGACGGCTCCAGATAACGCGATACCAGCGCGGCGGTCAGCTGGTTTGCGTCGCTGATGCGGTCCGAACCGCTGAAACGGTTTTCACTGAAAATCTGCGCAAAATTAAACGTCGCTACGGCACTGTCGAAGTTCGGATACAGGCTCTGGTCGCGGAACGGCGTATTCACATAAAACAGCCGCGGCTCCAGTGTCTGCTTGGCCGGGCTGCCGAAGAAATGGGTGTCGCGCTCAAACAGCAGACCGCTATCGAGCGAGAACGTCGGCAACACGCGCGCGAAATTCGCCGGTCCTTGGGCCGGATTGTCGAGCATATAACTGGTCGCATGCAGCGAGAGCTTCGGCGTCACGAAATAGCCGGGGCGGATCAGCGGATAGGCAATGCGCGGATTGACGACCACCCGGTCGCCACGCGCGCGTCCGGCCAAGGACTCATCGGGCAGCGTAAAGCGCGTCAGTTCCGAATCGACCGACCAGTCGAAACCCTGCACGTCGTCCCGCCCGGCATGCAAGGTCAGCTGCGGCAGGCGATCGTAAGGGCGGGTAATCGGGGTAATCGGGTCTTGCAGCAACTTGTAATTGCTGGTGTGCAAATTCGCATACCAGAATGCACCGGCATAATTCAAGTTCACATCGCGCGGCAGCAAACGCTGTGAACTGGCAGTGACGTTTTGTGCAAAATCGCTCGGATAGTCGTTGTCCGATGCGGTATTCAGGTTCCACGCCAGCGACCAGCCGGGCGCCAGCGTCTGGTTATGGGTGGATGCAAGCGCATAGCGGGTGGTGTTGGTCTGCCGGTCGTTGGGCAACACCTCGATGCTGGTTTCACCGGCATAGGTCTCGCCCAGATAGCGGCCGTTGGCGCCCAGCTGCAAGCCGCGCCGGGTGATCAATTTCGGATACAGCGTCAGATCGCGGTTGGGCGCGATATTGAAATAATACGGAATGACGAGTTCCGGCCCGCCCTTTGAAGTCGCGCCAAAGGTCGGCGGCAAGACCCCCGATTTGCGCGCATTCGACAACGGAAACGACATCAGCGGCAGGCCCAGAATCGGCACCCCCTTGAAAAACACCACGGATTTCGATGCCAGACCGACATCCCTGCCGCGATCGAGCTTCAGCGTCGAAGTCTTCAGATACCAGTCCGGATCAGGCCCTTCGCAGGTGCTGTAAGTGCCTTCGATTACGGTCGCGCGCTCTTCATTCTCGAAATCGACCCGTTCAGCCTTGCCCTGGGCATTATTGAGCTGCAACTTGTATTCGGGATGCGTGATGAAGCCGGCGCCCGACTCCATGTTCAGTTTCAGTGCATCGCCCTTGTAACGGTCGCCATAGCGCAGGATGCGTACATTGCCCTGGGCCTCGACTTCATCCTCGACCTGGCGGTAGATGGCCTTGTCGGCATTGATCGTGGTTTCGCCGCGAATGACTTCCACATCCCGTTCCAGCTCGACTTCACGATCGGGACGGCCGGTCATTTGCTCGGCGCGGATCGTCGCAGGCGCGTTCTTGTCGTCCGTTTTGGGACGTTTCGCAGCCGTCTGTGCGTAGGCCGCCGAATGCCATGACGCGGCAGTCACGAGCGCCGTCAGGATACGCAGAAAACGTTGCGGATGGGTAAGTAGCGGAATCCAGCTCATGAAAGGATGTGTTTGAACACCATGAAAGGCGATTTTTTGAATGTAATCCCTTATTATAGGGGAACTCTCCCAAAATATCAGGTGCTACGACCGGATGTACGACCATTCGTAACCTACTCAAGCATGCGTCATCGGCAACGATGGGGTGTGAAGCCTTGAAGACAATGTACCCCCGGTTTTATCACGGCAACCGATCTCATGCGAATGAATCGTTGGAGACTGCCAGCAGCAAGGCGGTCAAGGGGCTAGGTTAGTGCTACATGGGTAACGTAATGTGAACTGTCGTTTGAACCCTCGTAAATATAGATAGGCCCAAGCTGCTGTTGGCCTAAACCAAAAGGTAAGTGGTTAGTTTTTCCCGTGGGTTCTGGGAATACGTCGTTGTTCAGCCACCACCGGGGGAAAGACAGACCCTAAACAGCTAGTCGCGATGCTATCAGTCGCGTCGGTATCTCAGGGAACGTGGTAAGCCCAACTCTCCGCCTCATCCAAAATATTGGAAGAGGCAGGTAACCCGCAAGGGAAACTATTGGAGGAGTGGGTATGGGATTGTGGAAAAAGCGAACGCCGGGCTGTAATGGTTCGGATAGGGATTCAAGATTTGTCCTGACTTGAAAGAGTGCAGACTTCCACATGGTGCAATAGTCGTCAAACGGCTGCAGTGACTTAAATAGTTATTTTTTTTCAACACCCCGAAGGGAAGCAGTTCACCCTTCGGGGTGAGACTGCGTCCTCGGCGGGCAACACTATCCGAGGTTCAGCATGAAAGAAACTTATAGCAATCAGATAGGTTCTGCGTCCTCGCACGTTCCAACCGAATGGGTTGCCATCAACTGGCATCGTGTTCAAAAGAACGTGAGAGTCTTGCAGAGTCGTCTAGCGAAGGCAACACAGGAAGGCGATTGGCGCAGGGTGAAAGCGCTGCAAAGATGGCTGACCCGCTCGTTCAGCGCGAAAGCGCTGGCAGTGAAGCGAGTGACTGAAAATCAAGGCAAACGAACCGCAGGTGTGGATCGTGAACTATGGGATTCACCGCTGCAAAAATACGCGGCAATTGCGCAGTTGAAGAAACAACGGTATAGACCCCTGCCATTACGAAGGGTTTATATTCCAAAATCGAATGGGAAACTACGCCCTCTGGGCATACCGACCATGCGAGACAGGGCCATGCAAGCGTTACATTTGCTGGCCCTCGATCCGGTACTGGAATCGTTAAGCGACCCGAATTCGTACGGGTTCAGGAAAAATCGCTCGACGGCTGATGCAATGTCACAAATCTTTCTCCAGACGTGCCGGAAAGTCTCGGCCGAATGGGTATTAGATGCGGATATTGAAGGTTTTTTCGACAATATTAATCACGACTGGATGGTCGACAACATCCGTATGGACAAGTCGATTCTTCGGAAGTGGTTGAAGTCCGGGGTTGTTGATCGGAAGCAATTACTCGCCACTACAGCAGGAACGCCGCAGGGAGGCATCATTTCCCCTGCACTGGCAAATTGGACGTTGAACGGACTGGAAACGGAACTCATAGCGCATTTCAATGCAAAGTGGGGAGTGGCCAAAACGAAAAAACTGAAATTGGGTGTAGTACGGTACGCGGACGACTTTGTCGTGACTGGCGCTTCAAAAGAGTTGCTGGAAACAGAAGTCAAGCCATGGATAGAATCATTCCTTGCCATACGAGGATTGCGACTATCTGCTGCCAAGACAAAAATCGTGCACATCGATGAAGGTTTCGATTTTCTGGGGTGGAATTTCCGGAAGTATTCGGGAAAACTGCTCATTAAGCCAAGTAAGAAAAACGTGCAAACGTTTTATGAAAAGCTAAGGAAAGTCATCAACGAAAACCTCGGAGCAAAGCAGGAGAATCTGATTCGCTTGCTCAATCCGATGCTGCGGGGCTGGGCGCAGTACCACAGCCCTGTAGTTGCCAAAGAAACGTTCGTCACATATAGACTCTCTTGCTGTATTGGCGGCTTAAGCGCTGGGCTATGCGCAGACATCCCAATAAGAGTGCAAATTGGATTCGCAAAAAATATTGGCGGTCAATTGACTCTCGCAACGGGGTATTTGCAGCGGTCGATAATACCTCTTACCTTCAACCGGATTCCCCAGGTCGTTCATGTCTTTAAATACTCCATCAGATCTTCGTTTCACCCAGTTAAAAGAATGGCTGGCCCAGTTGCCAGCCACGCCGACCCTGCCGGAGTCGCTGCGAGCGGCGTCTTCAGACGCCAGTTTCCGTCGTTATTTCCGCGTCGACACACCGGACGGCGCCAGTTGCATCGTGATGGATGCACCGCCGCCGCAGGAAGACGTACGGCCCTTCATCCACGTCGCCGAACTGTTCGGCCAAACCGGCATTACCGTACCGCAAGTGCTGGCGCAGGATGTCGAGCGCGGTTTTCTGCTGCTGAGCGATCTCGGCTCGACCACTTATCTGCATCAGCTCAATGCCGACAGCGCCCACACCTTGTATATGGACGCGATCGATGCGCTGGTCCAGCTGCAAAGCCAGAGCCAGCCCGCCGAGCTGCCGGAATACGACCGTGCGCTGCTGTTGCGCGAACTGATGCTGTTCCCCGAGTGGTATATCGGCAAGCACCTCGGCGCTACGCTCAACGAGGCGCAGCAAGCCCAGCTGGACAAGGTGTTCGATGCACTGCTGGCCAACAACCTGGCCCAGCCGCAAGTGTATGTGCACCGCGATTACCATTCGCGCAACCTGATGGTTTTGCCGGAAGGCAATCCCGGCATCCTCGACTTCCAGGATGCGGTGTATGGCCCGATCACCTACGACCTGGTGTCGCTGCTGCGCGATGCCTACATCGAATGGGATGAGGAAATGGTGCTGGACTGGGCCATCCGCTACTGGGAAAAGGCCCGGCGTGCCGGGCTGCCGGTGAATCCGGACATCGACAGCTTCTACCGCGATTTCGAATTCATGGGCCTGCAGCGCCATCTGAAGGTGCTGGGCATCTTCGCCCGCCTCAACTACCGCGACGGCAAGGATGCTTACCTGAAAGACATCCCGCTGGTGCTGCAATATGCGCTGAAAACCGCGCGCCGCTACAAGGAACTGGCGCCGCTGGTGCGCTTGCTCGATGCGCTGGAAGACAAGGCGCCGCAGGTCGGCTACACGTTCTAAGCATCTGAGGATACTCCCGACTGTTTTTGTCGGGAGTATCATTAAAAAACCAGCCTTTGCCGCAATGTTTATAAGCGACTTCATTCATACTAGGCCCAGTATAAAATCAAGGACAGGCATGAAAAACCTCTCCGTTTCAGAACGGTAACACCCATGAAAGCCATGATTTTTGCCGCAGGACGCGGCGAGCGCATGCGTCCGCTGACCGACGCCTGCCCCAAACCCCTGCTGAAGGTGCGCGGCCGCCCGCTCATCGTCTGGCACATCCTGAACCTGGTGCGCGCCGGCATCACCGAGATCGTGATCAACCATGCGCACCTGGGCCAGATGATCGAACAGGCGCTGGGCGACGGCAGCCAGTTCGGCGCCCGCATCGTGTACTCGGCCGAAGGCACCGCACTGGAAACCGCCGGCGGCATCGCCCGGGCGCGGCATCTGCTGGGCGACGATCCCTTCGTCGCGCTTGCTGCCGACGTCTATTGCCCGCATTTCGACTTCAGCCAAGTCAAGAACACGCTGGAAGAAGCCGACATGTGGGGCAATCCGTATCCGCCGGACCAGCGCGACATGGCCTGGCTGTATCTGGTGAAAAATCCGGTGCACCACCCGCAGGGCGACTTCGCGCTGAACCTGTATGCGATCGCCAACGAAGGCCAGCCGCGCTACACCTTCTCCGGCATCGGCGTGTATCGGCCGCAGATGTTCGACGCGATTGCCGCCGGCACCCCGGCCAAGTTGGCCCCACTGCTGCGCGAATATGCAGACCGCGGCCTGGTCGGCGGCGAAATGTACCGCGGCGACTGGACCGATGTCGGCACCGAGGAACGGTTGGCGCAGCTGAACGCGCCGCTGACGCCGTCACGCTAATAAGGGAGTAGCTCCATGAAATCCTACGCAGAACGCCGCGCCACCCTGATCGCGCAGATGCAGGCCAAAGGCGGCGGCGTCGCCATCATCCCGACCGCACCCGAGGCGATGCGCAACAGCGATGCCGATTACCCGTACCGGCACGACAGTTATTTCTATTACCTGTCCGGCTTCAGCGAGCCGAATGCGGTGATCGTGCTGGTGGCCGTGGCCGGCAAGGCGCCGCAAGCGATCCTGTTCTGCAATGAAAAGAACCCGGAGCGCGAAATCTGGGAAGGCCATCGCCACGGACCGGAAGCGGCGCGCGCCCAGTTCGGTTTTGATGCCGCATTCCCGATCGCTGCGCTCAATGCACAGATGCCGGCCTTGCTGGCAGGTGCTGCAGCGCTGTTTTATGCGCTGGGCAGCAATCCGGAGCTGGATGCGCAGATCCGCGGCTGGCTGCAGGATGCGCGCGCCAAGTCACGCCTCGGAGTGCCGGCCCCCGCCAGCGCCCACGACCTGCACGTGCTGCTCGACGAAATGCGCCTGTTCAAGGACGACAGCGAAATCGCGATCATGCGCCGCGCCGCAGCAATTTCCGCCGAAGCCCATGCGCGCACGATGCGCATGGCGCGCCCCGGCCTGCGCGAATACCATCTGGAAGCGGAGCTGCTGCACGAATTCCGCCGCCATGGCTCGCAAGCGGTGGCCTACAACTCGATCGTCGCCGCCGGCGCCAACAGCTGCGTGCTGCATTACCGGGCCGGCGCTGCAGAACTGAAAGACGGCGATCTGGTGCTGATCGACGCCGGCTGCGAACTCGACAGCTATGCGTCCGACATCACCCGCACCTTCCCGGTCAACGGTGTTTTTTCCGGCCCGCAAAGGGCGCTGTATGAAATCGTGCTGGCAGCGCAGGCGGCGGCGCTGGCGGCAACCGGCCCCGGCCAGCGCTTCACCGACGGCCACGATGCAGCGGTGCGGGTGCTGGCGCAAGGCATGCTCGATACCGGCCTGCTGGAACGCGACAAGGTCGGCACGCTCGACGACGTGATCGCCAAAGGCGCGTACCGCCAGTTCTACATGCACCGCACCGGCCACTGGCTGGGCATGGATGTGCATGATGTCGGCGACTACCGCGACCAGACCGCAGCCGCCGGCAGCAATGATGAAAAACCGTGGCGCGCATTGCAGCCGGGCATGATGGTGACGGTCGAACCCGGCATCTACGTGCGGCCGGCCGAGGGCGTGCCGCAGCAGTTCTGGGATATCGGGATCCGCATCGAGGACGACGTGCTGATCACGGATACCGGCTGCGAGGTCATCAGCCACGGCGCGCCAAAGACGGTGGCCGACATCGAAGCCATCATGCGGCATTAATTATACACAATGACAACTGACTACGATATCGCGATCTGCGGCGCCGGGCCGGTCGGACTGGCGCTGGCCACCCTGCTGGCCAAACGCGGGGTACCGGCGGCGCGCATCGCGCTGCTCGATGGCAAGACACTGGCCCAGACCGTGCAGGATCCGCGCTCGATTGCGCTGTCCTACGGCAGCCGGCAAATCCTGGAACAGGCACAGGCGTGGCCGATCGCGGCCACGCCGATCGAGCAGATCCATGTTTCGCGCCGCGGCCATTTCGGCCGCACCCTGATCGATTGCCGCGAGCAAAACCTGCCTGCATTGGGCTACGTCAGCCGCTACGGCGCGATCGTCGCCGCGCTCGGCGCAGCGGCCGAGCGGGCCGGCATCGGCAGCCTGCGACCGTTGCAGGTCAGCGCATTCGCAGGAACAGGATGACTGCGTGCGGCTGCAATGCGCCGACGGGCGCAGTTTCAGCGCAGCAATCGTGGTACAAGCCGAAGGCGGCGTATTTGCCGAGCAGAGCGCCAGAGCCTTGCGGCGCGACTACGACCAGATTGCGATCATCGCGCATGTCACCTGCAGCGCGCCGATTGCGCAGCGCGCGTTTGAGCGCTTTACTGAAGAAGGACCGCTGGCGCTGCTGCCGCAGGAAGACGGCTACGCGCTGGTCTGGTGCGCGCGTCAGGCCGCGGTGGAGCGATTGCTGGCACTCAACGACCAGGCGTTTCTGGCGGCGCTGCAACAGGCGTTCGGCCACCGCCTGGGGCTGTTCCGCACCACGTCGGCACGCCAGAGTTACCCGCTGGGGCTGAATGCCTACCCTGCCAGTTCAGCCAGAATCGTCGCCATCGGCAACGCCGCGCAAACCCTGCACCCGGTGGCCGGACAAGGCCTGAATCTCGGCTTGCGCGACGCCGCGGTGCTGGCCCAACTGCTGGCAAAAGAAGCCTGCGCTGCCAGCCTGGGCGAGTTCCACCGTGTGCGCAGGATGGACCGCAGCACCACCATCCGACTGACCGACGGCCTGGCGCGCGTATTTGCCAGCGCACCCGATGGTGCGCCGTCACAGGGTTTGCTCGGCCTGTCGCTGGCGCTGCTCGACGTCGCCCCTGCCATCAAGGGCTTGCTGGCACAGCAGATGGTATCCGGCTATCGCTGACAGTCTGCGCTGTACAGCGGCATACCCTATTCACGGTATAGGCAAGGCCGACACAACTTGCTAAGCTGTTTGCATAGTTTAGTTCAGGTCATGATCTAACTTCAGCCCGCTCCATAAGCGGGCTTTTTTATGCCGGAACAGCATGCAAAAACGGTAGCCGGGTTCTCACCCTGCTACCGTTTTTTTAACTACCTGCCCTTGCGGGCAGAACTGTTTGTCCAGCTTGAAATTAATCGACCGCTTTGAGCATCTCTTCGATCACCTTCTTCGCATCGCCGAACACCATCATGGTCTTGTCCATGTAGAACAGCTCATTGTCCAGCCCGGCATAGCCGGAAGCCATCGAACGCTTGTTCACGATCACGGTCTTGGCCTTGTACGCTTCCAGGATCGGCATGCCGGCAATCGACGATTTCGGGTCTTTCGCGGCCGGATTGACCACGTCGTTGGCGCCCAATACCAGTACCACGTCGGCCTGAGCGAACTCGCTGTTGATGTCTTCCATCTCGATACACCTGCTCGTACGGCACTTCGGCTTCCGCCAGCAGCACGTTCATGTGGCCCGGCATGCGACCCGCCACCGGATGGATCGCAAACTTCACGGTCACGCCCTTGTGCGTGAGTTTCTCGGCCAGTTCCATCAGTGCATGCTGCGCGCGCGCCACCGCCAGACCGTAGCCCGGCACGATGATGACGGTTTCGGCATTGCCCATCAGGAACGCCGCATCGTCGGCCGAGCCGGATTTGACCGGACGCTGCTGCTGCGCGCCGCCGGTGGCCGCAGCCACCGCTTCGCCGCCGAAGCCACCCAGAATCACGTTGAAGAACGAGCGGTTCATCGCCTTGCACATGATGTAGGACAGGATCGCACCGCTTGATCCGACCAGCGAACCGGCGATGATCAGCATCGAATTGTTCAGCGAGAAGCCGATACCGGCTGCGGCCCAGCCGGAATAGCTGTTGAGCATCGACACCACCACCGGCATGTCGGCGCCGCCGATCGGGATGATGATCAGTACGCCGAGCGCGAACGCGATGAGCGCCATCAGGATGAACGGCAGCCAGCTCGGCTCGGCGCCCGGCGCGAAGCAGAAAATCAGCCCCAGTGCCAGCATCGCGATGGCCAGGATCAGGTTCAGGAAATGCTGCCCCTTGAAGCTGACCGGCGCGCCCTGAAACAGGCGGAACTTGTATTTGCCCGACAATTTGCCGAACGCGATCACCGATCCGGAGAAGGTGATGGCGCCGACGAAGGTGCCGATGAACAGTTCCAGCCGGTTGCCGAACGGGATCGCCGTGGCGTGAGCGGCAATGCTGAAGGCCCACGGTTCCGACACCGCGGCGACCGCGATGCAGACTGCGGCCAGACCGATCAGCGAGTGCATCGCCGCGACCAGTTCCGGCATCTTGGTCATTTCGACCCGTTTGGCCAGCAGTGCGCCGATGCTGCCGCCGACTGCCACGCCGAGGATGACCAGGCCGTAGCCCATGCCGGCGCCGGAGGCTTCGCTTTTGAGCTTGATGATCAGCGCGATCGTGGTCGCCACCGCAATCGCCATGCCGATCATGCCGAACGCGTTACCGCGCCTTGCGGTCGACGGATGGGACAGGCCCTTCAGTGCCTGGATGAAACTGACCGACGCGATCAGGTACAGCAGCGTAACGAGGTTCATGCTCATTATTTGGCCTCCTTGGCGACTCTAGGCTCTTTTTTCTTGAACATTTCCAGCATGCGCTGGGTCACCAGAAAGCCGCCGAACACGTTGACTGCCGCCAGTGCGACCGCCAGCGTGCCCATGACCTGGCCGACCAGGCCTTCAGTGAGGCCGGCGGCCAGCATCGCGCCGACGATGATGATGGCGGAAATGGCGTTGGTGACGGCCATCAGCGGCGTATGCAATGCCGGCGTGACGGTCCAGACCACGTGATAACCGACATAAATCGCCAGTACGAAGATGATGAGATTGGTGATGGTGTGACTGACTTCCATGAGACCCCCTGATTATCCTGAAAGCGGTGGTTGACCGCTTATGAGGCTTGATTGGTTTTTATGATTTCTTGATGATCTCGCCGCCGCTGCACAGCAGCGTCGCGGCGACGATTTCATCTTCGCGGTTAATCGTCAGCCTGGCGTCGGCGTCGATGATCAGCTTGAGGAAATCGAGCACGTTGCGTGAGTACAATGCAGAGGCATCGGCCGCGACCTGGGTCGCCAGGTTGGAGTCGCCGATGATGTGCACGCCATACTTGGTGACGGTCTTGCCGGATTCCGACAGCGGGCAGTTGCCGCCCTGTTCGGCCGCCATATCGACGATGACCGAACCGGGCTTCATCGCCTTGACGGTATCCTCGCTGATCAGGATCGGTGCTTTGCGACCCGGGATCAGCGCGGTGGTGATGATGATGTCGGACTGCTTGGCGCGTTCATGCACCAGTTCGGCCTGACGCCGCATCCAGTCGGGGGGCATCGAACGGGCATAGCCGCCGACGCCTTGCGCGATTTCGCGCTCTTCATCGGTAATGAAGGGGACATCGATGAACTTGGCGCCGAGCGACTCGACCTGTTCCTTGACCGGCGGGCGCACGTCGGACGCCTCGATCACCGCACCGAGGCGCTTGGCGGTGGCAATCGCCTGCAGGCCGGCCACGCCGACGCCCATGATCAGCACGCGCGCCGCCTTCACGGTGCCGGCGGCGGTCATCAGCATCGGCATGAAGCGGCCGTAGGTGTTGGCGGCCAGCATCACGGCCTTGTAGCCGGCAATGTTGGCTTGCGACGACAGCACGTCCATCGATTGCGCGCGCGTGATGCGCGGCGCGGCTTCCAGCGCGAAGGCGGTCAGCCCGTGCGCGGCCATCGCCGCGATATTGTCGGCATCAAACGGGTTGAGCATGCCGACAACAACTGTTCCAGATTGGATCAGTGTGCGTTCTTCCGCCGACGGCGCGCGCACCTTGAGCAGCAGTTCGCAGCCGAACGCGTCGGCCGCGCTGCCGATTTGCGCGCCGGCAGCCTGATAGGCTTCATCTATCACGCTCGATGCGACACCGGCGCCCGACTGCACGACGACCTGGTGCTTGGCAGCAACCAGTTTTTTCACTGTTTCAGGACTTGCAGCTACACGTGTCTCTCCCAGCCGCGTTTCGGCGGGAATGCCGATTTTCATATGCTTCTCCAGTTATTAAATTCTTACGGAAATCTTACACGTAAAAAATAGAACAGCTCGTCGAATTTCATTTAATACAGACAATACCGATAGATTCTATTGATATACCCTTATGCCAGCATTGCATAAGCATAATTTATTCCAGTTGCGGTGTGCATAAAACATCGAGCGCCGGCCGCACGGTAAAATGCCGGCATTATCAAGGAAAATCATGTCAGACATCTGGAAACCATCCGTCACAGTTGCCGCCATCATTGAGCGCGACGGCCGCTTCATGCTGGTCGAGGAAGAAACAAGTGACGGCATACGCTTTAACCAACCTGCAGGACACCTGGACCCCGGCGAATCGCTGGAACAGGCGGTGATCCGCGAAACGCTGGAGGAAACCGCGCACGACTTTACGCCCACCGCGCTGGTCGGCATGTACATGTCGCGTTATCTGTCGTCCCGCACCGCACAGGAAGTCACCTATCTGCGCTTTGCGTTCGCCGGCATCCTGGGCCAGGGCTACGATCTGGCGCTGGACGACGGCATCCTGCGCACCGTATGGATGACCCATGCCGAAATGCTGGCCTGCCAGGAAAAACACCGCAGCCCGCTGGTATTGCAGTGCGTCGACGATTACCTGCTCGGCAAGCGGGCGCCGCTGTCCCTGCTATTTACGCATCCCACCGTGACCGGAGCATTACATGGCTAAGAAAAAAGTGGTGATCGGCATGTCCGGCGGCGTCGATTCGTCGGTCTCGGCCTGGCTGCTGAAGCAACAGGGCTATGAAGTGATCGGCCTGTTCATGAAGAACTGGGAAGACGACGACGATTCCGAATACTGCTCGACCCGCGAGGACTGGATCGATGCGGTCAGCGTGGCCGACGTGGTCGGGGTCGATATCGAAGCGGTCAATTTCGCCGGCGAATACAAGGATCGCGTGTTCGGCGAGTTCCTGCGCGAATACCAGGCCGGACGCACGCCCAACCCGGACGTGCTGTGCAATGCCGAAATCAAGTTCAAGGCCTTCCTCGACCATGCGATGGCGCTCGGCGCCGACCTGATCGCGACCGGCCACTATGCGCGGGTGCGCGAAATGGACGGCCGCTTCCAGCTGCTGAAGGCGCTCGATGCGAGCAAGGACCAGAGCTATTTCCTGCACCGGCTGAACCAGGCGCAACTGGCCAATACCCTGTTTCCGCTGGGCGAGATCCAGAAAACCGAGGTGCGCAAGATTGCCGAGCAGATCGGCTTGCCGAATGCGAAAAAGAAGGATTCGACCGGCATCTGCTTCATCGGCGAACGCCCGTTCCGCGAGTTCCTGAACCGCTACCTGTCGTACCAGCACGGCCCGATGAAGACGCCGGAAGGCGAGACCGTGGGCGAACATGTGGGCCTGAGCTTTTACACGCTGGGTCAGCGCAAGGGCATCGGCATCGGCGGCATCAAGTCGCGCCAGAACGCCGATGGCAGCAGCGATGCCTGGTATGTCGCGCGCAAGGACATCGCCAGCAATACGCTGTACGTGGTGCAGGGCCACGATCATCCGTGGCTGCTGTCGTCTGCGCTGGCTGCCGACCAGGCCAACTGGATCGCCGGCGAGGCGCCGAGCCAGCTGCAACTGGGCGCCAAGACCCGCTATCGCCAGGCCGATGTCGACTGCCGCTTCCAGTGCCGGCGGCGAGCAGCAGTTTTCGCTGCAGTTTTCCACGCCGCAATGGGCGGTGACGCCGGGCCAATCGGCGGTGCTGTACGACGGCGACGTCTGCCTGGGCGGCGGCATCATCGCGTCCTCGGTGCAGGCCGATCCGTCACGATAGATTTGCAAGGGCGTACGCAGGAATGCTGCGCCCGCAGCCCTCACAGCCCTCAGAAATGTGAGTTTTATCGGGAGTATGATGAAAAATACCGGTGTTCCCGCACGTTTTCATTGACCTCTTAAAAATACATGCCCCAGTATATTTAAGCGCCAAGAGCCGCGGCAGAACCTGCCGGATTCAATAAAACACGTCCTCCGCAGGCATCGTCCGATGCCTGCGTCTAGCCCTCCCCCGTCGTCGTTCCCACGCCAAGCGCACATAGTGTTGTTGCGCACAGCACATACACGTGCTGCGCGTTCTGCATAAAAAAACCGCAAACTGCTTGCCAAGCCATTTCAAATGAATAATAATGCAAATGCGAATTGTTCTCATTTAATAAAGGCGAAATCATGACCGATGCAGTGCAGCACCCGAAAAATCCTGAGCTTGGAAAAATGCGCGCTGCGGATGCCGGCACTCCCCCCATTTTGCGCATCAGGAGCCAGGACCTGTTCCAGCAGGCGCGCGAGGTCGAAATCGAGCATGACGGGCGCATCTATCGCCTGCGCCTGACGCAACTCAACAAACTGATCCTGAACGCCTGAATCCGGTACAGAACCGGATGATTCGCAAGCATGGCCCGTGCAATTCCACTCCAGCCAGCCGACCGCAGCGCGGTAGCCAGCCAAACCAACCTGAACCAGGAGAGTTTGATGGCAATCGAGACACTGAATTCCGCGCTGTACGAACCGAACGAGGCGCCCGCGCAACCGGAGCTGCTGGTGTCGGCCACGCTGCACCTGATGTCGCACTACACCGCCGGCGGCGGCTGCGTGAAGCTGGCCTCGGTGATAGAGCGGCATCTGAAAGCGCTGGCCGCACTGCCCGAGCTGGCGCCTATCCTGCGCGCGACCTGCCTGCAATTGTCCGAACAATGGGAAGCGGTGGTCGAACGCACGCTGCCGCAGCCGGATAAATTCAAGCTGTTCAGCAAACTGCTGCGGGGCGCGCGCTGAAGCGCACGCCGCCGATATTTAACTCAAAAATGCAAGAGGTGCATCAATGATTGTCTGTGTCTGCAACAACGTTTCCGACCGCAAGATCCGTCAGGCGGTCGCTGCCGGCCTGAACTCGATGGCCGCGCTGCGCCAGGAGCTCGACATCGCGACCTGCTGCGGCAAATGCCACAGCTGCGCCAAGGAAATCCTGCGCGAATGCCTGGACGCACCGGCACGCCGCACGCATGCATTCGCGTTTGAATCGCTGGCACTGGCAGCATGAGTCTTCGCATGTCCGCAACAGCAATACCAAGCACTGCGAGCCGCCATGCGCCGCTGCTGGTCTGGCAGCAGGCCAGGCGGATCGGGCCGCTCGGCCTGATCATCCTGCTGCACATCGGCTTCTTTTACGCATTGCAAAGCGGTCTGCTGCGGCAGGCGGCGCAGGCGCTGCCGAGCGGAAGTGTTCGCTTCGTTCATCACGCCCGACAATCCGCCCGCGCCGAGTCCGCCCAAGCCGCAACCGGCGCCGCCGAAAACCGTGCCCATCGTGCAGCGATCGGTCGCGCCGCGGCCGGTGCCGGTCGTCAACACGACGCCGTCGCCGCAGGCGATCACTGCCGCGCCGCAGGCGCCCAGTGCGCCGACAGCGGCCGAAACTGCGGTGCCGACGGTTTCTGCGCCGCCCGCACCTACGACGCCGGCAGCACCGAAAACCATTTCATCCGGGGTCGAATACATCCAGCCGCCGCAACCGGACTATCCGCCGCTGTCGCGCCGCATGGGCGAGCAAGGCCGGGTCGTGTTGCGCGTGCTGGTGGACGCCAAAGGGCATCCGGAACGGGTCGAAGTGCAGAAATCTTCCGGCCTGCCGCGGCTCGATGAAGCGGGCCGGCAAGCGGTGCTGCGCGCGCTGTTCCGGCCGCACATCGATGACGGCCAGGCGGTTGCCGTGTACGTGATCGTGCCGATCAATTTTCAGCTGAACAATTAATCAATATTCATCAAAAGGAAACACTATGCA
This sequence comes from uncultured beta proteobacterium, assembly GCA_963837775.1. Classification (GTDB taxonomy): domain Bacteria; phylum Pseudomonadota; class Gammaproteobacteria; order Burkholderiales; family Burkholderiaceae_D; genus CAWIOX01. The sequence goes on along the minus strand of CAWIOX010000011.1, from coordinate 31,313 downwards.
AGCCAGCCCCTATGGATTGGAAAGCCTCTGGACCCAGGGCGATTTCGTCACCAAAGGCGTCGCCTTCCTGCTGCTCGCGATGTCGATCGCGTCCTGGTACGTGATCGTCACCAAGGCCTTGCAGCTGTGGCGCTTCCGCCACGCGGCGCAAGCGGCCGGACACGCGTTCTGGGACACCACCAGCCTGTCCGAAGGCGTCGCCACGCTCGGCAGCGGCAACCCGTACGCCGACATCGCCCAGAGCGGCGCGCAAGCGATGCGCCACCACACTGCCCACAAGGGCCATTTGCACGACCAGCTGTCGGTCAGCGACTGGGTCACGCTGTCCTTGCGCCAGGCCATCGACGAAGCGTCCGGCAAATTGCAAGCCGGCATGGCGGTGATGGCCTCGGTCGGCTCGACCGCGCCGTTCGTCGGCCTGTTCGGCACGGTATGGGGCATTTATCACGCGCTGGTGTCGATCGGCACCAGCGGCCAGGCCAGCATCGACAAGGTGGCCGGCCCGGTGGGCGAGGCGCTGATCATGACTGCGCTCGGCCTGGCGGTGGCGATCCCCGCCACCTTCGGCTATAACGCGCTGGTGCGCGGCAACAAGGCGACCATCGCCAAGCTCAACAAGTTCGGCTTCGACCTGCACGCGCTGTTCGTCACCGGCGCGCGCTCCGGCAGCCAGGCCAACGACGCCGGCGCCAAACTGAGCGTGATCAAGGAGGCATGATGGCGATGGGCTCCCTGTCCGATGCGGACGACGACTTCAATCCGGAAATCAACACCACGCCGCTGGTCGACGTGATGCTGGTGCTGCTGATCATCTTCATCATCACGATTCCGGTGATGAACCACAACGTGAAGATCGACCTGCCGCGCGCGACCAACCAGCCCGACCTGGTCAAGCCGGAAAACATCAACCTGGAAATCAATGCGCAGGGCACGGTTTACTGGAACAGCGAGATCGTCAATCCCGGCCAGTTAAATACCCGCATCGCCGCGGCGGCGCAAAAGAATCCGCAACCGGAGCTGCACCTGCGCGCCGAACGCACCACCCAATATGAGAAAGTCGCGCAAGTGATGGCGGCCGCGCAGTCCGGCGGACTGGGCAAGATCGGCTTCGTTACCGAACCGCAGGCGAAATAAGCAAGAAACCTGCAAGCAATACCGCCTGCAGGCAGCACCGTTTTACCTCAACCAATAGCCAGCCAACTGTCTTTCTGACATACCAGCCAGCCACCCACTCAATACAACAGGGAAATCATGGCATTCAGAAAGACCAAACTGGCGCTGCTACTGGCCGCGCTCGGCACCAGCAGTGTCGCCTACAGCGACGAAACCACGCTACCGCAAATCAACGTGCAGGGCCAGGCCGAACGGGCCGACGGCCCGGTGACGGGCTACCGCGCGACCCGCTCCGCCACCGTCACCAAAACCGACACCGCATTGCGCGACGTCCCGCAGTCGGTCCAGGTGGTGTCCGAAGAGCTGATGAAGGATCAGGCGGTGCGCAGCATGGCGCAGGTGTTGCGCTACGTGCCGGGAGCGTCGATGAACCCCGGCGAGGGCGGGCGCGACCAGCCGGTGCTGCGCGGCATCAGCAGCACCAGCGATTTCTACGTCGATGGCGTGCGCGACGACGCGCTGTATTTCCGCGATCCGTACAATGCCGAGCGCATCGAGATCCTCAAGGGGCCGAGCGGCATGACCTTCGGACGCGGCGGCGCCGGCGGCGTGATCAACCGCGTCACCAAGCGGCCGCTGCCGACGCCGCAGGCCAAGGCCGAGGTCAGCTACGGCAGCTATGACGCCAAGCGCGCCAGCACCGATATCAGCGGCCGCCTGTCGGACAGCGCCGGCTATCGGCTGAATGCGATGGTCGAGGATGCCGGCGGTTTCCGCGACGGCTTCAAGCTGCGCCGCAGCGGCATCAACCCGGTATTCGAATTCAGCCCGAGCAGCGACACCTCGGTGCTGCTGTCGTACGAGCACTTCGAGGATAAGCGTACCGTCGACCGCGGCATCCCTTCGTTCAACGGCAAGCCCTACGACACGCCGCGCTCGACCTTTTTCGGCAACCCGGATCAGAGCCCGGGCAAGGCCGTGGTCGACGGCTTCGGCGCCAGGATCGAACACGAACTGGCGCCGAATCTGACGCTGCGCAACACTTTCCGCGCCACCCAGTACGACACCGCGCGCCAGAACGTGCAGCCCAACAGCAGCGTCGATGCTGCCGGCAAGCTGAAGATCAGCGCCTACAGCCAGGCCAACCAGCGCACCAACATCTTCAACCAGACCGAACTGGAGTCGCGCGTGCGCACCGGCGGCATCGAGCATCAGCTGCTCACCGGCCTCGAACTCGGCCGCCAGGAGAGCGACAACACCCGCCTCACCGGCTATTTCGGCAGCGCCACCACGGCGACGGTCGACGCCACCAACCCGCGCGCGATGGTGACCCAGTGGGCGGCCGCGAGCAGCGACACCAACAACCGCGCGGTCGCCAACATCGCCGCGCTCTATCTGCAAGACCAGATCGTGCTGGCGCCGCAATGGAAAGCCGTGCTCGGCCTGCGCCACGACCGCTTCAAGGTCTCGATCGACGACCGCACCGCGGCCAACACCGACCTGGCCCGCACCGATAGCGCATTCTCGCCGCGCGCCGGCCTGATCTTCCAGCCCAACGCCAGTTCTTCGTATTACCTGAGCTACAGCTACGCGTTCATGCCGAGCGGCGAAACGCTGTCGCTGGCGGCCAATAATGCGGAACTGGAGCCGGAAAAGGCCAAGAACTGGGAACTCGGCGCCAAGTGGGATCTGAGCAGCAGCCTGAGCGCGACCGCCGCCGTGTTCCGCCTCGACCGCGCCAACGTCAAGGCAGCCGACCCGAACGACCCGACCAGGCTGCTGCTGTCCGGCCTGCAACGCACCGAAGGCATCGAGCTCGGCCTGCAGGGACAGCTCAGCAAACAGTGGCAGGTCTATGCCGGTTACGCGCATCTCGACGCCCGCGTCGAGAAGTCGACCGGCTCCGGCAGCAGTGCGGTGCCGGTTGGAAACACCGTGGCGCTGGTGCCGAAAAATGCCGCCTCGCTGTGGAACCGCGTCGACCTCACCGGCGGCTGGGCGCTCGGCCTGGGGCTGGTGTACCAGTCCAGCGTGTACGCCAACACCGCGACCAATGCGGTCACGCTGCCCGCCTTCACCCGTGCCGACGGCGCGATTTACTACGCTTTCGCCGACGGCAAGACGCGGCTCGCGCTGAACGTCGAAAACCTGTTCGACCGCAACTATTACGCGACCGCCGGCGGCGACAACAACATCATCGTCGGTTCGCCGCGTGCCGCGCAGCTGACCCTGAGCACCGCGTTCTGAGCGGGCGCCTCGCGCACGAATGATGTGGCGTGACTTGCCGGAATGCCGAGTGCCGGCAAGTCAATTCGAAAAGGAAATGTTCTTGATATCAGACTTGAAATCCCGGCGCAATCTCGCCGCCGACGACGCGCCGGTCGGCTTACTGGGCAAGGTGTCCGGCACGCTGCCGACAGCGCCGCAGACGCGCCAGCGCAGCCGGCGCGCGCTGTTCCTGCGCTGGCTGCGCAAAACGCATCTGTACCTCGGTTTGTGGGGCGCGCTGCTGGGCTTGCTGTTCGGCGCCACCGGCATCCTGATGAACCATCGGGCGGTGATGAAAATTCCGGTCGAAAAATCGGTCCAGAGCACCGCGCAATTGCCGCTGCCGGCAGACGGCTTTGCCACGCCGCGTCAGATGGCGGACTGGCTGCAGAAAGAGCTCCATTTCACGCCGTCGCAGCCGCCCGCCATCAAATCCCAGCCGGCCAGGAAAGTCGTCTGGGCCGAGCGCGATGTGCAGCAACCGGAGCGCTGGAGCATCAACCTGGCCAGTCCGCAGCGCACTGTGAGCGCCGAATACTTCGTCGGCAACCGCTTCGTCAAGCTCGATTTGGCCGATGCGACGCCGCTCGGCACGCTGATGCGCCTGCACATGTCGGCCGGCGCCGGCGTGTTCTGGATCCTGCTGTCGGACACGATTGCCGGCTGCATGATCTTGCTGTCGCTCACCGGTTTGCTGCTGTGGACGCAACTGCACAGGGTGCGCACGGTCGCGGTGCTGACCAGCATCGGCGCGCTGCTGGCCGGCATCTGGTTCACCTGGGCGCTCTAGCAGTGTGTTGGGCCTGGGGAAATACACAGGATGTAAAAACAGGTCGGCTAGGCTATGATTCAGGAACCCCCGGCATTAGCCAGCCCTGTTGCCAGCCAAGCCGGTTTTTCCACCCCACTTTGGAGCTCCCCCATGAAAGGCGATAAAAACGTCATCAAGCTGTTGAATGCGCAATTGACCAACGAACTGACCGCGATCAACCAGTATTACCTGCATGCCCGCATGTACAAGCACTGGGGACTGGAAAAACTCGGCAAGAAGGAATACGAGGAATCGATCGGCGAAATGAAGCACGCCGACAAGCTGATCGAACGCATCCTGATGCTGGACGGCTTGCCCAACCTGCAGGCGCTGCACAAGCTGATGATCGGCGAGAACACGCCGGAAATGCTGCAATGCGACCTGAAGCTCGAACTCGCCGCGCAAAAAACCGTCAAGGAAGGGATTGCCGCCAGTGAAGCGGCGGCCGATTATGTGTCGCGCGACCTGTTCCTGCTGATTCTGGACGATACCGAAGAGCATATCGACTGGCTCGAAACCCAGATCGACCTGATCGAGAAAGTCGGCCTGCAGAATTACCTGCAGTCCCAGATGGCCACCGATTCCTGACGAATATCGGGGAGTATCTGCCTGAATACGCGGTTAGCCGCAGGTATTCATTGGGCATAAAAAAATACTGCGGTGAGTATTAAATCAGCCCCCGGAGCCGGCCCGGCGCGCATCCGGTGCGCCGCCGGGCGCCGCAGCCAGTCAACTCAGCCTTCGCCATTCATCAGCTTGGCGACCGGCTTGGCGCGCAGCCGGAACGCGTCCGGCATGCCCGAGCCCAGCAGCGGGCGCAGGTAGAGCCGGAACGCATCGGTGACATCGGTACCGGACGCCGCAATGAATTCATCCTCCATCACGCGGGTCTTGCCGGCCACCGCCTGCAGCGGCAGCAACTCGTAATCGACCGAATAAAAGCCGGTGCGCTTGATCGCCACCGAGCCGTCGCAATTGCCCCACATCGCGAACTGCACCGCCTTCTCGCCGACCTCGCGCGCCTCGCGCTGGTCGACATCGGACACGCAGCCGATGAACGAGCGTTGCAGATAGCCGAAGGTGTCGCCGCGCACGCGCTTGATCTTGAGCTTGCGCTTGATCTCCTCGCACAGCAGGTCGGCCAGCGCGCCGTTGCCCGACAGCTGCACATTGCCATGCGCGTCATGCTCCAGTTCCGTCGCCAGCAGGCTGGCGATCGGCGTGCCCGCCGCGTCGTGCACGCCTTCGGACACCGCGATCACGCAGCGCCCGAAACGCTCGTAAGTCGCCTTCACGTCGGCCAGAAACTGTTCCAGCACGAAGATGCGCTCCGGCAGGTAGATCAGGTGCGGGCCGTCGTCGGGGAATTTCTTGCCCAGTGCCGAGGCCGCGGTCAGGAACCCGGCGTGACGCCCCATCACGACGCCGACATAGACGCCGGGCAGCGCCGCATTGTCGAGGTTGGCGCCGGCAAACGCCTGCGCGACGAAGCGCGCGGCCGACGGGAAGCCGGGCGTGTGGTCGTTGCCGACCAGGTCGTTGTCGATGGTCTTCGGAATGTGGATGCAGCGCAGCGGATAGCCGGCCTTTTGCGCCTCCTGGCTGACGATGCTGCACCGTGTCCGACGAGTCGTTGCCGCCGATGTAGAAGAAGTGCTCGATCTGATGCGCGCGCAGCACCTTGAAGATTTCCTGGCAATACTTGATGTCCGGCTTGTCGCGGGTCGAACCCAGCGCCGAGGACGGCGTGTTGGCCACCAGCTCCAGGTTGTGGCTGGTTTCCTGCGTCAGGTCGTAGAAGTCCTCATTGAGGATGCCGCGCACGCCGTGGCGCGCGCCATACACCAGCTCCACATTGCGGAAACGCCGCGCCTCCAGCGCCACGCCCACCAGCGACTGGTTGATCACCGCAGTCGGGCCGCCGCCCTGGGCGACAAGGATTTTTCCGGATGCCATCGTATCCCCTCCTATCCATGATTAAGCACTGAAATCGATCCGGCGCAGGGTCCGGCAAGTGTTTGCTGATTTTACCCCTGGCATCGCGGCTTGATGCAAAAACTCATGCAGCAAGCGCATGACCCGGAATGGTGCATATTATTTGTGCGGCGCACCATTCCAGATGTTTTCCCTGCGCAACGGCATCGATTGCACCAATTCCCCCCGTTTAAATCAGGCAATCAAGGCAAGTCGCGATGGCCTGAAATTTGCTGTGTAGAAATAACAATCCTTATCCAGAATAGTGAAACTTTAACTGCCATGTGTGAATCCGCCTCCCTGTCTCGTCCAGTTGCCAAGATCTCGGATCATTCGGACGTAACACCGAAGCTGCGACCGGCACTGGCCCAGGCAAGTATTCCTGATCCGGTGGAGCAAGCCGCTGGCTTCGGCCGCTGGTGGCATCACGCCGCGTCGGCTCAATCGGTCTTGTCGGCCAGCGCTGCCGCCATGCTCGGGGTTGAAGCGGGCTGGCATCGCACCTGGGAAAGCTGTTTTGCGCATGTGGTTCCGGATGATGTGCTGATGCTGATGTCGGCACTGGCGCAAGCCGGTGCGCAAGGCAAGCCGATCGAATGCGAGTTTCGCATCATCAATGAGCTTGACGGCTTGCGCTGGTTGCGTCTGATGGCGCTGCCGCAAGTCCCGAATGGCGTACTGCTGGATATCACGGCCGCCAAGCATGCAGCGATACGGGAGCGGCTCAGCTTCGAATCAACGCGATTTTTAGTCGGCACCGATACCCTGGGCGATGCGGTGACCAAGGTGATTCAACTGGTGTGCGAAAACCTGGGCTGGGAATGGGGCGCTTACTGGGCGCTGGAGCCGGACCCTGCAGGTGCACAGCAACTCGCCTGCAAAAATTTCTGGCATGGCCCGCAAGACTCGCTCAATGCATTCACCGAGGAAAGCTGCAACATCCGGATGGCGCCCGGCGTAGGCCTGGTCGGTCAGGTATGGCAGAACGGCGCCGCCCGCTGGATCGAGGATATGGTCAGCGATCAGGGTTTTCTGCGTTACAAAAGCGCGAACAAGTCCCGGCTGCGCTCCGGTTATGTGTTCCCGGTGGTCTATGTGACGGATGACGGCCACCGTCACAGCCCCGGCGTGCTGGAGTTCTACAGCAGGCTGTCGCGCCAGCGCGAAGCGCAGTTGCCCAACCTGTCAGTGACGATAGGCGCGCTGATTGCGCAGACCGCGCAACGGCTTGAACAGCAGGAAACCATCCGCCTGCTGGCACAGATAGACGGCTTGACCGAACTGGCCAACCGCAGCCACTTTTACCGGATGCTGGATGACACCTGCCTGGACGCCTGCGCTTCAGAAGCGTCTTTTGGCCTGATGTTCATCGATCTGGATCGCTTCAAACCGGTCAATGATGCGTTCGGCCATGAAGCCGGCAATGTGGTGTTGCGTGAATTCGCGCAAAGGCTGCAGACGCTGGTGCCGCTGGGGAGCCATGTCGGCCGCCTCGGCGGCGATGAGTTCGCGATCCTGTTGCGCCCGGAAGGCGCCATGTCACAACTCAATCGGCAACTGGATGCGCTGGCAGAGCGGGTGCTGCAGGCCGCGCGCATGCCGTTCCTGTTCGAGAACCATGAAATGACGGTATCGGCCAGCATCGGCATCAGCATTTTTCCTGAAAATGGCATGAGCGGCCCCGAACTGCTGCGCAGCGCCGATGCCGCCATGTACCGCATCAAGAAAAACGGGCGCAATGCACTCAGTTTCTTTTCGAACAGCACATCCGATACGCTGGCAGCCCAACAATCGGTCCTGGCAAAGCGCCTGACGATGGAAGCGGAACTGCACCAGGCACTGGCGGGCAATGAACTGTTTCTTGAATACCAGCCGATATTCGACAGCAGCGGCCAGCACATGCATGCGGTCGAAGCACTGGTGCGCTGGCGTCGCGCCGATGGCGACATCGTGCGTCCGGATGTATTCATTCCGATTGCAGAGCAAAGCCGCCTGATTGTCCATATCGGACGCTGGGTGGTGCGGCAGGCCTGCCATGACCTGGCTCGCCTGCATCGATCCGGCTTCAGCGGGCTGCAAATGCACGTCAACATGGCAGCGCCGGAATTTACCTGCAGCAAACTGCCGGACGAGCTGCGCGCCATCATCAAGGCATCCGGCATCATGCCACGCCATCTCTGCCTGGAACTGACCGAGGGCATGCTGATGCAGCAGCCGGACAAGGTGATCCCGGTCATGCACACGCTGCGCCAACTCGGTTGCGGCATCAGCCTGGATGATTTCGGCATGGGTTATTCGTCGCTGTCGCGCCTGAAAAATCTGCCGATCTCCTCGATGAAGATCGACCGCTCCTTCGTCAGCGGCTTGCCGCATCAGAGTGAAGACAGCGCGATCGCGCGCACCATCATCGAACTGGGCCGCAATTTAAATCTGCAGGTGATCGCCGAAGGCGTCGAAACCGACGAGCAACTGGCATTCCTGCGCCAGTACGGCTGCAGCCTGATCCAGGGTTTCGTTTTGAGCCGGCCCAAGCCGATCGATGCGCTGATTGCTTCATATCGCCCGATATGAAGCAATCTCTTTCACAGGACACCGCAGAATGAATCCACCGGCCCCGCTTCAGATCGATACCTTTCTGCCGCACATGCGCGACGTGATCCGCTGCGAGCAGTCGCTGCACGAACTGAACCTGATGTGGCGCATGATCGAAGCCTCGGCCAAGATGAATTGCCCGCTTGAGGCCAAAGCCATACTGCCGACCATGGCCGCCACGCGTGCCGGCTTCAACCGGCTGGAGCAGGAACTGGTGAGCAGTCTGGTACGTGAAAAGGTCGCGACAGTGCTGAGTGAGATCGGCACCAAGGCGCAGTACGTGATCGACATCGTGGTGCGCAATCTGTTTGAGCGCACTGCCGACGTCGGCTTTCTGGCCACCGATAACGAGTTGTGCGCGTTCGTCGCCGGACTGCAAGAAAACCAGGACATGATCCGCGCCCGATTGCGGGCCTATCGCAGCAAGTACACCGTGTACGACGAAATCATTTTGCTCGATGCCGCCGGCAACGTGCTGGTGCAGATCGACGAAACCACGCCGCTGGAAGGCAGCACCGATGCGCTGATTGCACAGACGCTGGCGTCGGACAGCTATGTCGAAACTTTTCGCGCCAGCGACCTGCGGCCGGGCAAGCAACAGGCGCTGATCTACTCGCGCCGCATGCTGCATCCGGACACCGGTGCGGTGGCCGGCGTGCTGTGCCTGTGCTTTAACTTCGAGCAGGAAATGGCCGGCATTTTTGAGTCGCACCGCGATCCTGCGGGGCGCTCGAACATGCTGTTGCTGGATGGCGACAATCGCGTGATCGAAAGCGCAGACCGGCTCTGGATTCCACTCGGCGCCAAGGTGCCGGTCAATCGGAATGTCACGCCGGAACTGATGATGTTTGGCGGCCGCGAATACCTGGTGCGGACCTTTGCCGCCGGCGGCTATCAAGGCTATATGGGACCAAGCGGCTGGCAGGGGCAAGTGATGATCCCGGTCGAAGTCGCGTTTACCGCTGGCGGCAGCGATGCGCTGGCGGCGCTCGAGCCGGCGATTGCCGAAGGACTGCTGTCGCACGCGCAATCGTTTTGTCCGCCATTGTATGAAATCATGACTGCTGCAGAAACCATACGGCGCGTAGTATGGAACGGCCAGCTGATGACCACTGGCCAGCACGGCGAGTTGCTGAAACTGAAAACGATACTGGACCAGATCAGCGAAACCGGCAACCGCAGCGACGAGTTGTTTGCCAAATCCATCAATGACCTGTATGAGACCGTGCTGGCATCCAGCCTGCGCGATTCGGAGTTCGTGTCGCACCTGCTGGTCGATCTGCTGGACCGCAACCTGTACGAACGCTCGGATGATTGCCGCTGGTGGGCGCTGACGCCGGAATTGCGCACTGCACTCACGAACCCGGAGCGCGACTGGGAAACGATCCGGGGCATCAGCGACATCCTGGACTACATCAACCGTCTGTATACGGTGTACACCCGCATTTTTGTCTACGACGACAGCGGCTGCATCGTTGCCTGCACCAATCAGGAGCAGGACGGCAGTCCGGTGATCGGCACCAGCATTGATGCTGCGACGCTGGACCAGGTACGCGCACTGCGCACCGAACAGGATTATCACGTGTCGCCATTCGTGCCGACGCCGCTGTATGGCGCTGCGCCGACCTATATCTATCATGCGGCGATCCGCGATCCCGATGATGAGCGGCGGGTGGTTGGCGGCATCGGCATTGTATTTGACTCGGCGCCCGAACTGTCAGCGATGCTGCAGGGCGGACTGAGCGGCAAGCAAGACAGCACCGCCTTCTTTGTCGATCGTCAGGGCATCGTGCTGTCGAGTACCGATCCGAGCCGCCCGGTCGGCGCCAGGCTGGAAATCGACGCCGCCTTGCTGGCGCTGCCGAACGGCGGCAGCGCATCGCGTATCGTGATTCACGATGGCCATTACGCAATCCTGGGCTGCACCGCATCCTGCGGTTACCGCGAATTCAAGGTATCCGACGGCTACCGCGAGGATGTGCTGGCCGTCGTGTTCGATTCGTTCGGCGCAGTGCGCGAACGCAACGGGGTGAGCAGCAATGCCGACACCGCCCTGAAGCCTGATCCGATGCAGGCCGGCGGCCGCGAGTTTGCCACTTTTTTCATCGATGGCGCCCTGTTCGCGCTGCCGGCAGAATATGCGCTGGAGGCACTGCCGGCGGCCGAAGTGTCACCGGCATCGATGAATGGCCGCGCCGAGCGTATCGGCCTGCTGGCGCCGCAGCGTGATAATGAAAGCAAAAATTTTGTATGGGTGTTCGATCTCGGCCACCTGATCCGCGGCATTCCTTCGGTGATCGATAGCGGCAGCCAGGTCATCGTCGTGCGCTACGGCGATCAGACGCTCGGCTTGCTGGTGGGCGAACTGCATGGCGTACCGCAGTTCAGTGAGGCGCAGATTATTCCGACCCCATTTGCCGGCCACGCCGACGGCATGCTGGTGACGCAGGTAATCAAGGCCAATGGCGGCCGGCTGCTGATTCAGGCGGTTGATGTTGCTTATCTATTTGACAAGCTGACGGAGAAGGAAAAGCCGGGCAACTGAGCACGCATTAATGTGACTAAAAGCGGGACTAAAAAACGGAATTAAAAAGTAAAAAGCCGAAATATCCCTCTCTGGGCTATTTCGGCTTGCCATCCTTAGCATGCTCCAGAATAAAGATGACCGCCTTGACAATCGCGTACATCACAGCCCGGTCCCTGGTCGGATGGTCCGAAAACTGAACCGCAATCGTACCGATGGTCACCAAATTGCTATGCACCGCCACGATTTCCTGGCCATAGCTGACCGTGATCCCGTATTCAACCATCAAGGGCCCGCAGGCCTGCCAGTCACGGGTCCACTTCGGCAACTTCCTTGTGCCTTCCCATAAGGTCCCGGCGCTTTCATAGCACTCCTCGATATTATGGTGGCCCAGCAACTGCGCCAGGTGCCGCTCCTTGGCAACACAGCTGCGGAAATACTCCTCATCGCTCATGCGCATGGTGTTCCTCCTTCCAATGCCGAATCAGCTTCAAACACAATCAGGTTGTTCGCTCCACCATGGTAAGCCCGGATCGACGATTGCGCTATTGAGGATGAGGTTTTATATCAAGGCCGCTTGTGTCGCCGCAATCAGAAGTGCCGTTTGACAATCTCGGCAAACGCATCTTGCGCGGCCATCCCGTTCTTCATCAGCGCGGTGATTTCTGCCGAATGTTCGCCGATGCCGGGCGGCAATGTTTGGCGGTTGTTTTTAAAATACTCGTATTTTTCGGCATCCACCAGATCCTTGACCTTGACCGCCGCCGTGCTGCTGCGGCTGCCGACGCGGCTGACGCGGGCGGTGGCGCTGGACCGGCTGCCGACACCGGCGATCGCGGCCTTGATCTGGTCCAGCGTAAACAGGTTGGTAGCATTGCTGCCGACATATTCGCCATCTTTGGGATGCACCAGATGATGATTGCCGTCGAATGCCATTTTCTTGTCGGCAGCATTGGTCAGCTGGTAACTCGGGCGCTCGCCGGCGCCGCCCAGTCTGAATTTCACACGATCGCCATAGGACTCCATCTTTTCCTTGACGTCATTCAGGTAGGTTGCTGCCAGAGTGTCTATCTTGCCATTCCAGCGCTTGTTTTTTGTCGTGTTCAAAATACGTTATTTCCAATAATAATGATTAAAACCCACGCCCCGCGTTACACATGGCGTGATTCCAGCCGTTTTTAAATCAGGTTTGCGTCTGTTGACCATTATATTGCGAATGACTCGCAGCAAAAAAAACCATCGCCAGGAACTGCGATGCCCGTTTCCAATGATCAACTCTGTAGGCGCCGAATCAGCGCACGAATGAAAATGGGGGAAGCGAATCGCCTCCCCCATTTTCATTCGAAAAAAAATTACTGCGGTACCGTGTCCTTGAATGAAGGACGCTCGGACAACTTGTCATGCAGTTTGGCCAGGTTCGGATAGTCGCCGCGCCAGTCGATTTCCGGGAAACGGAACGCCAGCCAGCCGAGCGCGCAGCAGACTGCCACATCGGCCAGCGTGTAATGGGTACCGGTACAGAATGGCTTATCTGCCAGGTCGGAGGAAATCGCTTTCAGGCCCGCATGCACCTTGCCCATCTGACGCTCGATCCAGGCCGGGCTTTGCTGCTCCGGCGGGCGCAGGGTTTTTTCCAGGCGCACCAGGACTGCGGCATCGAGCACACCGTCGGCCAGCGCTTCCCAGCATTTCACTTCTGCGCGCTCGCGGCCGCTGCCGGGTATCAGCTTGCAGACCGGGGTCAGGGTATCCAGATATTCAACGATCACACGTGAATCGAACAGCGCATCGCCGTCTTCCATCAGCAGGCAAGGCACTTTGCCCAGCGGATTGGATTGCTGGATGATCGTTTCCGGCACCCAGACGTTATCCAGAACGAATGCATAGTCGAGTTTCTTTTCTGCCATTACAACCCGAACTTTGCGAACGTAAGGGCTGGCCAGTGAACCGATGAGTTTCATAAATGCTTAAAAATAAGAGGATGAGTCGAGTATATCATTGGCCTTTCACACAGCCATCCTGATCACCACAGTATTTGCGGCAACGCGCAAATGGTAAAATCACGCCTGCAAGCGCAATCGGCATCAACGATGCCCGCGCATCCCTTTATTCACGCCACCATCCCACTCATCATGCCACTCTCGCCTCTTTCTGCCCTGTCCCCGCTCGATGGCCGCTATGCCGCCAAGGTCGACCAACTGCGCCCTATCCTGTCCGAATCCGGCTTCATGCACCACCGCGTGAAAGTGGAAATTTCCTGGCTGCAAGCCTTGTCGGTGGCCGGTTTCGCCGAAATCAAGCCATTTTCCGCCGCCGCCAATGCCTTGCTCGACAAGCTGGCAGCCGATTTCACCGAAGCCGATGCGGCGCGGATCAAGGCCATCGAAGCGGTCACCAACCATGACGTGAAAGCCGTCGAATACTGGCTCAAGGAGTCGGTCGGCCTGCCGCTGCAGGGCGGATTCGAGCACCTGCCGGCGCGCCAGATCACGATCGATGCCTCGATCACGGCCGAACTGAAAGCCGCTGCGGAATTCATCCATTTCGCCTGCACCTCGGAAGACATCAACAACACTTCGCACGGCATGATGCTCAAGGCCGCCCGCGACAGCGTGATGCTGCCGGCGCTGCAAGGCCTGATCGCCAAGCTCACGGAGTTGGCGCACACTCACGCGGAAGTGCCGATGCTGTCGCGCACCCACGGCCAGCCGGCCAGCCCGACCACGCTCGGCAAGGAAGTCGCCAACGTCGTCGCGCGCCTGCAACGCGCACAAGAACGCATCGCTTCGGTGGCGATCCTGGGCAAGATGAACGGCGCGGTCGGCAATTACAACGCCCATTTGTCGGCCTATCCCGCTACCGACTGGGAAACATTCTCCAAGGATGTGATCGAACAGCGCCTCGGCCTGACCTTCAATCCGTACACGATCCAGATCGAGCCGCACGATTACATGGCCGAACTGTTCGACGCGTTCGCCCGCGCCAACACCATCCTGCTCGACCTGAACCGCGATATCTGGGGTTACATCGCGCAAGGCTATTTCAAGCAGCGCACCAAGGCCGGCGAAATCGGCTCCTCCACCATGCCGCACAAGGTCAACCCGATCGACTTCGAGAACTCCGAAGGCAATCTGGGCCTGGCCAATGCGCTGCTCAAGCATCTGTCGGAAAAACTGCCGGTCTCGCGCTGGCAGCGCGACCTGACCGATTCGACCGTGCTGCGCAACATCGGCGTCGCGTTCGGCTACACGCTGCTGGCGTATGACAGCTGCCTGCGCGGCCTGAACAAGCTGGAAGTCAATCCGGCCCGTCTGGCGCAAGACCTCGACGCCACCTGGGAAGTGCTGGCCGAGCCGGTGCAGACCGTGATGCGCCGCTACGGCGTCGAAAACCCGTATGAGCAACTCAAGGAACTGACGCGCGGCAAGGGCATTTCGAAGGAAGGCCTGCGCGACTTCATCACCGGCCTGGCGATTCCGCAAGACGCGAAAGACCTGCTGCTGGCGATGACGCCGGCCAACTACATCGGCATCGCCGCCGAGCTGGCACGCAAGATCTAAGGAACGTGTAAGGAATAAGTAGTGGATTTGGACGCGTCTGAAGGGATGCGATGCAAGGCGGGAGGAGGAGTCATAGCGAGCTATGGCGACGACGAGCAACGCCGCAGCGCGCCCGTCAGACGTGGAACAAATCCGCAACTTATTACGCGCACGTTCCTCAGCTGTAAGCTGCAACCTGCCCTCCCGATCCGGCGAACTGATCGGGAGGGCTGATCCACTGTTTCGAATTACGACATTCTCATTTCCGGGAAAGCGATCATTGCACGGAACTTTTTTTGCTATATTAGTACTAATCAATACTAATTTACAAAATCATATTTATGCAACGCTATACCAACACCGCAATACTGCTGCACTGGCTGATGGCGCTGCTGATCGTGGCGGCCTTTGCACTGGGCCTGACCATGGTCGACATCCCGGGCCTGACGCCGACCAAGCTGAAATATTTCTCATGGCATAAATGGCTGGGCGTCACCGTCCTGGGATTCGCCTGCCTGCGCCTGCTGTGGCGCCTGAGCCATCCGGCTCCCGCCTATCCGGCCGGCATGCCTGCCTGGCAGCACCAGGCTGCGGCTGCGCTGCATGGCGTGCTGTACCTGTCGCTGTTCGCGATACCGCTGTCCGGCTACTTCTACAGCCTGGCGGCCGGGGTGCCGGTGGTGTATCTCGGCCTGCTGCCGCTGCCGGTGCTGATCGCACCCGATCCGCAACTCAAGCCGCTGCTCAAGGGCGTGCACTATGCGCTCAACATGCTGCTGCTGGGCGGCGTCGGCATGCATGTGCTGGCCGCGCTGAAACACCACTTCATCGACCGGGACGGCGTATTCAAACGCATCCTGCCTTAACCCGTTCATTCCAATCAGGATACTCATGCAAGTTCATACCCTACGCCGTCACGCCATTTTTGGCGCTGCCGCACTGACCCTCTCGCTGGCGCTGCCGAACCTGGCCAATGCGGTGTTGAAGACCGACCCGGCAAAAAGCGGCGTCACCGCCGTGTTCAAGCAAATGAACGTGCCGGTCGAAGCGAAATTCAAGAAATTCAACGCGCAAGTCGATTTCAACCAGGCCAAACCGGAAACCTCGAAGGCGAATATCGAGATCGATATCGGCAGCTTCGACCTGGGCGACGCGCAGTACAACCAGGAAGTGCTGAAAAAGGAATGGTTCAACGCCGGCCAGTTCCCGAAAGCCACTTTCGTGTCCAGCGCGATCAAGCCGGGCGCCGGCGGCAAACTCGACGTCACCGGCAAGCTCACGATCAAGGGCAAATCCAGCAACATCAGTTTCCCGCTGACGGTCAAAAAAGACGGCGCGAACCAGATTTTTGAAGGCGCACTGCCGATCAAGCGGCTCGCCTTCAACATCGGCGAAGGCGAATGGGCCGACACCAGCATGGTCGCCGATGAAGTCGTCATCAAATTCCGCGTCGTCACGACGCAATAAGCCCTACCTTTTCGAAAACCGCCCCAAAAATTGAAGGAATTCTCAGCATGAAATTACAGCATCTCGCCGCCCTCATCCTGGCCGCCGCTTCGGCCTCCGCTTTCGCCGACACCTACAATATCGACCCCAGCCACACCTATCCGAGCTTTGAAGCCGACCACATGGGCGGCGTTTCGGTATGGCGCGGCAAGTTCACCAAAACCAACGGTACCGTCACGCTGGACCGCGCCGCCAAGACCGGCGCACTGGACATCACGATCGATGCCAACTCGCTCGATTTCGGTTTTGCCAAAATGAACGAACACGCCAAATCCAAGGACATGTTCGATGTGACCCAATTCCCTAGTGCCACCTACAAGAGCAAATCGATCAAGTTCAAAGGTGACCAGCCGGTGGCGATCGAAGGCGAACTGACCCTGCATGGCGTGACCAAGCCGGTAGCACTGACGATCAACAAGTTCAAGTGCATCCAGCACCCGATGCTGAAACGCGAAGTATGCGGCGCCGACGCCAGCGCCAGCTTCAACCGCGCCGATTTCGGCATCGACTACGGCGTAGCGATGGGTTTCTCGCCGGAAGTGAAGCTGGCGCTGCAGGTGGAAGCGATCAAGGCCAACTGATACCCGCCAGGCATCAATAAAAAAAGCCGCTGCAGACGATCTGCAGCGGCTTTTTACTATGCTACGGCGTAAAAGCCGGCCCCGTTTTCGGCTCCCAGGCATAAAATATACTCCCTACTGTATATTTTAAACGCCAATGAATCCGTGCGGCTAGCCATTGTTTATTGCTGATACCCCCCCATTAAATCAGAACGGCAGGCTTGTCATTCGGTTTCTACCATCAATCGTGAACACGAAGGCAAAGCGCAGACAGTACGCAGTTACGGCAAGCGAAGCCGACAAAGTGCACGGTTGATTTAGAAATGGAATCACGACTCCCGCACCACCATCAGGCCAGCCCGGAAGCCGATCCTGACATCGGGATTCGGGAACACCACGAACTCTTCCGCATGCTGCACCCGGTACACCGTCGCGCCATCGCTGGCGATGACCGCGCCCTGCTGCAGCGCGGTGAAATTCTGCGTATTGCGATCGAATCCCATGCTGAACTCATCGCTGAGCTTGACGATTTCCTGCGCCACCCTGAACACATGCGGCAGGCTGCCTGCAAGCGGGGCCGACAATACCTGCACATCGGCCCGCAGCAGCGCATCGAGCGCGGCTTTCGGCTTGATGAACAGGCTCAGGTCGTTCTGGCCCAGCGTGCCGACCTGCCCCAGCTCCAGCGTTGCGCTGACCGTGCCGAACTGGCGCGCGGTATAGGCGGTGTAAGTGCCGGCTGACTTCGGACTGATCACCATCGCCTCGATCGCCGCATGGCCCAGCCAATTGCTCAACACCTGCTTGTCGGCGTCGGCAATCGGCGTCGGCACGATCGCGAAGGTCGGATAGTGCGAACGCCGGATTGCGGTGTGCAAATCCAGATGCCATTTTTGCGCATCAGGAGCGGCAAAGAATGCCTCGGTCGCCTGCATGATCGCATCGGCGCGCGCGGCTTCGGCCACGCTTGCCAGCTCGCCGCGGTCGGTGCGAAACAGCCGGTTCATGTCGGCGCCGATGAAGCGCCGCCCTTGCGCGATCGCCTCCAGATTGCCGACCACCACCATCAGGTCCACCGCCAGTTGCTGCGGCGACTCCGACAGTTCGGCCAGCAGCTGCGCCAGCATCTCGATCGGCCCGGTTTCATCGCCGTGCACGCCGACCGATAGCAGCAGCGACATGCGGTCGGCGCGCGGCGCGCCGGAGGCGATCTGCAGGATGCCGGGCGCCGGCAGATTCACCGCGAAACCGGCAGCGGCAAAGCGCTGCGCAATCGCGCTGAAATCGGCTTCGGCCAGCGCCCGCACCGTCTCGGACATGCGCATGTCATGCCAGACCCGGCGCAGCAGAAGCCGCTTCCGACAATGCCCAGACGTCGAGCATCGCCTGTTCCAGATCCGCTTGCGGGCTCAGATTGCTGGCCGCGAGGCCATTCAGCGCCAGCTTGCTGATCACCGCATCGACTGCGCCATTCACATGCTCAGGCTGGGCAGCGGACGACGGCATCGCGTGCAACACCTGCGACAGCAGACGCTGTTGCGCACGCCGCAATGCCTGTTGCGCATAATCGCGCAACTGTTCCTGCGACTTGTTCTGCGGCGCATGCTTGAGGCCGCGCTCCAGCGTATCGATGCCGGCCTGCTGCCGCAAGTTCATGCCGAGCTGCAGGAATTGCGCCAAAGCCATGCCTTCAGGACGCGCCACCGACAGCGATGCGAACAGGAACGCAGCCACGCTCTCGATCGCGTTCACTGCGCGCCATGCCTGCGCAAATGGCGCCGGCAATGTCGCATCAGGCGCGCCTTGGTGCCGGACATCAGTTGCGTCAGCATCTCGGGCTGGCTGAACAGGCGCACCAGTTCATTCAACGCACCGGATGCCTGCAATTGCTGCGCCGGCACCGACAACACGCCTTCGATCATGGCTTTTTGCAGCACGCGGGTATCGGCATCGACCGCGATCGATACCGCACGCGGCACTGCCAGCGCATCTGCATCGAGCGCCTCGAACAAGGGTGCCAGATTCAGCGCCGACCAGGCTTGCGCCCAGGCCGCGACCACCGCGGATTCCTCGACCTGATGGGCGCGCGACAGATCGCCTACCAGCAGCGGACCGCAACGGTTGATCACTTCATTGGCCAGCACGGTAGCCAGAATCGCATTGGCCAGCGGGTGTGCCAGCGCATTGCGGGTGGCCACCAGCGCCGACGGGAAATACGGCTTCAGGATCGCCTCGGCCCAGCTGTTATCGGTCAGCGGCAAGGCTGCCAGATTGCGCTTGAAACGGTTCTTCACATGCGCAATCACCACCGCCAGTTCCGGCGCGGTCAGGCCATAGCCCTCGGCCTTGCGGCGCGCCAGTTCGACCGCGGTCGGCAATTGTTCCAGCTCGCGCGACAACGCACCTTCGTCTTCCAGGCTGGCGATCAGCGCCGCATAGCCATCCTGCACATCGGCGTGCTGCTGCGCCTGCACCTCGCGCACCAGCAAATGGGTTTGCAGCGTATTGTCACGCAACACCAGTGCCTCGATGTCGAGCGTCATCTCGTTCAGCACCCGGTTGCGCTCGGCTTCCGTCAGGCTGCCGGCATTGACTTCGACATCGAGCCAGATCTTGGCATTGACTTCGTGATCGGAGCAATCGACACCGGCCGAATTATCGATCGCGTCGGTAAAGATGTGCCCGCCCTGCAGCGCAAACTCGATCCGGCCGGCCTGGGTCGCGCCCAGATTGCCGCCTTCGGCAACCACCTTGCAGCGCAACTGGTTGCCATCGACGCGGATGTTGTCATTGGCGCGGTCCTTGACTTGCGCATGCGACTCGCTGGAAGCCTTGATGTAGGTGCCGATGCCGCCGTTGTAGAACAGGTCGACCGGCGCCAGCAGGATGGTATGCAGCAATTGCTCCGGCGTGACGCTGGCCGCACTGGTGCCCAACGCGGCGCGTGCTTCGGGTGACAATTCGATAGTGCGCGCGGAACGTGGCCAGACCCCGCCACCGGTTGAGATCAGTTGCTTGTTGTAGTCTTCCCAGCTCGAGCGCGGCAGTGCGAACATGCGCTGGCGCTCTTCGAACGAGCTCGCGACATCCGGCGTCGGGTCGATGAAGATATGGCGATGATCGAACGCCGCCACCAGCTTCAGCTGACGCGACAGCAGCACGCCGTTGCCGAACACGTCGCCCGACATGTCGCCGACCCCGACCATCGTGATCGGCGTGGTGTTCAGGTCGTGGTCCATCTCGTAGAAATGGCGCTTGACCGCTTCCCACGCGCCCTTGGCGGTGATGCCCAGTTTCTTGTGATCGTAGCCGTTCGAGCCGCCGGAGGCGAACGCATCGCCCAGCCAGAAGCCGCGCTGCACCGCGATGCCGTTGGCGATATCGGAGAAAGTCGCGGTGCCCTTGTCGGCCGCCACCACCAGATACGGATCGGCGTCGTCGTAGCAGACCGTGTCTGCCGGCGCGATGATGTCGCCGCGCAGCCGGTTATCGGTGATGTCGAGCAGGCCGCCGATGAACAGGCGATACACTGCCTCGCCTTCGGCCGCGATGATGTCGCGCGCCGCATCTTTCGGCATCATCTTGCAGACGAAGCCGCCTTTGGCGCCGGCCGGCACGATGACCGCGTTCTTGACCATCTGCGCCTTGACCAGGCCCATCACTTCGGTGCGGTAATCTTCCATCCGGTCGGACCAGCGCAGGCCGCCGCGCGCAACCGGTCCGCCGCGCAGATGCACGCCTTCGAAGCGGCGCGAGAACACGAAAATCTCGCGGTAAGGACGCGGCTCGGGCAACAGCGCCAGCTGGCTGCTGTCGAACTTGAAGATGATGGTGTCGCCTTTTTGCTGGTTCTGGAAATACGTGGTGCGCAGGGTCGCCAGCATCAGGTCGGCCAGGCTGCGCAGGATTTCTTCGGTATCGGCATGGTTGACGTCGGCCAGACGGGTCTTGAATGCCACCAGCGCGGCATTGCCGTCGGCACGCTGGGCCGCGTCCAGCGCCGGATCGAAACGCTGCACGAAGGCGTTGACCAGGGATTTGACATGGGCCGGCTGCTTTCTGAGACAGTCGGCGATATAACGCACCGAAAAGCGGGTGCCGGCCTGACGCCAGTAGCTCATGTAGCCGCGCACCAGTTGCGCTTCCCTGGCGCGCAAGCCGCCCTCGATCACCAGCCCGTTCAGGCGGCCATCTTCGGCTTCATCGTTGAACAGGGATTCGAACAATTCCTCGGCCACCGGGGCGATCTGCGGCTGCACCAGTTTCAACGCGCTTTCCGCATCGATGGTCAGGCAGGTCACGAAAGACCGCGTACCGTCCAGCGCAGTAATCGAATGGGTTTGCTCGCGGTCGATCACCACGCCGGCGTTATGCAGCGCCGGCAAGATCAGCGACAGCGACGGCACTTGATTGACCGAGCACAGGCGTATCGTTGCGCTGACTCTGCAGCACCGGCTGCGGCCTGCAGCTCGATGCGCACCTTGACGCGCGATGCATCGGGATTGCGCAGCAGATCGCACAAATCGCGGAAAGCGACCTGCGGCGAGGTCGCCGTAATGTAATTCGACGGCAGCTTGCCGCCCAGTTTATGCAAGTCCTTGCGCAAAGCTGCATCCGGCACCGCATCGGCCAATGCATCGAAATCGGCATACCAGCCATCCAGCACCGCCAGCAAAGGCTGCTGGATGTCCTGTTCCAGATCGAGCGGCGTCCTGGCCGCGTTGGCGATCAGGTACAGGCGCGCCAGCGGCCCGTCTGCCACCAGGGTTTGCGAACGCACATCGGTGGCGCCGGAACTGGCCAGCAAGGCTTGCGACAGTGCTTCCGCCACACTGGCGCTATAGCGCTCGCGCGGCAGATACACCAGCACATTCAGATGGCGGCCATACATGTCGCGCCGCGCAAACACCTTGGTGCGCGGCTGCTTGTACAGCGACACCACTGCACCGCAGACGCTGGCCAGCCATTCCGGTTCGGCTTCCAGCACTTCGGTGCGCGGCAGCGAATCCAGGATTTCGAGGAATTTTTCGGCCCGGAAGCCTTCCTGCCTGACGCCTGCCAGATTCAGCACCTTGGCAATCCGGCCCCGTGCGAACGGCAGACGCGCCAGCGTGGTGGCGGTCGCGGCGCGGGTAAACAAGCCGACGAAGCAATGCTCGCCCAGCAGCGTTCCCTGCGCATCGGTATCGCGCACGCCGAAGAAATCCAGTTGCTGGTCGCGGTGCAGAGTCGACTGGACGTCGGCCTTGACCACCGACAGCGCATCAGTGCGCGCCGCCAGCGTTTCGGCGTCGCCGGGAATGTTGGCCAGGCAAGTGCCATACACCGGATGCGTGACATCCTGCAACACGCCGATCCGGCTCGGCAGGTCGCGCGTCATCTCGCGCGCGCCTGGCGTAACGCGGTAATACGCATAGCCGAACGGCTCGAAACCTTCGTTTTTGGCCCATTCCATGAAAGCTGCCACTTCCTGGCCATCGGCACCGGTGGCGTTAGCTGCCACGCGCGACATCGCATCGCTCAGCGCGGCGGCATCGCGCCGGACGATGGCGGCATCGGCCGCCACCATGCTGACGCTGGCGATCAAGGCGGCCAGCTCGGACTCCGGCAACTCGTCGGACAACAGGCACAGCACGTGCGATTCCAGCGGATCGCCGTTTTTGATCGCCTGATCGACATGGATTACGCTGCCATCGGCCGCGCGCCGCACCGACAACACCGCATTCAGCACCGCGCGCAGCGCAACGCGCTTCTTGCGCATCGCCATCACGATCGAATCGACCAGGTAGGGCATATCCTGATTCAGGATCAGCAGCGCGGTAGCATAGCCGCCGCGGCCATCGGCATAGCGCAGGGAGGCAATCTGACAGCCATCCTGCGGCCGTTTGGCCGCCAGCGCAAAGCCGTCCATGAGCACCGGAGCGAGGCTCTCCGGCGACATATCCGCCAGATCCTCTGCGTCCAGCGCGTTCAGCCATGCCTGGATCAAGGGGGTTACCTGACTATCGCGCCCGGCACCGGTTGACGCTGCCTGAACAATATTGAGGGTTTTCGTACGCACATCCAGTGATTCATTTTTCATGGGATCTCCCAAATTCAGTTGGTCTAGTGTGCGCCAAGCCCCTGATTGCCGCTTCTAAACACGCGACATGGTTTTACAGGAGTGCGGCACCACCGGCCCATTATGGACAAAAGCAAACGGGCCGGGAGAAATGATTTTCTCCCGGCCCGCCGGAATACAGAGTGGGATGCAAGGACTCAGGGTGCAAATCCTGCGGCAATATTTGGCACTTGCTTCAATGAGCCGGACAGGAATTTTTGCAGTCGGGCACTTTGCGGATTGGTCAGCACGATCTTCGGATCGCCTTGCTCTTCGATTTTGCCCTGATGCACGAACACCACCTGGTTCGAGACGTTGCGCGCAAACTCCATTTCGTGGGTGACGACGATCATCGTGCGCCCTTCCTTGGCCAGATTCTGCATCACGCGCAACACCTCGATCACCAGTTCCGGATCGAGCGCCGAAGTCGGTTCATCGAACAGCATCACGTCCGGCTCCATCGCCAGCGCACGCGCAATCGCCACCCGCTGCTGCTGGCCGCCGGAAAGATGCGACGGATAATAATCCTCGCGCCCGACCACGCCGACCTTGTCCAGGTAATGGCGCGCGCGCTCCATCGCCTCCTTCTTCGAAGTGCCGAGCACATGGATCGGCGCTTCCATGATGTTTTCCAGCACGGTCATGTGCGACCATAAATTGAAGTGCTGAAACACCATCGCCAGCTTGGAGCGCACCTGCTGCAACTGCTTCGGATCGGCGCAATCGAGATCGCCATGCTTCTGGCGCACCAGCTTGAGCTCGTTGCCATTGACGATGATGCGGCCTTCGGTCGGTTTTTCGAGCAGATTGATGCAGCGCAAAAAGGTGCTCTTGCCGGAACCGGAGGCGCCGATGATGCTGATCACATCGCCCTTGTTCGCCTCAATCGAGATTCCCTTCAGAACCTCGTTCTTGCCGTAACTTTTATGCAGATTCTCAACGATCAACTGGGTCATACAACTTCCTTATCTATTCATTCATGCTTAACTTGACGTTGCCGATAATCAAGTCCGGCAAAGCGGGAATATCATCCTGTTGCAACTTCTTATATACGCTGATTCAAGCGCCCAACAAATAGCCGCTGCGCGTGGCGACTGCCCCTGCGATTCTTGCCAACTCCTTACCGCGCGTGGCGTAGCGTAAATTGATTCCCGCATACAGCACGCCCTCAACCGGGCTGACTATCGAATAAACTGCGCCGCTGATCGGATTGATCACTTCGCACACTGCATCGCCCTGCCTGATCCAGTCTCCCGGGCTTCTTCAGAAAAGCGATCACGCCTGCCTCCGGCGCGGAAATCCCTACCGAACCGGCCAGTGGTGTCGCTTCGCATTTTGCCGGCGGCAACAGCCGGAGGGTCCTGCAGAATCGCTCCCTGCGCGCACAGGTAATGATAGATTGCCTGCGCATCCGCCAGTGCGTACGCGTGCGACACATCGGCCTCGCCGCGCAATTCGACCGTCGTAGCAAAACAGGATGGCGGAATGGGGAAATCCTGCCCCAGCTGCTGACCCAGATACAGCCAGGGCTTGAACAGCATTTCATCAAAACAGGCGCCGCCCGGCGAATCCGACACCAGCACCGCCTGCGCCTCGAGGTAGCGGCCCAGCGTCTCCGCTTCGGACAAATAGGCGGAGGCAGTGTAGAGATGCATCACGCTTTCCCAGTCGCAGTGCAAATCCAGCACCATATCGGCGTCATGCGCCAGACGCATCAGCGTCACGCGCATCGCGTCCAGCGGGGTCTCGATTTCTGTCGCATCCAGCAACTGCCGCATGCCGGCGCGAATCACGCGCTGGTTGTGCTCGGCGTTACCGGTCAGGTCATCCCTGACCAGCGGCAGCAATTTCTCGGCCAGGTCAGGGTAGCTGCGGTTGAAGTTGGAGCCGGTCGCGAAATCGAAGCGCCCCAGATGGTCATGCATGAAAGTCTGCGCCAGGCCAATCGGGTTGGCGATGGGCACCACCACGATTTCAGCCTGCAGCTTGCCCTCGGCTTCGGCCTGCGCCAGCATCGCACGCAAATGATGCAACACCAGCACGCCCGGCACTTCATCCGCATGCAGCCCGGCCTGCAAATAAATCTTGCGCCCGCCGGCGCTGCCGTAATGAATGCTGCTCAGCGTGTATTGGCAATTGATGCTGCCGGCCGGCAGGATATGATGATCGATACGCATTATTTGACCTCTTGCGGACGCTGATAGGCCAGATAACGCCATTCGGCAAAACGGAAGCCGCGCACCATCGCATAAGTCACCATCATGTAGATGACTGCCGCCAGCATGAAAGCTTCGAATGGCAAATAATACGTCGAGTAAATGCGATTGGCGGCACCGGTCAGATCCAGCAAAGTAATGGTGCTGACCAGTGAAGTGCTGTGCAACATCATGATCACTTCATTCGAGTAGGCCGGCAAACTGGTGCGCAGTGCTGCGGGCAGGATGATGCGCCTGAGTATCGTGAAGCGATCCATCCCATACGCGTTGGCAGCCTCGATTTCACCATAGGGCAAGCCGCGGATGGCGCCGGCAAATATTTCTGTCGTGTAACCGACCGTATTCAGGGTCAGCGCGGCGAGCGCACAGAACATCGGGTCCGACAGTGCCGTCCAGGCGAAGCTTTCGCGCACCACCGCAAATTGCGACAAGCCGTAGTAGACCAGGTACATCTGCAATAACAGCGGGGTGCCGCGAATCACGTAAGTAAATAGCCAGACCGCATTCTTGAGCGGCATCACGCGTGAATTACGTGCGACCGCCATCGGTATCGAAATGAAGAAACCAAACAGGACGCAACCGACCAACAGCTTCAAGGTCATCCACAGGCCGCCCAGATACAGGAAAAATGTATCCGCCGTAAACATCACTTCGAAATTCATACATGACTCCCATAACGCACACCGGCAGAATATTTACGCTCGACACGACGCAGCAGCAACAGCGACACCGAGGTAATCATCAGATACAAGGCGCCGGCAAACAGCAGCCAGGTAAAAGGTTGTCGTGCACCGGCACCGGCTTCCTTGGCGCGATACATCACATCCTGCAGGCCGATCACGGAGACCAGCGCGGTTGCCTTGGACAGCACCAGCCAGTTATTGGTAAATCCGGGCAACGCAAAACGCACCATTTGCGGGAACAATATCCGCGTATTGATTTTCAGAGGCGACATCCCGAACGCACGCCCGGCTTCGACCTGGCCACGCGGCACCGCCAGCAGCGCGCCACGGAAGGTTTCCATGAAATAGGCACCGTAAATGAATCCCAGCGTGATGACACCCGCGGTGAACTGATTGAGTTCGATCACGATGTCAGTCTGCATCCATTCCAGCAGGTTATTCAGGGCGATCTGGCCGCCGAAAAACAGCATCAACATCAACAACAAATCCGGTATGCCGCGAATCACGCTGGCATAAATGCGTGTCAATGCACGGAAAATGGGATTATCCGAGACGGCCATCAGCGCACATACCAAGCCGATCAGCGCCGCAATGACCAGGGAGGCAATCGCAATTTCAAGCGTCGTCGCCAGGCCACTTAAAATATGTCCAGCATATCCTTTGAACATGGTAATCACTAACTCAACAGGAGGGAAACAACAGAAACCCGATGCTCACCAGACCAGGCCGATGAGCATCGAACAGCATAACGTCAGGTATTACTTGCCGTAGACGTCGAAATCGAAGTACTTGTCAGCAATTTTCTTGTAGGTGCCGTTGGCACGGATCGCCTTGATCGCCGCATTGAGCTGTTCTTTCAGCTTGGTGTCCTGCTTGCGCAAGGCACCGCCAACGCCATTGCCGAACACTACCGGATCAACCAGATCGGCACCGACCAACTCATAGGCTTTGCCTTCCGGCTTGTTCAGCAGGCCGGACTTGACTTCGACGATATCGGCCACCAGTGCATCCAGGCGACCCGACGCCATATCCAGATAGGAATCCTGCGTGGTGCCGTAGCCGATCACCGTGGCGCCAGCCTTGGCAAATACTTTTTGCGCATAGGTTTCCTGGGTCGAACCCTTCAGCACGCCGATCTTCTTGCCCTTCAGCGAGGCAACCGAACCATCGATGCCGCTGCCACGCTTGACGATGATGCGCGATGGCGTGTTGTAGTACTTGTCGGTGAAGGCGACCACTTTCTTGCGCTCGTCGGTCATCGACATCGACGACAGGATCACGTCGTATTTTTTAGCCATCAGCGAGGGGATGATGCCTTCCCAGGAGGAATCGACAAATACGCAACGCATTTTCATTTCAGCGCACAGTGCATTGGCGATATCGACCTCGAAGCCAATCAGCTTGCCATCCGGTGTCTTGTATTCGAACGGCTCATAGGTTGGGTCCTGCCCGACGCGCAATTCCTTCATGTCGGCCGCATGGATCGATGCTGCAAATGACAAGCCGATAATGGCCACGAGATGCTTGAACTTCATTGTTGTCTCTCCTAGGTAAATGGACTACAAAACTGCACGATGCAATACCATGCAGATCAATCTGTCATCATTGGCCGGATCTGGCAAATGACAACCATTCCAATGCACTGTCTTTTGTAATCTGGCAAACAGACTATCCAGCAGTGTTCATTTTTCAAATTATAGGCACACGATTTTCAGCAGTCTTTTGAAATCGCGACAGGAAATTTCAATTTTCGAGAACAGCAAAACCGTACATGAACAGTCCGACCAGAATTGGCGCGCAATTATATGGCATGCGGTCCGGTTTTCAGATTACTCTCAGGCACAATTGTAAAACTGTACGCCACTCCATGAAAAACCGGCAAAAAATAACTGGAAGCAATGATCTATTGCCACGGACGCCTGATTTAATTACCAAATAGACCATACATCCTGCCGATTTCACCAGTTTCGGGCGTTGCTTGGATTAACGCCTGAGCGTACACGCACTGTATATCAAGCCATTGAAAATATGTATATACAATTTATGCAATTATCTCTATAACTGTACCTATCTACCACTATAGACAATTGCCATGTTCACCCTCGATCGCACCGCAAGCACGCCGCTGTTCCACCAATTGACCGACGCGTTGCGGCGCGACATCGACCAGGGCAAACTGGCCATCGGCAGCCGGGTGCCGTCGGTGCGGCTGATGGCCAAACAGTGCGGCATCAGCCTGATCACGGTGGTCAATGCATATAACCGGCTGGTGGCCGAAGGCTATCTGCAGCCGCGCCGCGCCAGCGGCTATTACGTCAGCCTGCCGTCGCCCGGCAAGACCTTGCCGCCGCTGGCATCCGGCAGCCCGATGGCGCAGATGCAGGTCGATTCGGAATGGCTGCTCAGCCATGTGTTCGCCGAAGCCAGCGCGCAGCTGCTGCCCGGCTGCGGCTGGCTGCCGGAAAACTGGCTGGAGGGCGAGCAGATCCGCCATGCGCTGGCGGCGCTGGCGCGCAAGACCGCCAATTCGATGGTGCGCTACGGCAATCCTTACGGCTACCTGCCGCTGCGCCAGGCGCTGCAGCAGGCCTTGCACGGCCGCGCGATCGAGGTCGACAGCGAGCAGATCATCCTGACCCAGGGCGCCAGCCAGGCGCTGAACCTGTGCGCGCGCCTGTTCCTGAAGCCGGGCGATACCGTGTTCGTGGACGACCCGCTGTATGCGAATCTGGTCGCGATGCTGCGCATGCAGGGCTACCGCGTGATCGGCGTGCCGCGCACCGTGAGCGGGCCGGATGCGGCGCAACTGGAGGCGCTGGCCGCGCTGCACCGGCCGCGGGCCTTCTTCACCAATACCAGCCTGCAGAATCCGACCGGCACCACCACCAGCATCGCCACCGCCCACCGCATCCTGCGCGCGGCGGAAAACTTCGATTTCCGCATCGTCGAGGACGACATCTTCGCCGACCTGCAAACCGAGCGCGGCATCTCGCTGGCGGCGCTCGATCAGCTCAATCGCGTGACCTATATCGGCAGCCTGTCGAAATCGATTTCGCCCAGCCTGCGGGTCGGCTTCATCGCCTGCCACCGCGACCTGGCGCGCGAACTGGCGCAAAAGAAGATGCTGGAAGGCCTGACCAGCTGCGAAATCAGCGAAAAGCTGGCCGCCATCATCCTGACCGAAGGCCGCCACCGGCTCGCGATCGAGCGCCTGCGCAGCCGTTGCGAGCAAGCGCAGCGCACGGTCGCGACCCAGCTGGAGCAGTGCGGGATGCAGCTGTTCCACCGCCCCAGCGGCGGCATGTTCCTGTGGGCCCGCTTCGCCGCCGACATCGACACCGCGCAGGTCGCGCATCTGGCCGCAGAAAGCGCGCTGGTGCTGGCGCCGGGCCGGCTGTTTTCCAGCGCCGACAGCGCCAGCCCGTGGCTGCGCTTCAATGTCGCGTACACCGACCAGCCGCAGGTCTACCGCTTCCTGGAACAGATCGCCGGACGCACCGATTTGCTGATCGGGGCTTGATTTGGGGCGCTGGAGGCTGCTTATATACTGCGGTGGGTATTTTTAACAGCCCTTATTAATCATGCGGGAACCTGCATGTTTTGGCATATACCCCGTCATTTTTTGAATAATCAGTTGCGTAGGGCGGAAAAGCGCAGCGCCTTCCGCCGCATGTCTATGCGTTCCCTTTCGCCCGCAGCCAAATCAGGCACCTCGCCTGCCCAATTATCCGGATAAATCCCCGCTGTCACGAACACGATGAAATGACGAATTAGAGGCCATGCCCGTTTACCTGTCGCACCAGCCCATGCTTGAACGGATTGATATGCACGTAATCGACATGCGCCGCATAGTCGCGCTCATCGCGAATCGTATGTTCCCAGAATCGTCTTTGCCAAATCCCGCGTTCACCTTTGCGGACACGTACCGCCGACAAACGCTCGGTTTTCGGCAGCGACTTCGCAAAGGCAATCTTGATCGCTTTCCAGCGCCCGGAATAATCGCTGTCACCCGGCGGAAGCGTCCAGATGCAATGGGTATGGTCCGGCAACACCACCCACGCATCGATGTGAAATGGCCGGCGCAGCACGCACCTGCCGCACCGCTTCACGAAAGGCGTCGATGTGCTCTGACCAGTAAGCCGCTGCGGCGTTCGAGCAGATTGACGGTGAAAAAATCGTCCCGCCGGGGACGCGATTGCGGCGGTAATCTGCCCGCTTAATGATTAAAGAATTTGTCCAGGTTAGCCACTCTGCCCCGTGTATCAACTCTTCGACCTTTCCTTTCTATGGCTCGGCATCCTTCTTGTGTGAACTTACAGCATTTCGGAGATCGAGCCAGAAAGTCTGATTCTTTCGCTCACGCCGGCGTGTCAATTACAGTAGGCAGCTTTCAGGGGTGTCATTGTAGGTCGGCGACTTGTGGTGATTCTTCTTCGCAATGCTTACCCGGTGCCGCTGCGACATCTTCTGAAGATGGCCCTCGATAACAATCCCAACAAGCGCACCCGCAGCCCTAGGACGTGAGGTGCTTCGATCAGTTGTCTTGCCGTTGGCAATTTCGTCTGTCTTGAAGTTCAGCGTAGTAGCTCCCCTTCGATATTGCGAGGACTGAATCCACAGGCCCCTTTACTGGCGTTCAAAATCGCAAGTTGATTAAGAAAGCACTCGACCACTTCGGCTCGCGTGTCGAAATTTTGGTGCTGATAGCTGCCAGGCGCCAACCCTTCAGGTAGCGCTCTTGAATTACAAATTACCGTATTCCAAGACTTTCTCTTTGGATCCACTTCGTGATGCTGCGAAACTCCGCGTGCCGATCTGAGGCAAGAGATGCCACCGCCTTTAGCGTCTTGGTGTACCAGCTCTGGTAGTCGAATGGAACTGTTTTCTTCCTCTGGAAGGCAACAGCCAATTCGCGCCTTCTTTGTACAAGGCGGCAAGCCTTGATGAATAGCTTCACGTTTGGTCATATATCTTCTAACTAGATATGTCCGAATGACTTTTATGGGTATACGGACTTGTGACGGACAACGTTTCTCGGGAAAACCCGCGAAACACCTTTGCAGCTTAGCTTTCTGGAGATGCGCTGGCATGTCGTCGGCACAGGATATTGCATGAACCCCGTCACCACGCTTGCTTTGCATTTTATCAAGTTGCTTCTGGTAAAAACGAAGCAATTCGATATGAACGGCACAGCACTCGGAAATGACAGAATCAGTGTCAATGAATAAAGACATCGCTAACGCACATTGGGCTGCGCAGGCTCAACGCCAAGCCATCCAATTCAGTCCAACATACATCCCCCTGTATTTTTAAACACCCAATGAATACCTGCGGCAACCTGCATATTTTTACATATACCCCGCAATTTTCTTAAAAATAACAAACCGGCCTCGCTGACTTGGCGCTGGCCGGAACAACGATCAAAAC
>CAWIOX010000010.1:0-92802 GCA_963837775.1 uncultured beta proteobacterium | reverse complement strand
AAAAACTCCCCGACTAGCTCAAGCGACTCCCCCGCGGCCAACTCCCGATGGGCGAATGTATTACGCAGCGTCCTGCCACCCTGGCGTGGCACCGAAATCCCGGCTCGCGCAAACGTTGCTTTCGTCTGGCGATAGACAGTCGCCTTATTAAGGCTCCCGCCCTGCAAGGTAGCCGGAAACAACAGCGGACCAGGGATTTTCAGCACCTTGCGTTCATTCAGCCATTGCACCACTTCCGGCACCGCGAACGGACGCAGCTGCGTCCGGTGCCAGCGCACCACCCCGCCGGTAGACCCAGGCGAATCGTAATTGGGATCGAACCGGTTGACTCTTTTTGGCCGACGTTTTCCGTATAGAGGCCAATTACCTCGGACACCTTCAGCCCGGCGCCTAACATCATCGCCTGCATTGCCCGGTCGCGCCGCTGCTTCCATCCAGCCGTTTCATCATCATACGGATTGACCGCAACCCGCACCGGCAACGCGGCGAAGAACGCCTGCTGTTCCCGCGCTCAAGATCACTTTGGCCACATCATTTCCTCCGGCCGCCTGCTTATACACATCAAACGCCGCATGTCGGGCCGGATTCGGATCCATATCCAGATGAGCAAACACCCGTTCCAGCAATCGCAAATAGCGCACCCGTATCGTGCTGTTCAATTTCTTCTTACCTCGATCATCGTCTTGCCGCTGATCCAGGAACAAACGCAGATGATCACTGGTGACCGCAAGAAAAGCAACGTTGTGCGCAGCTCTTATCCAGCCAGTGCAAGAAAGTTGCCGAACATCGCCCGGTAGGTATTGCGCAGTCGACTTACGCATCGGCCGCGGCTCCGCACCGTCCCTGCTGACTCCATCTCCGGCAAACGACGGCCGAGTTCGAGAAATTCAGGCGACTGTACAAAGGCATCGAATGCCTTTTGCGGTTGCGACAGCCAAATGCTGCGCACGTCAAATAACTCGCTCATCCCGAACGCATCCCCACATGAAAATAATGCAATTATCAATCAATATAAAAGAAAACAATAAAACCGTCACCAAAACAAGGTCTCCCTCTTTCCAGCGGAAATCACTGAAATTGCGGAGCGGAAATTTCATGATGCTTATTATTTCTTGAAAACTTGTTTTCCAGCAAAGAGTTTAGATTGCATTGGACAACAAACCAATTCATCATCAAAACTGGACTGATAATTGCAATTTCTTCTGAAGTCAATTATGCCCCTTTGAAATTTATGCAGCCATTTTTACTCGCAATGAATCAAAATCAACCAATGCAACGTGGATAGTTTTGTGCGACTTTTCATACCCTCGACATGGCAGAAAAAAACCTATTGTTGTGTCCGAAATTACTTGTCCACTGCAAATTAGACCACTGTACACACGATTTCACAACCGAGAACAAGGTCGCTGCGTCCTTGCCGCTTACCCCTGCGCAGAGTCCTTTGGCTTGAACTGTTCGGGGCTTATTCTGAACTTGCCGCGACGGTCTCCCATCAGTTCACGCAACGCACGAATGCTCAGTGCGCTCTCTTCGTGCATCCGTACCAACATCGATGCGCCTACCGGCAAGCGGCGATGCCGGATCTTGCGGATCACCGGCGGCGCGACGGCAAGTGCCCGCGATCATGCCGCATCATTTTTCAGGTTTAATTTTTTGATTAAAGCGTCCAGTAAGCGGTCTGGGTCGACATTGAATTCTGCTGCCAATGTTGTGTCCGTCATCTGTTTCGTTCGTTGTTGATTGCTGCGTTTTTTGCAGGGAGTGCCGTCATGTGCATGGCGGTGCTGGTTGCGCAGGTTGAATATAACCAGCCCCTCTGCAGCCGATGCAAATTTGTTGCCCTGAAAACAAAAAGCCCGCACACCTTGCGGCTGCGGGCCAAATCCAATTCCGAGGAGAAGTCGGAGAAGGGAAAGTGAAACAAGAGCAAGCTTATCTGCCTGGCATGCTGTAAAGACAACAGCGTCTGCAGGTAGCGGCGTCGCGGCTGAGCATGTTCAACCCAGTGAATTTCCGGGTCGTGTGTTGCGCTGTCAGGCGATGACGTCAAGCTGCTGTTGTGAATGGCGTGAAATCAGACCCCTTGGCAGTGACTGACGCAGCAAGCCATCAATGTGTTCGTTGCGGCTACGCTTCCAGCGACTGTGCGGATGCGCGCAATAGACGGTTTGATGCCGGCCTCTTCCGTCAGTGTCGCCTGTTGCGCCCTTTCATGCATGCTGGTCAAACCCGGCTTAACCGCCGCAACTGCCGCAGCAACTGCCGTTTTCGCCATGCACTGATTTCTCGGTGCTGATCGCATAACCGGCCTGCGCCAGCACGTTTTGCAACTCTGTCGCAGAAGTGAGCTGATCGTCAAACTGGACGCTGACTTCGCTGTTTTCAAGTGCCACGACGATCTCGCCTACACCTCGCACGCCCCGCAGCGCGCGGGTCACGCTGGCAGCGCCATCCTGGTTGGTCGTGCCGGAAAGTTTCAGGGTTTCAAATCGCATCGCATTTCCTTTTGCATGTAGGTTGGGGCAATGAAAGAAACATGTCCTCTATTGCTGGCAGCACCATTGTGCCATAACAATCATATTAAATACATCTTTAAATTGCGAGATGCTTGGGTTGCAGGCCCAAGCCACCGAAAATTCTGTCAGGTAGTGCAGTACGTTCCAAGGTTTGTAATTTGTACCGTCTCTCAGAAACCCGAAAGGTGCACGCCCTCGTCATGCCGCGTCAGTTGCATGCAATGGAGCACGACACGGTCGAATGCAAGCCGTTCATGTATTGCAAGCTCATTTGCAGATAGCGTGAGCACAGGCGTTTGGTCTCTTGCAGTTATTGTGAGCCGAAAAGTGCGTCAAATGCGAATACGGCCGTTTTCTCAAATGCGAGTCGCTACAGTTATTGATCCAGCCGGATGAAGTATTTATGCGCCACAAACTGGGTGAAGATATTGAAAAAAATTCAAACTTCACTTGGCCGGATCAATAGGTTGATTGTTCACAGCTTTTGCCGAGGCTAGTGAGGGGAGCGTTCAGTCTAAATCTGAGCCAGAAAATCAAAAACACCACTATTTTCGCAAGGACTCGAGACCTAATTCATATTTAACAATGAGTAAAATATGAATCAGCGTGTGATTATTATTTCCAGATGCAAGGATCCCGTTTGTTATTCGGGCAAGTTCTGTACTTTAAACGACATCTTCGGCATATGTTGACGACGATCTGCATTGTACTTTTTTGGCATCAAGTGATGCCCAGAAAAAATCGAAACAGCATCGTAATATCAACCACTTCTCGAATCCGAAGTGCACCATCGCCGTTCTAGACGTCTAATCGCTCTTCAGTATTCTAAATTCGACAGACTCCTGGAAAGATCACTAAAAATTGAGCCAAAAAGTCCTATGAATTATCAATTATTGGTCGAGTTCCGCTTTTATCATTCGAATAAGTTAAACTTGCCGAATTTCTATATTTCATAGTAGTATCCATAAAATACAGAATTACTGAAAATAAATGGGATGCAAATGGCCATGCAGCAAGTATCTATGTACGATCTTGATAATCTCGCTCGGATTTCTGCTGACGTTCTGGCACAAGTACGCGATGCGATGATTGATCCGCATCCACGCAAGGTTGCGCCAACATTTACCAGTGGCGCGATAGCTGATTTATGTGGTGTAGATAAAAGCCAAATCAAGTACCTTACGCAGAAGCATGATCTACCACCAGGTCGAAAAATCGAAGGATCCAAAGCTAAAGAATACACTCTTGAAGACACAATTCAATGGGTAAAAACAGTTGGCAAATTCCCCTCAAGGCCAGAAGGAAAGGCTGGAAGGGTTATTGCTGTCTGTAATTATAAGGGTGGTGTCGCCAAAACTAGCACTGCTGTGGCTGTTGCACAGGCCCTTACGTTACGCGGACTGAAAGTTTTGATTCTTGATTGTGATGGACAAGGTACCGCAACACAACTAACCGGCATCAGTCCTGAACAAGACGTTGATATTGACCAGACGATCATGCCATTCATTTATGAAGAGCAGCCGGATCTCCGTTTTGCAGTACAAGATACCTATTGGCATAACCTTTCTGTTATTCCAGCATCCAGCGGACTACTTGCAGCTGAATTTGCCCTCCCAGCAAAAGCTATGCAACAGCGCGGATTTCGCTTTTGGGAAGTATTGAAAGAGGGAATTGAACCTCTCCGTCAAGATTTTGACGTGATAGTAATAGATACTTCGCCAAGTCTTTCTCATCTAACCGTCAATGCAATGATTGCAGCTGATGGTTTGATGATGCCCTGCCCTCCCGATGCACTGGATTTCTCTTCAAGTGTTCAATTCTGGGGAATTTTCTCTGAGTTGATCGATAGCCTGCCGGACGCAAAACAGAAAAACTATGACTTCATCAGCATCATCTATACCAAAGTCCAGGCTAATGAAATCTCACGCCTTGTCAAAACATGGATGAAACAGGCTTACGGCGGCTATATCAATGGCATTGAAATTCCCGATAGCACTGCAGCACGTACAGCTTCAGCACAACTTAAGACAATTTACGACCTATCTAAACCGGATGGCAGTGCAGAGGCTTATCGCAGATATAAAGAACCATTAGATCGTTTGGCAGATTTTGTGTTGGACCAACTTGCTTTAGCATGGAGTTGAAATGAAAAAAAGTATTTACGACAAACTTGGCGGAAAAACCTCTGGCATTGCGGCCAGACCTGATTTACCAGCAACATTAGATCAGCGTGCGCCAAAAACAGCCCCAGCAATGTTTCTTAACGCATCCTTAAGAATGGATGCTGCTGAGATGAAGGCCGAAGCCTTAGAAGAAGAACTTAAAAAAGTAAAAGAATCACAGCTTGCCATGGATCTGGTAATTGCTGATTTAGTTGAAGCACCTGGTAGAAGACGACTTCTCACGCAAGAGCAATTTATCGAGTTACGAGAAAATCTTCGCCAAAATCCCCTGGCTTCAGCTATTACCGTCCGAAGACTGGCTGATGGGCGGCATGAGATTTTGTCTGGCCATAACCGGGTAGCGGCATACCGTGACTTAGGTAGAGAGACAATTCTTTCTGTAATTCTTGATGCAGATGACGAACAAGCCGATTTAAGCGCTTTTTACGCCAACTTACTCCAACCAAATCTCCCTGATTTTGAGAAGTTTCTTGGCTTCAAAATGATTCAGGAACTGCATCCGGAAAAAACCAAAGAAAAAATTGCTGATGAATCAGGCATATCTCGATCCCAAGTCAATAGGATTTTATCCTTTGGTGACTTACCAATTGAGGCAATCGAACTTCTTAAAAACAATCAAGATGCAATTGGCGCAAATGCTGCGGATGAGTTTGTAAAGAGTGCAGCAAAAGGGCATCAAGCGGAAGTAATAGAAGCAATTAAAAATGTCATCGCCAAAGAAATGACACAAGAGCAAGCCATTCGATTTGCGAAAGCAGGAAATCCTGCCTCAAAATCAGTATCAAAACCCACTGAAAAACC
The DNA here is from genome assembly GCA_963837775.1 of uncultured beta proteobacterium. Lineage (GTDB taxonomy): Bacteria > Pseudomonadota > Gammaproteobacteria > Burkholderiales > Burkholderiaceae_D > CAWIOX01. The sequence continues at coordinate 87,302 of CAWIOX010000010.1, read as the reverse complement.
AGAGCCGATTGTCATTCGCAGTGGGCGAAATCAGTATTGCAGCATCTATCCGACTGGATCCCCCAAAGTTTTCAGATTGGATTTTGCTGATCCTGAAGAAGCGCGCGACGTTATTGATGCAATTAAGCAACTATTGAGTGACATGGCTGAAAAATCCAAATCAAAACAAAATTAAGATTTGTCCTACTAGGACATCCAATAAAATCAATGACTTACGATTTTCGAAATAATTAAGGCACTTAAATGAATTAAAAAAACATAGGTTTTTCAGCCTCGAAAAGCAAAAAGCCCCGGCGGGAACCGGGGCTTTTATGCAAGTTGCTTTGTTCTACACGAAAAACAAATCTACGTCTGGTATGTCGTGATTCTAGTTCGATGTAGGCCGAAGTGCAAGAGGCATCATATTTTCTTTTGCATTTTCGATCTAACGGAGAATTCATGCTTAGTCATGACACAGCCGGGGCTGAACTCGTCTCGACAAAACCTAGAAACCTGCCAAACCGGATATTGCGCGCTATCGACGGCGCTCTGAATATCCAGGGCCTTCCAAAATGTGTCCGCCCTACCCTCGCCGCAATATGCCGTTTCGTTTCTCAATCTGAGCCATTCGCAACGATCTTTGCTCACAAAGAGACCATCGCAAAACGTACTGGATCGTCTGAGGAAACCATTTACAGGCACCTTCGTAAGCTTAAAACACTTGATTTGATATCCGTGCTGGATCAAGAGCGCAAAAGCCGTAACGGGCGATTTGCAGTATCCCGTATCCGACTAACCAAGAAGGCGGCAATGCTTCTAGGTTTAATTCCTAGCGAAGAGGATATATTTACCGAAGAGCCAGTACAGCCAACCACAACAATTCAGGCTTCTATATCGGCAACAAACAGCGGAAATACAGCAAAAATCGCTAGCGCAACTACGCCTGAAATCGCGGTTATCCACAGCACACCGTCAGTCAAAATGACAGACGGCCATACGTTATCTGAACCAACTCTCTCAAATTATCAACCGCCTCAACCAACACCCACAAAAAACGGTTTGCCAATGGATCTGGCTTCGATTACTGGAAATGGGCTTAGCAAGGCAGGAATTTTTGGATTAATGGGATTAGCAAAACAAAACAAGAAACGACTGTCGGATTCGTCACAGTGCTGCATGAACGAATCAAAGACTTGAAGGGCAGGGCACTTTTTGCTTACGTCGCATCGATCTGCAAAGGACCTTCAGATTTTTCTGTCGCTGCAGCTAATCTCCGCAGGCAGATCGTCGATGCGGAGCTGGCTCAGAAGTTCAAGCGCAAGTGCGCAATCTTTAAGAACGATTCAAGGGAGTTTCACTAACGGATCTATCTCAATCAACACTGTACGTAATCGATCAAAAAGCGCAGTTTGTCCAGGTTATGGCAAACGTCCAGGATCTGCGCCATTGACGGATTTGACGGCCTGGATTGAAGCAATTGAGAACGGAAAGTTGGTAATGGCTACGTTGCAAGTTGAGCAGCAATTAATGGCTCACCCAATCACTCCGCAGCAACCTGCATGAATCGCTCCATTTCTTCAATTCTTCGATCCATCTCCGCAGTCATGTAGATTGAGGTGGTATTGACCGAAGCGTGGCCGAAGTTGGCCTGCAGCACCTCGATCGGCACGCCATTGGCAACCGCGTGAGAGCCGCAGGTATGGCGCAGCCAGTGCGTGCTGGCCTGGGCGATATGCCTGGCTTCGGTCACCGATTCGGCTCTGCATTGCCAAAGACGCTTTCGTAAAAAAACTCTTCAACATCCTGTACAAGGCCTGATCCGACAGCTTCACCTGATCAACTGCTGGCACAATCGGTTTGTCGTTCAGGCGGGCAGGGAAGGGCACACCGACCAGCCGGTCAATCAGTGGCGCATCTTGGGGTGCATCATTGAATGTTGCATAGCCGCGGTGCGCAAGGTAGGCATGCAGTTCCTTCATTACCAGCGAGGGCACCACGACGATGCGTTCCTTGTCGCCCTTGCCGATCACGTTGAGGGTCCAGGCTTCGGTCCTCTGGCCTTTGGTTGCCCGATATTTCAGGTCCCGGATCCGGGCGCCGGTCAGTTCAGACAGGCGCAGTCCTGTGCCATACGCAAACAGCAGGACAAAGCGCAAGCGCGCATGGCGGGCATCGTGCGCCATGCCATCCAGATACTGCATCAGGAATGCCCATTGGCTCTTGGTAAAGCAGCGATCGGCTTGCATCCTGGTCGCCGGATTCTTTCTGGCCGGCACGCCATCCCATGGGTTCGAATCCAGGTAGCGCTGCCGCGTCAGCCACTCGCACATTGACTTCAGAATGGTCTGGGCCAGCTTCTGGCTCGAGTCGGACAACACGCCGCGGCGATAGCTGTGATTTTCTTGTTCCTTTTCCGCCACTGCGCCAGTTCTTCCGGGGACAGATCCGTTGGCTGCTTGAGCGGTGGCAGTTGCTCGAACGGGCGCCACAGCGCACTCCAGCGCGGGGTGCCGCGTTTGCCGAGCCATTGTTCCTGCGGGATGTGATAGACCGAGCGACCAGCTCTGGTCGCTCAGCCGGCCCAGATCCCACAGAAAATCCCGGTAGGCGATGCAGTCCTGCGTCAGCAAAGAGGAGAGCGGTTTGCCGCGTTCCAGGATGGCCCACAGCAGGAAACGTTCGGCCTCCTTGCGGTAAGAGCGCCAGGTGTTGCTGTCCGGGGTGATGGTGGACAGCCAGAGCTGGATCGCATCGTAATCGTTGTCGACGCCGCTGCGATTGCGCTCGCCCCGGTTTTCTCCTGCCGATCCATCCAGTTCCGCGCGGGGCCGGAAAAATTCCAACGGGACGATCGCTTCTTCCCGCGGCCGCTGCGCGACCACGGCTGCCAGATCCATCCGGCTGCGCTTGACCAGCACGTGCTGCCCGACCGGTGTGCCCAGCGCCGTTGCGCTCAGGTGCAGCCAGCGCAGGATGCGGGCGGCCGATTTTTCACCCAGCTGCGGGATCGTCACGTACCAGCGCTGGCCGCGGCCGTTGATGATCGAGAGCAGCTCGCGCAGCGTAGTGATGCCGACGGCGATCAGGCGGTTCGATAGCACCGGCGCCAGCCAGCCGTCGACCCGGTCGTCCAGGGTCGGCGCCAGGTCCACGCGCGCTTCCAGCCAGACCAGTGCGCGCGCCTGTTTCTCGCGCAACCGTTGATTGCGCGCTGCTTTCCTGTCCGGCCGTTGCGGCGGGTAGTGCTCGGTATACAGTTCGATCAGCTCGGATTCGGTGTAAAAGCCGTCCGGATCGCACTCTTCGCGAAACGCATCGAGCGACGGCGTTGCCTGGGCGGCCGAGGTGGCGCCGCTGCCGGCCATCTTGTCGGGCGACACCGCAATGATGCGCGCATAAGCGAACTGGCCATGGCGCCGGGCCAGCATCGCCAATTCACTCCTGATCCAGCGCAGGGTGGAATGGGCCTGGCGCAGGTCATCACCGGGCAGGTCGACCGACTCCAGGTAGCGCTCGGCCAGCAGGCGCAGGTCGAGTCCTTCGAGATGGCCTTTCAGGAACGCGAAGTGATGCTGGCCGATTTTGCGCAGGATGGTGCCGCGCGCGGCCCAGTCGGCCTGATCGGCAAATTCATTGGCAAGTGCTTGATTTGATGGGGAATTCATCGCAGGTGCATTTACCATGCTCATTTTAAACAGCAAATCTTACATGATTGATTATAAAAATAATCAATATAGTTTCAGTTCGACTTGATTGTACAATTTAATTTTCCGTCGTTCACACAACTAAAGTTGTAACCATGATTCAACTAAAGTTGTAACTATCGGCTGATGGTCGGCTTGATCCGACTTCGCTTCATGGCAGGGGTAGCCAATGACGATAATCTTTTCAGCAATTGGCTCAATTTCATGCGATCGGCAACACTTCACTATCATGTTGTGTAAAGTATGAGTGCAATATCTCAAATTGAGATATAATATCGTCATGCGAGTCATATCCAACAAAGCCCTTACCGATTTTTCAATGATCCATCCGGGTGCCCATGCCCCAATGCAGGCATGGCGCAAGATCGTTGAGTCCCGAACGTTTGCTAGCTTCGCGGAGATTAAAATGACGTTCAACGCCACGGACAAAGTTGAAGCGTATTATGTTTTTGATATTGGCGGCAATAAATACCGGATCGTTACCGCCATTCACTTCGATTACCAAAAGCTATATATCCGGCATGTCTTCACTCATAAGGAGTACGACAAATGGAAGCCGTAATGGACAGAAATGTAGTCGCAGAGATCACAGCCCACTTTCAAGCGCTGTCGTCAATGATCCCTTTGCACCCGATTCGCACTGAATCTGACTACGACAAGGCTGTTGCAGCACTGAATCAATTACTTGATGCTGGAGCGGCAAACGAAAAACACCTGCTGGCCGATCTCGCCAATACCCTTGGCGCCCTGATTGGCGAGTATGATGACATCCATTCTCCGGCACAGGACGTCTCGCCCTTAGCTATGCTGCGATTTCTGATGGATCAAAATCACCTGACACAATCCGAGCTGCCGGAAATCGGTACCCAAGGCGTCGTGTCGGAAATTCTGAACGGTAAACGTGACCTGAATGTTCGGCAAATTAAGGCGTTGGCCGGGCGATTCCACGTACATCCGGGCGCGTTCGTTTGATAGAGGACCCACCGATGCAGGGGCGCAATCGCGCACCTTGAAAGCTTTGTCGCTCTCGCACATCATCACTACTCGGATCGAGTTGCCCGTTAGCACTTCACATCGTCGCTGGAAAGATGATCAGCATAGTCGAACATTCGGCGTTAATGCAACATAGCCCTTGCTGTGCCAGCTCCCGAAATATCTCGCCAAGGTGCTTGCGTAATGCGCCGTAAATCGCCTTCTTGCGCCGCTTCGGGATAAACACTACGTGATATTTACAGCCCCACCTCGTATGACTCAAACTTTGATACTCTTTCATCTTGAAACTCCTTCTTTTGGTAGAGAAAGAAGTTTCAAAGCGACCGACGTATAGGTCAAACTTTGGTGAGTCCCCCGGCAGAGCCGGGAGGTTACCTTATTAAATTAAAGAAAAGGTATCCCATGGAAATATCCCAGATCAGCCAGGTCCTTCGGCAGGACGCCATCTGGGTCGTATTCCTGAATGTCCTGCTCCAGCAGATAGGGCTGCCGGTACCCGCCATTCCGACCTTGCTGCTGGCCGGCAGCCTGGCCGCTACCCCAAGTCAACTCGGTAAGGTGTTGGCGGCAGCCATTGTCGCTTCGGTTGTCGCCGACTGGATCTGGTACATGACCGGACGGGCTTTCGGTTATCGGGTTTTGGCTGGCCTATGCAAGCTCTCCATCAACCCGGGCTCCTGCGTCAGCCAGACCGAAGCCCGCTTCATTCGCTGGGGAGTCGGTTCGCTGATGATGGCCAAGTTCATTCCCGGATTTTCTACCGTGGCGCCGCCGATTGCCGGCGCATTGCGCATGGCACTGCCAGGTTTTCTGCTGGCAGCAGGTATTGGAGCCGGATTATGGGCCGGGCTAGCCCTCAGTGTGGGGTGGGTTCTGCGTGAAGAAGTGCAAACAGCTATTACATCCCTCAACGAGCACGCTAGCCGTGTCCTCCTCATCACACTAGGGGGTGTCGGTATATGGCTAGGCTGGAAGCTGTGGCAGAAGTATCGTTTCCGACAATTTTGCACAGTCCCCCACATCACCCCGGACGAACTCGTCGCTGCCCTCAACGCCGGACCATCGCCTCTAATTCTCGACCTGCGTGGCGCCACTATGATTGCTGAAACCGGCCCTATCATAGGGGCCACCGTGGCCGAGCATGACCGTCTTCTCGATGCAGTCCGGGATTGGCCAAAAAGCCAACCCATCATCACGCTCTGCGCCTGCCCGGAGGACGCCGGCGCCGTCCAAGCCGCTCGCTGGTTGATAAAGCGAGGGTACTTATCCGTGCGCCCCCTTCAAGGCGGCTACGAAGCCTGGTTGACCACTACGAAAAACAGCTCCAAATGACGTTCAATTGCACCGAAGACGTAAATGCTCGCCGTATTTCGTAGTTGATATTGAATCTTGCGATGTATTACCGGCGCAACTAGCCTGTCAGACCGCAGCTACGAGATAGGTAGCGAGCATCGGAAAGGCCAAGCCAATCGCTTGCCGACCAGCAGCGTATCATCACCGTACTGCAGCGCCGCGATGGCAGCGCGGTGCATATCAGGAAGGCGACCAGGCCCGAGCCACATCAGCAAACAATCACAGAAATTCTCGGCTTGGCTGCCAACTCCGGTGGCACGCATCGTACTCACATTTGATTCAGCAAGCATTTAGCCTTTCGAACGGGATCGGCATTGTTTACGGTTCGTCGGATCCTCACGCGCCATTGCCGGAGCTCCCTTCCAGGCAACAAGTTTTACTCTCCGTCACTCAATAAAACACTTGCGTGTTCCTTTAGACGGCGCAACTGCGCGGCTTGGTAAGCGCCGAACACATCGTTAAATAGGCAGCGGATCAAGGGATCATCGACAATGTCAGCCGATTGAATTTCCTTTTCGATATCAGCGTCGAAAACCGCGTCGTTAATTCGCATATACATCGAGGTGAGCGACTCGCCCAGTTCCAGTGCGGCATAAAATTTTGAAATAGGGATCTCGGTGGTCCAGGATAAGGGTTCTTCGTCGTCGACAAGGTGTTCTATGTCATCGCCTTGCAAGCGATAGCGGAAATGCATACCTGTTCCCGTATGGTCATAGACGGACAATCGCCAAATGCGCGTTTTTTCGAAAAAACTATCTGATGGAAGTTCCATTTCTCTATATTTCTCAAGTAAACCTGAATGACAGTAGTCAATGACCCTGTCGGCCTGCGTTGCCGTGAGAGACGGGAAATGGCATGCAATTTCGGCCGTGCGTGGCGGCTCTAGATTTCCCTCGTATCGATAATCGACGTTCTGCTCCCCGACGGGCAAGACCCAGCCCAGCGACGGTGATGCTTGGAGTGATTTATCGTCTAACATGACCGATACCGATGGATTTAGCCTGACAACCCGCGCATTTGGTAGTGCGGATTCCACCTCTTGTCGAAACTGCCGATAGGTAATTGGAAAAAACGCGTGGTTGTACCAAGACCACGATTCCTGAAGGAATTGGCAGGAACTCGGTACCACATATCTGGGATTTAATATCTTGAGTTGATCTATCCATTCAGTCGGCAATTCCAATGGCGCGGCAGCGGCCCTGGTCGGCGACAGCACTTCAATTTCGCGCATCGTTTGAAACGGCCACAGCACCATGTCCCACGGTGCGTCATGCGCAAGCTCAGTGAGCGCCGTAGGGTCGATCCATGAATCAACGACATTCAGTACATTGAGACCGACTGCTTTGATTTGAAACATCGAATCCACGTCTGAATCCAATGCTGCTCGTGGAAAAATCTCAAACGGCCCCACACTGATTGGAACATTGATTTGCAATTGGTGGACATTGAAGAAGCCCAACTCCCTGACCATCGAGAAGAGTTCATCAAAGAGACAGTAGATATAGATCGGCGTCATCCGATCCAGAAAATCCAGGCTCTCAAGCGAGCAGTGATCGTCATGAAAATGAGAAATGAAAACTGCCGCGAATTTCAAATTTCTGATTTGATCGTGATCAAACCTGACATCGGGGAAAGCGTAGCAATTCCGGCTGAAGGGATTTTCGAAAATCGGGTCAAAAGCGATCAACGTATCGTTGCACTCAAAGACATATCCCGCGTGAAGTATCCTGGATATTTTCAGAGTCATATGTTCAACAATATAATTTAATCGACTGCGCGTGGAGCGCAAGCTCCCATCGGGAGCGGGAATTATCTCACGTAGGCTTACCTTGCCAAGTTGAGCGGCGAAGGTATCCAGCCGCGCACGAGGCAATGACAGGCAAACCAGATCCCTTGCTTGCCCGCCAGTAGCCGGAAGCGGTATCGATGCGGCCTGCATCATTATTATTGCCAACAAGCAATATGATTGACGTCGTGACCAGTCGATAAAAATTACTGATTAGGACCTCCCAATATCAGTAATTTCTTTCTAACAGCAGAGGATTCCGGAAGATTTGGCGCATGAATTGGCCATAGCCTTTCAAGATGCCTATCCATTGGTCAAATGGTTGCGAGACGTCAAAAAAGACGAAAGCAAGTTCATTCCCCCATCTTGAAAATACAAAGCGGGGTCACGCGGTTTCTTCCGGCGCCTGTGTCACCTTCACGAACAATGGTGCGACAAACATACCAATTTCATACAACAGACAGATCGGCACCGCCAGCAGCAACTGACTCATGATATCGGGCGGGGTGACTATTGCTGCCACAACAAAAGCACCGACAATCACATAGGGACGAATTTCCTTTAGCTTCTGCACCGATACCAAGCCCATGCGCACCAGCACAATGACGATGATCGGCACCTCGAAAGTCATGCCAAACGCTATGAACATCGATATCACAAAATCAAGGTAACTCTCTATATCCGGCGCGACAGAAATTGATTTTGGCGCAAAGTCATTGACGAATTTGAATACGACGCCGAACACAAAAAAATAGCAAAATGCAACGCCAGCGAGAAACAGGAGTGATGACGATATTACCAGCGGTGCGACCAGTCGCTTCTCATGTGTATACAAACCGGGAGCAACGAAGGCCCATGCCTGATATAAAACCCATGGCAAAGCGATCAGAAAAGCGAGCAGCATGGTGATTTTTACCGGAATCAGGAATGGCGTAATGACGCCGGTTGCAATCATTCTCGATCCTGCCGGCAAGGCATGCATCATCGGCGCTGCCACCATATCGTAAATCTTGGAGGCGAACGGCATCAGACCCAGGAATACAACGACAATCACGGCCGTTGCCCGAATCAGCCTGTTGCGCAATTCGATCAGGTGCGAGATAAAGGTATCTTCGGTACCCGTTTTTTGTTCTTCGGTCATTAAAGGCCAGTCATGATGCTGAGGGTTGTGTCAACAGGCTCTAGAAAAAGGAGTGAGATATTTTACGGCCACGACGATATCTGGCCACGCGTGCAGCGGCAGAAATGATATGCGTTTTCCCGCCATTGCGCTGTTTATACCAGAGCGGCGTGGCAGATGTTCGGGTCAGTTTCTTCCTGCGGAAATCCCTGACTTTGAGCGCGAGTTGATCAGTTGATGGCAGAGTACGCGACGTTATTTCATCACTTTTCACATCATCCCAGCCAGACTTCAATTCACGTTCTGTTTCGGCCAGATTGCGGGAAATCGAATGTTCGACATCCTTGGCCGCATCTGTCATCTCTTGCTGTATTTTGCGCAGTTCATCGAGTTCTATCTCTCGACTCACTTCAGATTTCACGTCATTAATATAGCGCTGTGCCCGGCCTAATAGTGAGCCAGCCATGCGTGCGACTTTCGGCAGCTTTTCAGGGCCAATGACCACCAGAGCAACCACGCCAATCAGCGCAAGTTTGGTAATACCGAGATCAATCATAAAGGTTCGAGTCTGAAGAAGCCGCTGATAGCGTAGCTGTGGCACGGGCCATGCTTACGCTAGGCAGCGATTCTCAGTTCTTCGTTTTCTCTTTCGCTTCGACGTCGATGGTTGACTTGTCTGCACTCTGCTGGATGTTGCCTTGCGCAGCGGACTTCTCTTCCTCGCCCTTCACGCCATCCTTGAAACCCTTGACCGCCTTGCCGAGGTCGCCCCCGATATTGCCCAATTTTTTGGTGCCGAAAACCAGCATCACGATCACCAATACGATCAACCAATGCCAGATGCTAAATGAACCCATGATTTTTCCTTTCAAAACGACCTATGACCGCAGGGTAGTACTTGATACAGGATGCATTCCTTTGCCGTTCGGCTAACTCTTCCCCTTGTCGGGTGAGTAGAGGACTTTCACCTCCAAGTGAGTGCGCCCTGCCGGGCGCACCATAAAAATGGCTCGCTGACAGCAGCGAGCCCGTGCAGGGATGAGGGATGGGCCGTCAGGTTAGCAATTGACCGAAACGTACCACTGTCACACCGGGCCGCAACTGGCGCAATGAAGGCATGACGAGAACACAGTTCGGATATGGCGTCCTCACGGCTTCGCCGTCTCGCCACCCGATCACGGAGCCGGCTTCCAAAAATGTTTCCAGTCCCGTGTAGTTGTCGGCAAAACGAAAATTCATGCTGCTTGCCACTACCGGTTCGGTCACACGGACTACCCGCAGTACAGCAGGCAGACCTTGCTGCCAATCCGCTGGCAAGTCGGCCGTTTCGAGTATGCCATGCAAGACGAGAAAGCGTGCCGTCACATCCTTGGCGACGTCCACTGCAGCCGCGTCCCAATGCTGGCCGCATTCGATCAGCAGCGCATTCCTCGGGCTGTCCGGCTCGGCGAAACCGGCATAATCGCGCATGCGGCGCCCTTCCGGGTGGCCTTCATCGCTGATGACCCAACCGGGGGTGCCGAGCTTGCACGCCAACGCAATTCCCTTTTCCAGCGAGCCGCATACTGACAACGGCGCGCTGCGCTCATGCATGGAATGCAGGTCGAGCAGAAAGTCGACGCTGTCGACCGTTGGCCGCATCTGGCGGGCGCGGCGCAGTTCCGACGAATCGCGGGAAGCGTCATCGAGAATGGCCGCAGCTCCAGACACGGTTGAAGTCCTGGTCCACGAAACGCGACGCATCCGGATTCTCGGGGGCGAAGCGGTGATAGGCGTCGACATTGGCGAATGCCACGGTCAGCTTGCCTTTGCGCGGAAGGACACCGAGATCCAGCAAGCCCTTGGCAGCGATGGCGCCACAGACTTCATTGCCGTGCGCGAGCGCATTGATCATCACGTGCGGTCCCGGGACACCGCTGTCGAAGGTAAATACGTACGGGATGCCGGTATTGCCTTGCGCGTAGGGACGAATATCCGGGAAGTTGACTTCGATCGGATACTCGGGAAGCGATTCTTTTTTCATGTTCATGGCGGGGCTCACACGATCCCGCCCTGGCATAAATATTTCGTTTGCATGTAGTCGTCCAGGCCATAGCGGGAGCCCTCGCGCCCGTACCCGGATTCCTTGACACCGCCGAAAGGCGCCACCTCGGCGGCCAGCGCGCCTTCATTGATGCCGACGATGCCTGCCTGCAGTTGGTCTGCCACGCGCCAGACGCGGGCAATATCGCGCGAGTAAAAATAGGCGGCAAGTCCGAATGGCGTGTCGTTCGCCAGGTGAACCACTTCGTCTTCGTCGTGGAAACGGAACAGCGGCACGACCGGGCCGAAGGTTTCTTCGTTGGCCAGTGCCATCCGGGTATTGGCATTACCGAGTATGGTCGGTGCGAAATAGTGCGGGCCGTCGGCGATGTCGTTGTTCAGGCGCCGGCCTCCCGTCAGCAGGCTGGCACCATGTTCCAGGGCATCCTGGACATGGTGCTCGATTTTCTCGACGGCGCGGGCATTGATCATCGGACCGATTTGCGAGTCATCCCTGGCGGCCGGGCCGACGCGGAGCGCCTCGACGCGGGCGACGAGCTTTTGCGCGAATTGTTCATAGACGGCTTCCTGCACGTAGACGCGATTGGGCGATACGCAGGTTTGGCCTCCATTGCGGAACTTCGCCATCATCAGGCCATGGACGGCGGCATCGAGATCGGCATCCTCGAAAACGATGAAAGGCGCATTGCCGCCAAGTTCGAGCGACAGCTTCTTGAGCGTTGCCGCCGAGTCGCGCGCAAGGCTCTTGCCCACCGCGGTCGATCCGGTAAAGGTGATTTTCCGGACTCGCGAGTCGCTCAGCCAGGTGCTGACCACTTCCTCGACATGCGCGCGGGATGCCGTGACGATATTGAGTACGCCCGCAGGCAGCCCTGCTTCTTCTGCAAGCTTGACCAACGCCAGCGCCGTCAGCGGCGTGTCTTCGGCGGGCTTGGCGACCACGGTGCAGCCGGCCGCCAATGCAGGCGCGATCTTGCGTGCGATCATGGCAAGCGGAAAATTCCACGGGGTGATGGCAGCGACGACACCAACCGCTTCCTTCGTCACCATCAGTTTCTTGCCGCGCACCGGTTCGGGAATGATGTCGCCGTACGTCCGCACGGCTTCCTCCGCAAACCACTCCACGTACGACGCGCCATAAGCGACCTCGCCGCGTGCTTCAGCGAGGGGTTTGCCCTGCTCGCTTGAAATCAGCTTGGCGAGATCTTCGGTATTGGCAAGGATCAAGGCATGCCAGCGCTTGAGGAACTGGGCCCGCTCGCGTGCGCTGCGGGCACGCCAGTTGTCGAAGGCCGCGTGCGCGGCGGCCACCGCCATTTGGGCGTCCGCGGCGCCGCTGTCCGGGACGCTGGCAAATGCCTCGCCGGTCGCGGGGTCGGTGACGCGAAAGTGCGCCTTTTCATGGCTCGCACGCCATTGTCCATTGATGAAATTCTGGTTCCGGATCAGGTCGGGGCGAGTAAGAGTTAAAGACATGGTGAGAATCTCCGCTATTAAAAATTTCGCCGGTTAGGCATCTGTATTGTTGCAATCGCCGCGATCAGGCGGCGTTTTCCACCGCAGCCGCGATGGCCTTCCCGAGCTCGGTGGTCGAGGCACTTCCGCCGAGGTCCGCTGTGTGCGGGCCATCGACCAGCACTTGCTGGATCGCAGCCAGGATGGCGTCGTGCGCCTGTTTCCCCGCGCCGCTTCCCTGGTACAGGAAGTCCAGCATCATCGCGCCGGACCAGATCATGCCGATCGGGTTGGCGATGTTCTTGCCATAGATGTCCGGCGCCGAACCGTGGACCGGCTCGAACATCGACGGGAACTTGCGCTCCGGATTCAGGTTAGCCGACGGCGCGATGCCGAGCGTGCCGGAGCAGGCCGGGCCGAGGTCGGACAGGATATCGCCGAACAGGTTGGAGGCGACCACTACGTCGAAGCGCTGCGGCTGCAGCACGAAGCGTGCGCACAGGATGTCGATGTGCTGCTTGTCCCAGACGATCTCCGGATAACGCGATGCCATCTCGGCAGCACGTCCGTCCCACCACGGCATGCTGATGGCAATGCCGTTGCTCTTGGTCGCCACCGTCACGTGCTTGCGCTGGCGCTGCTGCGCCAGGTCGAACGCGAACTTCAGCACGCGGTCGGCGCCGTGTCGCGAAAACACCGATTCCTGAAGAACCACCTCGCGCTCGGTGCCTTCATACATGATGCCGCCGACCGAGGAATACTCTCCCTCGGTGTTTTCGCGCACGATCAGGAAATCGATGTCGCCCAGCTTGCGGTTGGCGAGCGGGCAGGGCACGCCGTCGAACAGGCGGGCCGGGCGCAGGTTGATGTACTGGTCGAACTCGCGCCGGAATTTCAGCAGCGAGCCCCACAGCGAGATGTGGTCCGGTACGGTATCAGGCCAGCCGGCAGCGCCGAAGTAGATCGCGTCCATGCTTGACAGCCGCGCCTTCCAGTCGTCGGGCATCATCTTGCCGGTGGCGCTGTAGTAGTCGCAGCTGGCCCACTCGATATGGGTGAAATTGAGCTGGATGCCGAAACGCTTTGCGACGACGTCGAGTACCCGCAAGCCTTCTGGCATGACTTCCTTGCCGATGCCGTCGCCCGGAATGACGGCAATATTGAATGACTGCTTCATCATGAAGATTGATCCTTAAAGATAAGAAAGACCCACCATGGCCGTGGCGCTAGAGGGAAGCTCGACATGGCGGGCGCTTATGCAGTCTTATCTTAGGGCCGGATGCGCAGAGCGAATGTGCGTATCGAGGTTGGAAACGCGCTAAAAATGGCATTTTTGTGCGTGCGTTTGGCACGTTATGCTGTGCGCGGCGGCGAGGGCGCTGCGAAGTAGAGGTCGGGATGCCGGCATTTCTGCATAGGTGGCAGGCAGTGCAGCAGGAGGCGGGCCGGTCACTCCTGGGGAGGGAACAGCTTCTCGATCGGATAGCAGCTCTTGATGAAAGGCGATTTGATAACGATGTAGCTGAAGTATTTTTCGATGTTCAGGTTGCGCTCAAGCACTTCCTCGACGATGGTCTGGTAGTGGACCACGCTACGGGTGGCAAACTTGAGCAGATAATCGAAGCCGCCACTGACCAGATGGCATTCGACGACTTCGTCGATGCTGCGGATGGCGGCTTCGAACTTGGCGAAATCCTCGCGGCGGTGGTCCGACAGTGTCACCTGCGTAAATACCAGTTGCATGGTGCCCAGTTTCTCGAGCTGGATATGGGCGCCGTAGCCGGTAATGAAGCCGGCCTTCTCCAGCCGCTTGACCCGGATCAGGCACGGACTCGGAGACAAGCCGATGACGTCGGCCAGATCCACATTCGTGATCCGGCCGTTGCGCTGCAGATGACTAAGGATGCGAATATCGATCCGGTCCAGTTTCAGGGCATCATGCATCATCGTTGTCCGTTCTCACCTGTTCGTATCAAGCATTATGTTATCAGGCAATTCCGCCTTTGGGGGGAGGTTGCCTTGCCTTGCAAAAAGATATCAGCTGACAGCGCGTCGCACGTCTGGCTGGTCGAGCACGTCGTCCAGCGTTTTCTTCAGGCGCTCGAACAGCAATTCGAAATCGTTCGCGCTATAGCACAGGGCCGGCGCGAAGCCGAGGACGTTGTCGCCGAACGCGCGGAACACCACGCGGTTGCGGTAGGCCACTGTGGAGATACGTTCGTGGAGCTTAAGCGAGGCGTCGAAGCGGGCCTTGCTGGATTTGTCCGCGACCAGTTCGAGTGCTCCGAGCAGGCCGCGGCTGCGCGCATCGCCTACCAGCGGGTGTTTCTGCATCTCGCGCAAGCCTTCTTCGAAGTGCGGTGCCTGTGCAATGCCGTTGGCGAGCAGGCCTCCTTCGGTGTACAGGCGCAGCACTTCGAGCCCGATGGCGGCGCTGACCGGGTGTGCGGAATAGGTATAACCGTGGCCGACCGGCACGCCGTCCGCCATGCCGTCAGCGATACCGGCGTACACCGCGTCCGACATCAGGACGGCACCCATGGGCGCGTAACCGGCAGTCAATCCCTTTGCCACCATCATTAGGTCAGGTTCCACGCCTTCCGCTTCGCAGGCGAACATCGGGCCGGTGCGGCCGAATCCTGTAATAACTTCGTCGACGACGAACAGGATGTCCAGTTCGCGGCAGGCATCCCGCATCGCCTTGAGCCAACCCTTGGGCGGCACGATGACGCCGCCGGAACCCTGGATCGGTTCGCAGAAGAAGGCTGCCACGTTGTCCTGACCCAGTTCGCGCACCTTGGTGCGCAAGGCTTCGACCGAAGTGCGGATGACCGTTTCCGGATCGGAGCCGGCCGGATTGCGGTAAGGGTAGGGCGAGGGAATCTTGTGCTGGTTGGGCAGGGGTAGATCGAAATTCTGGTGGAACACCGGAAGTGCGGTCAGGCCGGAACCCATCGAGGACGAGCCGTGATAGCCGCGCTCGATCGAAATGAACTGCTTCTTTTGCGGACGGCCGGTCGAGTTGTAGTAGTGCGTGATGAAGCGGATCGCGGAGTCGTTCGCATCCGAACCGCCGAGCGTGAAATACACATGGCGCAGCGAGGCCGGCGCCAGCTCCACCAGGCGCGCGGCGAGGCGGATCGCAGGCTCGGAGCCGAAGTGGAAGTAGCCGGTTGCATACGGCAGCCTGGTCATCTGTTCGGCTGCGGCCTTGACGATGCTCTCCTGGCCGTAGCCAACGTTGACGCACCACAGCCCGGAAAACGCATCCAGCAGTTCATTGCCTTGCGCGTCGCGCAGGTAGGCGCCGTTTCCCGATTCAAGAATCGTGACACCCCGTTGTTCATGGGCGCGGTAATTGACGACGGGGTGGATCAGGTGTTCGCGGTCAAGTGTGACGAGAGAGTCGATTTGCATGATGGAGGTCCATATGGATGTGCGTTGGCGTACGCGAACAGGGCGGACGGGTGATCAAGCAATTCACCGCTCGTTCGCAAGGGAAGCGCCATCATCATAGCCAGAATTGCGTAGCGTGGGCTTGCGTGGACGATGCGCAAAATCATGCGGAAATTGCGTATTTGGGAGGTATTCGGCATTTTCTGCTGCGCACCCGGTGCGATACTGCTTCACGCCGGAAACCCGCAGCGACGGCACGTGAGCACCGGCTTCGACATTCTCACATCTGGAGGGAGGGCGCCATGAAAATGACAATTAAAACGCGATTGATCGCCGTGATCACATTCCTGTCGATACTGGCTGCCGGTATCGGCATGCTCGGTTTGCACGGCATGAAGCAATCCAATGAAGGCTTGAAATACGTCTATGAAGATCGTGCGCTGGTGCTGGAAAAAATATCGAGCATCGATGCGCTGATGCTGCGCAACCGGCTGTCGCTGGCGTTGGCGATCACCGATCCGTTGGTGGACGTGAAGGCCGAATCGGCGCAGATCGAGAAAAACGTCGAGCAGATCAACGCGACGTGGCGTTCCTACATGGCTGCCGTTCGCATGCCGGAGGAAAAACGGCTGGCAGAGACGCTCTCGAACAATTGGGCCGGTACGGAAAAGGAATGTCTGCGTCCCGCGGTTGCCGCTTTGCGCAACGGCGACGTGGAAACGGCGAAAGCAGCGCAGGACCGGCTGCAGAAACTGGCTCCCGCCGTAGTTCAGGGCATCGATGCCTTGCGCAAGCTGCAGGTGGATGCCGCAAAGGATGAATACGAGCGCGCCGCCGCGCGCTATGCCTTATTGTGCAATGCTGTCGTGCTGGCGATCGTGCTGGGCACCTCCATTGCCGCGTTGTTCGGGTTTTTCCTGATTCGTAACATCTATCGCGACCTCGGCGGCGAACCGGCCTATGCCGCCCACATCGTGCGCAGCATCGCTGCCGGCGATCTGACCACGAATGTCGTGTTATTACAGGATGACGACAGGAGCCTGCTGGCCGCGATGCACACGATGCAGCGCAACCTGACGCAAACCATCGGGCAGATCAATCATGCCACGCAGACCATCAATGAGGCGTCCGATCAGGTCGCAACCGGAAGCCGGGATCTGCGGTTCCAGACAGAACAGCAGGTCTCTTCCCTGAGGGAGACCGTATTTTCGATGAAGGAGGTGGCAGCGACCGTCAAGCAGAACGCCGAAAACGCGCGCGATGCGAACCTGTTCGTCGTCGCCGCATCTGAAACGGCGCAAAAAGGCGGCGCCGTCGTGGCCGAGGCGGTCAGCAAGATGGAATCGATCAATGCATCGGCGAAGAAGATCGTCGATATCATCGGCGTGATCGATGGCATTGCCTTCCAGACCAACATCCTGGCGCTGAACGCTGCGGTCGAAGCTGCACGCGCGGGCGAACAGGGCCGCGGTTTCGCGGTCGTGGCCGGCGAAGTGCGCAATCTCGCGCAGCGCTCCGCCAGCGCGGCAAAGGAGATCAAGGCGCTGATCGACGATTCGGTGGGCAAGATAAATGCCGGTACGCGGCTTGTGAACCAGGCGGGTGGAACGATGAACGACATCGTCGAGAGTGTCAAACGCGTGACGCACATTGTCAGCGACATTGCCGCCGCGAGCGAGAAGCAGGCTTCTGGCATCGACCAGATCAGCCTGTCGATCGGACAGATGGAGGGCGTCACGCAGAAGAACGCCGTACTGGTGGAGGAGGCCGGCAGCGCCTCCGAGTCGTTGCGGGATCAGGCGGTGTGCCTGTCCCGGCTGATTACCGTGTTCAAGCTGGGGAATATGCAGCACATGCCTGTCGAGCTATCACCGCAGACAAGCCACGATGGACATCAGTTATTACTTTCAGGAGAAAAATATGTCTGACACCGACACCCCAAAACATGCGCATCGCATGATTGATCCCCCCGCCGATGTCGTCACGAACGCAGCGATTTCCGGCATGGCGGCGTACCAGGCCATGTGCGCGGAAGCCGAGCGTGATTACGAAGGCTTCTGGGAGAAACTGGCCCGCGAGCACCTGTCCTGGCACCAGCCCTTCACCAGGACGCTCAATGAAGCCGAAGCGCCATTCTACAAGTGGTTCGAGGATGGCCAGCTCAACGTCTCCTACAATTGCCTCGAGCGCAATCTCGACAACGGCAACGCCGGCAAGGCCGCGATTATTTTCGAGGCCGACGACGGCAAGGTCACCACGCTCACCTACGCCGAACTGCATGCCAAGGTCTGCCAGTTTGCCAACGGCCTGAAATCGCTGGGCGTCAAGAAGGGCGACCGCGTGGTGATTTACATGCCGATGTCGATCGAAGGCATCGCCGCCATGCAAGCCTGCGCCCGCATCGGCGCCATCCACTCGGTGGTGTTCGGCGGCTTTTCGGCCAAGTCGCTGCAGGAACGTATCATCGACGCCGGTGCGGTGGCGGTGCTGACTGCCGACGAGCAGGTGCGCGGCGGCAAGCAACTGGCGCTGAAAGCCATCGTCGACCAGGCGATCGCGATGGGCGACTGCATCACGCTGAAGAACGTCGTTGTCTACCGGCGCACCGGTGGCGACGTTGACATGGCGGCCGGGCGCGACCTCTGGCTGCACGACCTGCTGGCTGGCCAGAGCGTCTCGTGCGCGCCGGAAGCCGTCGACGCCGAGCATCCGCTCTTTATCCTCTATACCTCCGGTTCCACCGGCAAGCCCAAAGGCGTGCAGCATGCGTCCGGCGGTTACCTGCTATGGGCCATGCTGACGATGAAGTGGACCTTTGACATCAAGCCGAGCGACGTGTTCTGGTGCACCGCCGACATCGGCTGGATCACCGGCCACACTTATATCGCCTATGGCCCGCTGGCCGTGGGCGCGACGCAGATCGTGTTCGAAGGCGTGCCGACTTACCCGCATGCGGGCCGTTTCTGGGACATGATCGAAAAGCACAAGGCGACCATCTTCTACACCGCGCCGACGGCGATCCGCTCGCTGATCAAGGCCGTCGAAGCCGACCCTGGCGTGCATCCCGGCAGGTACGACTTGTCGTCGCTGCGGCTGCTGGGCTCGGTGGGCGAACCGATCAATCCGGAAGCCTGGATGTGGTACTACAAGCACATCGGTGGCGCACGGTGTCCGATCGCCGACACTTTCTGGCAGACCGAAACCGGTGGCCACATGATCGCCCCGCTGCCGGGCGCCACGCCCCT
Source organism: uncultured beta proteobacterium (assembly GCA_963837775.1). Classification (GTDB taxonomy): domain Bacteria; phylum Pseudomonadota; class Gammaproteobacteria; order Burkholderiales; family Burkholderiaceae_D; genus CAWIOX01. Next base: position 68,228 of record CAWIOX010000010.1, on the reverse strand, counting down.
AGTGCCGGGTTCCTGCACGCTGCCTCTGCCAGGCATCATGGCGGCGGTCGTCGATGAAACCGGCCATGATATGCCGAATGGGCAAGGCGGTATCCTGGTCGTCAAGCGGCCGTGGCCATCGATGATCCGGACCATCTGGGGCGACCCGGAGCGCTTCAAAAAGAGCTACTTCCCGGAGGAACTCGGTGGCCAAATGTACCTGGCCGGCGACGGCGCGGTACGCCATCAACAGACCGGCTATTTCACCATCACCGGTCGCATTGATGACGTGCTCAACGTTTCCGGCCACCGCATGGGCACGATGGAAATCGAATCGGCGCTGGTGGCGAACCCGCTGGTGGCGGAAGCGGCCGTGGTGGGCAAGCCGGATGACACCACCGGCGAATCGATCTGCGCCTTCGTGGTGCTGAAACAGGCCCGCCCAACCGGCACCGATGCCAAGGCATTGGCGCTGGAACTGCGCAACTGGGTGGGCAGGGAAATTGGCCCGATCGCCAAGCCCAAGGAAATCCGTTTCGGCGACAACCTGCCCAAGACGCGCTCGGGCAAGATCATGCGGCGCCTGTTGCGCGTGCTTGCCAAGGGCGAACAGATCACCCAGGACGTATCGACACTGGAAAATCCGGCCATCCTGGAGCAACTGAAACAGGCCCAATAAGCCGTACCATGACTGAACCACTCCATAAGGAGGCAACAATGCATCGAACATCGGAAGAGAACAATCTGTTTCGTCGCGAAAGTGACCTGCTCGGCACGCGAGACGTTCCGGCGCACGCCTATTACGGCGTCCATACGCTGCGCGCCGTCGAAAATTTCCCGATCACTGGCGTGCCGATCGGACGTTATACCGACCTGATTGGCGCCTTGGCCGACATCAAGAAGGCCGCCGCGCTGGCGAATCATGAACTCGGCCTGCTTGACCGGGACAAGGCGGAGCTGATTGCCAAGGTGTGCGACGAGATCCGCGCAGGCAAGCTGCACGACCAATTCGTGGTGGATGCGATCCAGGGGGGCGCGGGCACCTCGACCAACATGAACGCCAATGAGGTGATCGCTAACCGCGGGCTCGAACTGATGGGCTTTGCGCGCGGCGAGTATGCGACGTTGCATCCGAACGAGCACGTCAACATGAGCCAGAGCACCAACGACGTGTACCCGACGGCGATCAAGCTGGCCCTGCACGCTTCAACGCTGCGATTGCTGGAGGCGATGGACGAATTGATTGCGGCATTTGGCGCGAAGTCGGACGAGTTTGCGTCTTTCCTCAAGATGGGGCGAACGCAATTGCAGGATGCGGTGCCGATGACGCTGGGCCAGGAATTCGCAGTGTATCGTGTCATGCTGGAAGATGACCGGACGCTGTTGCGGCAAACGCTGACCCACCTGCATGAAATCAATCTCGGCGCCACCGCCATCGGCACCGGGATCAATGCCCATCCATTTTATGCGGAACTGGTGTGCGATCATCTGTCTGACATCATCGGCGTGCCGCTGGTCCCCGCGCGGGACCTGATCGCCGCGACCCAGGATACCGGCGCCTTCGTCCAGCTTTCCGGCGTGCTGCGCCGTACCGCCATCAAGCTTTCCAAGATCTGCAACGATCTGCGCTTGCTGTCCTCCGGGCCGCGTGCCGGGCTGGGGGAAATCAACCTGCCGCCGATGCAGGCGGGCTCCAGCATCATGCCCGGCAAGATCAATCCGGTGATCCCGGAGGTCGTCAACCAGATCGCCTACGAGGTGATCGGCAACGATGTCACCGTCGGCTATGCCGCGGAAAACGGCCAGTTGCAGCTCAACGCCTTCGAGCCGATCATCGCACACAGCCTGTTCAAGAGCCTGAACCATTTGCGCGCCGGATGCCTGACGCTGGCCCGCAACTGCGTCAATGGGATTACCGCCAATCCCGAGCAGATGCGGCTGGGAGTGGAGCGCTCGATCGGCATTGTCACCGCGCTCAATCCGTATATCGGCTACAGCAATGCCACGGCGATTGCGAAGGAAGCGCTTGAGAGTGGGAGTGCGATTACCGATCTCGTGCTGGCCAGAGGGCTGCTTAGCAAACTTGAGTTGGATGAGATCTTGCGCCCGGAGATCTTGACGAGGCCGCGTCATGGGGCGGAGGTCACTGATTTCCCCGGCAATACCGGTTGGTCACAATCACTGGCGCCAAGGAGGTAGCGGACGAAAGCGCTCCTAACGAAATTGCATAAAGCTCTTGGTACGTAGCGGCAAGCTCTTTCTGTCGGAGGTCAAAGCAATCACTTTGGCCTCCGACAGCTTGAACGTTGGAAGCAGACGCACCAGCGAGCCGTTGGCGATATCAGCTACCACATCCCATTCCGACCGCATGATGAGCCACGTCCTTCGCGCGCCCATTGATGGACGACGTCGCCATCATTACAAACGAGTTTTGGTGTGACACGGACACTGCACGTCTTTCGATTCTTGGTGAAATGCCACAAAGTCACGTCCTCGCTATTTTCACTCAGGGCCAGGCATGGAAGATCGGGCAGCTGCTCTGGTTTCTCCGGCGTTCCAAACTGTTGCAAAAACGCCGACGATGCACAAACGAAACGCGTGTTCGGTGCGATTGTGTAGGCGATCAAATTGGAAATACGAACTTCACCGAGATGGATGACGACGTCGAAACGCTCTCCCACCTGGGTGGGCGGTCGCCGAGCCTGATCGGTGGAGAAACGAGATGCAAACCAAAAATGTATACGTATCTGAGGAATCTATGATTACAAGTGCCGTCAACCCAACCGCTGCGCTGGAAGCTTATCCGATCGAATTCGAGTTCCCCGATATCTCCCCCTACGCAGGCGGCAATACGGGTATCCCCTACGTTTTCACTTTCAACAGCGGCGTCCCGGGACCACACACCATGATCACCGCGCTCACGCACGGCAATGAGATGTGTGGGGCGGTTGCCATCAAGGCCATGCTCGATATCGGCCTGCACCCTTGCCGCGGTAGCCTGTCGCTGGCCTTCGTCAATGTGGACGCCTACCACCATTTCAATCCTGCCAAGCCGGACGCCTCCCGCTTTGTCGATCAAGACATGAACCGCGTGTGGCAGGCTGCCACGCTGGACAACCCCGCGCTCGATTCCTCGGAGTTGCGCCGGGCGCGTGCCTTGCGCCCGCTGATCGACACCGTCGACTGTCTGCTCGACCTCCATTCGATGCACGAGCACAGCGCACCGCTGACGGTCTGCGGCCCATTGGAAAAGGGCATCAAGATGGCAACGCAATTGGGCACGCCGACCCACACCATCAGTGACGCGGGCCATCCGGAAGGTTGCAGACTGCGCGACTATGGCGGCTTCGGCGATCCGTCCAGCCCGAAAAAGGCGCTGCTGATCGAAACGGGCCAGCATTGGGAGCGCGGCGCATTGGCGGTGGCAAAGGACTATTGCATGCGCTTCTTGCTGTTATGCGGCAACCTCGATGTCGAGCATGTGCCGGAAGGCTGGTTGATGCCGCTGCCAAAGCAGCAACATGTATCAAGGTTACGACCCCGGTGGTCGCCAGCGGCCCGGAGTTCCGCTTCGCCGGCTCCTACGCCGGGCTCGAAACCCTTGCCGAACAGGGCAGCCTGATCGGATGGGACCAAGGCAATCCTGTGTATACCCCCTACCCGGACTGTGTGCTGGTCATGCCATCGTTGCGCCAGGTACGCACCGGCGTCACCGTGGTTCGACTCGGCCAAGTGTACAAATCCTTTTAACCTGTTTGCAGCGGAGCACTCACATGTATGATTTTGAACCTAATGCAGTTCGCATTCCCAACGGTCATTTTATTGACGGCTGCCTGGTCGAGGGCACCAGCGAGACGCTGATCGTTCGACGCCCCAGCGACAACGCCATCTGCGCTGAATTGCCGATCGCGAACGCCGACACGGTCGACCAGGCCGTCCAAAACGCCATGCACGCCTACCAGACGACTGATTGGGCGACTGGCGCCCCACGGGCCCGCGCCCGGCTGTTACGCCGCTGGGCCGATTTGATCGAGGCGAACAAGGTGGCGCTTGGCCAGTTGGAGGCCGTCACCTCCACCCGTCCCGTCAAAGACGTGATTGAGATTGACATCCCCTACGCGGCCGACTGCATCCGCTTTTTCGCTGAATTTGCGGATAAGATGGGTGGCGAAGTGGCTGCCACCCGGTCCGATCAATTGGGGATGGTCACGTCCGAGCCGTACGGCGTGGTGGCGACGATCGCGCCATGGAATTTCCCGATCACCCAGGCCATCACCAAGATTGCGCCCGCGCTCGCCGCTGGCAACGCGGTGGTACTGAAACCGTCGGAGATGACCCCGTTCAGCGCGCTGGCGCTGGCGGAATTGGCGATCGAAGCGGGCATCCCCAAGGGCATCCTGAATGTCGTGCAAGGCACCGGCGCGGTGACAGGCGACCTTCTTTGCCGCCATCCGATGGTCGGAAAAATCTCCTTTACCGGGTCTACCCGTACCGGTGAGGCGATCATGGTCGCCAGTGCCCAAAGCGGCATCAAGCCCGTGACGCTGGAGCTCGGCGGCAAAAGCCCACAACTGGTGTTTGCCGACGTAACGGATCTCGACCGGGTCGCACGAGCGGTAGCCGGTTCGCTGTTAAACAATGCCGGCCAAGTGTGCGTCGCCGGATCCCGCCTGATCGTTCAGCGCAGCATTGAAGCGCCGCTGCTCGATCGCATCATTGCGCTAACCAAAGCGATTCGCCCGGGCCCGACCTGGGCGGCCAGCACGACCTATTCGCCGATTATCTCCCATCCGCAAATGGAGCGGATTGACGGCATCGTCCAACGCGCCATCGCTGGTGGCGCCAGTGCCCTTATCGGGGGCGGGTCCCTGAGTACGGGGAATGACGGCGCCTACTATCAGCCAACGATTTTGTCAGAGGTCGGGGCCAGCTCCGAGGCTGTTCGCGAAGAAATCTTTGGGCCGGTGCTGACAGTGCAAAGTTTCGACGACGAAGACGAGGGCCTGAAACTCACCGATCACCGATATGGACTGGCCGCCGGCGTCTATACCAGTGACATCAACCGCGCTTTGCGCGCGCGCCGGCGCATTCAAGCCGGCACCATTTGGGTGAACCGGTACGGCCGGTCCGCCGATTTTATTATTCCAAGCGGCGGCTTCAACAACTCCGGCATTGGCAAGGATTTGGGCCGCCAGGCCGTGGAAGCCAACCTGCGCCACAAGAGCACACTCATTGCATTTGATGAATAGGCGCAACCCGGGCTCAGGGCCGGAGCGTTAAAAGTCGTTAACAAACAATGAGTTGCCACAGAGCATTGTAAACAAACGGGAAATCGGGTTTACTCTTGATTTTGATTCGGGAGCAGACATGAATTCTGGCATGGTCCTGGTACAACGACTGAGAGGCATTGACGATCCGCGCGTCACTGGCTGATGTGATCACGCGCTCGTCGATATCCTTGTGATCGCGCTGTGCGCGATCATGGCGGGTGCGGAAGGGTGGGATGGTCGACAAACACACCGCGCTCTTGCATCATCTCCTCCAGATGCCGGTAGCTCAATGGATATGCCGCATACCAGCGGATGCACACCAGAATAACGTCGATCGGAAATCGCATTCCTTTGGTGTTCAGCATCTCGGTTAGCCCTCTGTTTCCAAACGCAGTAGTCTACCCAACTGCAAAACTCCTGCAAGCGCGTGAGCGGGATTACGGCCAATTGCGAGCAGATGCGGCTGGGCGTGGAGCGCTCCATCAGAATTATCACCGCGCTAAATCCGTGTATCGGCTACAGCAATGCCACGGCGATTGCGAAGGAAGCGCTCGAGAGTGGGAGCGCCATTCTCGATCTCGTGCTTGCCAGAGGGCTGCTCAGCAAGCGCGAGCTGGACAAGATCCTGCGCCCGGAGAACTTGACGAGGCCGCGTCCTCTGGCGGAGGCAATCGTCGATCGACCGGAGTAAGTGAACCTGGCCACCCTGCGGTCCGGCGAGCGCCGGATCTAGCGCCCGCCGGTGGGTCATACCGTCGGCGGGCTGACCCTAGCCTTGCTTTTTGACCACCTGCCTGAGCGCATCGACAAAGATGTCAAGATCGCTTTTCAGCATATAGAGATGCGGTGATACGCGAAGTCCTGCGACCTCCCGGACCTGGCGATATTTCACATGCACTCGATGGGTTTGCCGCAGTTCCTGCTCGATTTTCTTCGAATCCATGCCATCGATGGAGAACAGGCTCACTGCGCCCAGTTCTTCCGAATCCAGCGGCGTGTGCAGCCTGAAACCAGAAATATCGCCCGCAAGGTTGATCCAGTAGCGGGTCAATTCCTGCAATCGCGCATGGATCTTTCGGACACCAATCTCTTCATGAAACCGGATCGCCGGCGCGATCCCCGCCTGCACCGCCGAATTGTAGGTGCCGAGATTCCAGTGATCGAACTTGTCGATCCCCAATGGCGGTGGATCGAACGGCGCCAGTAATGGCCAGGTGCTGTCGATCCGGCTTTGCTTCACGATCAGCATGCCGTTGCCGACCGGCGCGCCCAGCCACTTGTGGAGGCTGGTGATGAAGAAGTCGCAGTCGAGGTCGCGGAAGCTGACCGGCATCTGCGCGAATGTCTGGGCGCCATCCACGACCGTGACGATATCGCGAGACCGGGCCAACTGGCAGAGCCGCTTGGCCGGTATGACACGCCCGGTCCAGTGGAACATATGGGTCAATTGCATGACCCGAGTGCGCGGCGTGATCGCCTCTTCATATGCATTGAAGACGGCGTCGTCGCTGGCCATCAGGTCGAAATCGACGGACACGACCTCGATGCCTTCCCGTTGCTGGCGCTGCAGCCATGCGGCGCGCACGCTCGGATAATCCCACGCCGAAACCAGTACCTGATCACCCGCATTCAGCGGTATGCCGAAGATGGCCGTGGACAGGCCTTCCGAGGAGTTTCGGTTCAACGCGATCTCATCTGGACTGCAGTCGGCCAATGCCGCGAGTTGCTGCTTGATCGACGGCAGCGCGGCGTCGAGCTTGCTCCACATGTTGACGTCCGGATTCTGGCTGATCAGACGATAGGCGTCGATCATTGCCTGTTCGACGACAAGCGGTGGCGGACTGACCGCCGCATTGTTTAGGTTCATTAACGGTTGTTGCTTGGGATAAGCTTCGCGAATGTGTTCCCAGAAATTTTCATCGGTGATATGGCTGCTCGACATGGGTGATTCCTCTATGTGTTTCGATCTATTGATGGGATTGGCACATATGTCCTCATGCGTCAGCAGAGCGCCTGGTTGACGATGGCAAACTGCTTGACGGTTTCATCCTGCGGCGGCACGCCGTTACGTGCCATGGCCACCCCGGTATCGACTTGAACCAGTCCCGCTTCCGTGAGCCAGGTGCCCAAACCGCTTGTTCCCGTGACATCGATGCGCACGAATGAACCAGCGTAAGCGCTCGACCAGTACGCGATCAGTGCCTTGGCATGTTCGCTGTCGGTGGCAACGCACTGGTCCGATCGCATGGCCGCGGCCGAAGCGGCGCATGATGGAGAAGCCGGCAAGTTCGCCATTGCGTTCGAGCACGACACCCTCCGCCATCGAGAGCAGCTGTTTCAGCAACTCGTCGCGCGACATGCCGGTGGCGCGGTTCGCAAGTTCGATGATTTTTGCGATGTCGCCCGGTTCAGCCAGGCGGATGCTTTCCCCGGCAGCGAGTGTAACGGGCGCGACGGCAGCCATCATGCCCTGGTGCTGGTGGATGGCGCCCGTCGCTGCGAAACCGAGGCGTTCATAGAGCGGCTGCCCGGCCGGCGTGGCGATGAGCAGTGTGCAGCGCTTGCCAAGTTCTTCCAGCACCAGGTTCATCAATTCGCGGCCGATGCCCTTGCCCTGATGTTCCGGCGAAACGATGATCATGCCCAGCGACCCATGCCGGTCTCCCTGCTTCCAGTACAGGCCGGTGCCGATCACTGCGCCGCCTTCCTCCGCAACAAAGCCGCTGCCCAGGCGAAGGGTGAATTGCCAATCTTCGAGACGATGTGGCCAGCGCACAGCCTGCGACAGCGCAAGTGCTGCGGACAAGTCGTTCTCGTTCATTCGGCGGTAAGTGATTGCGGTATTGGTAGTCTGGATTGTCATGGTGTTTTCCTGTGTTTTCCGGTATTAGTCGTCTGTCCCGGCGACGAAGGGGCGTAGCGGACCCACCGGGAAGCAGTGTCTGAACATGGGGCGGGCGTGCTTCCTGCCCACCGTGAGATTTCAACTAGCCGATCGACTGGCTGAGCAGCGCAAAGCGCGTGACCGAGGGGTCAGGCCGCGGCGGTTCGCCTCGTGCCATTGTGTGCACCGTTGCTTCGGCCTGGACCAACCCCATCTCGGTGAGCCACGGGCTGAGGCCGCTGCTGCCGGGTACGTCGAGACGGACGAAGGAGCCGGCATGTGTGCCTGCCCAGTGCGCGATCAAGGCCTTGGCACGTTCGACATCGGGCGCGACGACCGGACCGATCACATAGCCGTGTCCGAACTTGCGCAGCGCCGCGAAGCCGACCAGTTCGCCGTAGCGATCGATGGCGACGATGTTCGCTACGTCCATCAGATGCTTGAGCACGGTTGCGCGCGGCATGCCGACGGCACGCCTGGACATGTCGGCGAGCGCGGGTTCATCCCGGGGACTGATGGGCCGGATCCGTTCGCCCGCGCCGAGCGGCACGAACGGTGTGCGGAAGACGCTGCCCTGATGCTGGTGGACCCAGCCGGTCTGCTCGAAGCCGAAACTTTCACAAAATTTCACGCCGCCTGCCGTGGCATGCAGCAGCAGCGTGCGATCGCCGACTTGCTTCAGGATGCGGGAAGCAAGTTCGCGTCCGACGCCGGTGCGCTGATACGCCGGCGCGATGATCATCATGCCCAGCGACGCAAAGTCGGGTCCATGGACCCAGCACATCATCGTGCCGATGATGCCGGATTCGTCTTCGGCGACGATGCCTTCGCCCAGTTCATGAATGAACTTCCAGTCTTCCAGGCGGTGCGGCCATAGCACCGACAGCGATAGCTTGTGCGCCGCCGGCAAGTCATCCGCCGTCATCCTGCGGTATTGGATGGCGTTGTTCGCCTTTCGATCTTTCATGCTTTGCTCCTCATCTGCCTTGGCTGCTGCAGCAACAAAAGCGGCGTTGCTTTTGCGCTGGTTTCGGATTGCGTTTCGTGCTCACGAGACTCATCAAATCGGCACCATCCTGCCACACGCAAGAGCGCTTGACGACGGGGTAAATGCAATTCGAAACGATCAGCCGTCTGCTGCCTCAGAACGAAAGCTTGTGCCGTCCAGGGTGGGCGAGACCGCAGAAAATGCTTGGGGAGCGAACTTACAATTTAGTCAAAGTCAGTCGGGCTGGCAAAAATCCTCGAGCCGGTCCTGTTCGCATACATTGAAAGGATTGGTGATGAAAAGCTTCGACCCGGATCAGGTGGTGGTCCGCAGTGCACATTTTATCGGCGGACGTTATGTGGAGGGCAGGGCGGATACGCTCGATGTGAGACGCCCCTCCGATGGCAAAGTTTATGCCGGCCTGCCGGTGGCGGATGCGGATATCGTCGACCAGGCGGTGCAGGATTCCTGGCGCGCCTTCAAGACCAGCGACTGGGCACGCTGCGCGCCACGTGACCGTGCGCGCATCCTGCGCCGCTGGGCGGATCTGATCGATGCCGATGTGAAGACCCTGGCCCAGCTTGAGGCGGTCGGTTCGACGCGGCCGGTCAAGGATGTCGCAAGCTGGGATGTGCCGTTCACCGCGGACGGCATCCGCTTCTTTGCGGAGTGGGCGGACAAGATCGGTGGCGACGTCGCGCCGACGCGCACCGACCATCTCGGCATGACCATCGCCGAACCTTACGGCGTCATCGCCGCCATCGCGCCCTGGAACTTGCCGCTGGTGATGGCATCGTGGAAAGTGGCGCCGGCATTGGCAGCAGGAAATGCCGTCGTCCTCAAGCCATCCGAGATGACGCCGTTCAGCGTGCTGCGCATTGCCGAACTGGCGATCGAGGCCGGCATGCCGGCGGGGATCTTCAACATCGTGCAGGGTGATGGCCGCGTGACCGGCGATGCCTCTGTGCCGCCATCCCCGGATTTCGAAAGTCACCTTCACCGGCTCCACCAAAACCGGCGCAGCCATCATGGCGGCATGCGCGGAAAACGGCACCAAGTCGGTGACGCTGGAACTGGGCGGCAAGAGCCCACAGCTTGTGTTCGCCGATGTGCCCGATTTGGAAAAGACGGCCCGCACCGTCGCCCGTGCCATCACGATCAATGCCGGCCAAGTGTGCGTGGCCGGTTCGCGCCTGATCGTGCAGCGCGCGATTGCCGACCGGTTCATCGAGCGTCTTTCCGCAATTTTTGCGGAGCTCAAGGCGGGCAATACCTGGGAAGCTGACACTAGCTTGTGCCCGATCATTTCGAAGCGGGAAATGGAGCGGATAGACGGCATCGTGCAGCGCACGGTAGCCGACGGCGGCCAGCTTGTCGCCGGCGGCCGGCGCGTATCGACCGGGACCGATGGTGCGTTCTACCAGCCGACCATCCTGACCAATGTCGACCATCGCATGGAAGCGGTAAAAACCGAAATTTTCGGGCCGGTGATGACGGTGCAGGTCTTCGATGATGAGGATGAGGCGCTGGTGCTGGCCGACCATCCGGACTATGGCCTGGCAGCCGGCATCCACACCGCCGACATCGGCCGTGCATTGCGCATGGCGCGCGGCATCGAGGCCGGCACTGTATGGATCAACCGTTACGGCCGCACCTCGGACTTCGTGATTCCGACCGGCGGCTACAAACGCTCCGGCATCGGCAAGGACCTCGGTCGCCAGGCGTACGAGGCAAACCTGCGCTTCAAGAGCGTGCTCGTTGATTTTGCGAAGGAAGCCTGAGATGCGTGCGTCGGCATGGTCTGCTGGTGAGAGCATTTTCACCCGCGTTGAGGGCGGAAAGCGGATCGCTGCGGCCGTGCTGACACAGCCGCTGAAACAGTCGATTTTGTGCGCAGCAAATTATGCTGCGCACCACCCAAAATACCGCCGATTCAGTGTTTGGGCAGCGTCTAAACGAGACATTCAGGCAGGGCGCGCGTGATGTAATACTCACAGAAGACGACGTTCCGAAGAGCGCAAATTGCAAGCGTGAACGTGCTTCCAAAAACAGAGCCGCCGACCGGATGTAGCGACGCCGTAGGCACGAAATTGTCAAACAAAGGAACCTGAACCATGACTACCAACTTGAGGCCGAAATACATCTCCTTCGATTGCTACGGAACGCTGATCAACTTCCAGATGAAGGAGACGATGGAAAAGCTGTTCGCCGACCGCGTCTCTCCCGAGAAGATGCCGCAGTTCACGACCGACTTCGCGCAGCTATCGCCTGGATGAGGTGATGGGCGACTGGAGGCCGTACGACGAGATCCTGTGCAATTCCGTCGAGCGCACCTGCCGCCGCTGGGTGTCGAATGCCGCGACAATGAAGGCCTGGAGTTTTACAAAGCCGTGCCGACCTGGAATCCGTGGCCGGACGTTCCCGACTGCGCTGGCCAAGCTGGCCAAGGAATACAAGCTGGTGATTCTCTCCAACGCGATGGATGAGCAGATCCAGTACAGCGTCGAGAAGCTGGGTGCGCCGTTCCACCGCGTCTACACCGCGCAGCAAGCGCAAGCCTACAAGCCGCGTCTGCAGGCCTTCGAATACATGATCGATCAGTTGGGCTGCAACCCGGAAGACATCCTGCATGTGTCGTCGAGCTATCGCTACGACCACCTGTCGGCGGACGACATCGGCATCAAGAACAGGGCGTTCATCGCGCGCGGCCACGAGCCGAGCTGGCCGGTCTGGGGCGCCCACGAAATGAAGGACCTGAGCGGCCTGCCGGCTCTGGTCGGTCTGTAAGCACGATGCCCATGAACCCGGAAAGCCACCAAGACAGGACGCAGCGATGAAACTGGAATCCTATTGGCTAGATACCGCACCTGCCTTCACCAGCGGTGCGCAAGGACCGGTATCAGGACGTGCCGATGTCGTTGTAGTCGGGGCGGGCTTTACCGGCTTGTCGGCAGCACTCGCGCTGGCCAAGCGCGGCGCCTCCGTGGTCGTGCTCGAAGCGGGCCGCGTCGTGGGCGAGGCGTCCGGCCGCAATGGCGGCCACTGCAGCAGCGGCACAGCGCATGATTTCGGCGCGCTCGCCGGGCGTCTCGGCGTGGAGAAGGCACGCGCCTTCTACCAGGCTTACGACGCGGCGTTCCATACGGTCGAGGCGCTGGTCGAGCAGGAGAGCATCGCCTGCGACTTCAAGCGTGTCGGCAAGCTCAAGCTGGCCGCCAAGCCTGAGCACTACGACAAGCTGGCGCGCGCCTGCGACCTGCTGCGCCGCGAGGTCGACCCGCATGCCGAGATGGTGCCGGCGGCCCGCATCCGGTCTGAAATCGGTTCCGACAAATTCTTTGGCGGGCTGCTGCAGAAAGCCAGTGCGCAGCTGCACGTAGGCAAGTTTGGCGTAGGGCTGGCAGAGGCCGCTGCCCGAAACGGAGCACGTGTTGTTGAAAATGCGCCGGTAACCGGGCTGGAGCGCCTTTCCGATGGCGGCTTCCGCGTCACCAGCGCTCGCGGTACCCTCGATGCCAAACAAGTGCTGCTGGCCACGGGAAATTCCCGCACGGGTCCGTTCTCTTATTTCCGCCGCCGCATGATCTCGGTGGGCAGTTTCATCATCGGTACCGAACCGCTGGACAATGCCTTGCTCGATCGCCTGCTGCCGCAACGCCGCAACTACGTTACCTCGAAGAACATCGGCAACTACTTCCGCCTCTCGCCGGACAATCGTTTGATCTTCGGCGGGCGCGCGCGTTTTGCGATGTCCAATCCACGCTCCGACCAGAAGAGCGGGCACATCCTGCGCGCCGCGATGGAAGAGTTCTTCCCGGAGCTGCGCGGCGTGGGCATCGACTACTGCTGGGGCGGACTGGTCGACATGACGGCGGATCGCTCTGCCGCGTGCGGGCGAGCATCGCGGAATGTACTACTCGACGGGATACAGCGGACATGGCGTGCAGATGTCCGTGCACATGGGGCAGGTGATGGCCGATGTGATGGCCGGCCGCCCCGAACTGAATCCATGGCGGGAGCTGGCGTGGCCGGCGATCCCCGGGCATTTCGGCAAGCCCTGGTTTTTGCCGATCGTAGGCGCCTATTATCGGTTGCAGGACTGGTTGCATTGATCGGAAAGGCTTGGATCGACGCAATCTGGTAGTGATGGAAAACAACGTCAGTAATAAAGATATTTCAGGAATATTCAATTCAAGACTCTTGAGGAGACAAACATGAGCGACAAGAAATTCGACATCGTCAACCCGCAGCATTCCGAGCTCACCGACCGCATCGTCGATGACATCAAACGCGGCGTCTCGCGCCGCGATGTGATGCGCACTCTTCTGGCGGGCGGCATGCTTGCCTCCACCGCCGGCGGCTTGCTCACGCACGCCGGCACCGCCTTTGCCCAGACCCCGAAGAAGGGCGGCAAGATCCGCGTCGCCGTCGGCGCAGGGTCCACCGCAGACACGCTCGATCCGGCCAAGGGCGGCAACATTGCCGACTACGTGCGCCACTTCATGTTCTACAACTGCCTGACCACCATCGACACCAAGCTCACCCCGCAGATGGCGCTGGCCGAATCGGTCAGCACCAAGGACGGGGCGCTGTGGACCATCAAGCTGCGCAAGGATGTGCGCTTCCATGACGGCAAGCCGCTGACCTCGGCCGACGTGGTGTATTCCCTGACTGCGCCACAAGAATCCTGCCACCGCATCCAAAGTCAAGGCGGTGGCCGAAGAGTTCGAGGAAATCAAGGCGACCGGCCCGAACGAACTCCAGATCAAGCTGAATTCAGCGAATGTTGACCTGCCGGCACTGCTGGGCACTACCCATTTCTCGATCATCAAGGACGGCACGACCGATTTCTCCACTGCGATCGGCACCGGTCCGTACAAGTGCAAGGAATTCCGGCCGGGCGTGCGCTCGATCAGCGTACGCAACGAAGACTACTGGAAGCCGGGCAAGCCCTACCTCGATGAGATCGAATACTTCTCGATTCCCGATGAGGCCGCGCGCATGAATGCGCTGCTGTCGGGCGATGTGCATCTGATCAATGGCATCAACCCGCGCTCGGCGGCGAGCTTTACGGCCGCAGTCCGGCTGCACGCTGTTCGAATCGAAGACCGGCCATTACACCGACATCATCATGCGCGACAATCTCGGTCCGGTGAAGAATCCGAATTTCGTGCTGGCGATGAAATACATGCTGGACCGCGAACAGATCCGCAAGGTGTCCATGCGCGGTTACGGCACCATCGCCAACGACCAGCCGGTCCAGCCCTCAAGCCGTTTCTACTTTGCCGGCTTGCCGCAACGCGCGCTCGACCTGGACAAGGCCAAGTTCCACCTGCAGAAATCCGGCATGGCCGGCATGACCCTGCCCCTCGTAGCATCGACGGCCGCTACCGGTTCGGTCGAGATGGCGCAGATCATGCAATTGACAGCGCAGAAGATTGGCCTGAACCTGGACATCAAGCGCATGCCGGCGGACGGCTACTGGTCGAACCACTGGGCCAAGCATCCGCTGTCCTTCGGCAACATCAATCCACGCCCGACGGTCGACCTGATGTTCACGCTGTTCTACAAGTCCAATTCGCCGACGAACGTGTCGGGCTGGAAAAACGAGAAGTTCGACCAGTTGCTGGATGCGGCGCGCGGCGAAACCAATGAAGCCAAGCGCAAGCAGATGTATGCCGACATGCAGGTGACTGGTGCATGAAGGCTGTGGCGTCGGGATTCCGATGTTCATCCACTCGCTCGACGGCTTCAGCAACAAGCTCAAAGGCTACGGCTCGCATCCGATCGGCGGCCTCATGGGCTATACGTTCTGCCGAGCACGTCTGGCTCGACGCCTGACGGCGGATGGCCGATGTCGGCACGGCATCGGCCGCTTCAATGATGAAAGATGAATCATGAATGGTACCACTGTACGACTCGTCATTAATCGGCTCGGTGTCGGCATGCTGACACTGCTGGCCGTTTCGGTCGTGATCTTCACGATCACGAACCTGCTGCCGGGCGATGCGGCGCAAGCGATGCTCGGCCAGGAGGCCACGCCTGAACTGCTTGCCGCCTTGCGGGCGAAGTTCGGGCTGGACCAGCCGGCCTATGTCCGGTATTTCCATTGGCTGGGCGGACTGCTGACTGGAAACCCTGGCGTTGCGTTGGCCAACGGCCTGCCGGTGGCAGACTTGATCGACGGACGTTTGCCGAACTCGCTGATGCTGGCGGCAGCGACGACCGCCGTGTCGGTGCCGGTTGCGCTGACCATCGGCATCCTGTCGGCGATGTACCGCGGC
Source organism: uncultured beta proteobacterium (assembly GCA_963837775.1). Taxonomy (GTDB): domain Bacteria; phylum Pseudomonadota; class Gammaproteobacteria; order Burkholderiales; family Burkholderiaceae_D; genus CAWIOX01. The sequence goes on along the minus strand of CAWIOX010000010.1, from coordinate 52,823 downwards.
TCGCTGTTCGACCGCATAGTCAGCGTGGCGACGGTGTGGACGGTGTCGGTGCCGGAATTCCTGATCGCCACCGTGGCGGTGCTGATTTTCGCGGTCAAGCTGCGCTGGCTGTCCGCGCTGTCGCGTACCGAGGACATCGCCACCTTCGGCCAGTTCCTGCGCGTGTATGCAATGCCGGTGATGACGCTGTGCTGCGTGATTGTGGCGCAGATGTCGCGTATGACCCGCGCCGCGGTGATCGACCAGCTCAATTCGTCCTACATCGAGATGGCGCGCCTGAAGGGCGTGCGGCCGATCCGGATGGTGCTGACCCATGCGCTGCCGAACGCGATCGGCCCGATCGTCAACGTGGTGGCGCTCTCGCTGGCTTACCTGATTGGCGGCGTGATCATCGTCGAATCGATCTTCAACTATCCGGGGATCGCCAGCCTGATGGTCGACTCCGTCTCGATGCGCGACATGCCGGTGGTGCAAGCCTGCGCGATGATCTTCTGTGCCGGCTATCTGGTGCTGCTGACCATGGCTGATGTGTGCGCCATTCTTTCCAACCCGAGGCTGCGGAAATGAACAACCCCATGAATACCCCCGTGAACACCCCTGTTATTTCTCCCGCCGCAAGGCGCAAGCCGCGCCGCCGTCTGCCGGTAGCCGGCATGATCGGCATCGCGATCGTCGCGTTCTGGCTGCTGATGGCCCTGATCGGACCGAGCATTGCGTCGCACGATGTGGGCGGCGTGACCGGCGACGATGTGTTCGCGTCGATGAGCGCGAAGTATCCGCTTGGCACTGACTACCTCGGGCGCGACATGCTGAGTCGCATCCTGCACGGCGCGCCGTACACCATCGGCGTGGCGCTGGCCGCGGTGCTGCTGGCCAGCACCGGCGGCACCGCGCTGGCCCTGTGCGCCGCAGCTGCCGGCGGCTGGTTCGACGCCATCGTCAGCCGCGTCGTCGATACCATGCTCAGCATTCCTCACAAACTGCTGGCGCTGATCATCGTCGCCTCGTTCGGTTCCTCGGTTCCGCTGCTGATCCTGATTGCCGGTGTGGGCTACATGCCCGGCGCCTTCCGCATCGCGCGCGCCCTGGCTGTGAATGTGCAAGCCATGGACTATGTGCAGGCGGCCCGGGCGCGCGGCGAAGGCCTGTTCTACATCACCATTTTTGAGATGCTGCCGAACATGTTCCGTCCGGTGCTGGCCGACTTCGGCCTGCGCTTCCTGTTCATCGTGCTGCTGCTGAGTGGCTTGAGTTTCCTCGGGCTCGGCATACAGCCGCCGCAGGCCGACTGGGGATCGCTGGTGCGCGAGAACATCATCGGCCTCTCCCAGGGCGCGCCTGCGGTGATCACGCCGGCCATCGCCATCGCGACCCTGACCATCGGAATCAACATGGCTATCGACAGTTTTGCCGGCCGCAAGCGCCGTGGAAGTGAGGGTTAATATGAACGACATCGTCAAGGTATCCGGCCTGCGGGTCACGGCCCGCAATGACATGGATGAGGATGTGCCCATCGTCCATGGCGCCGATTTTTCGATTCAAAAAGGTGAGGTGCTCGCGCTGATCGGCGAGTCCGGCTCAGGCAAGACGACCATCGCACTGGCGCTGATGGGCTATGCGCGCGCCGGCTGCCGCCTCGCCGGCGGCACGGTGACCGTCGCCGGCCACGAACTGCTGTCGATGAACGAAAGCCAGCTGTCCAGGTTGCGCGGCCGCACGGTCGCCTACATTGCGCAAAGCGCCGCCGCCTCCTTCAACCCATCCATGCGTCTGATGGACCAGGTGATCGAGAGCGCGATGATCCACAAGGTGATGTCGCGTGAAGTCGCCGAAGCCAAGGCGGTCGAGCTGTTCCGTGCGCTGGCCCTGCCGGAGCCGGAGAAGATCGGCATGCGCTACCCGCACCAGGTGTCGGGTGGCCAGTTGCAGCGACTGATGGCGGCGATGGCCATGCTCACTGACCCGGAACTGGTGATCATGGACGAGCCGACCACGGCGCTGGACGTGACGACACAGATCGAGGTCTTGCGCGCCTTCAAGAAGGTGGTGCAGGAACGCGGCAGTACCGCGGTCTATGTCTCGCACGACCTGGCTGTCGTCGCGCAAATGGCCGACCGCATCGTGGTGCTGCGCGACGGCGAAATTCGTGAAATCGGCTCGACCACGCAGATACTGTCTGCGCCTGCCCATCCCTACACGAAGAGCCTGCTGGCTGCGATCGCGCCGAAGCAGCGCAATGAAGCAAGCGTCAAGGTCAGGGCGACGCAGGAGCATCCGCTGCTGGAAGTGCGCGGCCTCTACGCCTCCTACGGCACGGCCAAGCGCGGGACGCCGGCCAAAATCGTGCTGGACGACATCAATCTTGTCATCCCGCGCGGCGCCACCGTCGGCGTGATCGGCGAATCCGGCTCCGGCAAGACCACGCTGGCGCGCGCGATTGCCGGCATGGTCGCGCCGTCGGAAGGCGAGATCCTGCTGGACGGCAAGCGGCTGGCGCCCACGCTGGAAGGACGCACGCGCGAACAATTCCGCCGTATCCAGTTCGTGTTCCAGAATGCCGATACCGCGCTCAATCCCATGCATTCGATTGAACGCATCCTCGGCCGTCCGCTCGAGTTCTATCACGGCATGAAGGGCGAGGCGCGCCACAAGCGGGTATTACAGCTGCTCGATCTGGTGCGCCTGCCGGCAACGGTCGCCGACCGCTTGCCGGGCGAGCTGTCCGGCGGCCAGAAGCAGCGCATCAACCTGGCGCGTGCACTGGCTGCCCAACCCGACCTGATCCTGTGCGACGAAGTCACGTCCGCGCTCGATACCGTGGTTGGCGCCGCCATCCTGGAACTGATGGCCGAGCTGCGCAAGGAACTGAACGTGTCCTACATGTTCATCAGCCATGACATCAACACGGTGCGCGCCATCTGCGACGATATCGTGGTGATGTATTCAGGCCACAAGGTGGAAGCACGCAAGCGCGAGGCATTGGCGCTGCCGCCTTACCATCCGTATTCGCACTTGTTGATCTCGTCGGTGCCGGCCTTGCGCCGCGGCTGGCTGGAAGAAGTGGGCGAACGCAACCCGGCCGGGTTGCCGGCGCTGACGTCGTCCGGTGAGATGCGCGGCATCTGTTCCTTCCTCGATCGCTGCCCGTCGCGCGTGGATGGCGTGTGCAACAAGCTGCCGCCGCCGCGCCAGATGCTCGACAACGGCGGCAGCATCCTTTGCCATCATTCAGAGGCGGCATTGCGCGACATGCAGACGCCGCTGCGCCTGGTAGAAGGAGGCGTGGCATGAGTCAGCGATTTGTACGTTTGGCGGAAACTGCCCGCGCGCGCGTGCGCATCATCATCGACGGGCAAACGGTGCAAGCGCTGGCCGGCGACACGTTGATGGTCGCCCTGCTGAACAACGTGCGGCACCTGCGCGAATCCGAATTCGGCGACGGGAAGCGCGCCGGCTTCTGCCTGATGGGCGCCTGCCAGGATTGCTGGGTCTGGACCGCCGATGGCGAACGGCTGCGAGCTTGCACCACCGTAGTAGGGGAAGGAATGCATATCGTCACAACACAACCGGAGGCGACATGGCCCAACCTCGCGTAATCATCGTCGGCGCCGGTCCGTCCGGCGTGCGCTGCGCGGAAACCCTGGTCGCCGCCGGCCTGCGCCCGACCGTGGTCGACGAGAACCGCCGCGATGGCGGCCAGATCTACCGCCGCCAGCCGGACAACTTCACGCGCCCCTATGCCAAGCTGTATGGCACCGTGGCCGGCTCGGCGCAGGCGCTGCACGAGAGCTTCGACGCGTTGCGTGACAAGATCGATTACTGGCCCGAGACGCTGGCCTGGAACATCTTCGACAAAAAGCTGCATGTCGTCAAGAACGAGCGCGCGTCGGCCTTGCCCTACGATGCGCTGGTGATCTGTTCCGGCGCGACCGACCGCCTGATGCCGGTCAAGGGTTGGCAATATGCCGGCACCTACAGCCTGGGCGCGTCGCAGATCGCCTTGAAGGCGCAGGCCTGCGCGATCGGCCGACAGGTCGTGTTCCTCGGCACGGGGCCGCTGCTGTACCTGGTTGCTTCGCAATACATCAAGGCGGGCGCCACCGTCGTCGCCGTGCTCGATACCTCGCCCTTGATGCGGCGTATCGCCGCGCTGCCGAAACTGCTGGCGCGGTCGGCGGTACTGCTCGATGGTCTGCGCCTGGTGGCCGGCATCAAGCGCGCCGGCGTACCGGTGCTGACCGGGGTCACGCCGGTTGAGATCACCGGTTCCGCGGAGAACGGCGTGCATGCCGTGGTGGTGCGCGACGGCCGCGGCAATGTGCGCAGCTTCGACTGCGACGCGGTCGCGATGGGTTACCACCTGCGTCCCGAGACGCAACTCGCCGACCTGGCACGCTGCGCGTTCCGCTTCGACCAGGAGACGCGTCAGTGGCTGCCCGAGGTCGGGGAAGACGGCCGCACGACGGTGCCGGGTGTCTATCTGGCCGGCGACGGCATGCGCGTGCTGGGCGCGGATGCCGCCGAGATCGGCGGCCGCCTGGCAGCCATGGCCGTGCTGAAGGATTTCAAGCTCAAGGTATCGGAAGACGAATTGCAAAAACTGCGCGCCGAGCAGGCCAGCATGGAGCGTTTCCGCCAGGGACTGGCACAGGCCTTCCCGTGGCCGGCGCAGCAGGCCGCGCAATTGCCGGACGAGGCCATCGTCTGCCGCTGTGAGGCGATCACCGCCGGCGAGCTGCGCCGCGTGGTCTGCGACATGGGTGCGCAGGAAGCGAACCGGGCCAAGGCCTTCAGCCGGGTCGGCATGGGGCGCTGCCAGGGACGGTATTGCGGACACGCGGGTGCGGAGGTCATCGCGCACGCCGCCGGCGTGCCTGTGGAACAGGTAGGGCGGCTGCGCGGCCAGGCACCGGTCAAGCCGCTGTCGATTGCGGTGCGGGAGGAGACGGAATGAACGCGAATAAAGCAGATGTCATCATCGTCGGCGGCGGCTTCATGGGCGTCGCCACGGCCTTCTTTTTACGCAAGCGCGGGGTGTCGGTGATCCTGCTCGAGCGCGGCCTGATCGGCCAGCAGGCCAGCGGCGTCAACTTCGGCAACGTGCGCCGGCAGGGGCGTCATTTCGAGCAGCTGCCGTTGTCGCAGCGTTCGCACGCAATCTGGGGCAAGCTCAAGGAATTGATCGGTGAGGACGTCGAATTCCTGGTCAGCGGGAATATGCGAGCCGGCTATCGCCAGGAGCATGTGGAGCGGATGGAGAACTATGCGCGCGACGCCAAACCCCACGGCCTGGAGCTGGAACTCATCACTGGCCGCAGGATGCGCGAGATGTTTCCCTACCTTGGCCCCAACATCCTCATGGCGTCGTACTTACCGAGCGACGGCCATGCCAATCCGCGCCTGGCGGCGCCCGCGTTCGGGCGTGCCGCCGTGCGCGAAGGCGCGCAGGTGTTCGAAAACACCGAGATCGTGGACATCGAGAAGGATGGCGTGGACTTCCGCGTCACGGCCGCCGATGGCCGGGTCTTCCGCGCACCAGCGGTGCAGGTCAGCGCCGGTGCGTGGGCCGACCGCATCAGCGCCAAATTCGGCGAGCCGGTGCCGATGCAGGCGAAAGGCCCGCAGATGTGCGTCACCGAGCCGGTGCCCTATGCGATTGGGCCGGCGATCGGCGTGCCGACAACCATCAAGGAGGAGGTCGTCTACTTCCGCCAGGTCAAGCGCGGCAACATCGTCATCGGCGGCGGCGGCCATGAACCGGTGGACCTGGAAATGCGGCGCGCCCACGTGAACCCGTGCAGAACGCTGATGACGCTGGCGCAGCTGCCGCGCGTGATCCCGGCATTCAATCGCCTGAGCATCATCCGCGTCTGGAGCGGGATCGAGGGCTACATGCAGGATGAGCGGCCGGTCATGGGGCCGAGCGCGCGCGTTCCCGGCTTGTACTACGCATTCGGCTTCTCCGGACACGGTTTCCAGTTGGGCCCGGGCGTAGGCGACGTGATGGCGGAACTGATCCATACCGGCGCCACGACCACGCCGATCGAGCAGTACCACATCGGGCGATTTTCCAAGCTGGCCGTAAACGCAGCGTAGGGCCTATTTACATCATCATCGAATAAAGAGGAACAAACCATGTCGAATTTGCAGCAAGCAGCAGCGGTGCAGTCCACTGCGCGCACCTTCATCGATCTGCGCCAGTTTGTGCAGGACAAGAGCCAGGGCATCCCGTTGACCGCTTCGGCGGGGGAAGACCGCTTCCTGTCCAGCCGCCGCCTGCTGGACTTTCCGCCCGGACCCGTCACGGCGGGTGCCATCGCACTGGAAACCGGCAGCGGGGCGGTGCAGTCCCATCCGGTGGATGAATTCATCATCGTCTGCGAAGGAACACTGACCCTGACGCAGCAGGACCGCACGCTGGTGCTGGGGCCGGACAACAGCGCAGTGATCCAGCACGGTGCCGCATTCTCCTGGTCGGCGCAAGGGCCGGTATCGGTCATCTTCATGCGCTACGGCGGCAGCGAGCCGGGCGATCGCGCGATCGTGCCGATCAAAGAGAACCCGGAGATGGGACCGTCGGGCGGGCCGCTGGCCGAGCTGCTGCTCACGCCGGCGCCGGTTTGCCGCAATTACACCGACCATCGTTCGGCCGACGGCGAATTCATGTGCGGTACCTGGGACTCGACACCTTATCATCGCCGTGCGATGTCCTACCGCATCTACGAACTCATGTATCTGGTCGAAGGCAGCGTCACCTTCGTGGATGAAACAGGCCGCAGCGGCACCTTCTCGAAAGGCGACATCTTCATCGTCGAACAGAATGCCCAGTGCAGCTGGGAGAGCCGCGAGCAGGTGGCGAAGGTGTATGCGATCTATCGCCCGGCGTAGTTTCCATCCAAAGCTTTGAACGTTTTATCCGGTTGTCTCCAAGCCCTTCAAAAGGGGGTTTTTCCGCAGGTAGAAATGCCTGCGGGTTTTTATATCACCGCTCTACGAAGTGGAGTCTTGCATGGCCTTCCTTTATAAATCCGATCCGATACGCGGTGCCGAATGGGCGGAGCTGTTTGCTCGAAAAATGCCCGAGATGCCCTTCCGCATCTGGCCCGATATCGGAGATCCGAGCGAAGTGCGCTACCTGGCCGCGTGGCAGCCGCCCGAAGACCTGGCCACCCGGTTTCCGAATCTCGAGGTCCTGTTCTCGACCGGTGCCGGCACCGATCACTTCGATTATTCTGTGATTCCTGAAACGCTGCCGGTGGTGCGCATGGTCGAGTCCGGTATCGTCAATGGCATGGTCGAGTACGTGACGCTTGCCGTACTTTCCATTCATCGTGACTGGCGCACCTATCTCGACCAGCAGCGCGAAAAAAGCTGGAAGACGCATCGTGTGCGTCCTGCGTCGTCGCGACGTGTCGGCGTGCTGGGTCTCGGCGTGCTGGGACGCGCGGTGCTGGAAAGCCTGCATGGTTTCGGCTTTTCCTGCGCGGGCTGGAGCCGATCGCCGCAGCAGATCGAGGGTGTCGAATGTTATGCCGGCATCGACGGATTGCAGGAATTCCTGGCGCGCACCGACATCCTGATCTGCCTGCTGCCGTTGACCGACAGCACCCGCGGCATTCTCTCCAAGCCGCTGTTCGACAGATTGCCGCGCGGCGCCACCGTGATCAACGTGGGGCGAGGAGGGCACCTGGTTCAGGAAGATTTGCTGACGGCGCTCGATGAAGGACAGCTTTCCTGCGCGATGCTGGACGTCTGCGAACCGGAACCGCTGCCGCAGGAGCATCCGTTCTGGACGCATCCCAAGGTGGTGTTGACGCCGCATATCGCCAGCATGACGCAGCCGGAAACCGCGGTCGATGCGGTGATCGACAACCTGCGCCGGCACCGGGAGGGATTGCCGATGGTCGGGCTGGTCGACAGGGCGCGTGGCTACTGACGAGAGGTGCGGCTTAATTCTAATGTCCGTTGAGGCTGAATCATCGCAGGAGAAAATGCCGGGAATGCTCCAGATCGAAAAGGAATCTGCTTGAGTCTCGCGGCAATAAAGAATCTTCGCAACACGGATACCCATACACTTGTATTCATAGACCTGTCGTCAGCCTGTCATCCACCTGTATAGCGTATGCCCTGAATCTAAAAAATAGAGAGACGATATAAATGAAAACCCTGTTGCTGAAAAAAGAGGAAGTCAGCAGATTAATCTGCATGAAGGAAGTCATCGGTACGGTGGAAGAGGCATACAAAGCCTTTAACAGTAACCAGGTGGTACAACCTGACTATATAGGGATAGATCTCCATCCGCCGCGTGGGGATATTGACTTCAAGCTTGGTTACTACAAAGGCAATGAAATCATCTCCATGAAAGCGTCTTCCGGCGGCTTCCCCAATAACCCGACAACATACGGCGTGCCGAGCGGCATGGGGACCATTCTGCTGTTTGATGCCAGGAGCTGTGCGCTGATTTGCGTGATGGATGGAAGCTTGATCACTGGCCTCAGAACCGGGGCGTCCGGGGCCGTGTCGGTAAGAGCACTGGCAAGGAAAAATGCGAAAAAAATTACCTCCATCGGTACCGGGAATCAGGCCAGGATGCAGATCCGTGCAATCAACGAGATCATGAAGATTGAAGAGATCCATGCATGGGACCACACCGCGGAGTCACTCGCAAAGTACAAAGCGGATATCGAACGCGAGTTCGGCATTCCTGTGGTGATGGCGAACTCCAAAAAAGAAGCCGTTGAGCAGGCGGATATCCTGATTACGACGACCCGCGGGAAAGGATCTCTGGTGGAAGCCGACTGGGTAAAGCCCGGCACACACATCGTTGCGATCGGCACGGATGCAAAGGGGAAGCAGGAATTCGATCCAGAGATCTTCAGGAATGCAAAAGTCGTCGTTGACTCGATCATACAGTGCAGCGAAAAAGGCGAAACCCAGCATCCGTTGAGCAAGAACATCATTACCAAAGACGGCATCCATGCAGAGATCGGCGAGGTCTTGCTGGGCAAGAAGCCAGGAAGAGAGAGCGATGAGGAAGTTACGATCTTCGACTCCACCGGGATGGCCATTCAAGACAATACGACTTCGACAAAAATCTATCAGAACGCAATAGAAAGTAAAGTTGGAACTTTCTTTGAGTTTATTGAATAAGGACTTTCAAGTGCGCAACTACCCTACCATTCAGGACATTCGAGAAGCCCAGGAACGGCTGAAACCTCACATCAGACATACGCCATTATTGCGCGCAGAAAAGATGGAGAAGGCCGTTGGCTGTCAGCTGTATCTAAAACCTGAAACCCTGCAAATTACCGGGGCCTTTAAAATTCGAGGCGCTCTGAACAAGGCACTTTCGCTCCCAAAAGAAGCGATAGCTAACGGTATCATTGCCACTTCTTCGGGCAATCATGCCCAGGGGCTTGCTTACGCCGCCAGAATGCTGGGCGTAAAAGCGTTACTGGTCCTTCCTGTGACCACGCCAAAAATCAAGATTGAAAATACAAAAGCCCTCGGCGCAGAAGTCATTCTTTTTGATGGGGATACTGCTGCCAGATGGAAAAGGGTGTATGAAATCGCTGAGGAAAACAACTATGCAGTTGTTCACGCTTTTGAGGACCCTCTGGTAATGGCTGGTCAGGGAACAATAGGGTGTGAAATATTGGAGGATTTGGCAGATGTAGACACGGTAATCATTCCCATGGGCGGTGGAGGCCTTATTTCAGGAATCGCTACCGCGATCAAGGAAACGAAACCATCGGTGCGCGTTATAGGTGCAGAGCCCGCCTTAACACCGAAGTATTTTCAAAGCAGGATTAATAAAGAACGTACATCGCTTCCTTTGAAAAACACCATTGCGGATGGTTTAAGAATAAGTGTGCCAGGTCAAAACCCATATCCCATTATTGAAAAGTATGTGGATGAGATTGTTCTCGTTGAAGACGAACATATCATCGCGGGTATGCGTGCTCTTGCCAAAGATGCGAAATTGATAGCTGAACCCGCCGCCTCAATTGGTATCGGAGCTTTGTTGGCGGGCGCCATAAAAGTCAGACCAGATGAAAAAGTCTGCGTGGTATTGACTGGCGGGAACTGGGACTTATGCGACCTTGCTGAGATATACCGTCCGGCGTAATGTTTTAGAGCACCGGTGCTTTTGAATTTGTTTCCTCTTCCTCCGGAAGCTTGGCTCGCCGGCAGCAATGTCTGCGAGTTTTTTTCGATGAACGAACTAATAGACATTCCCAAAGCACTGCGCCAATCCGGCCTGAAGGCGACATTGCCAAGGTTGCGCATCCTGCAGCTCTTTCATGAACGCGGAACCAAGCACCTGTCAGCGGAAGAGATCTACCGCTTCCTGATCGACGAGAAGATCGACGTTGGCCTCGCGACCATTTACCGCGTGCTGATGCAGTTTGCCGAAACGGGCATTGTCATTCGCCGTCATTTCGAGTCGGGTGCCGCAGTGTTTGAGCTCAATGAGGGCAGTCATCACGACCATCTGATCTGCACCGTCTGCGGCAAGGTGGAAGAATTCGTTGACAGCGCCATCGAACGGCGCCAGGAAGAAATCGCGAAGGAACGCGGCTTTGCTCTCCATGAGCATTCGCTGTCCCTCTACGGCGTGTGCGGAGGTTGCAAGTCGACCAAAACCGCGACATCGAGAAAATCCAGATCTTGAGGAGAAAAACATGAGCGACAAAGAATTCGACATCCTCATCCCGCAGCATTCAGAGATCAGCGACCGTATCGTCGATGACATCAAACGCGGCGTATCGCGCCGCGATGTGATGCGCACACTCCTGGCAGGCGGCATGCTTGCCTCCACCGCCGGCGGCCTGCTCACGCACGCCGGCACCGCATACGCGCAGACCCCGAAGAAGGGTGGCCGCATCCGCGCCGCCGTCGCCGCCGGTTCGACTGCAGACACGCTCGATCCGGCCAAGGGCGGCAGCATCGCCGACTACGTGCGCCACGTCATGTTCTACAGCTGCCTGACCACCATCGACGCCAAGCTCACTCCCCAGATGGCGCTGGCCGAATCGGTCAGCACCAAGGACGCGGTGCTATGGACCGTCAAGCTGCGCAAGGATGTGCGTTTCCATGACGGCAAGCCGCTGACCTCGGCTGACGTGGTGTATTCCCTGCTGCGTCACAAGAATCCTGCCACCGCATCCAAAGCTAAGGCGGTGGCCGAAGAGTTCGAGGAAATCAAGGCGACCGGCCCGAACGAACTCCGGATCAAGCTGAATTCGGCAAATGTCGACCTGCCGGCGCTGCTGGGCACTTCCCATTTTTCGATCATCAAGGACGGCACGACGGATTTCAGCACCGCGAACGGCACCGGCCCGTACAAGTGCAAGGAATTCAAGCCGGGCGTGCGCTCGATCAGCGTGCGCAACGAAAACTATTGGAAACCGGGCAAGCCCTACATCGATGAAATCGAATACTTCTCGATTCCCGACGAGGCGGCGCGCGTCAATGCGCTGCTGTCGGGCGACGTGCATCTGATCAATGGCATCAACCCGCGCACGGCGGCGAACTTTTCGGCCGATTATGGCTGCACGCTGTGCGAATCGAAGACCGGCCATTACACCGACATCATCATGCGCGACAATCTCGGTCCGGTGAAGAATCCCGACTTCGTGCTGGCGATGAAATACATGCAGGACCGCGAAAAGATCCGCAAGGTGGCCATGCGCGATCTCGGCACCATCGCCAACGACCACCCGGTCCAGCCCTCAAGCCGTTACTACTTTTCCGGCTTGCCGCAACGCGCGTTCGACCTGGACAAGGCCAAGTTCCACCTGCAGAAATCCGGCATGGCCGGCATGACCTTGCCGGTGGTGATATCGACGGCGGCCACCGGTTCGGTCGACATGGCGCAGATCCTGCAATTGTCGGCAAAGAGGATCGGCCTGAACCTGGACATCAAGCGCATGCCGGCGGACGGCTACTGGTCGAACCACTGGGCCAAGCATCCGATCTCGTTCGGCAACATCAATCCGCGCCCGACGCTCGACCTGATGTTCTCGCTGTTCTACAAGTCCGATTCGCCGATGAACGTGTCGGGCTGGAAAAACGAGAAGTTTGACCAGTTGCTGGAAGTGGCGCGTGGCGAAACCAATGAAGCCAAGCGCAAGCAGATGTATGCCGACATGCAGGTGATGGTGCATGAAGGCTGCGGTGTCGGGATTCCGATGTTCATCCACTCGCTCGACGGTTTGAGCAACAAGCTCAAGGGTTATAGCGGGCACCCGCTGGGCGGCCTCATGGGCTATGCGTTCGCCGAGCACGTCTGGCTCGATGCCTGACGGGATGCCTGAACTCCGACCGGCATCGGTCGATTCAATGGACATTCCCAAAGCACTGCGCCAATCCGGTCTGAAAGCGACATTGCCAAGGTTGCGCATCCTGCAGCTCTTTCATGAGCGCGGAACCAAGCACCTGTCGGCGGAAGATATCTATCGCTTCCTGATCGACGAGAAGATCGACGTTGGCCTCGCGACCATTTACCGCGTGCTGATGCAGTTTTCTGAAACGGGCATTGTCATCCGCCGTCATTTCGAGTCGGGTGCCGCAGTGTTTGAGCTTAATGAGGGCAGCCATCACGACCACCTGATTTGCACCGTCTGCGGCAAGGTGGAAGAATTCGTTGACAGCGGTATCGAACGGCGCCAAGAAGAAATCGCGAAGGAACGCGGCTTTGCTCTCCATGAGCATTCGCTGTCCCTCTACGGCGTGTGCGGAGACTGCAAGTCGACCAAAACCGCGACATCGAGAAAATCCAAATCTCGCGACGTCATGCGCACTTCCTGATGAGACGGCGCGCGTTAATGCGTTGCTGTCGGGCGACGTGCAGTTGATCAATGGCATCAACCCGCGTCAGGTTCCGCCGCCCCACGGCTATCAGCACAGCATTCAAATTAGCAGCTTGATCTGAGCAGAATAAGCTGGTCATTACAGATCGGGGACGGCGTCCCTGGAGAGTCGCATCTCGTACACCACGCCTGGGGACACAATCCTAGGCTGTCGCGACAACGGGAAGTCGGACGATCATGCCGCGACAAAGTTCGACCTCAGCGGACGCCAAAGAAAATGCCAGGCATACCCCAGATTCAAAAGGAAACTGCTTGAGTCTCGCGGCAATAAGGCATCTCCGTAGCACTGATTTCCATATACTTGTGTGTACTCATCCACCTGTAGGAGATCACCCAAATGACATACAAACCGAAATTCATCAGCTTCGATTGTTACGGGACGCTCATTAACTTCGAAATGGGGCCGACTGCAAAAAAGATTTTCGAAGATCGTGTTCCGACTGAGCGGATGCCGGCTTTTCTAGACAGTTTTGGATTCTACCGCCTCGATGAAGTATTAGGTGAGTGGAAACCGTTTTTTGACGTTGTTGAAAATTCCATTCGACGGGCGTGCAAGGCGCACGGCGTTGAATATCGTCCATCCGATGCGATCATGTTGTACGCCGCCGTCCCGACCTGGCAGCCCCATCCGAACGTAGTCGAGGTGCTGGAGGCAATCGCTCCGCACATCCCGCTGGTGATCCTGTCGAACTCGATGGTCGATTTGATTCCGCATAGCGTCGCCCACCTCAAGGCACCCTTCCACGCCGTGTACACCGCCGAGGAAGCACGCGCCTACAAACCACGGGCCCAGATGTTCGAATATATGTTCGAACAACTCGGTTGCGGACCAGACCAGATGATGCACGTCTCGTCGAGCTTCCGTTACGACCTCATGACGGCGTCCGATCTGGGATTCATGGCCAAAGCGTTCATCGATCGCGGTCACGAGCCCTCGTTCGAAGGTTTCGACGGCTATGGTGTCAACCGCTTGACCGATATTCGCCAACTTCCCGGTTTGCTTGGGCTCGAATTTCCGCCCCAGACCGCCACGACGAAACGAGTCGCATGATGGCGGAGGATCAACCAGTTGCGGCGGCGTTGAGCACGGCGGCGCCCAGCCTTGCCCCGGACGAGGTGCGGGCCTTGGTCAGTCGTCTCTACGGTATTCATGGCAGCGTCAAACCACTGGCGGGCGAGCGCGACCAGAATTGTTGCATAGAGACCGCGGACGGCACTCGTTACGTTGTCAAGATCAGCAATCCATCCGAGCCGGTTTCGGTCGTCGATTTCCAGATTGGTGCGCTTGAGCACGTGGCCCGCGTATCGCCCGACCTGCCGGTGCCACACGTGGTGCGAACGCTTGACGGCCGGACGCGCGACACTGTAGCGTTGGCCGACGGAGTCCAAACCACCGTGCGGATGCTGACCTATCTCGACGGCATCCAGATCAAGGAGACTCCCCGGACCGCCGCGCAGCGTCGGGCAATGGGGACAGTGCTCGCCAATTTGAACCTCGCGTTGCGCGACTTCACGCATCCTTCGGCGACGCACGATCTGTTGTGGAATGTTTCCGCAGCGCACCGGCTGACGGCCAAGCTCGATGGCATCGTGGACGCTCCGCGTCGCGCGCTCGCCGAGTCGTTCATGACGCGCTTCACCGACCATGTCCTGCCGCGTCTCGGCGAGGTGAGGGCGCAGGTAATCCACAACGATTACCATCTCTACAACGTGCTGGTCGCACCCGACGATCATGAACGCATCTTGGGGATTATCGACTTCGGCGACATGCTGCATGCGCCGCTGGTCGGTGAGGTCGGTACGGCGGCGGCCTTTCATATGACTGGCAACGCCGATCCGTTCGAGGGGCCGGCGCAGTTCGTCGGGGCCTATCACGCGACGCTGCCGCTTACCGACATCGAGCAGGAGATCGTGGCCGATCTCATGGCGACACGCCATCTCATCACAGCACTGATTTCGGAATGGCGCGCTGCGCGCTACCCCGAGAACCGCGCCTACATCATGCGCCACAATCCCGCGGCATGGGAAGCGCTGTCCCAGATGGCCGATCTTTCCCGCAATGAGGCGCGCGACCGATTACTGACCGAAGTACAAAAAGGATAAGGAAATGGAAAAGCCAATGAAAAGCACCACTGACCTCAACATGGTCAACGCCTATATCCCCGGACGTGTCGACGTGGGACCCGTCACCGCGGCGATGATCGCGCGTCGAGAAGCGTTGCTCGGCCCGGCATATCGGCTGATGTACGAACATCCGCTTCACATCGTGCGCGGCGAAGGCGTGTGGCTGATCGATCCGGAAGGTCGCCGTTACCTCGACATTTATAACAACGTCGCGTCGCTCGGGCATTGTCACCCGGCGGTGACCGAGGCGATCCGCAGCCAAGTGCAGACTCTTGCGACCAACACCCGCTATCTGCACGACACGATTCTTGAACTGGCCGAACGCCTGCTCGCGAGCGTGCCCGAGACTGACCTTGCGCATCTCATGTTGACCTGCACCGGCAGCGAGGCAAACGACGTCGCCTATCGCATCGCCAAGGTCCGCACCGGTGGCACGGGCGTGATCGTGACCGAAACCGCCTATCACGGCTTCACCGACGCAGTGTCGCAATTCTCGCCATCACTCGGCGCGACCGTCGATCTCGGCGCGCACGTTCGCCTGGTCCCGGCACCGCGCCTCTATCATGCCGAGGGTGCCGACCTCTCCGAACGCTTCACGCGCGATGTCGAGGCGGCGATCGCCGATCTTCGGCGTCACGGCATCAAACCGGCGGCACTGATTGTCGATTCCCTGTTCACCAGCGACGGCATCCTCCCTGGACCAGCGGGCTTTTTGAAGGGTGCGGTCGACGCGATCAAGCGGGCCGGCGGCATTTTCATCGCCGACGAGGTCCAGCCCGGCTTCGGCCGGACGGGCGAGCATATGTGGGGCTTTCAGCGTCACGGCCTCATCCCCGACATCGTCACCCTTGGCAAGCCGATGGGCAATGGACAACCTGTCGCGGGACTGCTGGCCACTGCTGACGTGTTGGCGGAATTCGGCAAAAACTCAAGATACTTCAACACCTTCGCCGGCAATACCGTATCGTGCGCGGCGGCGCTGGCAGTGCTGGATACGATCGAAAAAGAAGGCCTGGTGCAGCATGCCGCCAGGGTCGGAAAGATCTTGCTCGACGGCATCACCGCTCTTGCCACCCGGCACGAGGCCATTGGTGATGTGCGTGGCGCGGGCATGTTCGTCGGCGTGGAACTTGTCTCGGACCGCGCATCGCGAACGCCCGACCGCGAGCTCACCAGCCGCGTGGTCAATCGAATGCGCGACAAGGGCGTCTTGCTCAGCGCCTGCGCGATGGGACACAATGTGCTCAAGATTCGACCGCCGCTGGTGCTGTCAGCGGAACAAGCCGGCATGGTGATCGAAACGCTCGACGAAGCGCTAACCGCAGCGCAATCGGCAAAACCGGGGTAACCGGGACCGACACTGATGGTAGTATCGACTCATGCGATCCTCAGCTTCCCTCGACCAGTTCGACATCAAGATTCTTGTGCATCTCCAGCGCGAGGGACGTTGTTCGAATGTCGATCTGGCGGAGGCCGTTGGTCTCAGTCAGAGCCCATGCCTTCTCCGTACGAAACGGCTTCAGGAAATCGGAATTATCCGTGGCTACCACGCGGAGGTCGCACTGGAGAAGCTGGGCAGCCACGTCATCGTGTTTTCCGAGGTGACGATCAGTAGCCATCGGCCCCACGACTTCCGTAAATTCGAAGCAGGGGCTGGCAAGTACCACGAAATCGTCGAATGCTACAACGTCAGTGGCGGTTACGATTACCTTCTGAAAATCGTGGCGCCTAGTGTTGCCAATTTTCAGGCGCTCATGGATCGGCTGTTGGACGATGAAATCGGGATCGAGAAATTTGCCAGCCGGATCGTATTGCGCCAGCCATTTGACCAACGCGGATATCCGCTGAGTATTATCGCAACCGGAAAGCCAAATTGGGAGTGATGAGGTGACGCACTGGCGCATGAAATTTGGCGCCGTGCGTCACTATGGAGTCCGTGCTGAAACTCAACGTCCGTCAGGCTGTGATCCACACCTTGCGCACGGTCTCAAGGTTGCACCAGGCGCCGACGTAGCCCAGCTTCATGATGAAGCAGTCGCCTGCCTCGTAGGTTAAGAGGGAGGCCTGACCGGGGGCGCGGCTACTAAGCACGTCGACTTCAGCCCTCACTCCGCGCAAACCGCAACAAATTCACATTCGTCCGAAACACAATCGGCTGCTCCGGCACCGGCGGCGCCGCTTGCGCAGCATGCGCCCGCATCAAAATCTTCTGCAATTCCCCGTGATGCGGCGACTTCCCGCACACCGGATCGGCATTCTCCGCATCCCCGGTCAACGTATACGCCTGGCACCACGAACAGGATGCGGATCTTGTTGCCCAGATAGGTCAGCTCCGCCAGCAGCCAGAGCGGCGTCGCCGCCGCCTGTTCATGCGATCCAACCGTGTTCATTGGCTTCTTCCAGGAAAGAACACACATCGTCTTCCAGACCGGTGATACCTGCAGGCCGTGTTCGACGTCGCACGCAGACGCTTGTCATACTGCCCCACCTCCTTTACCAATTCTTCCGGCATTTTTCTTGGAAGCGATTTCCATTTCGTCCTGGGGTGTCCTGGCGCTGCGCTGTACGGATTTGCGCCGGTGGCCGGCATGAAGAATCCGATGAAGCCGGTGGTACGCCTGCAGGCAAGAGTCATCCAGGTCAGGTCAGTTGAAGACGGCGGCCATGTCGGCTATGGCGCGACCTACCGCGCCGCAGGTCCGCGACGTATTGCCACGGTCGCGGTCGGCTATGCGGATGGCTGGCTGCGCAGCTTCAGCAATCGCGGCTGCGCCCTGGCAGGAGGTGTGCGCGCGCTGATTGCGGGCATCGTTTCCATGGACACCTGCACGCTGGACGTGACCGATGTCGATCAGCGGCACCTGCAACCCGGTGCCTATGTGGACCTCATCTCGGACGAGCAGCCGGTGGACACGGTGGCTGCGCAAGCCAACACCATCGCGTACAAAATCCTGACCAGCCTCGGGCAGCTGTATTGCTGCAATTATGTCGGCGGGCTGGCGCAAATGCGCGCCTGAGTATCGTTTGGATATCGGTTCGAATAAGGCCGCAGCATTTTCCATCGCCATCCATCGTCACTTCGTTTTTTTATGCCGTGCAGATGCCGGTTTTCGACGACTTTTTGTGCAAGGGCAACGTAAGATTTGTGCATCTGGCGCCGATGAGCGAAGGCCCATCGAAGCCGGATATTTTCTGATCCGCTTATGCGAATTTCTCACAACCTAGGGAGGAGCTTTACATGAAAAAATCCTTTCTCGCGCTTAACGTCTTCGGTGCTTTTGCAGGCGCAGCATCCGCGCAGTCGAATGTGACGGCTTACGGCATTGCCGATGTCGCCCTGACCCACTCACGCTCCGATATCAGCCCCAGCCGGGTGGGCGTGGACAGCGCAACTGGTAGGCGCGCCTCGGTTTCAGGGGCGCCGAGGATCTCGGCAACGGTGTATCGGTGAACTTCCAGCTTGAGAACGGTTTCGGCATCGACGATGGCACTCTGAAACAAAGCGGGCGTCTTTTCGGTCGTCATCCTGGGTAGGTCTGAAGGGCGACTTCGGCACCGTGCGCTTCGGCCGTTCCTGGACGCCCATCCAGTTTGATGGCACTCCAGGAGGTATGTGCGTTTCGACCCCAATGAATGAACATTTGTTCATCCGATAAGCTTGAGCGGACTCTCAAGCACAATACTTAATCAAGGACTACAAATGAAAAAACCCCTGATCGCACTGGCTGTACTCGCTTCAGTTGCTGGCGTAGCGCAAGCGCAATCCGCTGTCACCATCTACGGTAAAGTGGACGTTAGCGTGATGAAAACTACTGGCGAAGCAACAAAAATGGACCACAATCACAACAGCCGTCTCGGCTTCAAGGGCTCTGAAGACCTGGGCGGTGGCTTGTCGGCGATTTTCCAAATGGAAAACCGTTTCTTGGCTGATACCGGCGCACAAAAAGGCACCCAACTGTTCCAAGCGCAATCGAATGTCGGCCTGAAAGGCAACTTCGGTACCGTGCGTCTGGGCCGTCTCTACAACCCGGTTGACGATATCGCTGCCGACCTGGATCCATTCGGTCAAGATGGCGTTGGCTCAATGCAATTGAATGCCTTGGCTGTTACACGTCAAGACAATTCAATCCGTTACGACAGCACAAACTTCAGCGGCTTCGGCGTGCAAGCGATCTACTCGTTCAAAGAAGCTGCAACTCCAGTACCAGCAAGCGCTAACGATGGTTACGGTGTGTCCGCGACTTATAACAACGGCCCAATCTCATTGGCTGCTGGCTGGAATCGCAAGACAAATTCAAACAATTCCAACTACGCCGTTCTTGGCGGTGGCTATGCTTTCGGCCCAGCCAAAGTAACTGCTCTGTATGAAGACGTCAAAAACAAAGCTAGCGGTACAGAAGTCAAGCAAAAGAATGCTCTGATCGGCTTGGCATACACTGTCGGCGTCGGCACTATCAATGCAACTTATGGCCAACTCAAGACTGCAGACAACAAAGACAAGAAATTCGCTATCGGTTACACACATAACCTGTCCAAGCGCACTTCTTTGTATGCTGACGTAGCTCGCACTAACCTTGCTGTAAAAAATGCAAATGGCGACGACAATATCAACGCCTACGAAGTTGGCATAACACACAACTTCTAAGCAACCAGAGGCTTGATTTGACAAGGCCGCTGATCTTGATGAATAGCTGATTGTCAGATTGAGGCTCCAGTGCCTGCCATTTAAACGGGCGACCATGGGAAACCATGGTCGCCCGTTCGCCATTTCCGCTGCAAGATTAGCAATCAAACGCCTATCCGCCGATCAAGCCTGCCAATAATTTTGTTTTCATACCTGTTGTCTCCAGTTGTTGTTGTATATTTAGTATAAAAGAACGCGCGTACTATTATCTGACACTTAAGGCTGCCTCTAAAAACCTACCCATTATCTGTCTGTGTAAGTAAAATTCTGAATCCGGAACTACACTGCGTGCCGCCCGATGATGATGCCCAAACCAAGCTTGTTTGCGGAAGAAGAACGTGGCAACCGACGTGTGAAGATGGGCGACCCGCTGCTTGGCCTGTCCGAGCATGTCGACTTCGTCGCGCTGGCCGCAAGTGTCGATACCGCATCGCCACGTCCGTCGCGCGCCAAAGGTGGCCGACCACCGTATCCGACGGTTCTGATGATCAAGATTCTGGTGCTGCAACAACTCTACAACCTGGCAGACGACGCGCTTGAATATCAACTGCTCGATCGCCGCAGCTTCCTGCAGTTTCTCGGACTGACCGACAGCAGCACGATTCCCGATGCGAAGACGATCTGGCTGTTTCGCGATCGCCTGGCGCAGGCAGGATTGGGAACACAACTGTTTGATGAGGTCCAGCAACAACTGCTGGCGCAAGGCTATCAGGCGCGTTGCGGCCAGATTATCGATGCCTCGCTGGTGCAGGCACCGGTGCAGCGCAACAAGCGCGAGGAGGCTGAGATCGCAAGCAGAGCATCATGCCAACGACGTGGACGCCCCACAAACGGGCACAAAAGGATGTCGATGCGAAGTGGACCAAAAAACATGGCAAGAACCATTTCGGCTACAAGCTCCATGCAAGCGTCGACAAGCGTTACAAAGTGATTCGCAAAGTCATCATCACGCATGCTGCTGTGGCCGACACCACCGTCTTTGAAGACCTGCTCGATACCAAAAATACCAGCCGGGATGTGTATGCAGACCGTGGCTATCCAAGCGCGCAGCGCGAAGCCGATCTGAAACAAGCGGGTTGGCGTGCACATATCCAGAGAAAAGGCACTGCCAGGAAACCCATTTCGGCGACGCAGAAGCAGCGCAATCGCCGTATCGCCACGCCCCGTGCCCGGGTCGAACACGTGTTTGGCGCGCTGGCCCAGATGGGTGGCAAGCTGGTGCGCTGCATGGGCATTGTGCGCACTACGTTTGTGCTGAATCTGAAAGCTGCCAGCTACAATTTGAAGCGCATGGTGTTTTTGAAAGAGCAAAGCCGGGCTGCAAGTTGAGAAAGGCGGCGAAAAGGCTGACCGATGGCTGTTTGCCATCGGCAGCATCACCGAAATTCAATGCAGGTTTACGCTCAACTTGCTGCTTTCGACAGAAATCTGGCAACTGCAAATCCAGAAGAATTTTTCGTCGTCCAAAAATACTGAAAAGTGAGGTTATTCGAGGTAGCCTTAAGCCCAGTTCCTCCGGCCGCAGCAAACCGCGCTCCAGCCGTGCGATTTCTTCGATCTTCTCTGGTTTGCCGCTCTCGGTTTCAATGACCACCTGTATCCGAATCTTCATCACCGACTCCTTTCTAATGCCGCATCCATGCCTCGTCGTTGGTTGCGTACTGTCTGAGCCGGCGGTTGACCGCGCGTCGCTCAAAACTGTCCAAGGACAGCCATTCGCGCAAGTCCTGAACGTCTTAGGTCAGAAGACGAATTGCATCCAGGTCGTTGGTTTCAAAATGGTCACGGATGTCCTCGAATAAATCCGCAACCTGCAGCGGGACGGCATCCCGTCGCGCCATGAAGGCCAAGGGCCCGCCGCAGTCTTCCGGCGGCGCCCGCCGTCGACCGCTGATGCAGCAAGGATAGGCGCATTTATCTTCCGGTGCCAAGCGCGCTTCAACACGTACTTCGTGTTGCCAGCAGTCACCGAGGTCATACTCGTAGATGAAGCGCTCGTTGTTGCGGAATTTGAAATCGCATAATCGAACCTGATCGGCATTGCTCGAAAAGCTGATGCCGCCGTCGTGGTAAACACCATAGTCATGGCCATGGATGTGAAACAGATTCAAGTGCGTATCGCTCCAGCCGAAGGCGATCTGCAGTATGTAATGCAGATCGGCGATCGTGCTGTCGCTGCGTACCAGAAGCCGACGCCAGATCATCGGACTGATCTGGTGGAGCCATACGTGGAGCCGGTAAACCTCTGCGCCGCTCTCGTTTGTAGAGGGCCATCGAAGTCAATTGACTTCGACGATAACACGCTGTTCCCTTGAAGATATTGCTGGCCGGAAAAGGCGTTGATTACTCCAGCCCCCGGATTGTTCCGCTCTCCAATGTGCGCCGCCAGGGACTGTACTTGGAGCAGCTTCCGCTGGCGAACCGTTCGCGTGAAATATGGGGCCGCCTCAACCAATTGAGCGGCGAGGACATCGAGTTCCTGGTCAGCGGGCATATCCGGGTCGGCTATCGGCAGGAGCATGTCGAACGGATGGAGAAGTATGCGCGTGACACCACTGCCTATGACCTCGAACTGGAACTGGTCAGCGGGCGCAGGCTGCGTGAGCTGTTTCCCTACCTCGGCCCCGAGATCATCATGGCATCGTACTCGCGGCACGACGGCCATGCCAACCCGCGCCTGGCGGCGCCCGCGTTCGGCCGCGCCGCGGTGCGTGAAGGCGCGCAGCTGTTCGAGAGCACGGAGATCGTGAACATCGAGAAGGAGCGCGAGGACTTTCTCGTCAGCGCTGCCGACGGTAAGACTTTCCGCGCGCCGGCCGTGCTGGTCACCGCCGGGGCATGGGGTGACCGCATCAGCGCTAAGTTCGGTGAGCCCGTTCCCATGAAAGTGCAGGATCCGCAGATGTCGGTCACCGAGCCGGTGCCCTACGCCATTCCACCGACGATCGGTGTGTCGTCGACATTCAAGGAGGAAGTCGTTTACTGCCGGCAGATCAAGCGCGGCAACCTGATCATCGGCGGCTGCGGCCATGGTCCGGCCGACCCTGACACGCGGCGCGCCTACGTGCTGCCCCAGCATACACTGGCGCAGTTGCAGCAACTGCAGCGCATCGTGCCGGCGCTCAAGCGCCTGAGCATCATCCGCGTCTGGAGTGGAGTAGAGGGTTACATGCAGGACGATATTCCCGTGATGGGTCCAAGTGCGCGCATTCCTGGCCTGTACTACGCCTTCGGGTTCTGCAGCGCCGGTTTTCAGCTGGGACCGGACGTGGGTGATGTGATGGCCGAATTGATTCATACCGGCAGCACGACAACTACTATCGAGGCTTTCCATATCGGGCGCTTTGCAAAGCTTGCAGCGAATGCGGCGTAGTCGTTATTTATACACCGCGGCATTTTCCTCCACTGGCAAGCTTTCTTTCGTTCTTTTATGGCGCTGCGGCGCCGGCTTTCAGCGACTAATTCTGCAGGGGCACTGTTAAATTCCCATACCTGTGGCAGCGGTATGCGAAGGGGCGTCGGCGCGTTCTACTACGTTAAAGGCGCCTACTCGTTTTGAATCACGCTCCCTTCTTTTGCGCGCCCGCTGTGGGCGCGCTTTTTCTTAAGAGATTCTCATGATCAAAGTTGGCATTGTCGGCGGTACCGGTTATACGGGTGTGGAATTGTTGCGGTTGCTGTCAGGCCATCCGCATGTGCAACTGACTGCGATTACTTCGCGCAAGGAGGATGGCTTACCGGTGGCCGACCTGTTCCCATCGCTGCGAGGGAAAGTCAGCCTGGCATTTTCTGCGCCCGACAACGTCGACCTGAGGCAGTGCGACGTGGTCTTCTTCGCCACGCCCCATGGCGTTGCAATGGCACAGGCGCCCGCGCTGTTGGCGGCCGGTGTCAAGGTGATCGACCTGGCGGCTGATTTCCGCTTGAAAGATCCTGGCACCTTCGAACAGTGGTACAAGATGCCGCACACCTGCCCGGAACTGCTGGCGGAGGCGGTGTACGGCTTGCCGGAACTGAACCGGGACGCGATCAAGGACGCGCGCCTGATCGCCAATCCGGGTTGTTACCCGACCACCATGCAGATTGGCTTTTATCCGCTGCTCAAAGCCAATCTGATCGACGCCGGCGCGCTGATCGCCGACGCCAAGACGGGCGTGTCGGGCGCCGGCCGCAAGGCCGAGATTGCCACTTTGTTTGCGGAGTCGAGCGATAACTTCAAGGCGTACGGCGTATCAGGCCACCGCCATACGCCGGAAACCGTGGCCGAGCTGCAGCGCTTTACCAGCCTGCCGGTGTCGCTGATCTTCACGCCGCACCTGGTGCCGATGATCCGCGGCATGCACGCGACGCTGTATGCGCGTCTATCCTCAGACATTTCCAATGAGGCGCTGCAAACGCTGTTTGAAGAACAGTACAAGGATGCGCCGTTTGTCGACGTGATGCCATTCGGCGCGCACCCTGAAACCCGCTCGACCCGTGGCTCCAACATGTTGCGCCTGTCCCTGCACCGTCCGGGCAACGGCAATACGGTGGTGATCCTGGTGGTACAGGACAATCTGGTCAAAGGTGCATCCGGCCAGGCTGTGCAGTGCATGAACCTGATGTTCGGTCGCGCGGAAACGGAAGGGCTGCAGCAAGCTGCTTTGCTGCCATAAGCATGGCCGTAAATTCCTTGGCAGCGCTAGCCGGTTAGGGTAGCTGATTGGCGGACGGCCCCTCCCTGAAAGCATCCATCAACCAGTCTATGAAAACCGTCAGTCTGGCGACTTGATGCCGATTGGGAGGGTATTGGCATTTCGTTTTCTGGCCCGATGCGACAGATCCGCTTCAGACGCTCGAAGCGCATCAATTACAGGTGTTGCTGATAGGCGGCGATCCGGTGCGGGCCGATGCGCCGGCTGCCGCTGGCGACATGAGGTGGGGCGCCTACGAGGTCGCAACCAGCGCGCGCTGGCAATTCTATGGCTGCCATTGATGCGGATACTGGGCCACCGCGTCGGTGTGCTGTTGCAATGCCTGCAGATACTCGAACGGATTGGTCTGGTACGACTCGCAGGTATAAATCAGGCTCATAAACATATCGCCCACCTCGGCGCCATGCTTGCTGCGATAGAACTGCGAATTCTTCCGATGGATGATGGCTTTCTTCAGACTGCCCGCAGACTTATTTTTGCATGAATTCCTGCCAGCGTTTTTCCGCTTTTTCTCCCGCGGGCGAAGCCCAGCAGGTATAGGACATGAGCGCCTGCTTGCCGACGTTGACGGGGGAGTTGGGCAGCTCGGCGGCGCGTTCCGGAGAGATCTTGCCAGTTTTGAATACCGCCGGATTGCCCTGACCGTAGTCGATATGCTGCGGCAGGTTGGCCTGGTACTCCGGTGTGATGGCGGCATTGACGACGGTCATCGCCGTCTTCAGGTTCGGCGCGTTCTTCAGGATGCACAGGTGCGTGTTTTGCAGGATGCAGTCGTTGTAGGTGTAGTCCACCTTCTTGCCATTCTTCTGCAGTGCGCTGACACGGCCGTTCCAGGTCATGATCATGTCGACTTCGCCGTCAATCAGCAATTGCGCCGACTGGCCGCCGGAGGTCCACCAAACGGTGATATGCGGCTTGATCTCTTCCAGCTTGCGGAAGGCGCGGTCGACGTCGAGCGGATAGAGTTTGTTGCGCGGCACGTCATCTGCCAGCAATGCCGCTTCGAGCGTCGCCAGGGCATGACTGCGCAGGGCGCGGCGGCCGGGAAATTTTTTTACATCCCAAAAGTCCGCCCAGCTCGAAGGCGCCTTGCCCGGATATTTGTCCGGGTTGTAGGCGAGCACGTTCGAATAGAACTCGTAAGCCACGGAATACGGTGTCTTGTATTCCTTCGGCATGCTGGCGGCATTCGGGACCTTGCTGAAATCGAGTTTCTCGATCAGGCCCTGTTCGGCGCCGCGGATGCAAAAGTGGGGCGCCAGGTCGGCAACATCCCACACAATCTTGCCGGTGCTATTCTGGGCCTTAATATTGCTCTATGGATCGGCGTTGTTGCATAAATCGAATCTGACGGCGACATGCCTGATACGACATTAAATTTACGCGATACGGACGGAGTGCGGGCGCGCGAGTGCGCCGGCACGAATGGCCACCTCGGTTGCCTGGGGGCCAATCGTGCGCGCCACCAGTTCCCTGCCCGTGAGTGCTTTCAGACGATACATCAAGGTTTCGGCAAGCGAACGCCGGTGATAGCCGGTGGCAGCTTTCCAGTCCCGCCGACTGCCGTGGGCAATGGCGTCGATCGCGTCGTTGCGCCAGAGCGCGCCTGGCGTGCGCTGCGACCAATGCGTCGCGCCCTCACGCGGTGGAATCGACGGCTGGGCATTGCGAGCGGCAATGGCCGCGTGACATCGCCTGGTGTCGTACGCGCCATCGCCGCCGATCGATACGGTCGGCGTGCCGCGCAAATCTGGCCCGTCTTCGTACATGGACCTGCTGCTGCGCACAACGCTATTTCAATTGTTGGAAGAACAGATTGCACCAGAAGTGGATAAGCGCAATGGCCGTCCCGGGATGGCGTTGTAGCCAATTTTTGTATGCGGCGATTGAGATTGGATTTGAATATTGACTATGACCGGCTGCATGAACTTGTGAGTCATCACAACACCATACGCGAGATGCTGGGACATGGTGATTTTGATCGATCGCAATACCATTTTCAGACGCTCATGGACAACGTCAGCCTGCTCACGCCGGAACTATTGGACCAGATCAATCAACTGGTCGTGCCTGCCGGCCATGTTTTGATTAAAAAAATTTGTAATTCTTTCGTCAGAAAATACTGTAGGTGTTGCAATACATGCAGTTTATGTGCCGCTCTGTTTCCCTGGTTGTTTCTGCCTTCACCAGCGCGAAGAAAGTGGACAGGCTTTCGCACAGCGCCGGATGGCCGCTGGCAATCAGTAATCGAATCACTGCATCTCCCTTGCAGGAAGGCCGCAACACCCGCCGATTTCAACGCGCACCGCCAGATTACTGCCACCCAGAAGGCACTCATCGACCTGCTGCGTATCGTCGTCGGGATGCAACTTCTGACAACTCCCTTCCGGCCAACAGCTACGCAAGCAGGGAGTTCAGCACCAGCACCTCATCAGCAGCCTGCTCCGGCGTCGGCGACACCCCCTGGTCGAACAGTTTGCGCCCGAGCATGTGGTCCTGCGGGCAGTTGATGCTATCGATGCCAATCAACTGGCTATCGCGGAAATAGAAGGCAGAGAACTTGCCGTCGGCCGGGTTGCCGCGCAAGACCATCCGGTCATGCCCGGCGCTGGTGCCGACCATTTGGAGCTTGGCGTCGTACTGGTCGGACCAGAACCAGGGCGTAGCAAGAAAGGGCTTTTCCTTGTCGAGAACGGCGGCAGCGACAGCCTTGCCCTGCTCGACGGCATTCTGCACCGACTCGAGACGTCGCAGGCCACCGTCGGCACGGCGCGTGGCTGTGCAATCCCCGGCCGCAAAAATGGCTGCATCAGCAGTGCGTCCGCAATCGTCGACAACGATGCCTCGCTCGACCTGCAAACCCGCGGCTTCAGCCAGTTCGTCGTTAGCAACGACGCCGATGCCGAGAACCACAAGATCGGCCGGAATTTGCCTGCCATCGGCCAGATTGAGCGCATGGATCCGGCCGTTCTCGCCAGCAAAGGCAACAATCTGCGCCGACATGCACAAGCGGACCCCATGACCACAATGTAACTGCGCAAACCACTCTGAAATGAACGGCGACACGGCACGTGCCATAAGGCGCTCACTCACCTCGATGAGGCTTACCGATTTGCCCTTTTTACGGGCAGCGGCGGCAAATTCAAGACCAATGAAGCCGCCGCCGATGACGACGACGTTCTCGGCCGCTTCGAGCGCAGCGGCGATCTGCCGGCAATCGTCGAGTCCGCGCAACGAAAACACCCCGGCCAGGTCGGGCCCGGCCAGTGAACGGGCACGCGTGCCGGTGGCCAAGACCAGGCGGTGATATGGCAGGCTGCCGCCATGGCTGAAATGCAGTTCGCGGCTCTCCCGGTCAATGCGTTCAACCCTGATCCCCGTGCGCAGGCTAATGTTTTTGCGCGCCAGCGCCTCGGAACTGCGCATGGTGAGTTGCGCGGCCGTCGCCTGGCCGAGCAGATAGGCCTTGGACAGCGGCGGCCGGTGGTAGGGCGCATGAGGCTCGTCGCCGAGCAGGATGACGTCGCCTTCCCAGCCTTCGCCGCGCAGCGACTCGGCAACCTGAAGACCTGCCTGGCCGGCGCCGACAATGACAATCGGACGAGTAGGCATGATCGTACTCAGACTTGGCTGGCGGGCAAACGCACGACGATACCGTCCAGGCCGCAGCTCATCTTGATTTGGCAGGCAAGGCGGCTGTTCGGCCGGCGCTCGGCGGCAACATGATCGAGCAGCGCCAGTTCGTCCTTGGCGGGAGGCGTCAGCAATTCAGCATGACTTTCGACGTAGCAATGGCAGGTAGCGCAAGCGCAGGAACCGCCGCATTCGGCTTCGATGCCGTCGACGCCATTGCTGGTGGCGGCCTGCATGAGGCTCCAGCCACCCGCGACTTCGATATCGACGGCGTTGCCTGAGGGTTCGATAAAGGTAACTTTGGACATTGTTTTCTCCTGAGTTAATCGAGCATTTTTATGGATGTTCATTCGGGGCCCCGGAGGTTTGTATGGCTGGCGCGTGCAATTCTCCGAGCCCCGACAGAGGGATTACGGTTAGAAGGTATGCAGGATCCCGAAGTCAAATCCGTTGGAGGACTGGCCCGGGGCGGTCACGGAACCGTTCAGCGCCGAGGCAGACGTCCCCTCGTTGCTCACGTGAGCGGCGGCCGTATACAAGGTAGTGCGCTTCGACAATGGATGGAGATAACCTACAGCCCACTTCTTGGCCGTCGGGCTGCCTGCCGCATCGGTGCCGTAACGCGAGTACGCAACCCGGATCGTGTCGGCGCCGACAGGGACCATCGCGCCCGCCAGCCAGCCCCTGGCGCTGATCGCACCCTTCTTGTCCCACTCGTACATGCCCATGACGCGCACCACGCCGAAGTCATAGCTCGCGCCAGCATTGTTCCGCCGGACGTCGCCCGCTGCGTAGCTAGTCCCGCCGACTGCACCGGAAACCGTGAACTTGCCGGTCGAGTAGACGGCGCGAGCGCCGTAACCGTTGCCATCCTTGGAGGTGGCTGACCCGCCGGGATTTTCACCCATGTAGTACATGGCGTGGAACTGGAAGCCCGAGCCGCTGAATCCCCTTGGCCCGTATCCGATCGCAGCGGCGTTGAAGCCATGGCCGTAGAGGTACGAGATGCTGTTGGAGGCGCGGACCGCAGTCGGGCCGACGATCGAGGAATTCATCACCTCGATGATTCCGCTGCCGCCGACGTCGAACGGATCGAAGTCGGCAAGGCCCATGTATTGGGGCGTGAAGTCGCGGCCAAGGCGAATTTCACCCCAGTCGCCTCCCAGGCTGACATGCGAACGACGGTTGAAGGTGAGGCCACCATTGCCTGTAGCGCCGGAGGGCTGGTTGTTGGTGTTGGTGTTTTGGCCAGTGCCGGTGTCGGCGTTGGCGCCAGCCTCCAGCCAGAACCCCGCCTTGAGTCCGCCGCCAAGATCCTCGAAACCCTTGAAGGAGAGCTTTGTGGCCCCAAGATCGTTGCTGTCCATTCGGGTTTGATTGCTGATGCTGCCGGAGCCATGCGCAAGGGCCAGGTCCACCGCACCGGACAAGGTCACATTGGATTGAGCGAAAGCGGTTCCGGCGAGCGAAGCGGCGAGAACGGCAGGCGCAAGGATTGCTTTGATTGCAGTTGACTTTGCTTGCATTTGAATTGTCTCCCAAGAGTTGTTGTCTATTTCTATTTCTGTTTCGATTGCGTCTTGAAGCGTTGCACCGTGCCTGTCAGGGCCAGTCCCGCGAGCGCCAGCGCGAGCAGCGTCCACAGCACGCGCGCCATGATCGCGCCCGCCACGCCCATGCTGGCAGGTAGCGCAGCGACGTGCAGCGGGTAGACGACGTTGAGATAGCGCACGCTCAGCGGCTGGTCGGCGGCGCGCATGATGCGCTGCACCGAGGCGTCGGCGGTGCTCACGAACACGTTGTTCAGGCCGAGGGGATGCCACTCGTCGCCGCGCATCCGCACGCGCAGCTGACCCTTGCGGGGCGGGTAGATGCGAAGAGGGCGCGCCTGCGGCAGCGCGGCCGAAGCCGCGGCGAGCGCCTGGCCCAGCGTCGCCGCCTGCGGCCCGGTGGCAGCCGGCGCTGCGACGCTGGGGGCGGCAGCTGCCTGAGCCGGCTTGGCCGATAACAACGCGCTCGCCCATTCGGGTGAGCGCAGCACGAAGCCGGTGACCAGTATCATCGCCACCGGCAAGACGGCCACCGGTCCGACCAGGCGATGCACGCGCCGCCATGGTGTGATCGACGGCAGCTTCCGCACGCGCCACCAGGCACGCAGCCCCATCGCAACCAGCGCCAATGCGATTAGCGCGATCGCGCGCAGCACCCAGACGCCGACATCGGCAAGCAGCAATCGTTCGTGCAGGCCATACAGAAATGTCCTCGCCTTGCTGTTGTCCGGCTGCAGTGTGCCGGCCGTGCCATGCGCGACGTCGATATCTGCCCAGCCGCTTTCGTTGGAAGGCGACGCGAGCAGGCGCACGCTCACAGGCGCCTGTGCGTCATTCGGCAAGTTCACGTACTCGATTTTCGCCGCCGGATATTGGCGTGCCAGTGCGGCCACGCCCTGGTCCACTGCCGAGGCCCAGGCTTGCACCGCGACCGGGCTCTCCTGGGGCGCCGGCAGCGGCTGCATCCACAACAGGATGGCGCCACCCAAGGCCTGGATCGCGAGTAGCGGGGCGAGAAACTGACCGATGCGGCCATGCCATTTATAAGAGAATTTCATGCTGCCTCCCGTTCATGGTTGCAGTCCACGGCGGCATGGGCACTGCGGTGGCGATTGACATACTGCCTTGGCGACATGCCGTAGGCGTTCTTGAAGTGCCTGCAAAGATGGCTATGGTCGTAGAAGCCGGTCATCAATGCGGCAGATGCCGGAGACTCGCCGCCGGCGATCAGCGACTGCACCTTCTTCAGGCGTTGTCCCCAGATGTAGCGGCGCGGCGGGACGCCGGTATGCTGGCGGAACACCACGCAGAAACGCCACACGCTGAGTCCGGCCTTGGCGGCCAGCTCATTGAGCGACAGGCGTTCATCGAGATGCTCGTCTATGTAAGGAATGGCCCAGGCGATACTGGTATGCATAGTCATATTTGACATTTCAGATGTCTCCTCATTTTCAATTTCTCCTGTGTTGGCGGTTCTTTGACCCCCACAAATGATATTAGTAGTTTGGCGCCATAGATTCTGTTGAATCACGCTTCTGAAAATGCACAATATTGCGCTGTGATGGCGTGGATCAGCAGGAAGTCTTGAAGTTCGAGTACGCGCCACGCGCAACAAATCCATCCAAGATTTCCTGCAACGCGGCGACTAGAATTCTCTTGCCAGGATCCCTCGTGATCGCTGTTCTTGTTTTAACCACCAGACGATAGGAGAAGTAATGAAGACTCTCAGTAAACTGGCCCTCGTGGCGAGCGTGATCGCGGGCCTGGGCGCCGCGAACGTGGCGAATGCCCATGGCATTTGGTTTGCGCAGCGCGCGAACCAACTCGCGTTGATCTACGGTGTCGGCGCCGATGACCTGGACATGGTGAAGCGCCTGCACAAGGTGAAAACCGTCGCGGCCTATGACGAGAACGGCAAGGAGGTGTCGACGCAGCTCGCGCCCAATGGGCCGCTGGTCGTGGTGAACACCGACAACCAGCCTGCAATCGTCGCTGCAAGTTTCGACCACGGCCCGTGGTGCAAGACGCCCGACGGCAAGTGGTACAACAAGGGAAAAGACGAGGTTCCCGACGCGACGATCAGCGAGCACACCTTCAAGTACACGGTACACCTGCGCCGGTTGAATGTGGCGCCGCCTGTGCTGCCCGCCCACAAGCTGCAGATCGTGCCGCTCGCAAAGCAGCTGCCGGAGCAGATGGGCCAGGCACTTACGGTCCGGGTGCTTTATGAAGGCAAGCCCGTGCAGGGCGCCAGCGTGCAGCCCGACTTCGTCACCGACCCCGACTCGCAACCGGTGAAGACCGGCGCCGACGGCATCGCCACGATCAAGGTGCGCAACCAGGGCCTCAACGTCGTTACTGCAACGCTCGTCACGCCGCCTTCGGATCCTGCGAAGACGAACCGCGACGAACACCTGGCGACGCTATCGTTCGTGCTGCCGCATTTGCCTGAATGATGCCCGGCTGTGAGCGTCCGGTAGCTCCACCTTGACAGCGACGGAAGAGAACACCCGGATAGCGGCCCGGGTGTTGCGGGGGCAACGACAAGCAGGTGGTTTCGCCATGATCCACGGCGATCCTGGCAGCGGCAAGAGCATCGTATTGCGCCTGCTTGCCGAACGCCTTAAAAAACAGCCTGACATCACCGTCGGCGCCATCAACCACCCGCAGAGCAATATGGCCGACTTCTATCGTGAGCTCGGCGACATCTTTGCGGTGCCGCTGCGGCCAAGCAATCGTTGGGGCGGCTTCAAGGCCTTGCGCGAGCGCTGGTTCAATCATCTCGAATCGAGCCATTGCCGGCCGGTCCTGCTGATTGACGAAGCGCAGGAAATGACGCCGCAAGTGTTGTCGGAGCTGCGCCTGCTGGCCAGTGCCCGCTTCGATTCCCAGCCGCTGCTGTGCATCATCATCGCCGGCGATGCCAGGCTGATCGAGAAACTGCGCCGCGAGGAACTCATTCCCTTGGGCAGCCGCATCCGCACCCGGCTTGCCACCGAGTTCGCCAGTCGCGATGAGCTGCTTGCCTGCCTCGATCACTTGCTCGGCGGCGCGGGTAACGCCAGCCTGATGACGCCTCAGCTGCGCCACACCCTGTGCGATCACGCCGCCGGCAATTACCGCATCCTGACCACGATGGCTGCCGAACTGCTCGCCGCAGCAGCGCAACGCGATTTGCCGGCGGCTGATCAAGAACGCAATCATCTGCTGGAATTACCTGTTTCTGACCCGGGTGCTGGATCAGGAGCCCGATCCGGCGCACAAGGCGGACTTGATCGAAGCCATCCGCAACGGATCGGTGGCTACTTGGCGCCATTTCAACTTGCATGGGGAATTCGACTTCTCGGACGACGAAATGGTGGATTTGGTGGGACTCGTCCGCCCAAAAAATCCGCCGCCACACAAAAGTTGAAGATGGGAAATTGCAAAAACCAGAAAAACCGGCTTCTCAGAACGCCCTATGTTCGACGATTTGATGCACCGGAGGGGCAAAGTATCGGTTGACTCAAAAAACGGCTGATTTATGGATTCTGTGGAACTTTGGCACCGTTTGTGCAAATACACCCCATGTCCCGCAAGGGCAACTGCTATGACGCGCCGATGGAAAGTTTCTGGGGCAGCCTGAAGAACGAACTGACGCATCACCATCGCTATCAGACGCGTGCCAATGCAAGGGCGGCGATCCAGGAATATATCGAGATTTTTTACAACCGCCAGCGGCGTCACTCACGCCTTGGCTACATATCGCCGGCACTATTTGCAGAAACCTTCAAACAAGCGCTGGCAGCTTAAAACAAGAGTGTCCACGCTTGACCGTACATACATGGATGATACCGTCCTGGGATTTGAGCACCGCTTTGAGGCAGACCGATTCCTGTCCGACCTCAAAGACCGTGCGCAGGCCTTTGGGCTATCGTTGCACCCCGAGAAGACCAGACTGATTGCCTTTGGCCGTTTCGCAAATGCATGGAACCAACGGCATGGCCGGCGCAAAGCTGAGACATTCGACTTCCTCGGTTTTACGCACATCTGTTCCACCTCGCGTGCCAATGGCTGGTTTGAGCTTAAACGCACGA
This sequence comes from uncultured beta proteobacterium, assembly GCA_963837775.1. Taxonomy (GTDB): domain Bacteria; phylum Pseudomonadota; class Gammaproteobacteria; order Burkholderiales; family Burkholderiaceae_D; genus CAWIOX01. The sequence continues at coordinate 19,187 of CAWIOX010000010.1, read as the reverse complement.
CGATGGCAAAGCGGATGCGGGCGAAGCTGGCGGAAATCAAATTAGTTCTGCGTCGTACCATGCACCGATCAGTACCTGAGACAGGTCGATGGCTCAACGCGGTCCTACGCGGGTACTTCAATTACCATGCTATTCCAGGTAATTTGAGACGATTGTATGCGATACGCTTCCGTTTGATGGATTGTTGGTGGCGTATGCTGAAGAGACGCAGCCAGCGCAGTCGCCTGACTTGGCAGCGGTTCTTTCGTATGGCCAATAAATGGCTGCCGGAGCCACACGTAGTGCATCCTTATCCCGACGCGCGGTTTCGCGTTAAACACTCAAGGTAGGAGCCGGATGCGGGAAAACTGCAAGTCCGGATCTGTGCGGGGGGCGCTGGGTAACCGGCGTCCCTACCGCGACACCTCAAACCACTGCAATTCTGCATTGGGTTGTTGTTTTCAAAGCATGCGGGTGAGGCAGCAATTTCCGGCAGCCTGGTTCAAAAACGCATCACGCCAAGGATGTGGAAGGAGCTATACGCCAGCAACCCGCTGCGTTCCGCAGCTGCACGACATACGGGAACACCAATCAGGTCAATAACGCCGGCCGGTTGCTGCTTACGCTGCCATGACCCACGCTTCAGTCGAACTCATCAAGCAGCGCCTTGGCCTCCTGCAGATCCGCGGTGTCGAAGCCTTCGGTGAACCAGCCGTAGGCCTCGGCCAACATCTGGCGGGCGTCTCCCGGCTTGCCCTGCTGCCGCCACAGCCGGCTCAGGTCGATCACCGCGCGCAGTTCCAGCGATCGGGCGCCTTGCCGGCGAGCGATCGCGATCGCCTTCAGGAAGCAGGCTTCGGCTTCGTCCCGGCGGCCGGCTTCGTCTCCCTCACGGCGCGGCTGCAGCAGCGTCAGCGTCCCCTTGAGCCGATACAGCTCCGCTTCGTACACGCGCTCTTGCGTGCGGTCGACCACGGCCAGCGCCTCGGCCAGGGTCTTCAGCCCCGCCTCGGCTTGCCCCGCTTTTCCGTAGGCGTCGGCCAGCAGCGCCAGGAAATGCGGCCGCCAGAGCTCCGCCCCGGTGGCCCGGTGGGCGCGCAAACCCTGCTGTATCCTTTCGATGCCTTCCGCTGCGCGTCCCTGCTCGGCCAGCACCCAGCCCGAGAGCATGGTTCCGTGAGCCAACCAGAACGGGAAGTCGTGCTCGCTCGCGAGGGCGAGGAGCGCCTGCGCCAACTCGCGCGTGGACTGCGCCTCGCGGCGCTGCAGATGAAGCTCGGCGGCCAAGAACAAGGCATCGGCCGAGGCAGGAGGCTGGGACAGGGTCTGCGCCAGGGCGAGCGCCGCCTGGCTGCGTGCCAGCGCCTGCTCCGGATAGCCGAGCAGCCACAGGTCCCAGGCGACGAAGGCCAGCCCCAGCACGCCCGGCTCCAGTCCATAGAAGAAGGCAGGCGAGTGCTGCTGCCCAGGGTCATACAGGGCCAACGCCTGCTCCAGCTGTGCGCGGGCCGGCTCCAGCTCGCCGAGGCTGAGCAAGCTGGCCCCCAACGCCCGATGGGCTTGCAGCAGCAGAGCAGGATTCTGCGCCTCTTGAGCAAAGGCAAGGAGTTGCTCCTCCAGCTCGAGTGCGCTTCGCAGCTTCCCGCGGACTTGATAAAACGTGCGCAGCCCCAGCAGGGCGGGGAACAGCTGGCTCGTTTCCCCTAGCTGTCGACACAGCGCCAACGCCCGGGTATAGGTCGCCTCCACTTCCGGGGCCGCGTGCCCCTTGGTGGCCATCCAGGCCGGACCGAGCGTGATCTGGAGCGCGAGTTCCTGTCGTGCGCGCTCGGGCGTGTCGGGCAGGGTCCCGAGCAGGGCCAGCGCCGCGCTCAGGTGCGCGACCGCCTCGGCATCGGCCGAGCGCTGCACCGCCTGGCGCCCGGCGCAGTGCAGGTATTGCACCGCCTTCGGTACGTTGCCGCTGCGGCTGAAATGATGCGCCAGCTCGTTGCAGTGTTCTTCGGGCTGGGCGCCGAACAGGGCCTCGATCGCCTGGGCCGTGCGTTCATGCAGCGCACAGCGCCGCTCGCTCAGCAGCGAGCCGTAGGCCACCTCCTGGGTCAGCCCATGCTTGAAGCTGTACTCCACTTCCGGAAACGACGGCTGCTCATAGATGAACTCCCCGGCCTGCAGCCGCGCCAGCAGGCTCTTCAGCGCATCTTCGGGCAGCAGGGCGACGCGCGCCAGCAGGCTCCACGGAAATGCCTTGCCGATCACCGACAGGGTCTGCAGCAGCGCCTTCTCGGCCGCCTCCAGGCGGTCGATGCGGGCGGCGATCACCCCCTGCACGGTGGCCGGGATGTGCAGCGTGGTCGGGATCTGCTCGAACCGGTAATGCCCGCGCTCGCCGCGCAGCACCTGTTCCTCGATCAGCGTCTGCATCACTTCTTCGATGAAGAACGGGTTGCCTTCGGTCTGCGCCAGGATCAGCTGCTCGAACGGGGCCAGCCCGGCGGCGTCGCCCAGCAGGTCCCGCAGCAGTTCCCGGGCTTCGGCTTCACCCAGCGGCGCCAGCCGCAGCTGGGTGTAGTAGCTCTTGTGGCTCCAGTCGTGCCGGTATTCGGGCCGGTAATTGACCAGCAGCAGGATGCGGGCGTTGGCCACGCTCTCGCCGAGAAAGCCGAGGAAGGCCTCGGTTTCGCTGTCGAGCCACTGCAGATCCTCGACGATCAGCTCCAGCGGCTGGGCCACGCTCTCGCGCACCAGCAGCCGCTTGATCGCCTCGAAAGTGCGCTGGCGGCGGAGCTGGGGGTTCATCTGCGCCAGCGCCGAATCCGGCTCGGTGACCCCCAGCAGGTGGAACAGATAGGGCAGGATGTCTTCCAGCGTGCGGTCGAGGGTCAGCACCTTGCCGGTGAGCTTCTCCCGCCGCCGGCGTTCATCGTCCTGCGCGCTGATCTGGCAGTAATTTTTCAGCAGCTCGATCAGCGGCAGATACGGATAGGCCTTGCCATGCGAGACCGAGAAGGTCTCCAGCACCAGGCAATCGCGCGGCGCGCTTTGCTTGAATTCGAGGTACAGCCGCGACTTGCCGACCCCCGGCTCGCCGACCACGCCCACGATCTGCCCGTGCCGGGCCTGTGCCTGCGCGCGCGCTTCGCGCAACTGCGCAAGCTCGCGGGTACGGCCGACAAAGCGCGCCAGCCCGCGGCTGGCCGCTACCTGCAGCCGCGTGCGCAGCGGGCCGGGACCGAGCACTTCGAACACGGCGACCGGCGCGGGCAGCCCCTTGATCGGCGTCGCGCCGAGCGCCTTGAACGCGAAATAGCCCTCGGTCAGCTTGTGCGTGTGTTCGCTCACCACGATCGAGCCGGGCACCGCGATGCCCTCCATGCGCGACGCGATGTGGATCGAGTGCCCCACCGGGTCGTAGTCGGTGTGCAAGTCCTCGGTGCTGATCGCGCGCACCACCACTTCGCCGGAGTTGATGCCGACGCGGATCTGCAGTGCGATCCCCTGTGCCAGACGCACGCGGTCGGCGTAGCGGCGCATCTCGTCTTGCATGCGCAGCGCAGCATACAGCGCCCGTTGCGGATGGTCTTCGTGCGCGATCGGCGCGCCGAACAGCGCCAGGATGCCGTCGCCCATCGACTTGGCCACATAGCCTTCGTAGTGATGCACGGCCTCCATCATCAGCGCCAGTGCCGGGTCGATCAGGCGGCGGGCGTCTTCGGGATCGAGATCGTGGATCAGCGCGGTCGAGCCGGCCATGTCGGCGAACAGCGCGGTGACCGTCTTGCGCTCGCCGTCCGCCGCGCCGCGGGCTTGCATCGCCGCCTGTGTCGCCCGGATGCGTTCGGCCAGATAGGGCGGGGTGTATTGGATGGGGGCGCTGGCCGCAGGCGCCGCGCCCGGGGTCGGCCCGCTCAACGGCGCGCCGCATTCGCGGCAGAACTTGGCGCTCGCGCTCACCTCGTGCCCGCAGGCCGGGCAGGCGCGCACCAGCATGCCGCCGCATTCTTCGCAGAACTTGGCAAGTGCCGGATTCTCGAACCCGCAGCTTGCGCAGCGCATAGGGATTAGCCCCGTTTCCGGGGTTTTTAAGGTTTAACAGTTCTTAAATCTTAGCACTTGAACAGGATGGTGTTTTTGACTAAAAGCGCGAAATGTGTTGCCGCCGATGCCAAACTGATCCAAGGCCGATTTTCAGTGACCAATGTCAATGGTCAGAAAAACCGCACGCGGCAATGGCGCCAGAGGTTTTGAGTTGGGTCAGTCAAAACCGGCAGCCCGGGGGTCAAAAACTGGTCGGTGCGAACGGCGACCCCTCCTTTGGCCTGAAATCTGTCTGAAGATGCCAAGGGGGTAAGACGAGCCGGTTGCGAGACCGACAAAGCTCTCAAGGCACGCGGTGCCTCACTAAACGAAGGCGCCCGGAGGGACGTGGAATCGCCTGGCCAACGCCTTAATTTGCCGAACATTCAGGTCACGTTTGCCGTTCAGAATTTCCGACACGACGCCTTGGGTACCGATTTCCGGCAGGTCGGATTGTGTCAGGTGATTTTGATCTATCAGAAATCGCAGCATAGCCAAGGGCGAGACGTCCTGCGCCGGATAATGGACGTCATCGTACTCGCCAATCAGGGCGCCAAGGGTATTGGCGAGATCGGCCAATGGATGCTTTTCGTTCGCCGCTCCAGCGTCAAGTAATTGATTCAGTACTGCAACAGCCTTTTCGTAGTCGGATTCAGTGCGAATCGGGTGCAGAGGGATCACTGACGACAGCGCTTGAAAGTGGGAGGTGATCTCTGCGACCACGGTTCTGTCCATTACGGCTTCCATTTGTCATACTCCTTATGAGTGAAGACATGCCGGATATACAGCTTTTGGTAATCGAAGTGAATGGCGGTAACGATCCGGTATTTATTGCCGCCAATATCAAAAACATAATACGCTTCAACTTTGTCCGTGGCGTTGAACGTCATTTTAATCTCTGCGAAGCTGGCAAATGTTCTGGACTCGACGATCTTGCGCCATGCCTGCATCGGGGCATGGGCGCCCGGATGGATCGTTGAAAAGTCGGTGAGGGCTTTGTTGGATATGACTCGCATGACGATATTTTATCTCAAATTGAGATTCTGCACTCATGCTTTACACAAAATGATGGCGAAGCGCTGCATGCAGAGATTACAGATGATTTCTGTAATAGCCTCAATTTGGACCAGCTCTCTGTTTTTCATGGGGCTACCGGCACTTGCGTCGCGTCTTGCTCACCGATCGGAATTAGCTTGTGGCCACATCTTGTGCAGGCTGGCGCTGCTGTGATCGAAATGGCGGCTGGTGACACGACTGTTGGGTCTATCCCTGGTTCGAGGACGAGAGCGGAACAATCCGGGGGCTGGGCTACTATGCCGCTGCCTTTAGCGGCGCTCGCTCCTCCGCTTTCATTCCAGGAAACCATCGGCAGAATGCTTTCCGCAGATCGTCGTTCAGGACCTGTACGCGAGTTTGCAGCAGCAGGTGGGCGCCGCGATGGGTCCAGCGCATCTGCTGTTTCTTCACAAAGCGCTTGCTGACCACGTAGTTCACGGTCGATTCGACAAACGCCGTGGAAATCGTCTCGCCGTGCCGGTAGCGGTCGCCGTAGTTCGGGATAAACGCCTGGTTGGCCTCGATATAGCTGCGGAATTCCCGTACCGCCTTCAGCAATTTTGGCTTGTTCGCCGGGTTCTCTTCCAACCTCTCCGGATTGTCGCCTAGATCATCAACGCTTTGCAGGGCGTGCCGGACATTGCCGTGCCAAAGATGCCATTTGACGCTTTCCAGGTGCTGTTCCATATCGGCCAGTACGGTTGCCGTTTCCGGGAATTTGTCGCCTGGTTCCAGTTCCGCCGTCATCCCTTTGACCATTTGACACATCACGGTCAACCGCATGGTGACGTGAAACCAGTCGAGCAGATGTTCAGTTTTCGGACTGAGGTAGGTCTGCAGATCGCGCACGGTGTCTCCGCCATCCGACAGGAATACGACCTGCTGATTCAATTGCAGGCCCTGGGATTTCAGCACCTCGTAAAGCCGACGCTTGGGCTTGGTATCATACTTGTTAACAAAAGCAAAGACTTTGGCGCCCCCCTCGGTCTGGACACTTTTTCCGGCAATGACTTCGAACCAGCCTTCGGTTCTCGACTTCTGATCCGATGCGTGCACATAACCGCCGTCCAGGCCGACCATCAAAGGCGGCCTCGGCGGCGGTTGTTTCGCCCAATCGTTGGGACAGCCTTCAATGAACTGGAACTGCTCCTCACCCAGTTCGTCCTCGATCCGTTCGGCGACGCGGTGTAGTTGGCGCCGCACGGACGTGCGGTTGATTTCTTCGGTAATGGGCAAGACTTCCGTCAGCAACTCGACGCTCAGCCCATAGGACATCAGCGAAGCGAACTTGGTTTCCAGGTACAGCAGTTCCGGTGCGCAATGCGTCGTTAGCAACTGGGCCAATGGACTAGAACTGTGCCGACCATGGTTCTGGCAAGCGCAGTCATAGAGACGGGGGCTGATGAGGTTCAATTTGCCGAACAGGGTCCGGTAGACGATGGGGTGTTCCCCTTTTCTGTTCCAGTGCGCGCCGCAGTGCGGGCAGGTCTTGAATTGGGCGAGGTATTCCGCGATCTGCTCGGTGACCATGGTCTGCTGCATTCCATGGAGCATGGCTTTGGCCTCCGCGAGTGTCAGGCCCAGTTCCTCCGGCCGCAGCAAACCGCGCTCCAGCCGTGCGATCTCTTCGATTTTCTCCGGTTCGCCGCTCTCGCCTTCAATGACCACCTGTAGCCGAATCTTCATCGCCGACTCCTTTTTAGTGCCGCATCCATGCCTCGTCGTTGGTTGCGTACTGTCTGAGCCGGCGGTTGACCGCGCGCCGGTCAAAACTGTCCAAGATCAGACATTCGCGCAAGTCTGGAATAAAGTGGGCCGGGAAATCCGGACACCTGTTTAACGCCATCTCTAATATTTGCAATATTACAAGAAATTCACTGATGGGAATGACGATGCCGCAATGGATGATAGCTGGTGATCGCCCTGTGGGTGCAAGGAAAACGGTAAAATGTTATCGCGCAAAGGAACTCATATGACCATCGATTTACCGATTGATCCGGACTTGCCGGAAGGATTTGATAACACACGTAACGAGGACCGGACCAAGGAAGAACTTGACGCATGGTGGGATCGCCCGTTGCGCTCACCAATAAAAACGGGACGTTAGCGTGCGCTGCCTGCACGGCGGCGCTTGGGATCGTTCATCATGGTTGGGCGAAGCAGACACGATTGAGCAAGCCAAGGCGCTGGCACAAACCAAGTTAGCAGAATGGCAGTTCACTCGCGCCAGGCCGAGTTTTAGTATGGATGACGACAAGGTGAGTGTTGTCAGAATGCAGCAACGGCCGGACCAAGATTTGACCTCTTTCGGAACATTCAATTCTTTTGACGAAGCGGGAGAATTTTTCAAGCGCGAGTTTCCGCAGTACGCGAAAGCCAAGTAAAGCAGCTACAAAGAAAGTGGCATTGGATCCCGGCTGCGATACAGGACATTATGGATTGTGGCGAGCCTGTCAGAATTTTTGTGTGAAAGAAGTCATACGATAAAATTTATCCTTGGAAAGGATACGTATGACAACCATCGACAAAGCCACGCTGGACAAATTACTTGAAGGCGATTGACCCTAACAACCCGCAATCCATGTTTACCGACGCGGGGCTGTTTGGTCAGCTTAAAAAAGCGCTTGCAGAACGAATGCTTCAGGCCGAACTCTCTCATCACCTGGAGCAGCAGCGCAGCGCGCCGGATGCGACCCGCAACCACAGGAACGGCAGCAGCAAGAAATCGGTGCTGGCGGCAGAAACCAGGCTCACGCTCGATATTCCACGCGACCGCGACGGCAGCTTTGAGCCGCAGTTGATCGCCAAACACCAGCGTCGCTTGCCAGGCTTTGACGACAAGGTGATTTCGCTCTACGCCCGCGGTTTGCCGGTGCGCGAAATCCAGGGGCATCTGACTGAAATGTACGGCCTGGAAGTATCGCCCGACCTGATTTCCACCATCACTGGCGAAGTGATGGAAGAAGTCATCGAATGGCAGAATCGCCCGCTGGAGTCAATGTATCCGCTGGTGTTCTTCGATGCCTTGCGGGTCAAAATTCGTGACGAAGGCACTGTCAGGAGCAAGGCGGTGTATCTTGCGCTTGGCGTCCAGCCGGACGGCACCAAGGAAATTCTGGGGATATGGATAGAGCAAACGGAAGGTGCCAAATTCTGGCTGCGCGTCATGACCGAGCTCAAGAACCGCGGCTTGGAAGACATCCTGATCGCAGTGGTCGATGGCCTCAAAGGCTTCCCCCAAGCCATCAATGCGGTCTTTCCGCAGGCGCAAATCCAGACCTGCATCGTCCACCTCATTCGCAATAGCCTCGATTTCGTCGGCTGGAAAGATCGCAAGCTGGTGGCGGCTGAACTCAAGAATATTTACCGCGCCACGACGGAAGACGAAGCGATGCAGGCGCTGGAGTCGTTTGCCGCCGGCCCGTGGGGCCTCAAATATCCACCGATAGCGGCGATTTGGCGGCGCCAGTGGCAAGAAGTCATTCCGTTCTTTGCCTACCCGCTAGAGGTGCGGCGCATCATTTACACGACCAATGCCATCGAAAGCTTGAACATGCAGATTCGCAAGGTGATCAAGAATCGGGGCCATTTCCCCAACGACGATGCCGCGACAAAATTGATTTGGCTGGCATTGCGCAATATTGCAAAAGACTGGAAAATTGTGAAAAAAATTCCTGATTGTGGCCCAACGCGACGGACCTGCCGCCGCAGTTGAATGGCACGGCCAACGATTGCATTGCAATCATTTTTTTATACAAAAACTATAGCTTCCGCCGTCGAGGTATCACCTTCATCCGTCCTGCGGTGCCAAGCCGATGCTTGACTGTGGCTTTGGTCTTCGTCTTCGACACCATCATTTCCGCCTCCAATTCACGACACCGCTCTTGCGAAGCCGCCAACGACTCTTCGACCGCCCCCAGCCGCCCGCGCGCGGCCGACAATGCGTTTTCGAGCGTCGCCGCTTTCGACCGGTACTGCTGCACCGAGGTCTTGTTGTCGGCGTCGACCCGTTCGAACTCGGCCTTCCATAGCCGCGCTTCACGCGCGCGACTGCTCGATCTGCAGCAGGCTGTGGCGGCGCAAACCATCGAGCTCGGCCAGGCCGGCCGCCTGTTGCGCCGGCGTGCGCGCCAGTTCCGCCGACAGCCCGGCGATGCGTTCATCTTTGGCCTCCAGCGTGGCCCGCATTTCCGACAGCGATTGTTCCAGTCGCTGGATCGCATCGTCGCGCCCGGCAATGATTTCGCCTGCGATCGCCAGCTTGTTTTTGAGTTCGCCGGCGATTTCGACCGCGGCCACCGTATCTTCCTGCGCCAGGTCGATCAGCTTTTCAGCTTCGATCCTTTCTTGCGCAAGCTGTTTGCACGCTCGCTCGCGAGCGCGTCGTTGGCGGCATCGACCGCCAGCCGCCAGAAATCGCGCGCCAGCGCGCCGACCGCGTCCGGCAGGTCGGCGATGGCCTGGTCGCGTTTGAGTTTCAGCAGGTCCTCGAACCACTGGTGGATGTCCTGCTGCACGTCGCCGTCGGAGCCTTTTTTGGCGCCGGTGGCGGCGATGGTCCACGCGCGCACCAGGCCGATCGACGGCTTCTTGCCCTCGGCGGCCAGGGTGTCGCAGGCCAGCCGGGTCAATGCCTGGCGGCTCAAGTGTTGGTGTTCGTGCATGTGGGACTCCTTGCTGCGGATGATGAAACAATGGCCATGGACTTGTGCATGGACTCCTGCAACGTGCGCCAGGCGCATCAACGCCGGTCAATGACAGCGGATCATACTATTTTCCGGTTGATTAAGTAATTATTTTTACGTAATTAAAACGTAATTATAAATACGAAATGACGATACTAATCGAGATTACTGTTTATAATCTCGATGTTTTGTGGCAAGATAGTCAACTTGCGCACTTTTGCCGCTTTTTTACCGTGGAACAATCATGGCTCTGTTCGATCCAATTGACCTGGAACCCTTGCCGGCATTGGCTTGCAGCGCAGCGGGACGCGTCGTTGCGGACGCAACATTGTTTCACGGCGATGAAGATGATGCGCTGGTTGCGGCGCAAACCGACTCGGAGATCGCGCGCGCGTTCCTGTATCACGCCGAACTGGCGCCGACCACGCTGAAATCCACGAAGACCGAGCTGGGGCGCTTCTTGCTGTGGTGCCAGGCGCACGGCAAGACGCTGCGCGCGCTGCGGGTCGAGGACCTCTCCGCCTACAAGGACTGGCTGCGCGACCCGCAGCCGGCCGTGCAATGGGTGTCGCCAACCCGCTGGCCGAGAAACGATGCGCGCTGGCGGCCGTTTTCCGGGGCGCTGTCGGAGCCCAGCGCGCGCCAGGCGTTCCGGGTCGTGAAGGCGCTGCTGACCTTTGCGACCAATGCCGGCTACCTGCGCCGCAATGCGGGATCGCTGGTGAAGAACATCAAGACGCCGCGCGAGGCGCGCGTGACGCGTTATCTGAGCGTGATGGCGATCGATTTCGTGTATGCGGCGATCGACGCGCTGCCCGCCAAAATCCCCGGCGGCAATCAAGGCCCGGGCGCGCGAACGCTTCCTGTTCATCGCCTACCTCACGACCGGCGCCAGGCTGTCCGAAATCGTCGCGGCGACCATGGGCGCGATCTACACCGAAGGCGACGGCCGCTGGTGGCTCGACGTCGTCGGCAAGGGCGCGAAACCGAGAAGGCTGCCGGTGTCACCGGAGATGCTGGCCGCGTTCCACGACTATCGGCAGGCGTTCGCGCTGCTCCCGAAAACGTCGCGCGACGATGCGACGCCGTTGATCTTGAATACGCGCGGCCGGCAGCTGGTAGCGGTGACGGATGAGGCGGCGTCGAATGCGATCAAGGGCTTGTTTGCGGTGGCGGCAGAATTGGCCGACGGCGATGGCGATGCCGATGCGGCGGCGGCGTTGAGGAATGCGTCGGCGCACTGGTTGCGCCATACGATGCTGACCACCCATGCGAACAATGGGGTGGCGCTGAAGACGCTGCAGGACACCGCCGGCCACGCCAGCCTGTCGACTACCGCGACTTACCTGCACAAGAGCGACAAGGAGCGGCATGACGAGTTGATGACGTCGCTGGAAAATCCGGGGTCAGCATGAGTTCGCAAGACCGTTTGAGCGATGTGGTCGCCACCCGAAATTGTTGAAAAATGAGCGGTATTCGAGGCGCCTTAACGGAAATTCAGGCCTGATGGGTGAGCTTTTACGGGGTCTGGGCCAAGCTGTGCATATTCGCATTGATGCTGCCACCAATTCGCACGACGATCTTGCCACCCTTTCGCATTTCAAACTTGCCACGTCAAGCAAGGTTCTTGTTGTGCGGTGCAACCAGTGGCGCTACCCTCCTTGGACGGGGGTAATGACTGACTCAGTCCGGCCAAGTAGCCGGTCAATTTTTCTCAGGACCGGACACCAGAAGGGCCGCTCCTGTTAAGGGTTGTCTGATGATCCATTTCGGCACCTCGGCCATAGTTGACCTTGGTTCGCCGGTAAAAATCTGGCCGCAATGCTTTGATTACCTGCCGTTCCGACGCTGATTATGATTAATAGCCGCCGAGCGGAACCAACTTCACCATTATTGGACTGGGTCATATAGAGATTTCGCGCCACTTGGCAAGGCTATAAAGCGCGTCATCTAAGCTGTGAAGAACGCGGAAGTCCTCACTTGTTGAATGCCCTGCGGCACCCTGACCGCCAATCCAGAGCGCGGTGTTGGTCGGCAGCATTTGGCGCAATTGTTCCAGTACGCCGGAAATCTGGCGGCGAGGAAAAGCCGTCGAGAAAGAGAGGGCGACTATATCGGCCTGATGTGCAACTGCGGCGCGGCTGATCTCGCGTAAGGGCATCTGCGTGCCGAGCGGTATGCATTCGGCGCCTTCCAGTGCGAACAAGCCTTCGACCATCAGCAGGCCGAGTACGTGCTGCTCGTCCGGCACGGTGGTCAGCACGATGCGCGGGCTGCGGCTGCGGCTGCCGCTGCCGCCGGGCAGGGTGGCGATGGCCTGGCGCAGTAGGCGCTTGGTCAGCTCGGTAAACAGATGTTCTTCGAAGACTTCGAGCCTGCCGTCTTGCCAGGCTTCGCCGACCTGTCGGGTGAGTGAAGCCACGGTGTCCTGGACAAAATGCTGAAAACCTTGGCGCGCCAGGCGTTGCTGCATGGCCTGCTGGTAGCCGGCGGCGTCGTGCTGTTTGATCAGCGCCAACAATTCGCCGAGGTCTTCTGCGCTTTCTGCCGGGGCTGGCGGGCGACTGGCCGAAGCCGCGGGGCGAGCTGGGCGAGTTCCTCGTTCGAGGCTGCAATCAGCTTGCCTGGCCGATGTCCTTGATCCATCAGGCGTTTGATCAGGCGCAGACGGTCGAGCTGGGCGGCCGGGTAGAGCCGTTCGCCATTGCCGTCGCGCTCCGGCAGTGGAAAGCCATAGCGACGTTCCCACATGCGCAGGACATCCTTGGAGAGGCCGGTTTCGCGTTCAACGGCGGCGATATTGAAATGCAAGGTGTTCATATTTGTCCTGAACAAATGTTAGAAAATCCGTTGACAAGCCAACTTTTTCTGGCTATGTTACGAACAAATACTTATTTTGTCCATGACAAACAAAACGGAGTTGGACATGATTTCCCGGATCAAGCGTCTATTCAGTATCGCCGGCCTGCTTTCCCTCAGCGTTGCGCCGCTCGCCCTGGCGGGCGAATGCCCGTCCCTGCTCAAGCACAGCTTTGCCAATCTGCAGGACGGCGCGCCGATGCCGCTTTGCCAGTATCAGGGCAAGGTCATACTGGTCGTCAATACGGCGAGCTACTGCGGCTTTACTTCGCAGTACGACGGCCTGGAAAAGCTCTATGCGCGGCTCAAGGACAAGGGCCTGGTCGTGCTCGGTTTTCCCTCGAACGATTTCGGCGAGCAAGAGCCGGGCAGCAGCAAGGAGATTGCCGATTTCTGCCGCCTGACCTACGGCGTGCAGTTTCCGATGGTTGCCAAGAGCGTGGTCAAGGGCAAGCAGGCCAATCCCTTCTACCTGCAACTGGCCGAGATCACCGGCAGCACGCCGCACTGGAATTTCCACAAATACCTGATCAATCGCGATGCAACGCAGGTCATCGCCTTCGGCAGCATGACCAAGCCGGACGACAAGGTCTTGCTCGCCCGCATCGACGCCTTTCTCAAATAAGCCATGTCCGGAGTTGAAACCATGAAGCAAAAACAGCGCATCGCCGTCGTCGGCGCCGGCATTTCCGGTCTGGCCAGTGCCTGGCTGCTGAGCCGCCAGCATGACGTGACCCTGTTCGAGGCCGGCAGCTACCTCGGCGGCCACACCAACACGGTCGACGTCACGCTGGAAGGCAAAACGCATCCGGTCGATACCGGCTTCCTGGTCTTCAACGACAAGACCTATCCCAACCTGATCGCGCATGTTCGAGCAGCTGGGCGTGGACAGCGTCGAGACCGAGATGTCCTTCGCCGTCAGCCTCGAGAACCCCGATCTCGAATGGGCCGGCAGCAGCCTGGCCACCGTTTTCGGCGCAGAAGCGCAACCTGCTGCGCCCGGCTTTCTGGCGCATGCTGTCCGACATCCTGCGCTTCAACCGCGAGAGCACGGCCTGGCTGCGCGACGCATCCCGACAACGAGCGCAGCCTGCGCGACTTCCTGAGCGCAGGCCGCTATTCGCCGCGCTTTCGCCGACTGGTACCTGCTGCCGATGGCCGCCGCGATCTGGTCCTGCCCGACCGGCCAGATGCTGCGACTATGCCGCTCGCCACCTTCATGCGCTTCTGCCAGAACCATGGCCTGCTGCAGGTTTTCGACCGGCCGCTGTGGCGCACGGTGCAGGGCGGCGGCCGCGAGTATGTGCGCAAGATCGCCGCGCAGCTCGACGACATCCGCCTGGCCTGCCCGGTGCAGTGCCGTGACGCGCGACGGCGACGGCCTGCGCGTGACGCATGCCGCGACGGCAGCGAGCATTTCGACCAGGTGGTGCATGGCCTGCCACAGCGACCAGTCCCTGGCCATTCTCGGCTTCACGGCCAGCGACGGCCAGCGCGACGTGCTGCTCGGCGCCATCCGCTACCAGCCCAACCGCGCCGTGCTGCATACCGATCCGCGCCTGCTGCCGCGCGACGAAAAGCTGTGGTCGGCGTGGAATTACTTTGCCGGCCAGCGGCGACGCCGGGCGAGCAGCCGGTCGGCGTGTCCTACCTGATCAACCGCTGCAGCCGCTGCCCTTCAAAACGCCGGTCGTCGTCACCCTGAACCCGGCGCGCGAGCCGGACCCGGCCAAGGTGATCGCCGAGTTCGACTACGCCCATCCGATCTTCGACGGCCCGGCCATCGCCGCCCAGCAGCAAGCTGGCCGAGGTGCAGGGCGAGAACGGCATCTGGCTGGCCGGCGCCTGGGGCAGCTACGGCTTCCACGAGGACGGCCTGAAGTCGGCGCTGCGCGTGGCCAACGGCCTGGGCATCCAGGCGCCCGTGGCAGGGCGAGCCGCGGCGGCCGCCGCGAACTGGCGAGTGCCTGAGAGCGCGCATGACCTGCACGCCGCCGACTCTTCTTCGGCCACGTCATGCACCGGCGCCTGCGCCCGGTGGTCAATGCCTTCGTCTATCCGGTCTTCTTCGTGCAGCTGCCGCTGCGCGATCTGGCGAGCCGGAAATGCGCGCATTTTCTCGGTCGACCGCTGCAACCTGCTCAGTTTCCGCCAGCGCGACCACGGCGCCGCGCGACGGCAGCCGCTGCTGCCGTGGATTCAGGCACTGCTGCGCGAGCGACGGCCTGCCGCGCCGACGGCGAGATCGTGCTGCAGTGCTTCCCGCGCGTGCTCGGCTATCGTCTTCAATCCGGTCAGCTTCTGGTTCTGCCACGACCGCGACGGCGCGCTTGATCGCCGTGCTGGCCGAAGTCAACAACACCTTCGGCGGGCGCCACAACTACCTGCTGCACAACGCCGATGGCGCCGCCTGCGCGATGGCGCAGGACATGCGCGCGAGCAAGGTCTTCCATGTCTCGCCCTTCTGCGAGGTCGAGGGCGGCTACCGCTTCCGCTTCCACCTTGCAGCGCAGCACGGTGCCGCGTGGCGCGCATCGACTACGACGACGCCGAGGGCGACTGCTGCTGACCGCGATCGCCGGCAAGCGCACGCGCGCTGGACCACGCGCGCCCTGCTCGGCGCCTTCCTGCGCATGCCCCTGCTGACCGCCGGCGTGATCTTCCGCATCCACTGGCAGGCCCTGCACTCTGGCTCAAGGGCGTGCCGTTTCTCGTGCGCACCCAGTCCCGTTACGCAACCCCTTCGAGGAATCAGCAAATGAACAACACGCTGACCCTGCGCCGGCGGCGACAGCCGGCCCGCGATACCCGCCTGGTTTTCGAGCTGCTCGACGAAGCTGCCGGCGGCATGCTCGAAGTCGCGCCTGCCCGACGGTTCCAGCGCGCCTGTTCGGCGACGGCGAGCACGGCGTCACGCCATGCAGGTGCATGACGAGGCGATGTTCGGCGCAGGTGCTGGCGCGCGGCGACATCGGCCTGGCCGAGGCCTATATCGACGGCCACTGGGATTCAGCCCGACTCACCGGCCTGCTGACGCTGCTGGCCAGCAACCGCGACGCGCTGAGAAGGCGGTCTACGGCTCCTGGCGCAGCCTGCTGGCGGCGCGCGTGCGCCACTGGCTGAACCGCAACAGCCGGGCCGGCAGCAAGCGCAACATCATGGCCCACTACGATCTCGGCAACGACTTCTACCAGCTCTGGCTCGACCCGACGCATGAGCTATTCCGGCGCCGCTCTACCGCGCCGTCGACGACGGCGACGCTGGAAACGGCGCAGCGCGCCAAGTACCGCCGCATCCTGCGACCGCCTGCATGCCGAGCCGGGCGCAGCGCGTGCTGGAAATCGGCTGCGGCTGGGGCGGCTTTGCCGAACTGGCGGTCGCGAGACGGGCCTGCAGGTCACCGGCCTGACCCTGTCGCCGGCGCAGCTCGACGTGGGCGCAGACAGCGCGTGCCGGCAGGCCGATCTGCGCCTGCAGGACTACCGCGACACCCGACGAGCAGTTCGACCACATCGTGTCGATCGAGATGTTCGAGGCGGTCGGCGAGCGCTGGTGGCCGACCTACTTCAAGACCGTCGCCAGCGGCGCTGAAGCCCGGGCGGCCGGGCGGTGGTCCAGAGCATCACCATCCGCGACGACCTGTTCGCGCGCTACCGCACGCGGCACCGACTTCATCCAGCAATACGTCTTCCCCGGCGGCATGCTGCCCTCGCGCTCGGCCTTCCGCGCGGCCAGGCCGCGCGAGCAGGGCTGGCGGTGCACGGCGAACTATGCCTTCGGCCGCGACTACGCCCGCACGCTGGCCGAATGGCGCCGCGCCTTCGAAGCGACGCTGGCCGGAGATCGCCGCGCTGGGTTTCGACGAGCGCTTCCACCGCCTCTGGCGCTTCTATCTGGCTTACTGCGAGGCCGGCTTTCCAGCGGCAATGCATCGATGTCATGCAGTTCGAGCTGCGCCACCGCTAGCCGTGACAGCGCCTGCTCGCTGCGGCACATGTCGCCGCGTCGGCCGCGCTGGCGCTAGGCCTGCCGCGACGGCCGGCCGCCAGAGCAGCGACGGCCCGACCGCCGGCCTGGCAGCGCTGGGGCAGCGGCGAATTCCGCCGCTTCGGCTTCGCGGTGTACGAGGCCACGCTGTGGGCGGCGGCGACGATCCGCTGCGCCCGCCGCTGGCGCTGCAACTGACCTACAGGCGCAACATCGCCGGCGCGGCGATTGCCGAGGCCAGCGTCAAGGAAATCCGCAAGCTCGGCTGCCGACGACGCGCAGCTGCAGCGCTGGGGCGAGCAGATGGCCGGGTCTTTCCCGATGTCGGCCGGGCGACCACATCATCGGCGTGCACCTGCCCGGGCAGGCGCGCGTTTCTTCTTCAACGGACCGCGCATCGGCGAGATCGCCGACCCGGCGTTCGCCCGCGCCTTCTTCGCCATCTGGCTCGACGCCAGAACCAGCGCGCCGGATCTGCGCGCGGCCTTGCTGCAAGCGCCGACGGCCGTCTGAGCGCGCAGCGCTGACCGGCGCCCGCATGCTCGCCTACGGCGCGCTCGGCCTGCCGCTGGCCTTGGCGGCGCTGCCGATCTACGTCCATGTGCCGCGCTTACTACGCCGAGCTGGCCGGGCATGAGCTGGCGCTGCTCGGCGCCATCCTGCTCGGCGCGCGGCTGGCTCGACGCCGGCATCGACCCCTGGCTGGGCTGGCTGGCGCGACCGCGTGCCGCGCCGGCGCCTGCTGGCGTTGGCGCTGGCTGCCGTTCGCCATCGGCTTCGTCGCCCTGCTGCAATCCGCCGGCCGCAGGACGCCGCCGCCTGGCTGCTGCGGTTCACTGGCTGCTGACCTTCTTCGGCTTTTCGGCTGGCCACGGTCGCCTATCAGGCCTGGGGCGCCGATGTCGGCGGCGACTTCCGGCCGGCGCACGCGGCTGACCGCCAGCCGCGAAGGCTTCGGCCTGCTCGGCGTGGTGCTGGCGGCCGCGCTGCCCGGCCTGCTGTCGGCCGAACTGAGCGCGGGCATCGTCGCTGCTGGGCTGGATCTTGCCGCCGCTGCTGCTGCTGGCGGCGGCGCTGACCTTTGCCGGCGTCGGCGCGCCGGCAGCGCGCTGCGCGCGCCGGTCACCGGCAGCCGTTGCTGCCCAGCCTGCGCCGGGTCTTTGCCGACTCGCCTTTCGTCGCCTGCTGACGGTCTTCGTCGCCAACGGCATCGCCGCCGCGCTGCCGGCCACGCTGTTGCTGTTTTTCGTCGCCGACGTGCTGCAGGCGCCGAAACGGCGAGCGGCCCGTTGCTGGCGCTTTACTTCCTCGCCGGCGGCTGCTCCTTGCCGCTCTGGGTGCAGGCTGGCGCGCCGCTTCGGCCGGGTGCGCGCCTGGCTGGCCGGCATGCGTCGCTGTCGATCGCCGCCTTCGCCGGCGCCAGCCTGCTCGGCAGCGGCGACCTCTGGCCGTTCGCCGCCGATCTGCCTGCTTCCGGGCTGGCGCTCGGCGCCGATCTGGCGCTTGCCGGCGGCGCATCGCCGGCCGACTCTCGGCGAGCGGCCAGGGGCAGGCCGGCGCCTGTTTCGGCTGGTCTGGAATCTGGTCGCCAAGCTCAACCTGGCGCTGGCCGCCGGCCTTGCCCTGCCGCTGCTCGGCCTGGCTCGGCTACGTGCCGGGCAGCGGCGACCGGGCCGGCCGCCCTCGCTGTCTGCCTACTGCCTGCTGCCGCTGGCGCTTCAAGACGCTGGCCGGCCGTGCTTGCTCTGGCGCTGGCGCCATTCACTGGAGATTCTGACATGAAACTACTCGCTGCTCGCTGCGCTTATCCCTTGGCTCTGGCGCGGCTGCGCCTGCGACGCAGTGTCGAGCAATACCGCGCCGAACAGCCGGCCCTCGACCTCAAGCCCTATCTCAACGGCACCGCTCGACGCCTGGGGCATGTTCCAGGGGCGCTCGGGCGAAGTGCACAAGCGCTTCCATGTCGTCATCGACGCCAGCTGGAACGGGCGATACCGGCGTCGCTCGACGAACACTTCAACTGGTCCGACGGCACCACCTCGCGCCGGGTCTGGACCTCGGTCGAAGCAGGCGAACGGCACTTTCCGCGGCACGGCCGACGATGTGGTCGGCGAGGCGATCGGCGAAGTCGCCGGCAATGCGCTGCGCTGGCGCTACGTGCTGGCGCTGCCGGTCGACGGCAAGGTCTACAATGTCGATTTCGACGACTGGATGTTCCTGATGGACGACAAGGTGATGCTGAACCGCTCCTACATGTCGCAAATTCGGCTTCCATCTGGGCGACGTCACGCTGACCTTCGTCAAGCGGCAGTAACGGCCATGAACCCGAAAATCACCGACTGGCGCGGCAAGCGCGTCTGGCTGGTCGGCGCCTCCAGCGGCATCGGCGCGGCGCTGGCCCGCGAACTGGCTGGGCGCGGCGCGCGGGTGGCGCTGTCGGCGCGGCGGCGTGGACAAACTGCAGGCCCTCGCTTTGACCGAGCCTTGCTGCTGCCCTGCGATGCGACCGATACGGCCAGTCTGCTAGCTGCTCGCCAGGCGCTG
>CAWIOX010000009.1:0-20392 GCA_963837775.1 uncultured beta proteobacterium | reverse complement strand
CTACCCGCAAGCCGCCGCTCCCGCTACAATGCGCGGCATGACTATTTCGCTTTCACAATCACGGATTGCCGCCTTGCGCGAGGCCAGCGCGCAACAGGTCGCGGTCGAGGTCGTGGCCGAGACCGGCTCGACCAATGCCGACCTGCTGGCACGGCTGGATAACCTGTCGTCGCCGCTGCTGCTGGCGGCCGAAACCCAGACCGCCGGGCGCGGCCGGGCCGGGCGCAACTGGCATTCCGCGCCCGGCGCGACCCTGACTTTTTCGCTGGCATGGCGCTTCGAGCGGCCGCTGCAGTCGCTGCTCGGGCTGCCGCTGGCGGTCGGCGTCGCGCTGGCGGAGGCGCTGGCGGCGCTCGATGTCCATGTCGAGCTGAAATGGCCGAACGATGTATTGAAAGACGGCAAGAAACTGGCCGGCATCCTGATCGAGAGCGCGCCCGCCAGGGATGCCGCGCCGCCGGCGGTGTGGACCGTGATCGGGATCGGCCTGAACCTGGCGGTGCCGGATCAGCTGGAAACGACCATCGGGCACGCGGTGGCCGATGCGCCGTGGCTGGCGCGGATGGACCGCAGCCAGCTGCTGGCGGCCTTGCTCAATGCGCTGGCCGAGGTGCTGACGCAGTTCGAGGCAGGCGGCTTCAAGGCTTTCATGCCGCGCTGGAACCGGCTGCATGCGTACGACGGGCAAATGGTGCGCATCCTCGATCACGGCCAGCTGTTGCACGAAGGGCGTGCGGCCGGCGCCGATGCAAACGGCTGCCTGCTGCTGGACACCGCAGCGGGCCGCATCACGATCGTCGCCGGCGATGTCTCGCTGCGGCTCAAGGAACATTAAATATGCTGTTACTGGTCGATGCCGGCAATACCCGGATCAAATGGGCGCTGGTCGATGGCGCTGCGGCCGATGCCCGGGATGTCGCGGCGCTGGGCCGCTGGAAAGCGTCCGGCTCGGTCAGCCACGCCGAGGCCGGCACGCTGGCGCAGGCCTGGCAGGCGCTGCCGGCGGCGCGCGTGCTGCTGTCGAATGTGGCCGGGGCCGCGGTGCGCGCGCTGCTGGAACAGGCGTTGGCGCAGGGTTTTCATCAACATGCGCCGGTCGTCGACTGGTTCGCGTCGGTGGCCGAACTGGCCGGGATCCGCAACGGCTACCGCACTCCGGCGCAACTGGGCTGCGACCGCTTCGCGTCGATGATAGGCGCGCACGCGCTGTTGCCGCAGCAGGCGCTGATCGTCGCCACCTGCGGCACCGCGACCACGGTCGATGCGGTCGATCGCGACGGCCTGTTCCTGGGCGGCATGATCCTGCCGGGGCTGGGCCTGATGGCGTCCGCGCTGGCCAGCAATACCGCGCAATTGCCGCAGGTGGCCGCGCACATTGCGGTCGCGCAGCCGTTTGCCGACCATACCGATGCGGCCATCGTCAGCGGCTGCCTGATGGCGCAGGCCGGCGCCATCGAACGCGCGGTCGCCGCCCATCCGCAGCAGCCGGTGCAGTGCGTGGTGGCCGGCGGCGCGGCCGGCTATATTGCGCCGCATCTTTCTGTACCGCATCAAATCGTCGATAATCTGGTGCTGATCGGCTTGCAAACCGTCGCGCTGCGGCAACAACCTTCCATCTAAGTCCACCATGCTGAAAACCCTGTTCTGGCTTTTGCTGATCGTCAATGGCGGCCTGTTTGCGCTGCACCGGGGCTATCTGGGCAGCCTGATCGACGATGGCCGCGAGCCGCAACGGATGACGAACCAGCTGCACCCGGACAAAGTGAAATTGCTGTCGGCCAGCGCCGCGGCCGCCCTGGCCACGCCGGCGGCCGCAGCGCTGGCGGCACCGGAACCCGCAGCCGCCGCTCGCGGCGGCCAGGCCGGCCCTGATCGCCTGCACCGAAATCGGCAATTTCGAGCCGGCGGAGGCGAAACGCTTTGAAGAGCAACTGGCGGTGCTGGCGCTGGGCGACCGCCAGGCGCGCCGCAACGTGAAGGAAGTCGCCAGCCACATGGTCTACATCCCGCCGCTGGGCGACAAGGAAGCGGCCGACAATAAGGCGGCCGAACTGAAACGCATCGGCATCACGAATTACTTCATCATCCAGGACAACTCCAACCTGCGCTGGGGCATTTCACTGGGCGTGTTCAAGACCGAAGAAGCGGCCAAGACCCATCTGGCCAATCTGAACCGGCAGGGCGTGCGCAGCGCCCGCATCGGCGCGCGCAGCATCACCAGCAGCAAGATGGCGTTCCAGCTGCACGACCTGGATGCGGCGAGCAAAGCCCGCCTGGACGCGATCAAGACCAGATTCCCGGCGCAGGACATGCGCCAGTGCAGCTGACCAACATGCAAAAAGCCCGGCCGCGCACTCCGCGGCCGGGCTTTTTTACGTCGGTTCCGGCTTACAGCAGGTTGCGCTTTTCGGTCAGCTGGCCCTTGATCGCTTCATAGATCACGATGGTGCCGTCCTTGATGTCGCCCTTGGCGTCGAACTGGATCGAGCCCTGGATCTTGCCGTCGAACGATTCCTTCGTCATTTCCGGCAAATAATTTTTCGGCTCGACCGAATTGGCGCGCTGCATCGCCTGCGCAAAAACATGGATGCCATCGTAGGACATCGAGCCGCTGGAACCCGGCTCGCCGTATTTGGCCTTGTACATTTGCTTGAATTCGATGCCGGCCGATAGCCAGGACGGCGGCACGCCGGTGTCGGAGCAGTAGTAATCGCGATCCGCGCTGCCGTCGGCCTGCTTGACGGTGGTGGCGTCGCACATCGCGTCGCCGGCAATGAATTTCGCGCTCACTTCGGCCTTGCGCATGGCTTTCAGCAGCGGCAGCCCGACTGCGGCATCGCCGCCGAAAAACACCACGTCAGGATTGGCGGCCTTGATTTTCTGCGTCAGCTGCGCATAATCAACGGCCTTTTCCTCAACGCTTTCGCGGGTCGCGGCGACCTTGCCCTGCAGCAGCGCCTTGGCCACTTCATCGGCCAGGCCGACGCCGAAGGTGGTGCGGTCGTCGATCATCAATACCGATTTTGCGTGCAGCTTCTGATGGATCAGATGGCCCAGCGCCGCACCTTGCTGGATGTCGTCGGCGGCAATCCGGAACGTCGTCTTGAACCCCATGCGGGTATATTTCGGGTTGGTCGAGACCGTCATTTGCGGGATGTTGGCGGCGGCATAGAGCGGCGCTGCGGCGATCGACACGCCCGAATTGAAATGCCCGAACACCGCGGCGACGCCGGCATCGACCAGCCGTTTGGCGGCCGCCTTGCCTTCTTCCGGCGAACCCTTGTCGTCTTCGACCACCAGTTCGAAATGGGCGCGCTTGCCGTCGATCGTAAACAGGTCGCGGTTCAACTCATCGACCGCGACCTGCGCGCCATGCGCCATGTCGTTGCCGTACTGCGCCAGCGAACCGCTCATCGGTGCCGCGACCCCAATTTTTACCGTCACCTGACGGCTGCATGCAGTCATCAGTCCGATGGCTGCCAGCATGCAGGCCAAACGCGTTAATCGATTCATTTCCCCTCCCGGATAGACTGATCTGCGCATGATGCTCATTCCCATGCGTCCCTGTTTGTGCTCTTGATTCCGGCGCCTGCACTGCGGCCTCGATGGACACTCCCGCAGGCATGGTAAACCATTTCCCATCCACCATGCATGTGAAAATCAGGCGCCGGCAGTACGCATGTATACTCCTGCCATGCAAGCGAACTCTTCCCCCATCACCAGCACCCAGACCGGTATTCACGAGCAACTGGCGAGCCTGGTCGCCCGGCATGCGGCCAGCACTTTCCGCAAACCGTTTACCGCCTATAACCGCAGCGCGTTCGATGCCAGCATGGCCGCATGGCGGCTGGCAGCCGGCGGCGACACCGCTGCGATGCCGCTGATCCTCGATACCGGCTGCGGGGTCGGCTTGTCGACGCTGCACCTGGCCACGCAATTTCCCGACCACTTCGTGATCGGCATCGACCAGTCGGCCGACCGGCTGGCGCGCAACACCCAGTGGGAAGGCGCGCTGCCGGCCAACTTCACGCTGGTGCGCGCCGACCTGGTCGATTACTGGCGGATGCTGCAAGATGCAGGCATCCGCCCGGCCCGCCACTACCTGCTGTATCCGAACCCGTGGCCGAAAAGCGCCCACCTGGCGCGGC
Organism: uncultured beta proteobacterium; assembly: GCA_963837775.1. GTDB lineage: Bacteria > Pseudomonadota > Gammaproteobacteria > Burkholderiales > Burkholderiaceae_D > CAWIOX01. The sequence continues at coordinate 16,244 of CAWIOX010000009.1, read as the reverse complement.
GCTGGCACGGCCATGCGGTGTTTCCGACCATCGTCGCGCTGGGCGGCATCCTCGAATGCCGCAGCAACTGGCGCATCTATGTCGAGGAAATGGCCGCGGCGCTGGCCCAGCTGGCGCCGGCAGCGCAGCAGAACATTACGTTCTCGCAATATTCAACTGACGCCCCGATCACGCCGTTCGAGCGCAAATACCTGGCCTCCGGCCATAGCCTGTGGCGCTGCCAGGCGCTGCTTGGCTGAACCACCCGGCGCAGGCACAGGCGCTTCATTTCCCATCTGAATCATTACCCTTCCGCATCATTGATTAAAGTCAATTAAACCAATTTAATCAATAACTTATAGCCTGTTTGTAACAAATTTTGGATTGTTAAAACAGGGTAAAGGTTATAACCTGATGATGCAGTTATTTTTTTAATAACATATCCATCAACTGCAGTAAGCAGCAGGTTTCAATCAAGCCTTCAATAGCAAGGTGTGGCGCCACCGAGCGGGAGGGGGAAGTGTGTCCGATCGCCGTAACGGCGGTCGGCAAGAATAAAAAAGGATAGGGAAATGCTATATGCCTCAACTTCCGCACCGCCATACCAGTCGGCACTGGTGTTGCGCCCCTCCAGTCAGATCGAACAGGTTTGCCCCTATGCAGCGGCGCTGCAAGAGCACCATATCCGCCTGATCGAGCAGCCGTCGCTGGACACCGCCTATCGTGCGGTGCAGGACGGCTGCCGTGTCGGGCTGATGGTGATCCGGCTGGAACAGGACCTGTTCCAGCTTGATGCCTACGAGAAATTCCTCAAAATCCACCAGATTGCCTGGGTCGGGCTGATCGCCCAGGAGCTGATTTCGCTGCCGCGGGTGCGCGAATTCATCAGCGAACACCTGTTCAACTTCCTCACCATGCCGGCCGACATCGAACACATCGTGCTGACCCTGCGCCATGCATGGGGCATGGCTTTCGTGCATGACGCACGCAAGGTGTCGGTCGATGATGTCTCAGCGGTCAACCTCAGTGCCACCATGGTGGGCCGGACTGCCCACATGCAGCGCCTCGCCAGACAGATCAAGAAGGTGGCGCGCACCGATGCGGCGGTCCTGATCAACGGCCCGTCCGGCACCGGCAAGGAACTCACCGCGCTGTCGATCCACCACCAGTCCTCGCGCAAGGCGGCGCCGTTCGTGGCGGTCAATTGCGGTGCGATCCCGGCCACCTTGTTCCAGTCCGAATTGTTCGGCTATGAAAAAGGGGCGTTCACCGGTGCCAGCCAGCGCAAGATCGGCCGCATCGAGGCGGCGCAGGGCGGCACCCTGTTCCTGGATGAAATCGGCGACATGCCGTTCGACATGCAGGTCAACATGCTGCGTTTTCTGCAGGGAAAAACCATCGAACGGGTCGGCGGCACCGACACCCTGGCCATCGATGTGCGCGTCATCGCCGCCACCCATGTCGACCTGGAAGAAGCGGTCCGGCAAGGCCGCTTCCGCGAGGATCTGTATTACCGCATCAACGTGATCTGCATCGCCACGCCCAGGCTGGCCGACTGCACCGAGGACATCGAAGATATCGCTATGCATTATTTCAGGCAGTTCGCCAACAGCCACAACAAAGGCCTGCGCGGCTTCTCCAAGAGCGCGATCGAAACCATGCTGCTGCATCACTGGCCAGGCAATGTGCGCGAACTGATCAACCGCATCCAGCGCGCGGTGATCATGACCGAGAGCCGCTGGATCACGCCGGAAGACCTCGGCTTTGATCATCCGGACGCGCTGCCGGGCCTGATGTCGCTGGAAGATGCGCGCGCCAGCGCCGAGCGCGAAACCATCCAGCGCGCGCTGGTGCAAACCCGCAACCAGATTTCCCGCGCCGCCAGCCTGCTGGGGGTGTCGCGGGTGACGCTGTACCGGCTGATCGAAAAATACCAGATCCGCACCGGCGCCGCGTTGCCGCCGGAAGCGACCGCGATCGGGCCGAACACACCCAGAATCCATTCCAGCTGAGCGTGCAGCAGGCGCCGGCAAGCGCCCGCGGCGCAGCCCAATTTCCGCTCAAATATAGGGGGTATGAGTTAAATACAGGCATCTTCCGCATGATTTCATTGGGCCTGTAAAAATACACCGGGCTGTATATTTTCATTGGAAATGCCTGTTCGGCGCAGCGCTGGCGGCTATTCGTGCATTTCTGCTTGGCCGCCGGACGGGCGCGTGCTACCGTATTTACCGACCCAACTCTCCCTGCCCAACGCCATGTGCCAGCTACTCGGGATGAACTGCAACGTCCCCACCGATATCGTCTTCAGCTTTACCGGCTTCGCCACCCGCGGCGGCCGCACCGATGAGCACCGGGACGGCTGGGGCATCGCTTTTTTCGAAGGGGCCGGGGTGCGGCATTTCGTCGATCATCAGGCCGCGATCGATTCGCCGATTGCCGAGCTGATCAAGCGCTATCCGATCAAGTCGACCAACGTGATCGCCCATATCCGCAAGGCCACGCATGGCCCGGTCGCGCTGGAGAACTGCCATCCGTTCATGCGCGAGATGTGGGGCCGCTACTGGGTCTTCGCGCACAATGGCGACCTGAAGGGCTTCGCGCCGGCGCTGGCCGGCGCCTACCATCCGGTCGGCAGCACCGACAGCGAACTGGCGTTCTGCTACCTGCTGCAAGAACTGCGACGCCGCTTCGGCGACCAGGCGCCGGAGCTGGCGGCACTGACCGCGGCGCTGCAGGAACTGGCGCGCGAGATTGGCGCCCACGGCACTTTCAACATGATGCTGTCGGACGGCAGCGCGCTGTTCGTGCATTGCTCGACCAAATTGCACTACATCGTGCGCCAATACCCGTTTACCACCGCCAAGCTGTCGGATGAAGATGTCAGCATCGATTTCGCCACAGTCACCACGCCCAGGGACCGGGTCGCGATCATCGTCACCGAACCGCTGACCACCAATGAACACTGGACCCAATGCAAGCCCGGCGAACTGATCGTGTTCGTCGATGGCGACGTGGTTTACCAGAGTCAGTAGGGTGCGCCATGCGCACCATGACCGTCCGTGGCTGCACTGGTGCGCATGGCGCACCCTACTTTTTCTCCGTTTGTCGTCGTCTGATCACAATCAGTTTTAAGCGATCGTCTAAGCCTGCAGCGCCAGCTGGTCCCGGCTGCAGACCTGGTCGCGGCCGTTTTGCTTGGCGTGATACATGCGCCGGTCGGCGCTCTCGACCAGCGTCTTCCAGTCGCCGGCCTGATCCGCCGCCCGTTCGGCAATCCCGATGCTGGCGGTAATCGGCGCCCGGTCGGGCTTCAGGCCAAAACCGATGGCGCGCAGGCGCGCCAGCGCCGCTTCCGCCTGCGCCAGATCGGTGTTGGGCATGATCAGCAGAAACTCCTCGCCGCCCCAGCGCGTGAGCATGTCGCCGCGGCGCAGATTGTGGCCGACGATGCCGGTCATGTCGATCAATGCCTTGTCACCCGCTTCATGGCCGTAGCGGTCATTGATATGCTTGAAATGATCGAGATCGATGAAGGCGACCGCCAGCGCAGCGCCGCTGCGGCTGGCGATGGTGAATTGCAGCTCCAGCACTTCCTCGCCGCTGCTGCGCGAAAAAACCCCGGTCAGCGGATCGCGGATCGCCTGCCGCACCAGCGCGATCATGAACGCCAGCTGGCTCATGCCGGCCAGCGTCGATACGCCGGTGATCAGCACCAGCAGCCAGAACGCGCCGGCAAACGACGGCCAGTCCAGCGTGGTCCAGCGCAGGAAACCGGCGATACCCTGGACGATCAGGATCGGGCTGGCGATGATCAGGTTCTCGATCAGCGTCAGCGGAAAGATCGACAGCCCGGCCAGCAGCACGAAAGGCAGGAATGCATAACCGGCGCCGATCGCCGCCGACAGACCGGTGAGCTGGTAATGGCCGAGCAGCGTATACGACGCGACATAGAAAGCGGTCGGGATCGCAAACAGCAATGCCATCGCGCGATAGGCGTCGAACAGGTTGCCGTTCGGGCGGTAATACAGCAGCAGGCTGGTGAACGCAGCGCACGCCAGCAGCCGCATCAGCGCCAGATTCAGCCACAGCGGGAACGGAAAGACGAGCAGGTCGACCACGCTCCACAGCGGCGTCAGCACCGCGAACAGAAAGGCGAACAGCCGGACCCGATTGACGATCATGGTGGCCCGGCGTCGCGTCAGCAAGCTCAGATGCTGATGGGGCGACGCCAGCCAGCTCAGTTCCGCATGTTTCAGTTCTCCCGGCATCAGGCCGGTCAGACGGTGCCACACAATGTCAGCGATACGGTTCATGCTTACCCCTAGAGAATTTGGTCAGCGTGCCGGTACGGCCGGCAAGCGATCATCAAGCAGTGAAAGCCAACATGGAGTTTACTGCAAAAGCGGCTGAAATTAATGCCAAAAAGAAATTGTTTATTAACGGCAATGCCGATCGCAGCAGCGACGCGGCTGGCGCGCCTGACATGACAGCGGAATCGGGGATAGGGTGGACGCCAGCGCGGCAGCGGTGCGGCGCAAGCCGGCATGCACAGGCAGAAATGCTACAGAAATACGCGGATCATCCTAGAATCCTCAGTTGGACAGCGCCGAGTGTGCATTTTTCCGGTTTCCTGGCAAGGCGAGACGCCCGTAACCCTATAGGGTAGGAGTTTGTCCTTGCAGGGACAAACCGTTACGCAGGCGTGGGGCAATGCCCCACGAAACCCCTGCTGCACCGATGCAGACTGCATTCTGCTAGGAGGAGCAACGAAGCCAGGGAGCCGGAAAAGTGTGCAATCGACGCTGTAGCGTTCTCACCCAAATGGTGAACCGTTTAAACATGAAAACCCTTAACCAAATCAGGCATTTATTGATGCTGTCGAGCGGTCAACTGAGGATTCTAGGATCATCATTCCGACTTGGACTGCCCGCCCAACAAGGATTCGTAGACCAGGTTTTGCAGCATCACCTGGTTGGTCGGATCGATGTCATCGAACGACACGCCGTGCGAGAAGCGCGCCGGCGCATCCTTTTTGGCAGCCGGCAACTCGCGCAGGCTGCGGATGGTGGCATGGTTTCGAGCTGCACGTCCTGATTGGTCGGTTTGATCTGAAACGTGAATGACAGCGCAAGCTTCGCGTCAACTTCACCCAGTGCGCTGTCGGCAGTGATCTGTGCGCCGTCGACGCTGATATCGGTGATGCTGCCGCACTGCGCTGTGCCCTTGATCTGCACCGGCAGATCGACCCTGACCCGGACCGCCTTGCGCAATGCGGTGGCCTTGATTTCCGCGGGAAAAGTCAGATGCATGTAGAAGCGCGGGTTAAGGGAAACCGATTCCACGTTGCAGACGAAGGTAAACACGTTCATCCCGGAAAATACCCGCAAGGTGACCCGTTCGCCGCTCTGCATCGGCACCGACAGCCCGTGCTCGAACGGGATTTTCATCAGCAGGTATTCGCCGCTCACATAGCCGATCAGCGTGGTGTAATAAATCAACTGGCGCGAACCGCGCTTGAGCATGATCTGCAAACGGGTGCCGACTTGCAGCTTGATATCGTCAAAACTTGTCATGTCGTGGCTGGATATTTTCTGAATGTGCAGCCGGGCATGATACCCGACTGCAACAAGCTTAAAAAGACACCCGTTTGATTTGGATAGGGCGATTGCATGAAGCAACTACTCGGTCCACGAAAGACACGAAAAGCACGAAAGAGTCAAAAGAGACGGCGTGTTTCGGTGTGTTTTCGTGTTTTCGTGTTTTTCGTGTTTTTCGTGTTTTTCGTGCTTTTCGTGGACAATATGCAGTAAAGGTTGCTCAACACTAGCCTTCTTGCAATCGCCCTGTTGATTTGGGTAATAGTGCAGACACACAGGCCTGCACTACGCATTACAGATTGGGCGCCAGCCAGCGCTCGACCTCGTCCCTGCTGGCGCCGCGGCGCGCCGCCATGTCGTTCAGCTGATCCTCGCCGATCTTGCCGACGCTGAAGTATTTCGATTCCGGATGCGCGAGATAGAAGCCCGATACCGCGGCACCGGGGAACATCGCGAACGATTCGGTCAGCTGCATGCCGATCTCCTCGCATTGCAGCACCCTGAACACATCGGCCTTGACCGTGTGCTCCGGACAGGCCGGATAGCCGGGGGCCGGACGGATGCCCTGGTACGCTTCGCGGATCATGTCGTCGTTGTCCAGATGTTCGCCCGACGCATAGCCCCACAGGTCGGTGCGCACGCGCTGGTGCATGTGTTCGGCCAGCGCCTCGGCCAGGCGGTCGGCCAGCGACTTGAGCATGATGCTGCTGTAATCGTCGTGCGCATCTTCAAAGCGCTTTTCGTACTTCTCGATGCCGATGCCGGCGGTGACCGCGAACATGCCGATGTAATCATGGACGCCGGACGCTTTCGGCGCGATGAAATCGGCCAGGCACTGGTTCGGACGGGCGACGCCGTCGATCACCGGTTTCACGCCCTGCTGGCGCAACCCGTAATAGGTGAACGCGACTTCAGTGCGGGTGTCGTCGGTGTAGATCTCGATGTCGTCGTCGTTGATGCTGTTGGCCGGCAGCAGCGCGATCACGCCGCAGGCGGAAAGCCAGCGGCCTTCGATCACTTTCTTCAGCATCGCCTGCCCTTCGGCAAACACCTTGCTCGCCGCTTCGCCGACCACTTCATCTTTCAGGATCGCCGGATACGGACCGGCCAGATCCCAGGTCTGGAAGAACGGGCCCCAGTCGATGTACTGCGCGATGGTGGCCAGGTCGACGTTGCGGAACACGCGGCGGCCGATGAATTTCGGCTTCACCGGCGCATTTTTACCCTCGAACGACAGCTGCATCTTGTTGCCGCGGGCCTGCGCCAGCGTCAGCATCGGCAGCGCCTTCTTGTTCGCGTGCTGATGGCGGATGCGCTCGTAATCGGTGGCGATATCGGCGATGTATTGCTCGCGCTGTTCCGGCGTCAGCAGCGATTGCGCGACCGACACCGCGCGCGACGCGTCCGGCACATACACCACCGGGCCGTCGTAGTTGTGCGCGATCTTGACTGCGGTATGGGCGCGGCTGGTGGTCGCGCCGCCGATCAAGAGCGGAATCTTCAGCATGCGGAAATGCGGGTCGCGCTGCATTTCCTTCGCGACGTGCGCCATCTCTTCCAGCGACGGCGTGATCAGGCCACTGAGGCCGATGATGTCGGCGCCTTCGGCCTTGGCCTTGGCCAGGATTTCGGAACACGGCACCATCACGCCCATGTTCACCACTTCGAAGTTATTGCATTGCAACACCACCGACACGATGTTCTTGCCGATGTCGTGCACGTCGCCTTTCACGGTGGCGATCACGATCTTGCCTTTCGGCTTGTTGTCGCCCAGCAGCTTCTTTTCTTCCTCGATGTACGGCACCAGATGCGCGACCGCCTGCTTCATCACGCGCGCCGACTTCACCACCTGCGGCAGGAACATCTTGCCCTGGCCGAACAGGTCGCCGACGATGTTCATGCCGTCCATCAGCGGCCCTTCGATCACGTGGATCGGACGCCCGCCGTTGGCCAGCAATTCCTGGCGCGCTTCTTCGGTATCCTCGACGATCCACTGCGTGATGCCGTACACCAGCGCATGCGACAGGCGCTTTTGCACGGTGTCGTTGCGCCATTCGAGCGTGACTTCTTCCTTCTTGCCGTCGGCCTTCAAGGAGCCGGCGATCTCGATCATGCGTTCGGTCGCGTCTTCGCGCCGGTTCAGCACCACGTCCTCGACCCGCTCGCGCAGTTCGGCCGGGATGTTGTCGTACACGCCGACCATGCCGGCGTTGACGATGCCCATCGTCATGCCGGCCTGGATCGCGTGATACAGGAATACGGTGTGGATCGCCTCGCGCGCCGGATCGTTGCCGCGGAAGCTGAAGCTGACGTTCGACACCCCGCCGGAAATCTTCGCGTGCGGCAGGTTGTCGTGGATCCAGCGCGTCGCGTTGATGAAATCGACCGCGTAATTGTTGTGCTCCTCGATGCCGGTCGCAATCGCGAAGATGTTCGGATCGAAGATGATGTCTTCCGGCGGGAAGCCGACCGTGCCGACCAGCAGATCGTAGGCGCGCTTGCAGATTTCGGTCTTGCGCTCGTAGGTGTCGGCCTGGCCTTTTTCATCGAAGGCCATCACGATCACCGCCGCGCCGTAGCGCCGGCACAGCGTGGCCTGGCGCAGGAATTCGGCCTCGCCTTCCTTCATCGAGATCGAGTTCACCACCGACTTGCCCTGCACGCATTTCAGGCCGGCTTCGATCACCGACCATTTGCTGGAGTCGATCATGATCGGCACCCGCGCGATGTCGGGTTCGGACGCGATCAGGTTCAAAAAGCGCGTCATCGCGGCGACCGAATCGAGCATCGCCTCATCCATGTTGATGTCGATGATCTGCGCGCCGTTCTCGACCTGCTGGCGGGCGACGGCCAGCGCCTCGTCGTACTGCTCGTTCAGGATCATCCGCGCGAACGCCTTCGAGCCGGTGACGTTGGTGCGCTCGCCGACGTTCACGAACAGCGAGTCGTCATCGACCACGAACGGCTCCAGCCCGGCCAGCCGCATCGCATGGCTGGATGCCGGAATCCGGCGCGGCGCAATGTCCTTGACCACCTCGGCGATCGCCCTGATGTGGGCCGGCGTGGTGCCGCAGCAGCCGCCGGCGATGTTGATGAAGCCGCTCTCGGCGAAGTCCTTCAGCAGCGACGAGGTGTCGGCCGGCAGCTCGTCGAAGCCGGTGTCGCTCATCGGATTCGGCAGGCCGGCGTTCGGATAGATGCAGACGAAGGTGTCGGCGATGGTCGACAGTTCTTCCGCATACGGGCGCATCAGCGCCGCGCCCAGCGCGCAGTTCAGCCCGACCGTCAGCGGCCTGGCGTGGCGCACCGAATTCCAGAAGGCCGGCACGGTCTGGCCCGACAGGATGCGGCCCGACGCATCGGTGACGGTGCCGGAAATCATGATCGGCAGGCGCTTGCCGCATTCCTCGAAGAAAGTGTCGATCGCGAACAGCGCGGCCTTGCAGTTCAGCGTATCGAAAATGGTTTCGACCAGCAGCACGTCGGCGCCGCCCTCGACCAGCGCCCGGGTCTGTTCCAGATACGCGGCCACCAGCTGGTCGAAGGTCACGTTGCGCGCGGCCGGATCGTTCACGTCGGGCGAGATCGATGCGGTCTTCGGGGTCGGCCCCAGCGCGCCGGCGACGAAGCGCGGCTTGTCGGCACTGGAATACTTGTCGCACGCGGCGCGCGCCAGTTTGGCCGACTGCAGATTCATCTCGTAGGCCAGATGCGCCATGTGGTAATCGTCCTGCGCCACCGTGGTCGCGCCGAAGGTATTGGTCTCGATCAGGTCGGCGCCGGCGGCCAGGTACTGCTCGTGGATTTCGGAAATGATCTGCGGCTGGGTCAGCGACAGCAGCTCGTTGTTGCCCTTGACGAACAGTTCACGCGTGCCAGCTCGACGGCTGGCGCGGCGAAATCGGCGAAGCGCCCGTCCGGCCCGCCGCGGTAATCCTGCTCGCTCAGCTTGTACTGCTGGATCATCGTGCCCATCGCACCGTCCAGGATCAGGATGCGTTTGGCGAGCAAGTCGCGCAGGATTACTTCGGTAGGGCAGATCGCGTCGCGTGTCATGTGTGTCTTCTTCAAATAAAAAAACCCGACTGGCTTGATTAAAGCGGGTCGGGTTATGGTCCACTTTAGCTGTATTTAGCGTGGAGTCGGCTGGCCGCACTCCGCTGCGCCCGCAAGTTGATTCTCAAATCGGCGCTGTAGTTCAGGCGAAATTATACGTCAAATCAAGGGTTTGCCTGTTTGCAGCGGCGATTGCACACAGGCTCTTGGTGAACAAGCAACACTGCATATCGTCCACGAAAAGCACGAACGACACGAAAAAAACACTGCGTGCCTCTTTTCTTTATTTTTTGACTCGTTCGTGCTTTTCGTGACTTTCGTGGACCACGCAGTGACTTCATGCAAGCGCGCTGGCGCTTGCAGTGTAGTGTGCGCCTCATTTTCCGCACGGCCACCCCATTATCACGACAGCCAACACGGTCTTGCGACAGATCAAACGCATCGCAGAAACGCTGACCATGATGAATGAGAGCGCCGCGCATGCCGCGCAACGAATTCCGGAGCAAATTGAAACCCCATCTTGCGGAGGTGCATCATGACGAGCTTGGACCAGGACCTGATCGAGACGTTCCGATCGACGCTGCGCGGGCCGCTGCTGCTGCCGGACGATCCCGGCTATGACCAGGCGCGCAGCATCTGGAACGCGATGATCGACCGCCGCCCGGCGCTGATCGTGCGCTGCGCCGGCGTGGCCGACGTGATGGCCTCAGTCAACTTTGCGCGCGAGCAAGAGCTGCTGCTGGCGGTGCGCGGCGGCGGCCACAATATCGCCGGCAATGCGGTGTGCGACGGCGGGCTGATGCTCGACATGTCGCTGATGAAATCGGCCTGGATCGACCCCGAGGCGCGTATCGGCTATGTGGAAGCCGGCGCCACGCTGGGCGATTTCGACCATGAGGCGCAGGCATTCGGGCTGGCCACGCCGCTGGGCATCAACTCGACCACCGGCGTGGCCGGCCTGACGCTGGGCGGCGGCTTCGGCTGGCTGTCCCGCAAGCACGGGATGTCGGTCGACAATCTGGTCGCGGCCGAGGTCGTCACCGCCGACGGCCAGCGGCTGTGGGTCAGCGCGCACAAGCATCCGGAGCTGTTCTGGGCGATCCGCGGCGGCGGCGGCAACTTCGGCGTGGTCACGCTGTTCGAGTTCGCGCTGCATCCGGTCGGCCCCGAAGTGCTGACCGGGCTGCTGGTGTTCCCGTTCGAGCAGGCCAAGCAGGTGCTGACCCGCTACCGCGATTTCGTCGAAACCATGCCGGAAGAATTGAGCGTCTGGGCAGTGCTGCGCAAGGCGCCGCCGCTGCCGTTCCTGGCGCCGGAAATGCACGGCAAGGACGTCGTGATCCTCGCGCTGTGCTATGTCGGCGACATCACAGACGGCCAGCGCGCGATCGCAGCGCTGCGCAGCTTCGGCCAGCCCTGCGGCCAGCACAGCGGGGTCCAGCCCTACAGCGCCTGGCAAAAAACCTTCGACCCGCTGCTGGCGCCGGGCGCACGCAACTACTGGAAATCGCATAATTTTTCCGCGCTCAACGATGCCGCGATCGACACCGTGATCCGCTACGCCGGCAAGCTGCCCGGGCCGCAGTGCGAAATCTTCCTGGGCCTGATCGGCGGCCAGACCTGCCGCCCGGCACCCGACGCCACCGCCTATGCGAACCGCGATGCGCTGTACGTGATGAACGTGCATACCCGCTGGGACAATCCGGCCGAGGATAAGACCTGCATCGCGTGGGCGCGCGAATTCTTCGACGCGGCCGCACCGTACGCCAGCGGCAGCGTGTACGTCAACTTCCTCACCGAAGACGAGGGCGGCCGCATCGCCGCCGCCTACGGCCCCAACTACCAGCGGCTGGTGCAGGCGAAGAACCGCTACGACCCGCAGAACCTGTTCCGGCACAACCAGAACATCAAGCCGTCGGTGTAGAACCAGCCGGAAAGGGCTGCACGGTTGCGTAAAAACGCCCGTGCAGCGCCCTTCCGATGCTTTTTGGCCGCTCAATATACTGGGCATGGTATTTTTTGAAAGCCAATGAATACCTGCGGCAAACCATGTGTTTATCGGCATACTCCCTGATATTCAAGAGCGCCGCTGTGCCGTGGGTTCTGTGCGCGTCGGTCGCGCTGGCGCAACAGTAGCCGCACAGGCAGGGGTTCCGCCCGCAGGGCGATTGCATGAAGGCTAGCGTTGAGCAAGCAACACTGCATATCGTCCACGAAAAACACGAAAGACACGAAACAAACACTATTTGTCTCTCTTCTGAAGCTTTCCAAGCAAGAGATTTTCTGTGTTTTTGACTCTTTCGTGCTTTTCGTGTTTTTCGTGGACCGCATAGTAACTTCATGCAATCGCCCTGGTTCCGCCCGCATCTCGCTGTCGAAACTGCCGCCATCTCGCTTACAATCCCAATAGTTGCCGCCAGGAATTGTGGCATCGTCCACCCACCCCGCACGAAAGGCCGGCATGCGCTACCAGGGAAAGATAAGCCGCTGGAAAGATGAACAAGGTTTCGGCTTCATCAGCCCGAACGGCGGCGGCCAGCCGATCTTCGTCCACATCAAGTCGTTTACCCGGCGCCACAGAAGGCCGGCCGACAACGACAGCGTGACCTATGAACGCAAGACCGACGCCAGCGGCCGGGCGCAGGCGGTGCATGTCGCATTCGCTGCCGAGCGCGTGCCAGCGGCCGCCGGGCGCAGCCATGCCGCCCTGATCCTGGCGCTTGCGTTCCCGGCCATGGTCGCGGCTCTGGCCATCGCCGGCCGCTTGCCGCTGGCGGTGCTCGGGCTGTATCTGCTGGCAAGCAGCATCGCATTCGTCGCCTATGCACTCGACAAGTCGGCCGCGCAGCGCGATCAATGGCGCACCCGGGAAAGCACGCTGCACCTGCTGGCGCTGCTCGGCGGCTGGCCGGGCGCGCTCGCCGCGCAAAGGCTGCTGCGCCACAAATCCGGCAAGCCGTCGTTCCAGCTCACGTTCTGGCTGACCGTCATCCTCAACTGCGGCGCGCTGGGCTGGTCGCTGTCGGCCGCCGGCGCCGGCCTGCTGCGCGCGCTGCTGGCGTGAACTGCCGGCCGCAGCACTGACGGCCCCTGCAGGCTTGCCGCCCGGCATGCCGCGGACTGCGGCTGCGATCCGTCGATAGATGCCTGTTGTCATCACTATTTCATATTTGGACGGCATGATGCCGGCAGTTGGATCAAGCGTATCTGACGCCGTTACCACTCACATCCCTGAAAAAATGAAAAAACTTTCTCTCGCCCTGATCGTCATGGCCGCATTTGCCGCTTCCGCCCAAGCCCAGACCAACGTCACCGTCTATGGTCAAATCGACCTGGGCCTGGCAAAAACCAGCGGTGCCGCCAGCATTGCCAACCCGAATGGCGACACCCTGAAAGAACGCAATAACCACACTTCGCGCCTCGGGTTCAAGGGCTCGGAAGATCTGGGCAACGGCCTGTCCGCGGTGTTCCAGCTGGAATCGGAAATCAAGGCCGATACCGGCGAAACCGGCGCCGGCCTGTTCGATCGCCAGGCCAACGTCGGCCTGGCCGGCGGCTTCGGCCTGGTCAAATTGGGCCGCACCAAAGGCTTGATCGACGGCGCAGTCGACCGTGCCGATCCTTTCGCCAATGACGGCGTGATCGGCGACAATACGACGCTGATCATGCGCGCCGGGGTTTCCAAATCCCGCGTCAGCAATGCGATCACCTACAACAGCCCGAACTTCAGCGGCTTCAAGCTCAATGCCCAATATGCGCTGAGCGAAGTGTCCGGCGCCGATGCCGGCTATCAATTCCTGGCCACTTACGACAACGGCCCGATCAGCCTGCACGCCGGCTACGAAAAGCCGGCGCAGGCGGCCGTCTCCACGATCAAGCCGCATATGTACGTGATCGGCGGCGGCTATCAGTTCGGCCCGGCCAAAGTGACCGCAGCGTATGTCAGCGGCGACCCGAAAACTGCCGCATCGGCCACCACTGACGGCAAGAACAAGGGATACCTGCTGGGCTTGAACTACACGGTCGGCGGCGGCGATGCCAAGATCGTCTACGGCAAGCTGAAAAACGACGTGAAAGACATGACCAAGGAATTCGGCCTCGGCTACGACTACCATCTGTCCAAACGCACCGACCTGTATGCCTACATCGGCCGCGAACAGGTGGTCGGCGTGAATGCCTATCAGGTGGGCATGTCGCACAAGTTCTAAGCGGCAGTAGATTCAACGAAAAAGGCGCCGATCGGCGCCTTTTTTAACGCCCACGGCTTGTTCCAGCGCAGCACCGGATAAAAATTCCGCCAGCCGGCCGCGCCGCTGCCCGATGTCATCAGCGCGTCATCGGCGGCGTTTATGTTGGCAATTTTGTCGAAAGAGAACCCGCCATGCTTGCACGCCTTGCCGCCGCCACCGCCCTTGCCTTCAGCCTGCACGCTGCGCAGGCGCAGCCTTTTTCCTTCGGCCTGTGGGGCGACATGCCGTACCAGAAGGCTGGCGACACGCCGAAGATACCGGCGCTGCTCGACAGCATCAACCGCTCCGACATCGCCTTTTCGCTGTACGACGGCGACATCAAGGACGGCAGCTCCAAATGCAGCGACGACATCTACAGCGATGCGCTGCAGATGTTCGGCCAGATGAAGAAACCGGTGGTCTACATCCCCGGCGACAACGAATGGACCGACTGCCACCGCAGCAATAACGGCGGCTACGACAACCTGGAACGTCTGGCGCATATCCGCAAGGTGATGTATCCGAGCATGCACAGCCTCGGCCAGAAGCAGATGGCGCTCACGCATCAGGGCCAAGCGGGCGAGAAATTCGTCGAGAACATCCGCTTCAGCCACCGCGGCATCGTGTTTGCCGGCCTGAACGTACCGGGCAGCAATAACAACCGGGTGCTCGACGATAAAGACTGCAGCAAGAAGAGCGCGCGCACGCCCGAGCAGTGCGCCGCCGACAACGCCGAATACCTGGAACGCGACGCCGCCAACGTGAGCTGGATGCAACAGGCATTCAAGCTGGCCAAACAGCAAAAGGCCGCCGGCATCGTGCTGGTGATCCAGGCCGACGTCGGCTTTGACCTGCCGGAAACCGAAGAGCTCGACGAAAGCCTTGAGCCCAAGTTCAGCGGCTACCGCAACTTCATCGGCCAGCTGGTGGCCGAGACCGAACAGTATGCGGGCCAGGTGCTGCTGGTGCATGGCGACACCCACTTCTACAAGGTCGACAAGCCGCTCTACAGCCCGACCAGGCTGCTGGCGAACCTGACCCGCCTGCAAACTTTCGGCAGCCCCGCGATCCACTGGGTGCGGGTCGTCGCCGATCCGCGCAGCGCCACCGTGTTCACCATCCATCCGGTGATCGTCAAGCAACAATAGGCCGCGCCGCAAGCGGCCACAGTGCAGCATGCACAGCCCAACAGCCGCCCGCAACAGCCCGCCCCGGGCTGTGCGGCGCTGTCCAGCGTAAAAACATACTGCCCATGGTATTTTTAAAACGCCAATGAATACCTGCGGCAGGCACTGTATTTAACCGCATACCCCCTGTTTTTTGCATATTTACAGGCAGCACAAGGCTGTCAAGCGAGCGCGAGCAGCGTCACGCTGCAGCTCCGGCCTTCAGATTCTTGTCAAAACCGCCAGCATCCGGCTTACAATCCCGTCAGTTGCCGCCTGGAATGGCGGCGCAGTCCAAGCTCGCCCACCAATTTCGACGATCAGACCGGAGTCCATCTTGCGCATTTTTCCATTGTTACTGGCAGCAGCCAGCCTGACCCTCGCCGCCTGTTCTTCGCAGCAGCTCTACGCCACCGGCCAGGACATGCAGCGCCAGGAATGCGACAAGCTCAATGCGATGCAGGACCGGCAGCGCTGCATCGCGCAGGCCAACCGGCCTTACGACGACTACCAGCGTCAGGCGGACAAGGCAAAGGGGACGCAGTAAGGGCCGCATATGACGGAGCTTCAGAGCACGGTTTCATGACTGGAAACAGCAGCAAACCGTGGCTCCCATGATTGCGATCAAACGCCTCTGGTCACCGCGCCGATACTGTAACAGCGTGTAAATTCGCAGAACCGCTGGAACTGCGGTTCATCTAACGAATCATGAGTCCGCCTATGGAAGATGGTCATGAACTGGTCTATGAGCAGCGCAGCGAAACGCCTGACATTTTCGCTACTGGTCGCATCCGCTGTTGGGGGATGCGCGGTCTATGAGCCGTTTGACCCGAACGGCGGCACTTTTGCCGGCGACGCGTACCCGTATTACCCGTATGGCCAGCCGGTCTATTCAGACGCGCCGTATTATGTGGCGCCGTCAACCTCCTTCGGCCTTCGGTTCGAGGCAGATCGTGATCGCCATCATGGGTTCCGTGATGGCGATGGATTCCGTGGTGATCGTCCCGGAATCCGGCGCGATGGAATCCGGGATAGGCGTGATGGATTGCAAGGTGCAGAACCCCGGCGCCATCAAGAACCCAGAGCCGGGGAGCGCGACAGCGGGCGCAATCGCGCTGAAGCGGCGGCCCCGCAGCGCTTATCAGAGCAGCGCAGCAGCGAGATTTTGAAGGAACTAAAAGAGCGCCGAAACCGTTAGGGAGGCGTTACAAAGC
>CAWIOX010000008.1:0-132712 GCA_963837775.1 uncultured beta proteobacterium | reverse complement strand
TCATAAGGCATTCGTTGAAATTATTAACTACGGATAAAAGCTGAGGATAATGTGGAAACACTTTTAATACGTAAATATATGCTGTGAATGCTGTCTCTGATTGCAACAATTGCACCAGAGATATTCACGATTTGTTACATATTAATGATATTCAATTCCAGTGTATTGCCTGTATTTTGGGCATTTCCTCACTGTGTTAGTGCAGATTCATTTAAAATGACGCGCTGCAAAATAATATTATGGCATTAAGGATAATCGAATGATTTTAGTCACTGGCGGCGCCGGCTTTATCGGATCGAACTTCGTACTGGACTGGCTGGCGCAGAGCGATGAGCCTGTCATCAATTACGACAAACTCACCTATGCCGGCAACCTGAATAATCTCGCCAGCCTGAATCAGGATCCGCGCCACATCTTCGTGCAGGGCGATATCGGCGATACCGCCCACGTCGCAAAACTGCTGGCCGAACACCGGCCGCGCGCGATCGTGCATTTCGCCGCAGAAAGCCATGTCGACCGCTCGATCCACGGCCCTGCCGCATTCATCGAAACCAACGTCAACGGCACTTTCGGCCTGCTGGAAGCGACCCGCGCCTACTGGTCCGGCCTGCCCGAGGCGGACAAGGCCGCGTTCCGCTTCCTGCACGTTTCCACCGACGAGGTGTACGGCACGCTCGGCCCGGACGATGCGCCGTTCACCGAAACCACCGCCTACGCGCCCAACAGCCCGTATTCGGCCTCGAAAGCCGCTTCCGACCATCTGGTGCGCGCCTATCACCACACCTACGGCCTGCCGGTGCTGACCACCAATTGCTCCAACAACTACGGCCCGTACCACTTCCCGGAAAAGCTGATCCCGCTGATCATCACCAACGCCCGCGCCGGCAAAGCGTTGCCGATCTACGGCGACGGCCAGCAAGTGCGCGACTGGCTGTATGTCGGCGACCATTGCGCGGCGATCCGCCGGGTACTGGCGGCCGGCCGCCTGGGCGAAGTCTATAACGTCGGCGGCTGGAACGAGAAAGCCAATCTGGACGTGGTGCATACGCTGTGCGACATCCTCGACCAGCTCGACCCCAAAGCCAGCGGCAGCTATCGCGAGCAGATCACCTACGTCACCGACCGCCCCGGCCACGACCGCCGCTATGCGATCGATGCCCGCAAGATCGAACGCGAACTGGGCTGGACCCCGGCCGAAACCTTCGAGACCGGCATCAGAAAGACGGTGCAGTGGTATCTGGACAACCAGGAATGGGTGCGCGACGTGCAGTCCGGCGATTACCTGAAATGGGTGGAAAAGCAGTACGGTTAATGCAGCGCGTAGGATGGGTGAAACCCATCATGATCGACCATTAAATGCGATGGGTTCCACCCATCCTACAGACCATGGTTTCGCGCATATGAACAGCAGCAATTTTTAGACATGACCCATAAATATGACACTTCAACGCAAAGGCATCATCCTGGCCGGCGGCTCCGGCACCCGTCTGTATCCGGTCACGATGTCCGTTTCCAAGCAGTTATTGCCGGTGTACGACAAGCCGATGATCTATTACCCGCTCACCACGCTGATGCTGGCGGGCATACGCGACATCCTGATCATCTCGACCCCGCAAGACACGCCGCGCTTTCAGGAGTTGCTGGGCGACGGCAGCCAATGGGGCATCAAGCTCAGCTATGCGGTGCAACCGACGCCGGACGGCCTGGCGCAAGCGTTCATCATCGGGCGCGAATTCGTCGGCAACCACCCTTCGGCGCTGATCCTGGGCGACAACATCTATTACGGTCACGATTTCGAGACGCAACTGCGCGCCGCGTCCGAGCGCACCAGCGGTTCGACGGTGTTCGCCTACCATGTGCACGACCCGGAACGCTACGGCGTGGTCGAGTTCGACGCCAATCGCCGCGCGGTCAGCATCGAAGAGAAACCGGCCCAGCCAAAATCCAATTACGCGGTGACCGGCCTGTATTTCTACGACAGCCAGGTGTGCGACATCGCCGCCCACATCAAGCCATCGGCCCGCGGCGAACTCGAAATCACCGACGTCAACCGGGTCTACCTGGAGCGCAACCAGCTCACTGTCGAATTGATGGGGCGCGGCATGGCCTGGCTCGACACCGGCACCCATGAATCGTTGCTGGAAGCAGGCCAGTTCATCGCCACCATCGAGAACCGCCAGGGCCTGAAAGTCGCCTGCCCGGAAGAAATCGCCTACCGCAAAGGCTATATCGACGCCGCCAAGCTCGAAAGCCTGGCGCAACCGCTGAAAAAGAACGGCTACGGCCAGTACCTGCTGCGCTTGCTCACGACAAGATATTCTGAGGCTGCAAACCATGTAGTGAAATATGGGGAGTATCATGTAAAAATGATACTTTCCCGCATACATAATAAGGCCGTTTAAAAATACATGCCCCTGTATATGAAGCGGTATGTAAGGACGGAATATGTCCGCTTTTACACAAAGAGGCCCCTTGTTTGCCAAAGTACCAACCAGATAAACACCATGCAAATCCAGACCACCGCGATACCGGACCTCCTCATCATCGAACCCAAAGTCTTCGGCGACGAGCGCGGATTCTTTTACGAGAGCTTCAATGAGCGCCGCTTCACTGAACTGACCGGCGTCAAGGCCAATTTCGTGCAGGACAACCACTCCAAATCCGCCAAAAATGTGCTGCGCGGCCTGCACTACCAGATCCGGCAAGCGCAAGGCAAGCTGGTGCGCGTGATCGCCGGCGAAGTGTTCGATGTCGCCGTCGATATCCGCAAAAGCTCGCCCACCTTCGGCCACTGGGTCGGCGTGACGCTCTCCGCCGACAACAAGCGCCAGTTATGGATACCGGAAGGCTTTGCGCACGGTTTCGTCGTCACCAGCGAATCGGCAGAATTCCTGTACAAAACCACCGACTACTGGGCGCCGGAATTTGAGCGCAGCATCCTGTGGAATGATCCTGCGATCGGCATCGAATGGCCGACGGACGCGCAACCGCTGCTGTCCGGCAAGGATAAAGTCGGGCAGTTGCTGGCCAATGCCGAGGTATTCGCATGAAGATCCTCCTCACCGGAAAAACCGGCCAGGTCGGCTATGAACTGGAGCGCAGCCTGCAAGGCCTGGGCGAAATCATCGCCCTCGACCGCAGCCAGATGGACCTCGCCAACCTGGACCAGGTGCGCGACGTGATCCGCGCAATCAAGCCCGACCTGATCATCAACCCGGCCGCCTACACCGCGGTGGACAAGGCCGAAAGCGAACCGGAACTCGCGATGCGCATCAACGGCGAAGCACCCGGCGTGATGGCAGAAGAAGCCAAAAAGCTCGGTGCAGCGATGATCCACTACAGCACCGACTACGTGTTCGACGGCAGCAAGACCACGCCCTACGTCGAGACCGACCCAACCTGTCCGATCAACGTCTATGGCGCGACCAAACTGGCAGGCGAGCAAGCGATCCAGGCCGCAGGCATCCCGCACCTGATCCTGCGCACCAGTTGGGTGTACGGCATGCGCGGCAAGAACTTCCTGCTGACGATGTTGCGCCTGGCGCAAGAGCGCGATGAACTGCGCATCGTCGCCGACCAGCACGGTGCACCCACCTGGTGCCGCACCATCGCCGACACCACCGCCCACATCGTCGCGCAAGCCAAAGGCGCGCAACATGCGCAAGACTGGTGGCAGGAACGGTCGGGGATTTATCACCTGACTGCGCAAGGGCAGACCACGTGGTATGGATTCACGCAAGCGATACTGGAAAATGCAACTATTCCAAGAAGCCGGTTCTCACACCGATTGCGACGCAGGATTATCCGTTGCCGGCGAAACGGCCGACATATTCAGCAATGTCATGCGAGAAGTTGATAAATGAATTTTGTCAGCTCCCTGATTGGGAAAATGCATTAGCATCCTGCCTTCAAGAAATTGCCTCATGGATAAAGTATGAATCCGCATGCAGCATAGCCTGTACCTTTGGGCGATGGGTTGGAGGAAGTCTTATGGCAGAGAGCAAGCGCCAGTTATGGGTGTCTGAAAGCTTCGCTTATGGATTTTTGTTTTCCAATGTTGCCGAATTTTTCTATAAAACTATTGATTGCTACGCGCAGCCTAACGAGCAATGTATCATCTGGTAAGACCGGGCCATTGGTACCCAATAGCCCTTGAACACATTTCCCTAACTTTCTGTCAACAATCAGTTCGGGACATTATTACAGAACGTAGAGGTATTTGAATGAGTAGCATCCTTGTAACTGGAGGCGCCGGATATATCGGCTCCCACACCTGTGTTGAGTTATTAAATGCGGGGTATCAGGTTGTAGTCTTTGATAATTTCTCCAATAGTCACCCGGAATCCGATAAACCGAATCGAGAAAATTACGGGGAAAAAACTGACGCTTGTGCATGGTGATATCCGCGATCAGGATGCCTTGGAAGAGACTTTGCAACATCATGCGTGCCAGGCTGTGATTCATTTTGCTGGGCTAAAAGCTGTAGGGGAATCAGTTGAAAATCCTCTGGATTACTACGACAATAATGTGATTGGAACCCATCGCCTGATTACGGCGATGCAAGCCGCGGGTGTAAAAACACTGGTATTCAGTTCTTCAGCCACCGTCTATGGTGATCCACAGCGGGTACCGCTAACCGAAGACCATCCTCTTTCAGCAACCAATCCCTACGGGCGAACCAAACTGATGGTCGAGGAAATTCTGCGTGATCATTTTCGTGCAGCACCCGATTGGCGCATTGGAATCCTTCGTTACTTTAATCCAGTGGGTGCGCATGAAAGCGGTTTGATCGGCGAAGACCCACAAGGTACCCCCAGCAATCTGATGCCGTTCATTGCTCAAGTAGCCGTTGGACGAAGAGAGCAGCTCAAGGTATGGGGAAGCGATTACCCAACGCCCGATGGCACTGGCGTGCGTGACTATATTCACGTAGTTGACCTAGCACGCGGCCACTTGAAAGCATTGGAGCAACTATCCTCACCCCAATGTTTTGCAGTGAATCTTGGTACTGGTCGTGGGTACAGTGTGTTGGATGTCATACGGGCCTTTGAGACTGCTAGCGGTAAGCCTGTGCCTTTCACCTTGGCCCCGCGTAGAGCCGGTGATGTCGCCACTTGTTATTCTGATCCAACACTTGCTGCAAATTTACTTGACTGGCGTGCAGAGCGCACCATTGAAACAATGTGCGTTAATCATTGGTATTGGCAGCAAAAAAATCCGAACGGTTATCAAGAATCTGCAATTGGTGAGGCTATACCCTGATGCAAAATTTCAACACATCCCCACGGGAAGCTGTCGCCAGTTTTTTGCGCAATCGCAGTCTCATCACAGCGCTTGTTAAACGAGAAGTCATCGGCGCGCTATCGCGGTTCCTTCATGGGTATTTTGTGGTCTTTCTTCAATCCAGTATTCATGTTAATCGTTTATACCTTTGTGTTCAGCGTTGTCTTCAAGGCGCGCTGGAATGCGGGTAGTGATTCAAAGACCGAGTTTGCTTTGGTGCTGTTTGCGGGGTTGATCGTGTTCAATCTGTTTTCGAATGTATTAATCGTGCTCCAAGCTTGATTCTTTGCTAACGTCAATTACGTTAAAAAAGTGGTTTTTCCATTTGAAATATTTCCTTGGGTCGCACTAGGGTCGTCCTTGTTTCATGCGCTAATTAGCTTTAGCGTATGGTTGATTGCCTATGTCATTCTGTTCGGTCTGCCCCATGTCACTGTGCTATTTTTACCTATGGTGTTCATGCCGTTAGTACTTTTCATTATGGGACTTTCCTGGGCGCTTGCGTCGCTTGGGGTTTACCTACGAGACGTGTCGCAATTGATTGGCCTACTTACTACGGTAATGATGTTCCTTTCACCTGTCTTTTATCCAGTAACGGCACTGCCGGAAAAATATCGTCATTTTTTGTTCCTGAATCCTCTTACGCTAGTTATTGAGCAGGCACGAGACGTGTTGTTCTGGGGTAAACCACTCAATTGGATGATTTTCATCGTCTACTCCACGGCCGCTGCTTTCGTTGCTTGGTTGGGTTTTGCCTGGTTCCAGAAAACCGCAAAGGATTTGCAGATGTCCTCTAATATCGCTATCAAAGTCGAAAATCTTAGCAAGTGCTATCACATCTATGATAAGCCGCGTGACCGCCTGATGCAGATGTTGGCTCGGACGCAAACAATACTTCCGTGAATTTTGGGCGCTGCAAGATGTGTCGTTTGAGATTGACAAGGGTGAGACGTTAGGTATTGTTGGTCGAAATGGAAGTGGCAAATCTACTTTGCTACAAATGATCTGCGGCACGTTAAACCCTACTAGTGGGGAACAATTCGTACATATGGGCGGATTGCTGCACTAGAACTGGTTTGGGATTTAACTTCGGTTTTACCGGACGTGAAAATGTTTACTTAAACGCCTCAGTGCTGGGCCTGAGTAAAAAAGAAATAGATGAGCGATTTGACGACATTATTGCGTTTGCTGACATAGGTGATTTTATTGATCAGCCAGTGAAAACATACTCAAGTGGGATGTTTGTGCGTTTAGCATTTGCTGTCGTTGCGCACGTTGATGCCGAAATTCTGGTCATTGACGAAGCATTGGCGGTCGGGGATGCTTTTTTTACCCAGAAATGCATGCGTTTTCTTCGACGTTTTAGAGAGACTGGTACTCTAATTTTTGTAAGCCATGACGCAGGTGCAGTGATAGGGCTATGCGATAAAGCCCTGTGGCTAAGCAAAGGTGAGCTTCAGCTTGTTGGTGCAGCCAAACATGTATCTGAGACGTACCTAGCTTCCCTGATATGAGAACGATAATTCGCGACTTGTTACAACAAGGCCCTTGGCTCTCAAAACAATTGACCAGAGCACGGTCGCCGCAGACGTACTTAAAGATATCCGTACAGATGAAATAAATCGATCAACTTTGCGTAATGACTTGGAGGTCTTTGAGTTTTCTCCTGGAGCTAGTGCCGATTTTGGTATTCGTGGGGCTGAAATAAGAAAAGTGACGATTATAGATTCTGACGGCAAGCAGATTTCACATATCGTGGGAGGTGAGCTGGTCTCGCTTCGTATTGAAGTAGTAGCATTTCAGGATATTGAACAGCCGATTATTGGCTTCTCTTTGAAAGACAGGTTGGGCCAAGTATTGTTCGGAGATAATAGCTTCATTACATATCGAGATAAAACTATTCAAGTCTGTGCGGGGAGTGTTTTAAGTGCCGAATTCGCATTTGCGATGCCGCTGCTGCCATCTGGCGACTATAGCATTGCAGCAGCCATTGCTACCGGTACTCAACAGGATCACATCCAGCATCATTGGGTGCATGACGCAATAGTCATTAAATCCATATCATCTTCTGTCAGTACTGGATTAGTTGGAATACCAATGCGGCGCATTGAGCTTGTCACTGTAGATAAATAATTAGCACACGCTCAAAACAAACTGGACTATATATGGCACATCAACAACAAGTAGACTTCTGTAAGTCGATAAAGCAATCTATTCCTCAATTTTTTTCTAACCGCTTTGTAGTCGATTTAGGCTCTCTGGATATTAATGGTAATAATCAGTATCTGTTTGATGATTGCCTGTACCTAGGTGTTGATTTGATGCCAGGAAGGAATGTTGATTTGGCGACCAAGGGCCATGAGTTGAGCTTGCCCGACGAAAGCGTGGATGTTGTTATTTCGACAGAATGTTTTGAACATGATCAGTTCTATCCTTTAACGATCAAAAATATTGTCCGTATGATAAAGCCTGGCGGGTTGTTCATATTTTCGTGTGCAACAACGGGCAGGCCTGAACACGGCACTCGGCGAACCATGCCAGCGGATGCTCCGTTTATCCAAGAATTTGGTGAGTGGGCTGACTATTATAAAAATCTCGAAGAAGGTGACATTCGGTCCGTCTTGGATATAGATGCCATTTTTGACCGCTACGCATTTTCAACTAATGTGGAAACGCATGATCTGTATTTCTGGGGGGTAAAAAAAGGGTTATTGATTAATCGTTACGATTATTCATTCCAAATCCATCAATCCGAACTGCGTTCTGCCTTGAAATCAAGAGAGACTTTTGCTTGTTGAATTGCTAAAAACAATCAGCGAACGGGATAAACATCTTGTTAATCTCAATCAAGCAGTAGCTGAGCGCGATAGGCAGCTTGTGAATCTCAATCAAGCAGTAGCTGAACGCGATAGACAGCTTGTGGATGTTAACCATGCGGTGGTTGAACGCGACTTAAAAATAATGAGTTTAGTCTCATCCAATTCTTGGCGTTTAACCAAGCCTTTACGGTTTCTTGGCCGGCTGCTGAGAGGTGAGTTCAAGGCAGCGATTACGCCCTTCACTGGAACGCATGCTAAGAATGTTACAAAAATAATTCGCCAAGCACGCAATGCGGCTGGTTATGTAATACGGGGGGATTTCGACGGTCTGATCAAGCGAATTAGGGCACGAAAAACAGGACACTGCCATAGCTAGCATTCAAATCAATTCTGCTAAATCTCATGATCAGACGTGTTGGGGTATCTTGACTACACAGCATACTCTATTCATTGCACACCTTATTGCAGACCGTTTGAGAGATCATGGTTGGAATGTCGAAATTATGACTGAAGCACCAGCAGGCTTTCACCATGATTGGTACGTGATGATATGCCCTCAGATGTTTAAGAAACTTCCTCCTGGGGATAAACGCATTGTTTTTCAGATGGAGCAGTCCGTAAGCTCGCGTTGGTTCACTGATGCTTATCTTGAGATGCTTGAAAATTCATTGGCTGTGTTGGAATATGCTCTTGTAAATATTGATTTCATGGCAGGTAAGGGCGTTGCTTACCCTCATGTGCATTACCTTCCTGTTGGCGCATCATCGAACTATGGTGACCCAATACACCGGCCTGCGAAAACCTGTGACATTTTGTTTTATGGTGACAGCAACAGTTCTCCTCGCCGGCGAGAGATGCTCAATGTATTAAAGCAGCACTTCGATGTGCGTGTCGTGAACGAGGTTTTCGGTTGCGATATGCTGGAACTCATCAAGCAGGCACGGTTAGTCATTAACCTGCATTATTACGAGAACGCGTTGCTAGAAATGCCGCGCATTCAGGAATGCTTGTCACTAGGCGTGCCAGTAGTTTCTGAGTCAGCACAAGATCAGGAAGATTATCCTGAACTGGTTGGTGCCGTGCAGTTTTTTGAGCAAGGATCGATTCCTGCCATGCTAAATGCGGTCAAGACTGCGTTGGAAGATCCTGTACCGGCAGAGACGATTGCGGGGTCTGTAGAGCGAAGTGTGCAGCGCTTTGCATTTATGTTCGACCGTTTTTTGATTGCAATGGGCTTTCTTCCGACTTTGCATGTAAGTCACATGAGTCCCCCTCTGTCAAATTCTGCTGACCGCGTTGCGCTTTCTTTGCCTGAAACGATTGGACGCCGACGTGTTTTCGAAATGGAGCGACCGGCAGACTGCGTAGTGTTCGATGGGATACGCAGTCGTCCAGGGTGGGTGGGGTGTGGCCTGAGTTACATGGCAATTGCTCAGCACGCGATTAAGCAGCGCATGAGTCGCCTTAACGTCATGGAAGATGACGTTCTATTGCCCTCCGATTTCGAAGCCAAGATGACTGTTGTGAATGAGTTTCTCGATGCTCGACCTGGTAAATGGGATGTATTTGCCGGCGTTATTGCCTCACTACACTCTGATGCAAAAATTCTTTCAGTCGAGGTATTCAAGGGTATTACCTTTGTCACAATTAACAAAATGACAAGTACGGTTTTTAATATATACACTGAAAAAGCGCTGCGTATTCTAGCGTCATGGGATCCCGAGGATTTAGATGCAGAATCAAATACTATCGATCGCTTTTTAGAGGCCCAGACTGATCTTCGAGTTGTCGTGGCGCTTCCATTTTTTGTCGGGCATCGCGAAGAAGTTCATTCGACCCTGTGGGGTTTCCAAAATACCCAATACATTGACATGATCGCAAACAGCGAACAATCGTTGAAAAGCATGGTGTCGGCTTATGAACATCAGGTAGATGAAACACAACGGATCCCGAATAGCAAACCCCGGGTGGCAAGTTTTGATGCAAGTGACATCCTCTCTTGATACGGATGCGGTCATTGTTTTAACTGCAACGCAGGCGGGCTTTTGGCTGACTGCGTGTTATTTTGATTGGAATCGCATTCGCATTCGCATTCGCATTCGCATTCGTCTTTGCATGGTTTGGCCCGCTCAAGAAAGAAGATAGGGATGGTGTATTGAGATTCCGTTATGCGCATTAGCTGCTCCGTGGTCTGTTACCAGAATCCCCCTGCACAAATTGTCCGAGTGTTGCGGTGCGTTGCCGCATCATCGATCGATGTTTCTCTATACCTGATTGACAACTCTCCGCACGATCAGTTGGCTGTGGTCGCGCAACAATTCGGTGCAATTTATATCCATCTGCCTGACAACCCTGGCTTTGGTGCCGCCCATAATGTGGCAATCCGGGATGCGCTGACAAAAGGGGCGATCTACCATCTGGTGCTGAATCCGGATATTCATTTTTCAGCTGATGTTATTCCGACATTGATTGATTATATGGATCAGCATCAGGCTGTCGGTTTGGTCGTGCCTGGTGTGCATTATCCGGACGGACGGCAACAGCATTTATGCAAGCTGTTGCCGAGTCCCTCCGATCTATTGATGCGACGGTTTTGGCCGGCCTTGTATCGTCGTAGTGGACGGCTTGCCCAATATGAATTGCATGCAAGCGGTTACGACAAAATGATGGATGTGCCAGCATTATCCGGCTGTTTTATGTTGATACGTGCTGCCATATTGAGTGACATTGGTGGGTTCGATGAGCGGTTTTTTATGTATCTCGAAGACGTGGATTTATCAAGACGTATCGGGCAGATTGCGAGGACGGTGTATTTCCCTTATGTCTCTATTGTTCATGATTACGGCAAGGGTTCATACAAAAGTATGAAATTGCTGTTTTATCACATCCGGTCGGCGATACAGTATTTCAATAAGTGGGGTTGGTTTTTGGATGCAGAAAGAGATGCTGTTAATAGAATGGCCATGAAAAAAATACCATCGACCGATAATATGCCAGGCTAAATTTTATTAATTAATATCTTGCTGGATAAATGTTGGTATTTTGAAAATAATATAGATGATGTAATATTTGCATTGATTTCTTTGTGATTAAATTTAAACATGTTTTAATTTGTCACTTGATACCAGAAATTTTAGTGAGCTTGACCAGGCCGGGTTCTGCGCCAGGTAGATTGTCATGAATTTCCCCGGGATTAATACGATTTATTCAGGCTTTGACATTTCTATTGCTTAATAAAAATAACGCTGATAAGAGAAAATAGTTAATTGAAATTGACCGTAACGTAGCGGCATTAAAGTTCGGTTATTGTGTTTGTCACCCTAGCCAGTCCTTCCAATTCAAGCATTGAGATGCCCGGTATCATGCTACTCCCTATTACTTAATCATCTGAAAAATTATTAATGTTTTCATTTTTTGTCAGCTTCGTTGTGTCCGCATTACTGACTTTGCTTGTTATTAAGCAGTCCAAATTGCATGGGGCCGCACTGGACTCAGATTTATTGGGTGTGCAAAAGGTGCATGCGCATGCGGTGCCGAGGATTGGCGGCTTATGTATTTTTCTGTCGGTACTCATTGGCGGAGCGCTGTCGATGTGGCGTGCGCCATTGATCGGACGCTGGATATTGTTATTACTGTTTTGTTCTTCCTTGGCGTTTTTTGGCGGAATTGTCGAGGACTATACAAAGCGCGTTAGCCCCAGGCGGCGACTGTTTCTGACGATGGGTGCTGCCGCAATGGGTTATTTCTTACTTGGCGCCAGCGTTGAGCGCATTGATTGGATATCCTCTACCTGGCAGTTGAAATATATATGGATATCGTTACCCCTGACGGTGCTGGCTATTGCCGGGATTGCCAATGCAGTCAATATCATTGATGGATTCAATGGCTTGGCCAGTGTGGTGACGATATGCATGCTGCTGTCGCTGGCTTATGTAGCGCTGCAGGTCAATGATACTTTTGTATTGGTGGTGGCATTGATGGTTGCCGGGGCGACAGCCGGTTTCTTGGTGTGGAATTATCCTGCAGGATTGATTTTTTTAGGGGACGGCGGCGCGTACTTTATCGGATTCATGCTGGGTGAGCTGTCCGTGTTGCTTGTGATGCGAAATCCCCAGGTATCGACCTGGTATGCGGCTTTGCTCCTGATTTATCCAACCTTTGAAACGCTTTTTTCAATTTACCGGCGTATGTTCCTGCGCGGACAATCACCCGGCATACCGGACGGAATCCATTTGCATGGCTTGATTTTTCGTCGTCTGGTTCAGTGGGCGGTGGGGCGGCATGATGCGCGCGCGTTAACGCGTCGCAATTCATTGACCTCGCCGTATTTATGGCTGTTATCCTTAATGGCGGTAATTCCGGCAACATTATTTTGGCAGCATACATGGGTATTAATATTGTTTTGTCTGTTATTTATATTAAGTTATATGTGGCTTTATGTCAGAATCGTACGCTTCAAAGCGCCGCGATGGATGATTTTTAATAAAAAGCAGTGATGTTTTGTTTTGCGTTAATGCGGTGTCCGGTATTTGCTTATTTATGAATTAGAATTTAAAAATTATTTAAAAGGATGTTGATATGGATTTATCAGGATTGTCACTGACCGATTTGCGCGCTTTGCAGGAACAGGTCAAGCAGGAAATAAAGAAACGCGAGCATGATGATGTGATCAAGGCGCGTGAACAGATCATGGCGATTGCACAAAGCGTGGGCATCCCGCTCAAGGAGTTGATGGGCGCACAGGGACGTGCTGCCAAGGCCGGCGCCGTTGCAGCCAAAGTGGCGGTCCGGTATCGTCATCCTGCCGATGCGTCGTTGCAGTGGACTGGCCGCGGGCGTCAGCCGAAGTGGGTGCAGGAGTGGCTGGCTTCAGGTCAGTCGCTGGATGCGCTGAAGGTGTAATGGCGTAAAACATTGGGCGGAAACGGGCTGTTTCTGAAAAGGGACGCCTCTGTAAAATGACATATCTTTTTCTGCGTGAATATTCGTTTCAACAATCTAATTAAACATGCTCCCACTCTCAAAAACCATTTTCAAGGCCTACGATATCCGTGGCATCGTCGGCACCACGCTGGATGCGGCGATTGCGCGCAAAATTGGCCATGCTTTCGGCTCTGCGGTGCGTGCCAAGGGCGAGCAAACCGTGGTCATCGGGCGCGATGGCCGCTTGTCCGGCCCGGAGCTGACGGCGGCATTGGCTGCGGGCTTGCAGGCGGCGGGGGTGGATGTGATCGATCTCGGGGTGGTGGCGACGCCGATGGTGTATTTCGGCACCCATGTGCTGGATGCGCAGTCCGGCGTCATGGTCACCGGCAGCCACAATCCGCCGGACTACAACGGCTTCAAGATGGTGTTGGCGGGCGAGGCGATTTATGGCGAGACGATCCAGGCGCTGTATCAGGCGATTGTGAATGACGAATTTTCCCATGGCGCCGGCGGCTATCGGACGCACGATATCAAGGCCGCCTATCTGCAGCGCATCGTCGGCGACGTGAAGCTGGCGCGCCCGATCAAGATTGCGGTCGATTGCGGCAATGGCGTGGCCGGTGCCTTTGCCGGCGAGTTGTATCGCGGCATGGGTTGCGAGGTGATCGAGCTGTTTTGCGAGGTCGATGGCACGTTCCCGAATCATCATCCCGATCCCGCGCATCCTGAAAACCTGCAGGATTTGATCAAGTGCTTGCAGCAAACCGATGCTGAAATCGGCCTGGCCTTCGATGGTGATGGCGACCGTTTGGGGGTGGTGACCAAGGATGGGCAGATCATTTATCCGGATCGCCAGTTGATGCTGTTTGCGGCGGATGTGCTGACGCGTCATCCGGGGCGCGAGATTCTGTATGACGTCAAATGCACGCGCCATATTGCGCCGTGGGTCAAGGCGCGCGGCGGCATTCCGCTGATGTGGAAGACCGGACATTCGCTGGTCAAGGCCAAGATGCGTGAAACCGGTGCGCCGCTGGGCGGCGAGATGAGCGGCCACCTGTTCTTCAAGGATCGCTGGTATGGTTTTGACGATGGGCTGTATGCCGGTGCCCGCCTGCTGGAATTGCTGACGCGAGAGATTGATCCATCGGCGGTATTGAATGCCTTGCCGCAATCCATCAGCACGCCGGAGCTGCAGCTGCCGTTGTTGGAAGGCGAGAATTTTGCCCTGATCGAAAAGATGCAGCGCGATGCGCGCTTTCCGGATGCCGATCAGGTCGTGACGATCGACGGCTTGCGGGTCGAGTATCCGGACGGTTTCGGTCTGGCGCGCTCGTCCAATACCACGCCGGTGGTGGTGATGCGCTTCGAGGCGGAATCGCAACAGGCGCTGGCGCGCATCCAGGCGGATTTCAAACGCGTGATCCTGGCGGCCAAGCCGGATGCGGTATTGCCATTTTGATTTAGCGCGGGAAGCGGGTTTAGTTTGAATATTCTGATTGTCCGTGTCTCCTCCCTGGGCGATGTGGTGCATAACATGCCGATGGTGGCGGATATTTTGCGTCACTATCCCGATGCGAAAATCGATTGGGTGGTCGAGGAGGCGTATACCAGTCTGGTGCGCCTGAACCGGGGGGTGCGTCATGTGATCCCGTTTGCGCTGCGGCGCTGGCGCAAGACCTTGTCGAGCGCGCAGACCCGGGCCGAAATCGGCAGCTTTTATCACGCGTTGCGGCGTGAGGCTTACGATCTGGTGTTCGATACCCAGGGCTTGTTCAAAACCGGGCTGGTGATGCGCATGGCGCGTCTGACGCCGGGCGGCAAGCGTGTCGGCCTGGCGAATGGCACCGAGGGTTCCGGTTATGAAGGCATTTCCCGTCTGTTCCATACGCAAAGCGTGCCGGTAGGACGCCGCACGCATGCGGTGGCAAGGGCGCGGCTGGTGGCCGCTGCGGCGCTTGATTATGCGGTCGACAGCCCGGCCGACTTTGACATGCAGGCGCCGCAAGCCGCGCCGGACTGGCTGCCGGCAACCCCGTATGCAGTATTTTTTCACGGCACTGCGCGTGCTGCCAAGCAATGGGCGCCTGCGCATTGGGTGGCGTTGGCGCAGCTATTGGCGGCACGCGGCCTGCCGGTCTTGCTGCCCTGGGGCAGTGAAGAGGAGCGGCTCGCGGCGCAGCAACTGGCGGCGCAGATGCCCAATGCACGGGTATTGCCGAAGCTGCCGATGATGGACGCGGTATTGCTGGCGCAAAGGGCGGCGCTCGCGGTCGGTGTCGATACCGGCCTGACGCATATCGCCGCCGCCTTCAACCGTCCGACCATCGAGTTGTACTGCGATTCTCCGCGCTGGAAAACGGAGGGCAACTGGTCGCCGAACATCATCAATCTGGGCGATCTGGGCGAGGCGCCGAGCGTTGCGCAGGTGGCTGCGGCGCTGGCCACGCTGCTCGGGCCGGTGGCCGCAAATCCCATTCCCAGTTTTGCTAAATAGTTGGGGGTATGCTGTAAAACAATGCTGTTACCGCATATATTCATTGGGCTTTCATAAATACCCGGTGGAGTATAAAAATGCGGTAATGGGTGTCAGGCAGCGCGGCCGAGTGGCCGACAATGCTGGACCAAGGGGTGCAAGACTGCCGCAGGTAGTTGCCTCGACGACAATTCCGGCTTGCTGCTGCAGCTGAGCCGGCGCGATGATCCCTCTGCACAGCACTGCTGCAACGCGGCATAATACGGGTATGGAACAGCAAATATTAGAAATCAGCCAGTCCGACTGGCACTCTGCTACCGACAAAAAGGCCTGGATTGCGTCGCTTGAGGCGGGAAAAGTGCTGTATTTCCCGCAGATGCCGTTTATCTTGTTGCCCAATGAGCAACGCTTCCTGACGCCGGCCATCCGCGCTCCGAAAAGCCGCAATATCAGCCTCGATACCGCAGGTCGGCTGAAGGGGGCTGCCGGCGATGCGCAGACGCAGGCCGCGCTGGCGGCGATGATTGCGCGCTTTCGCTCGCAGTCGCAAATGCTGGTGCACTCGCTGTTGCCGCGCTATACCAAGGCGCTGCGTCTGGCGCCGACCAGTTATCGTCCGGCCCAGGTGGAAAGCCGGGCGCAGTCCTGGCGTGCCGACGACAAACGCATGCATGTCGACGCCTTCCCCTCGCGGCCGAATTATGGCGAGCGGATTTTGCGCGTTTTCACCAATATCAACCCTGACGGCGTGCCGCGCGTATGGCGCGTCGGCGAACCTTTCGATGTGATGGCGCGCCGGTTTTTGCCGCAGGCCAAGCCGTATTCGCGCTGGCAGGCCAAGCTGCTCAAGGCGCTGCACGTGACCAAGTCATTGCGCAGTGAATACGACCACCTGATGCTGCAGTTGCATGACGGCATGAAGGCGGATCTGGCCTATCAGACAGAGGCGGAGCAAGTCACGATGCCATTTCCGCCGGGCTGTGTCTGGGTCTGTTTTTCCGACCAGGCATCGCATGCGGTGATGTCGGGCCAATACATGATGGAGCAGACCTTCCATCTGCCGGTGGCGCAGCAATACGATATCAGCGCGAGTCCGCTGGCCATCCTGACGCGGATGACCGATCGCACCCTGATCTGATGCATTTACTGCTTTATTCGCTGGCCTGGTGGCTGGCCTTGCCGCTGGTGCTGCTGCGTCTGTGGCGGCGCGGGGCCAAGGAACACGGCTACCGCCAGCACTGGGCCGAGCGGCTGGGTTTTTATGGTCATGCAGCGGCCGGCCAGCGCATCCTGTGGGTGCACGCGGTATCGGTCGGCGAGACGCGCGCCGCGCAGCCGCTGGTCGATGCCTTGCTGGCGAGCTATCCCGATCACACTATCCTGCTGACCCACATGACGCCGACCGGCCGCGCCACCGGCCGCGCGCTGTTTGCGCAGCACGGGGCAAGGGTGATGCAGTCTTATCTGCCGTATGACACGGGCTGGATGGCGGGGCGCTTCCTGCGCCACTTCAAGCCGCGCGTATGCATCCTGATGGAAACGGAAGTCTGGCCGAATCTGGTCGCGCACTGTGTCGCGCAGCAGGTGCCGGCGGCGCTGGTCAATGCCCGCCTGTCGGCGCGTTCATTACGCAAGGCGCAACGGTTTTCCACCCTGATGATGCAGGCCGCGCGCAACCTGAGCTGCGTCGCAGCCCAGACCGCAGAGGACGCCGCACGTTTGCGACAATTGGGTGCGGCCAACGTGCTGGTTACCGGCAACATCAAATTTGACGTGGTGCCGCCGGCTGCGGCGCTGGCTGGCGGGCAAATATTGCGGGCCCGGATCGGCGCGCGTCCGGTGTTGCTGTGCGCCAGCACGCGCGAGGGTGAAGAGGCGCTGATACTCGATGCGTTCATGGGTGCCAGGGAAGTGCTGCCGGCCGATGCACTGCTGCTGATCGTGCCGCGTCATCCGCAGCGTTTCGATCAGGTGGCGCACATGATTGAGGCGCGCGGCCTGGCGCTGCAACGGCGCTCGCGATTGGGTGCGGATCAGGATTCGTCCATGCTGGGACCGGAAGTGCAGGTGCTGCTGGGTGATTCGATGGGCGAAATGTTCGTCTATTACGCGGCCTGCGATGTTGCCTTTATCGGCGGCAGCCTGTTGCCGCTGGGCGGGCAGAACCTGATTGAGGCCTGTGCGCTTGGCAAACCGGTCTTGTTAGGCCCGCATACCTTCAATTTCAGCGTGGTGACGGAACAGGCAATTGCCGCCGGCGCCGCGCAACGGGCGACGGATGCCGCCGACATGCTGCGGCATGCGAGTGCTTTGTTGCGCGACCCTGCAGCCATGATGGACGTTGGCGCTCATGCGCAAGCCTTCGCCCAGCAGCACCGCGGCGCCACCGCTCGCACGATGGATTTGCTGCACTCTTTGCTGAAAAATTGATTTAAAGCATTTTTTTATGCCGGGCAAGGATGTATTTCCCTGCGGAACAAGTCATACTTGCCATCGAAATCGTTTACTCCATTAGGTTCATCATGTCTGAAGGGTTAGCACAGCATCTACCGGATCCCCAGCGAGAGCCGCGCTTGCCAGGATTGAGCATCAGCCAGAAGCTGGCTGTGGTTTTTGTTGCACTGTTACTGGTCGCTGCCGCCAATATCCTGGTGGCGCGCAGCATGTTGGGCGAACTCAACGGTGCAGCCGAAATCATGAATGTCGCCGGCAAGATGCGCATGCTGAGCCAGAAAATAGCCTTTGAAGCGACCAAGGTGCTGTATGGGCAGGCCATCGATAAGAATAAGGTCAGCGAGACGCTGGATGCTTTCGAAGCAGCACTGTCAAGCCTGGAGCGCGGTGGGCAGGTGTTTGGCAGCAGCGTCAAGACGCTGCCGCCCAGATACCGCACGCAGTTGGTCACTGCACGCAAGGACTGGATAGCCTATCGCAGTCATGTCGTGGCGGCGTTGGTCGATACCCCCGACAGGGCAGGTTCGATTGCGGCACTCGACGTGGTCACTGTGGATGCTGCGCGTCAACTGGCGGATGCCGAGAACCTGGTGCGCGATCTGAGCATCGATGCGCAACAGGCGCAAGTGCGCGCGTTGGGCGGATTGTATGCCCTGTTGTTGCTCGATGCGATCGTGCTGGGTGCCGTATTCCTGGCTGTCCGGCGCCAGATCATCCATCCGCTGCGAGAACTGGTGCAGCGCAGCCGCGAACTGGCAGAAGGCAATTATGAGTCCCGCGCCACGCATCAATCCGCCGATGAAATTGGTCAGCTTGCCACCAGCTTCAATTATTCCGCGCAACGCATAGGCAGCCTGATCTCGGACATCGAGCTGGATCGGCACAATCTGAAACAGGCGGAATCGATGTTCCGCGGTTTCGCCGAAAATTCTGTGGTGGGCGTGTATATCGTTCAGGATGGGCGTTTCCGTTTTGTCAACTCAAAAATGGCCGACATGTTTGCCTACCGGCAGGACGAGATGATTGCGTCGGTCGGCGTATTCGACCTGGTGGCGGAAGTTGACCGGATGCAGGTTGAAGAAAACATGCAGAAACGTCTGCGCGGCGAACTCCTGGAAGTCAATTATGAGCGTCGCGCGCACCGCAAAGACGGTTCGATGTTTGATGTCGAGGTGTTCGGTTCGACCATGCAACTCGACGGCAAGGCTGCCACGATCGGCATCATGCTCGATATTTCCGAGCGCAAGCGGCTCGATCTTTCATTGCGGGTGCTCAGCGCATGCAACCGGGCGCTGGTGCGTGCCACGGATGAATCTGCGCTGTTGACCGAGATCTGCCGCATCGTGCGCGAAATCAGCGGCTATCCGTTTGTCTGGGTTGGCTATGCCGAGCACGACGATGCCAGAACAGTGCGGCCCGCCGCGCTGGCCGAAGCCGACCCGGGCGCGCTCATTTCGATGATCAGCCATATCAGCTGGGGTGATGCGGAAACGGCTAAGGGTCCTACCGGAAGCGCCATCCGCAAAGGCCAGGTCATCGTTTTGAAAGACTTGCAGACCAATGCCCTGATTGCGCCGTGGCGTGAGTTTTTCGTCAGGCATCAGATTGTGGCCGCCATGTCGCTGCCGCTGAAAGCCGGCAACAAGATACTCGGCGCGCTCACCGTGTATGCACAACAGGCAGACACCTTCAGAGCCGATGAGGTCAGGGTGGCGCAGGAGCTGGCCGACAATCTGGCTTACGGCATTACCGCATTGCGGGCGGAGGCCAGCCGGCGCCAGTATGCGACAGAGCTTGAACATCAGGCCCACCACGATGGCTTGACCGGCTTGCCCAACCGCCTGATGCTGCAGGATCGCCTGTCGCAGGCGATTGCCTTTGCCGCTCGTTACACGCGTCCGGTTTGGGTGGTGTTCCTCGATCTCGACCGTTTCAAGTTCGTCAACGACAGCCTGGGCCACAAGGCCGGCGATACGCTGCTCAATACGATTGCCGCAAGGCTGCAGTCAGCCATGCGCGAAACCGATACCGTGGCGCGGCTGGGCGGCGATGAATTCGTGCTGGTCTTGCCCGAGCGCATGGACGAGCATCTGGCCGCCAGCATCGTGCAGCGCATCAAGGATACCGTGGCGCGGCCGCTGACGATCGAAGGCCACGAGTTCATCCTCGGCTGCAGTATCGGCGTGGCGGTGTATCCGAACGATGGCGCGACCCCGGAAACCCTGATCAAGCATGCCGACATTGCGATGTATCGGGCCAAGGAGACCGGACGCAACAACTTCCAGTTCTTCACGCCGGCCATGAACGAGCGCCTGATCGAGCGGCTGCGCATCGAGGCTGATTTGCGCAATGCGATCGAGCGGCAAGAGTTCGTGTTGCACTACCAGCCGCAGGTCGATGCGCGCAGCGGCCGTATTATCGGCATGGAAACACTGATCCGCTGGCAGCATCCGACGCTGGGCATGGTTGCGCCGCTGCGCTTCATCGGGCTGGCCGAGGAAACCGGCCTGATCATTCCGATCGGCGCCTGGGTGCTGCGCAATGCCTGCGCCCAGAACAAGGCATGGCAGCAGGCCGGTCTCGGACAGTTGCGGGTTGCGGTCAATCTGTCGGCGCGCCAGTTCACGCAGCCGGACCTGGTGCAATCGATCGCTGCGGTGCTGGAAGAAACCGGACTTGCTCCTCAGTATCTTGAAATCGAGTTGACGGAAAGCCTGCTGATGACCGACGTCGAGCATGCGATCGGCATCCTGCACGACCTGAAGGCGCTCGGTGTGCAGTTGTCGGTCGATGATTTTGGCACCGGTTACTCCAGCCTGTCGTACCTGAAACGGCTGCCGATCGATGCGCTGAAGATCGACCAGTCCTTCGTGCGCGACATTACCCATGCATCGAACGATGCCGCGATCGTGGTATCGATTATTTCTTTGGCGCATAACCTGCAGCTCGATGTGATTGCCGAAGGGGTCGAGACGGCAGCGCAACTGGCTTATCTGCAGCAGCATGGCTGCAACGAGATGCAGGGCTATTATTTCAGCAAGCCGGTGCCGGCCGAGGCTTTCACGCAGATCCTGGCGCAGGATGGCTTGCTGCCGCTGGCAACCGCGTAGCGACATGCGACGAATGTTTCAATTGCATATTTGCGGGAGTATCCGGTAAAACACCTGAATAGCCGCATGATTTCATTGGTCTTTAAAAAATACACGGGTGAGTATATTTATCCGGTAGGGCGGAACAGCGCAGCGTCTTCCGCCTTCAGCATTGTTAGTCAATCATTACGGCGTCAGCAGCGCATTCACCTGCGCCACATCCTCTTCCCGCAGCGTGCCTGCGGTCGATTTCAGCTTCAGGCCGTTGACGATCGTGTCGTAACGGGCTTTGGCCAGGCTCTGCTGGGTGGCAAACAACTGCTGCTGCGCATTGAGCACGTCGATGTTGATGCGGACCCCG
The DNA here is from genome assembly GCA_963837775.1 of uncultured beta proteobacterium. Lineage (GTDB taxonomy): Bacteria > Pseudomonadota > Gammaproteobacteria > Burkholderiales > Burkholderiaceae_D > CAWIOX01. The sequence continues at coordinate 111,307 of CAWIOX010000008.1, read as the reverse complement.
ACTTCATAACCGAGCTTGTTGGAATCCAGCGCCGACTGGCTGGAAATCTCGGCCGCTTCCAGCGCCTTGACCTGGGCCAGGCCGCTGGTGACGCCCAGATACGACTGGCGTGCGCCCTGGGCCGCGTTGCGGCGGACGGTCTCCAGATCGTTGCGCGCCTTGTCTTCCAGCGCAATCGATTCGCGCACCCTGCTGGTGACGGCGAAACCGGAAAATAAGGGGATGTTCCACTGGACGCCGATCGCATTGCTGTTGCCGGCGGTGGTGCTGGCAGTGTTCTGGGCCGCGTGGCTGCGGCTGGCAACCAGATCCAGGGTCGGATAATGGCCGGCGCGATTTCTGGAGATATCGCGTTGCGCGCTTTCCAGCGCGATTTGGGCACCGATCACGCCGTAATTCTGCTGTTCGGCAGAATCGACCCAGTTATCGATCCGCTCCGGGTTGGGAGCGCTGATGGTGGCGCCGGGTTTCAGCGTGGACAATGCGCCGGGCGTGCTGCCGATGATCTGCTGCAGTGCGGCGCGCTTGATCTCCAGGTCGCTCAGTGCGGCGAATTCCTGGGCCAGCGCCAGATCGTAGCGAGCTTGCGCTTCGTGCGTGTCGGTGATGGTGGTGGTGCCGACTTCGAAGTTGCGCTTGGCCGCTGCCAGTTGTTCGGTGATCGCGGTTTTTTGCGACTGCACGAAGCGGATATTGTCCTGCGACGCCAGCACGTCGAAATAGGCTTGCGCCACGCGCAGCATCAGATCCTGCTGCGCTTGCGCGAATTGCGCTTCACTGCCCGCTACCGCCAGTTTGCTCTGTTCATATTGCTGCCAGTTGGCCCAGCGGAACAGCGGCTGCGACAGCGCCAGCGTGTAGCTGTTGGACGAATAGTTCGGAATATCCTGAATGTCGATGCGACTGTAACTGCCGCCGACGCCGACTGTCGGCAGCAGCCCGGCCCGCCCCTGCGGCAGCTTTTCCTGTCCTGCGGCCAGCGCCGCGCGGGCACTGGCAAACTGGGCATCGTTGGCCAGCGCCTGCTGGTAGGTTTGCAGCAGATCGGCCGCCTGGGCGTTCAGCGACAGGAAGGCGCTGGCGATGAGGGCGGCGATGAGGGGGGTGCGCATGGGGTTCTCCGGTGCAGTCGGTCAGGTAAGTCGGGATCGGTCGGTAAAAGCTGGCGTCAGTAAGTCGGCATCGTGCTGTCGACCTGCTGCGCCCACGCATGGACGCCGCCGGTCAGGTTGCTGATCTGCGTGAAACCGTTGCGCTCCAGGAAATAGGCGACCTGCATGCTGCGCGCGCCGTGATGGCAGATGCAGACGATCGGCGCTTCCGGGTCCAGTTCTTCCTGCCGCGCAGGAATCGCATTCATCGGCAGCGAGATCGCTCCCTCGATATGGCAAGTCTGGAATTCCCAGGGCTCGCGGACATCCAGCAAGACCGGTTTGGGCTGCGATGCATCGGCCAGCAGTCGGGCCAGTTCCGGCGCGGTGATTTGTTGCATGAGGATTCCTCAGAATTTGAAATGCGACGGCGTTTGCGCTTCACGCAGCGGCTTGACGCAGGTTTCGAACAGCTTGACCGTGTCGTAGGCGGTTTCCGATACGCGGGTGATGATGTTTGCCGTCATCACCGGCGCTTCACCGATGATCGCAAAGATGCGGCCGCCGATTTTGAGTTGCTGCAGGAATGCCTCGGGCAACATTGGCAGCGAGCCGGAGATCACGATTGCGTCATACGGTGCGCCGTGGCCGTCGGTGCGGACCCAGCCCTGCGCGCCGTTGCCTTGTGCCACGGTGACATTGTGGATGTGGTTGGCCTTGAGGTTTTTTTCAGCCAGCGCTTTCAGTTCGGGTTCGATCTCTACCGACAGCACATGGCGCGCCTTGTACGACAGCAGCGCGGCCATGTAGCCTGAACCGGTGCCGATCTCCAGCACGTCTTCGTGTTTTTTCGGTGCGATTTCCTGCAGGATGCGCGCTTCCAGCTTCGGGGTGAGCATGTTTTCGCCGCATGGCAGCGGCAGTTCGGTATCCATGAAAGCCAGGCCCTTGTAGGCGGCGGGGACGAAATCCTCGCGTTTGACCACCAGCAGCAGGTCGAGTACGTCTTGTTCCAGCACATCCCATGGACGGATTTGCTGTTCGATCATGTTGAAACGGGCTTGTTCGATGTTCATGGTTGTGCCCTAAAAGCTGTAAGGAAAAAACTGCTATTTTATCAAACGGCCATGTCACTCGGCCGGTATATCGATAGTCGGCCGCAGGCTGCGCTAACCTGGAGTCGGGGCGCAGCTTGCGCTTGAACCAGGCCGCGATGTCGTCGAGGTAGGTGTAGATCACCGGCACCACCACCAGCGTCAGCAGCGACGAGGTGATGATGCCGCCGATCACCGCCTGGCCCATCGGCGCGCGCTGCTCGGAGCCTTCGGCCAGGCCGAAGGCCAGCGGCACCATGCCGAAGATCATCGCCAGCGTGGTCATCAGGATCGGGCGCAGCCGCACCTGGGCCGCTTCCAGCAGCGCGTCGGTGCTGGCTCATGCCGGCACGCCGCATCTGATTGGCGAAATCGACCAGCAGGATCGCGTTCTTGGTCACCAGCCCCATCAGCATGATGAAGCCGATGATGGAGAACATGTTCAGCGTCGAGCGGAACGATCAGCAGCGCCAGCAACACGCCGATCAGGGTCAGCGGCAGCGACGTCATGATCGCCATCGGCTGCAGGAAGCTGCCGAACTGCGAGCCAGGATCATGTAGATGAAGATCACCGCCAGCGCCAGCGCCGACAGCGCATAGCCGAACGATTCCTGCATGTTCTTGGTCGAGCCGCCGATCTGGTAGCGGTAGCCGGGCTGGCCATTGCATGCTGTCCAGCGCTTGCTTGACGTCGGCGCTGACTTCGCCCGGCCGAGCGGCCGACCACGTTGGCCGATGATCTCGACTTCGCGGTTCAGGTCGCGCCGGTTGATCTGGTTGGCGCCGGTGGTCGGCGATGATGTTCGCCACCTGGCGCAGCGGCACCATCTTGGGCGAGCCGTCGGCATTGCTGTGGCTGCTGGTCGAGCATCAGGCGCGCCAGGTCGTCGCTGGTGTTGCGGTCGGAGGGCGCCAGGCGCACGTTGACGTCGTAGTTCTCGTCGTCCGGCGCGCGCCAGCTGCTGGCCGCTTCGCCGGCCAGCAGCGGCCGCAAGGCGCCGCCGATTTGCGCCACGCCGATGCCCGAGGTCGGCCGCCAGCGTCGCGCTTCGGCTCGACCGAGATGGTCGGCTTGGCGGCTTTCAGGCTGGAGTCGAGGTCGACCAGGCCGGGATCGCGCGCAGCTTCTGCTGCGCTTGCTCCGACAGCCGGGCCAGTTGCGCCAGGTCGCTGCCTTCCAGGCTGAGGCGGATCTGCTTGCTGTCGCCGCCGACGCCGTCGAGCGAGCCGATGTGGGTCACGGTGATGCCGGCGATGCTGCGACAGCCGCTCGCGCAGCGGCGGCGGTCATCTGCGTGGTCGCTGCGCTGGCGCTTGGCGCGCGGCGATCAGGCGCACGAAGACGGTCGCGTAGTTCTTGCCCTGCGCATTGCCGGTATTGACGGTGGCATAGGTGTACCTGCACTTCGGGGAACTCGCGCAGCACCGCTTCGACCTGATGCACCTTGCTCTCGGTCAGTTCCAGCGACGAGCCGACCGGCGTGTAGAAGTTGACGCCGGTTTCGGAATAGTCCGCCTTCGGCACGAATTCGGTGCCGATCAGGCCGCTGGCCGGCAGCGCCAGGCCGGCGATGAAGGTGGACAGCGCGATCAGCAGCGTCAGCACGCGGTGCCGCAGCGACCATTTCAGCAGCACCTGATAGGTGCGTGAAAACCAGTCGACCAGGCGCGTCGAACTGCGCCAGTACGCGGCCGATGGTGTTGGCGTACAGGCCGCGCGGCTGGCCTTCCGGCTTGCCGTGCACATCCGGGTCGTGCCAGATCGACGACAGCATCGGGTCCAGCGTGAAGCTAGACGAACATCGAGATCAGCACCGCGGCCGACGACGGTGACGCCGAACTGGTGGAAGAAGCTTGCCGATGATGCCGCCCATGAAGCCGACCGGCAGGAACACCGCGACGATCGACAGCGTGGTCGCCAGCACCGCCAGGCCGATTTCGGCGGTGCCTTCCAGCGCCGCGGTCTTGTGGTCCTTGACTTGCCGTTCACTTCATGCCGACATGGCGCACGATGTTCTCGCGCACCACGATCGCATCGTCGATCAGCAGGCCCGACGCACAGCGACAGCGCCATCAGCGTGATCATGTTGATGGTGAAGCCGAACAGGTTCATGAACAGGAAGGTGCCGATCAGCGACATCGGCAGCGTCAGGCCGGTGATCACGGTGGAGCGCCAGGAATTCAGGAACAGGAACACGATCAGGATGGTCAGCAGCGCGCCTTCGATCAGCGTGCTTGCGACGTTGTCGACCGCCGACCCGGATCTGGCGCGAGCCGTCGCGTGATCGACTTCGACCTTGACGCCGGGATACGGCGTGCAGCCGCGGCTGCCAGCTCTTTCAGCGCGGCTTGCAGGCCGTCGACCACCTCGATCGTGTTTTCGCCCTGCGCCTTCAGCACGTCCAGCGCCAGCGTGCGCTGGCCGTTGTACAGCGCCAGGCTTTCCTGCTCCTGCTGGCCGTCGACGATGTCGGCGACCTGCGACAGCTTGACCGGCTGGCCGCCGCGCCGCGCGACGATGATGTCGCCGAACTCTTCCGGCTGCCGGATGCGGCCCTGCACCTGCACCACTTTCTCGTTGCTCGCGCGAGCGGATCGCGCCGGTCGGCAGTTCCTGGTTTTCGTTGCGCACCGCGGCGATGACCTGGTCGACGCCGATGCCCGAGCGCCTCCATGCTCGGTCGGCTTGACGTAAGATCTGGATCTCGCGCTTGATGCCGCCGACCAGCGTGACCGAGCCGACGCCGCGCACGTTTTCCAGCCGCTTCTTGACCACCTGGTCGGCGATCGTGGTCAGGTCGCGAAAGCTGCGCTGCTTGAGCCTGGCATCATTGGTGACCGAAATCGAGAAGATCGGGCGGTCGGCCGGATCGAAGCGGGTCACGCGCGGCTCCTTGACTTCGTTGCGGAACGGCGGACTTGATCAGCGCGACCTTTTCGCGCACGTCCTGCGCCGCCTGCGCCGGATCGACGGTCGAGCTTGAACTCGATGATGACCACCGAGGTGCCTTCATACGAGCGCGAGGTCAGGCTGTTGATGCCGGTGATGGTGTTGACCGCTTCCTCGACCTTGCGCGTGACGTCGGACTCGACCGTTTCGGGCGATGCGCCCGGATAATCGGTCTGCACCACCACCACCGGGAAGTTGATGTCGGGAAACTGGTCGACCCGCAGCCGCTGGTAGGAAAACAGGCCCAGCACCACGAAGGCGACCATCATCATGGTGGCCAGCACCGGATTGCCGATACTGATGCGGGTGAACCACATGGCTTAGTCTTTCTGCGCCGGGGCCGCGAACTTGACTGCGCTGCCGGTGCGCAGATTGCCCAGATTGGCCTGCACGATGCGCGCGCCGCTGCTCAGGCCCTGGACGATTTCGACCGCTTCGTCCTGGCCGGCGCCGGCCTTGCCGCGGATGCCGGGCACCACCGGTTTTTGCAGCAGGATGCCGTTTTCGATCGCATACACGGTGCTCTGGCCGGCGGCCTGCCGCAGCGCCGACTGCGGCACGCTCAGCACGCCGCTTTTCTGCGCCAGCGTCAGTTGCGCTTCGCCGAACATGCCGGCGCGCAGCACGCGTTGCGGGTTGTCGATCTGGATGTACGCCATCACCGAGCGCGAACCGGCCTGGGTCGACGGGTTGATGCGGGCCACGGTGCCGCTGACCGCATCCGGCACGCCGTCGACCCGGATGCTGGCCTGCTGCCCGAGCCGGACCCGGGCGATGTCGGTCACCGGGACCGATGCTTCCATTTCGATCTGGCGCAGATCGACGATATCGAGCAAGCGGTTGTCGGCCGAGACTTTTTCACCCGGCTGCACCGAACGGCTGCTGATCAGGCCCGAGATCGGTGCGTGGATCACGGTGTCGGCCAGCGCCTTTTGCGCGACATCCAGCGCGCCCCTGGCCGAGGCCAGGTTGGCCTGCGCGATCACGTACTGGCTGGCCGCATTGTCGAACGCATTTTTGGAAATGAAACCCTTGCCCAGCAGCGCCTGATTGTTGTCGCGGGTCTTGGTCGCGATGTCGAGCTGGCCTTGCGCCGCCAGCAGCGCGCCGCGGGCTTGCGCCAGCCGCGCCTGGAACTCGCTGTCGTCGATCCTGGCCAGCACCTGGCCGGCAGTCACCGCCTCGCCTTCGCGCACCAGCACTTCGCGCACCTCGCCGGCCACCTTGGCCTTGACCGCAGCCTGGTTCAGCGCGCGCAACGCGCCGGAAAATGTCAGCGTCTGGCGCAGGTCCTGCGCGGTGACCGTGATCACGTCGCCCGCCAGGAACTCGGTCACCGCAGCGCTGGCGGCCGCAGCCTTGACCGGCGCCGGTTTTTTGCCGATCGTGTTGGCGGCCACCGTCGTCAGCAGCGCGATCGCCACAATCAGCGCGGGGACCAGCCAGAAGGCACGACGTTTCAGCATGACAGTTCCAATCTTAGGTGGCGCTGGCGGTAGGGGGGACGGGTGCCGGCAGCAAGCCGTGCAGGCACAGATCGAGATAACTGGCCAGATATTCCGGCGCCGAGATCGCCGTGTCCTGGCAGGCGCAGAACGAATGCTTCCAGATCATCAGCATCAGGATCGGCGCGACCAGCGCCCTCGACAGTTGCTGGGTATCGACCGCGCGGAACTCGCCGCGCGCGATGCCGCGCTCGCAGCAGGCTGATGATCATCTTATTGCCGCGCGAAATGACTTCCTCGTGATAGAAGCGTGCCAGTTCCGGGAAGTTGCCCGATTCCGCAATCATCAGCTTGCAGATGCCGGACAGCTTGGTGTCGCCGATGCGCTCCCACCAGCCCAGCATGATGCCGCGGAACAACTCGGCGCTGGGGCCGTCGCATTCCTCGATCGCGGCTTCGGCCTCGCCCAGCGCCGGCAGCAGGTTTTCGCGCACCACCGCCTTGAACAGTTCTTCCTTGTTGGTGAAGTACAGGTACAGCGTGCCTTTGGAGACGCCGGCGCGCGCCGCGACATCATCCAGGCGGGTCGCCGCATAGCCCTTGTCGACGAACAAATCGAGCGCCGCCGCCAGCAATTCCTGCGGGCGCGCATCCTTGCGCCGTTCCCAGCGCGGTTTGGTGTCAGAGGGAGAGTTCATCATCTATCGTTGTTTCTAGTAACTTACTTTTGAGTCATTAATATAAGGCGCAATCATGGCAGCGTCAAGCTGGATGGTTTGCCGGCTATCGCGGCAGCGGCCGGCAAGCGATGTGCGGCGATTCCCGTTGAAGCTCTGTAAATATCGTTAGAACATACAAAATGACGGGAGTATATGCCAATACAATTGGCTATCCGCACGTATTCATTGACTTGTTAAAAATACAGTGGGTAGTATATTTTTAAGCCGGGGATGCGCCGGGCGCCATTCTGCGCTCCCTGCAGACGATCGAATTGACACATGCCGTTACAAAGCAGCGCCATGGTGCGCTGCAATAGACAGTAAAATTCTCACATTCCCTTTATTTATATTTTTTACGGTCGGTATGAATTGGTTCCGAGCATGGTGGTTCTGGCTGTTGCTTAAAAGAACGTCCGCACCCAAAGCATTGCAAATGTTGCCACGACCAACATTGCTCTATGAATAAAACGCCCGCTTCGACACTCGCTTGCCGGGACGGTTGCGGCGCCTGCTGTACCGCGCCGTCGATCTCGTCGCCGATCCCGGGCATGCCGGCGGGCAAACCGGCCGGGGTCCGCTGCGCGCAGCTGGGCGACGACCAGCGCTGCCGGATTTTCGGCCGGCCGGAGCGCCCGCCAGTCTGCGCCAACCTGCAGCCATCGGATGAGATGTGCGGCCGCAGCCGAACCGATGCGATGTTGTTCCTGTCTACATTAGAACGACTCACTGCACCCTGAAGGAATCAACAATGAAATCAGCTGTTACCCGTATTCTCGTCGTGCTGGCCGCAGCATGGCTGAGCGCCTGCGCCAGCCTGCTGGGGCCGCGCGATGTCGAATTTCCGCTGGCCAAGCTGCAGGCGTCGCTGGACAACAAATTCCCGTTCAATAACCGCTATCTGGCGCTGTTCGATGTCAATGTCAGCAACCCGAAACTGGCGCTGCAGCCGGACACCAACCGCGTGGTCACGACGATGGATGCATCGATCGCGCCGCCTTTCATGAAGAATGCGTGGCAGGGCAGCTTCACGATTTCCGGCGCATTGCAGTTCGATGCGGCCAGGAATGCGATCGTGCTGGCCGACCCGCGCATGGAAAAAATGGAGATGGCCGGCATCGATCCCGGCTACAGCAGGCAGGTTGCCAAGCTCGGCGGCCTGCTGGCGGAGGAACTCCTGAACGGGGTCGCGCTGTACACGCTGCAGCCGGAACAGCTGCGCTACGCCGGCACCAGCTTCACGCCGTCGAAAATCACGGCCAGGAGCGACAGCCTCGTGGTAACCTTCGAACCGGTAAAATAGACGTCTTCCGGATTTCTCGGATTGAACCCGCAGCAAGTAGGGTGCGCCATGCGCACCAATACAGCCACGGACGGTCATGGTGCGCATGGCGCACCCTACTTTTCCCCCGTTTTTTCGTTATTCATTTCAAGCTCACTACACCAATATGGATCTGCTTCTCGCACTAAAAGTCATCATCATGGGCATCGTCGAAGGCTTGACGGAATTTTTGCCGATCTCGTCGACCGGACATCTGATTCTGGCCGGCAGCCTGCTCAATTTCACCGGCGAAGTTGGCAGTGAAACAATCAAGGTGTTCGAGATCGCGATCCAGGCCGGTGCGATTTTTGCGGTGTGCTGGGAATATCGGGCCAAGATCGCCAGCGTGCTGGCCGGCCTGGGCAGCGACCCCAAGGCGCGGCGCTTCGCGCTCAATCTGATCATCGCGTTCCTGCCGGCCGCCGCGCTGGGTTTCCTGTTCAGCAAGAAGATCAAGGCGGTGCTGTTTTCGCCGTTGCCGGTGGCGCTGGCGTTCATCGTCGGCGGCCTGATCATCCTGTGGGTGGAGCGCCACCAGAAGGCCAATCCGGTCGCGCACCGCATCGATTCGGTCGATGACATGACGGCGCTGGACGCGCTCAAGGTCGGCTGCGCGCAGGCGTTTGCGCTGGTGCCCGGCACCAGCCGCTCCGGCGCGACCATCATCGGCGGCATGCTGTTCGGCCTGTCGCGCAAGGCGGCCACCGAGTTTTCATTCTTCCTGGCGATCCCGACCCTGCTCGGCGCGACCGTGTATTCGCTGTACAAGGCGCGCGACCTGCTGTCGATGACCGACGTGCCGCTGTTCGGGCTGGGCACGCTGGCGGCCTTCATTTCGGCTTTCTTCTGCGTGCGCTGGCTGCTGCGCTACATCAGCTCGCATGATTTCTCCGCTTTCGCCTGGTACCGGATCGCGTTCGGGCTGCTGATCATCGTCACCGCCTACGCCAATCTGGTGGTGTGGGCCGACTGAGCGCGTGATAACTGAACCAGACCGCAGCGCACAGGCGCTGCACCTGCTGGAAACCGTGTTCGGTTATCCGGCCTTCCGCGGCCAGCAAGCCGAGATCGTCGCCCATGTCGCCGGCGGCGGCGATGCGCTGGTGCTGATGCCGACCGGCGGCGGCAAGTCGCTGTGCTACCAGATTCCGGCGCTGCTGCGCGACGGCGTCGGCGTGGTGATCTCGCCGCTGATCGCGCTGATGCAGGATCAGGTCGATGCGCTGGCCGAGGTCGGGGTGCAGGGCCGCGTTCCTGAATTCGACCCAGTCGTTTGAAGAATCCTCGCGCATCGAGCGCCAGGTGCGCAGCGGCGAACTGGACCTGGTGTATGTGGCGCCGGAGCGCCTGATGACGCCGCGCTGCCTGGAGCTGTTCCAGGCGTCGAAGATTGCGCTGTTTGCGATCGACGAGGCGCATTGCGTGTCGCAATGGGGCCATGATTTCCGCCCGGAATACATCAAGCTGTCGGTGCTGCACGAGCGTTTTCCCGATGTGCCGCGGATTGCGCTGACCGCCACCGCCGACCAGCAGACCCGCGACGAGATCGCCGAACGGCTGCAACTGGTCGACGGCCGCAAGTTCGTGTCCTCGTTCGACCGCCCCAACATCCGCTACCAGATCGTCGAGAAGGCCAACGGCCGCAAGCAGTTGCTCGATTTCATCCAGAGCGAACATGCGGGCGACGCCGGCATCGTGTATTGCCTGTCGCGCAAGAAAGTCGAGGAAACCGCCGAATTCCTGAACGACAACGGCATCACCGCGTTGCCGTATCACGCCGGCATGGTGTACGAACAACGGGCCGCGAACCAGGCCCGCTTCCTGCGCGAAGACGGCATCGTGATGACCGCCACCATCGCGTTCGGGATGGGGATCGACAAGCCGGACGTGCGTTTCGTCGCCCATCTGGACTTGCCCAAGAGCATCGAAGGGTATTACCAGGAAACCGGCCGCGCCGGCCGCGACGGCGCCAGCGCCAACGCGTGGATGGCCTACGGCCTGCAGGACGTGGTGCAGCAACGGCGCATGATCGAGGAGTCGGAAGCCAACGAGACCTTCAAGCGGGTGCAAAGCGTCAAGCTCGATGCGATGCTGGGCCTGTGCGAGACGCTGACCTGCCGCCGCGTGCATCTGCTGGACTATTTCGGCCAGGCCTCGGTGCCATGCGGCAACTGCGATACCTGCATGCATCCGCCGGTGTCGTTCGATGCCACCGTCGCGGTGCAAAAACTGCTGTCGACGATTTACCGCGTCGACCAGCGTTTTTCCGCCGGCCACGTGATCGAGGTGTTGCGCGGCATCGAAACCGACAAGGTCGCGCAGTGGCGCCATGCGCAGGTATCGACCTTCGGCATCGGCGCCGAATCCAGCGAGGCCGAATGGCGCGCGATCCTGCGCCAGACCATCGCGCTGGGCCTGATTTCGGTCGATTACGAATCCTATAACGCATTGAAGCTGACCGATGCCGCGCGTCCGGTATTGCGCGGCGCGCAGCAAGTCCAGTTGCGCCAGTATCAGAAACCGGTCAAGCAGAAGCGCCAGAGCGGCGCCTCCAGAGGCTATGTCGAATCCGATCTGTCGGTGGCAGAGCAAACCATCTTCGACAAGTTGCGCTGGTGGCGGGTCGAAACCGCGCGCACCCACAATGTGCCGGCCTACGTGATCTTCCATGACGCGACCCTGCGCGAAATCGCCAAGGCGCAACCGCGCTGCCTGGACGACCTGCGCGGCGTGACGGGGGTCGGCGAACGCAAGCTGGAAACCTACGGCGCCGACATCGTCGCGCTGATCGCCGAACTGATTTGATTTGGACGGGGGAGGGTGCAAGCGCGTCGCGCATTGCGCTGCACCGGCTCAATTGGCGTAATTAAATACCCCATGGGGTATTTTTTAAAGGCCAGTGAATACGTGCGGGAATGCCGGTGTTTTACCGCATACCCCCGCTTTTTCTGTGATCAGCGCTTGATGAAGACCAGATCCCAGACGCCATGCCCGAGCCGCAGGCCGCGGTTCTCGAACTTGGTCACCGGGCGGTAATCCGGGCGCGGCGCATAGCCGTCGGCCGAATTCTGCAGCGCCGGCTCATTGCCCAGCACGTCCAGCATCTGCACCGCATAGTCTTCCCAGTCGGTCGCGCAGTGCAGATAGCCGCCGGGCGCCAGGCGCGACGCCAGCAGCGCCACCAGCGGCGCCTGCAGCAGGCGGCGCTTGTTGTGGCGCGCCTTGTGCCACGGATCGGGGAAAAAGACGTGGATGCCGGCCAGCGAGCCCGGCGCAATCATATTGGTCAGCACTTCGAACGCGTCATGCTGGATCACGCGCTGATTCGTCAGCCCCTGTTCGCCGATCAATTTCAGCAGGCTGCCGACGCCCGGCGTATGCACCTCGACCCCGATGAAATTCTTGTCCGGCATGCCGGCCGCGATCTTGGCGCTGGTTTCGCCCATGCCGAAACCGATTTCGAGGATGGTCGGCGCGCAACGGCCGAAAGCGGCGTCGACATCGAGCGGCGCCTTGACGTAAGGAATGCAGAACTGCGGCCCCAGTTCTTCGATCGCGCGCGCCTGCGCAATCGACAGGCGCCCGGCCCGCGTGACGAAACTGCGGATGCGATGTTCGGTCGGGTCGTAAAAGCGCGGCGGCTTGTTGCTATCGTCGGGAGGTGTGGTATCGGACATGCTTGAAATGGTCTGCTAGAGGGTATGGGTTATGGCGGCCAGTGGCTTGCTTACCAGTGCTGCGCCAAAAAAAAGGCACCTGAGTCGGGTGCCTTCCTTGATTCTGGAGCGGGTGAAGGGAATCGAACCCTCGTCGTAAGCTTGGGAAGCTTCTGCTCTACCATTGAGCTACACCCGCGAAGCCTGCATTCTACGCGGGTTTGACCTTGATTGGCAAACTTGCCGAGTGTCAGTGTGATCGGAAATGACATGGCCGCTTGTTCCGGAGTGTGTGCATGGCGAAATACCAAATCGCCGTAGCCCCATTACCATCTGTTCCACTCAATATTGAAACGAACGCCAGCTTCGGACAACCACGTAATCCGCTGATTCCGCGACGTGGACAAGGGGTAGCCGCGCAGCATGTTGTTAAGAGAACTTCTGGTAATGGCCGCGTAAGGCTCCGATAGGCTAGGAGACCGGCAAGTATGAACCATCAGGGCGCCGGATCTCTCTCTGAGAAACCGACTCGGGCTCTTGTGATTATGAGATCAACCAAGAACGAGACCCCCGGAGCCAAGACGGACAGCACCAAGAACGTTACCTCGCAACAGAGCTCGGACCATGGCGTTACAGCTTGCTGGCTATCGGTCGAATTGGTCATGGATGGCGGCAACGGCGGTGCGTTGAGATGCATAACGTGAAAGTGAGCGGCCTGCGCGGCTTTTCGCGCAGGTCCGCTCGACTGTAGGGTTAGCCATCAAGTGGCTCCTTCTCAGGCGGCATGGTACCTACCGGAGAACCGGCGAGACCCTCTCTTAGCTTTGCAATCTCAAGCTCAAGCTTTTCACGCTGAAGTTGCGCGACTGCGTCATCTCGTTTTTGTATGCGTTCGTACCAAAGCTGAAACCCGAACCAGCTAAGCACGACACCAACTATCAGCGCGGAAAAGATCAGGTTGTTTGCGAAGCTTTCATTCGACTTGGCAACCGCTAGCAGTTTCTTGTTCAGTTCCAATCGATCTTCATCTGCCTTGCTACGTTGAGCGTTAGCTTCGAGCGAAATGAAGACTTCTTTGTATTTGATCTTTGTGTCCAACGATGCTGTATAGGTTGAAACAAACGCAACAATGGACATGACGATCAAAGCTAGGCCGAATAGACACAAGAACTTATATACGTTGTCAGTCGCGATTTGGAGAGAGGGCGTCATGTCTCTTGATGGCTAACGTGATTTAATTTTCATTTTGCAAAATTAACCGGTGACCAAAAATTGGGTCACAGGTTTCTTTTCTCTGGAAAGCCTTACGGAGCCTAGCTCAAATCATTTATACGCAGAAAACAAAAGGTATAACCGAATGGACAAAACGTTCACCAAGATTAACTTGCATTTAATCAACTATTCAGATACCTGAGTGAAAACTTGACTGGCCGCTAACGGATAGCTCTTTATAACGCTGCATTGCAGACACTCAAGGAATCATCGTTATTAAATCTACATTAAGTTGATGATTCCCGTGTCATGGATGAACGATACGATGCTGCTTTCTGCTCCCATTGCAATGTGTGGCTCGAGCAGGCTTGCTCTGATTCCGCTTGTGAGTTCTGCTTGACACTACCGCGCTGCCCACCGCCTGAATCAGTTCTTTTTAAACTTAAAATGCAGCAAATAAACGGTGTTGCATATTGAGCAAGAACAAGCATTGTCTTGAAAATTGCGCGAAATGTTCTATAGTTGAATTGAGTATGACAAGCACCAGCAGGAGGATATATAGATATCACGGAACCAGTTAAAAAGTTGTTGATTGAAGCTACTGCACTCATTGTGCTTTGATGAGGGATTACGATTTCTCAATAGCGATATCGCACTAGAAATAGAAGTATGGAAGTGGTGGCGCAATACCGTCATTTTCAGTTGTTGTTGTAACACATTGGTTTTTGTTTGTTGTTGGTTATATTGTCATACCACTGGCCCTATGTTTCATGTAGGGCCAGTTTCCATTTATGCGTGCATGGAATTGATGATGCCCACGGCTTTGCGGCTGGCGTCATTCGGTGCAAGATGCGCATAACACTGCGTCATTTTCGGATCGAAATGCCCCGGCAATACCGAGACCTCGAATATGCTCACACCGTTCTTGACCAGCTTGCTGGCAAACGAATGGCGCAGCGTATGCATCGTCACCTTGCCACTTTTTTCCTTCACCACATCCGGTGTATTCAGTCCGGCACGATCAATGGCTTTGTTGATCGCTTGCGTGCAGCAGTCAACGTGATATATGGGCTTTTGAACATTCAGCTTTGAACGTCTTATATGTACACCTGCCCGGTTTGCCAGGCTTATTTCGATGTGATACCTCAACGAGCTACCGGCTGCACTCTTATATTCTGCCTTGCGATGCCAGCCGCAGCCTGCGGGCCCTCATGGAATTCGCCAAGAACGTCCTCATCTCCTTTAGCGCGCTTTTAATGCACCAGACGTTCATTCAGGTTTCCGTTCTTGCGGTCCGACCTATTTCGCCATCACATGCTTAATCAACCTTCAGCAACCTATCGGCGCTTCTACATCCTTTGGTTCAACGTTGATCATCTACGTCTGGCTTTACGCTCACATAGTCTTTCTGATACGCACTTACCTTGCGCCAGAATCGCCCAAGCCGTACGTGCCATCTTATTGGCTAATGCTACGATAGCCACGTTCGTCGGGTCGCCGCTTGCTTGAATCTTCGTCTGCCAAGGCCGTTTGGCACTTTCGCATTCATCAAGTCACCGTCCGTGCGCCCTGGATCAACAGCGTGCGCAAGTACGGATCGCCACGCTTCGAGATTGAACCCAATCGAATCTTGCCACCGGTGCCATGCTCTGTCTTGGTACCAGACCCAAGAAATGCTGCAAACTCCCGTCCCGACTTGAATGTCCTTGGCGTCACCCATCGTGGCCACTAACGCCGTAGCCGTCAGCTTCCCGATTCCTGGAATCTTCCGCAGATCGCTCGACACGAGCCGCTTCCTGCTTTCTGCCAGTATGCCAATCTGTCGTCTCAATCCGATTCGATATCTTGGCTTCAGTTTGATCGATACGAGCTTCAGCTGTGTCTTGCAGATCATTCCACAGCGTGCTCGGTAGTCCGCTATCTCCAGTTCCAGCCATACGCTCTGCGAATCTCACTGCAGACCCAGCTAGTCGCCCACGCCGCAATGTCACGCCAAATTCATACAGCTAACCTCTTAACTGATTCATCTGCATTGTGCGGATCTTGACCAGTAAGCGCACCGCGAACCGATGCAGACTGCCAGCATCGCCTGCTGCTCTTCAGATCTTTACCGCCACCGTGACGCATTCCAGGTTGCTTCATCGCCGTCCAGATCGCCCGCGCATCCGCCGCATCTGTCTTGTTGGTCTGCACGAACGGGCGAATGAATTTCGCGTGTAGCAACACCACCTCGTGGCCCAGCGATGTGATCTTGCGATGCCCACCAGTGCGCGCTGCCGCACGCTTCCAACGCCACTCGGCCGTGCTGGTCGTCTGTGCCAAGAAATTCAGAATTAATTCGGCTCTCTGCTGAAAGCTTCGATTCACGATCTCACCGCGTTTCTGCCGTCCACCCAGTACATCTGGAAGACGCTCTTTGCAATATCCAATCCGTATGTCGTAGTATTCATTTCAGGTCCTCCGTTCCTCAAGTGGTTGCGTTTCGGAACTCCACTTTGGCACATCGATGCCGTTCGGTTCTGGATGGCCTTTCGAATTACCGCTTAGCCCTTCTTCCCCGGAGGGAGGGCGGTGTTCATAACATCTGCATGTGGTGGAAATTGCATTCGACCCGCCACCCGGGTTCACCGTTTGTGCGCATTAGGCTGTTGTATAGGTAATCTTTGATTTGCAGTGCTAGCATGTCTTTCGTTAATTTGCAGACTCGAAAAACTCTAGACCAAATTTCAGCAGGAACTATGGAAAAATTTCAGACATTTGATAATGCCCTGCTCAATAGTGCGGGCCTGAACCGGCAAGCCGTTTTCAATATCGACGACCTTCCCGTGGAAATTGCCACACCTATCCTGGCAAGTTGCACTTCTGTTCATTCCTATCGCCAGCTCATTCTGATTGGGCACGCTGGGAGACAACTCTGGCAATCTCTGAAAGTATCGGGGATCGATTCAGAGGATCCAATCGATGATTTCACTATTCAGACCGTGAGGCGGTGGTTTGCAGAGTGTCATGCAAAAAACACGTATGAAATCATCTACCCGGGAGCTTGCACGATTGGCTTGCAGCGGCTTGGCCAGTTAGCGGGATGGCACCATGCTACGCCATTCATGGTGGGCATTGATCGGGAGTGGGGTTCCTGGTACGCGTACCGAGCGGTGTTATTGGCCGATACTGAGTTTGAACCAAGCAAGCCGATTGACAGCGAGTCGCCCTGTAAAACCTGTTCCGACAGGATCTGCGTCGCCAGTTGCCCTGCAGCGGCGCTGGAAGGGGGACATTTCGATCTCGGGAAATGCGTCAGCTACCGAAAGCAAGCTGAATCAAGCTGCAAGGCTACTTGTCTGGCGCGGGTCAGTTGTCCAGTGGGCAGCATCCATCGTTATTCCGATGAGCAGATTCAACATTCTTATTCGATTTCCATGCGGGCCATTGAACGGTACTACTGATGGGGCATGGTCGATGTGCTGCCATAGTTGCGGCATAAATTCTCCAGTCATTGAGTATTTATTCCAGAACAAAATGCCGGTGCGATAAACCCTATAGGTATTTGTCCACGTTGATTCTGGCATTGAGTGTCAGATTCGGCCAAAACTCTTGCCAAAACATCGCTTTGTTTGATACCCCTGCGCCTCGATATGTAAAAAAAGACAGGGCGAACCTGTCTTTTTTATTGATGCCTGTTGATGTGATTACTTAGGTGCGACTTGTTTAGTGTCTGCCTTGGCTTGAGTAGAATGCATTTTCGCTTTCGCTTTAGCGGCTTTATGCGGAGCCTTCACTTTTTTGAATTTGGCATCAGCTTTCATTTCTTTTGCTTCTGCTTTTGCCTCAGTTTTGGTTTCCTTCGCTTCGGCTTTGATTTCAGTCTTGGATTCTTTAGCCTCGGCCTTAACAGCTGTGGCAGTTGGTGCGGCTGGGGTTGCCGGTGTCGCCGGAGTTGCAGGCGCAGCAAAAACGGAAGTAGCGAACAAGCCAGCGATCAGAGTAGCAACTAATTTATTCATTTTAGAACCTTTGCGTTATTGAGATTAACTCAGGCCATTCCTGAGGACATGCGCTATAAACGATAGGCGTAAGCATGGCGTTGACGACTATTACAAGCGCTTACAACTTGGTGCAGCTGTGAGCCAGGAACAAGGCGGGGGTAAAGCTAACAAATGATTTGCGTTGGTGCAGACGTCTCCAAATTCGATTCGGTCCAATCCGGTTTAATCCCTGTGCTTAACAACACCTCAAACATACGAGCAATGCATGATGATTTTCGGATCAGGTTATCAATGCCAATCTCCGTGTCATGGATGAACGATACGATGCCGCCTTTTGCGCCCATTGCAATGCGTGGCTGGAGGCGGCTAAGCTCTGATTTTGGATGTGAGTTTCGCTCGTCGCGGCGATGCTGCCCACTGCGTGATTCAGTGGGGTGCGTCAGTTTTTTTAAATTTAAAATGCGGCAAATAAACGGTGTTGCATATCGAGCAAGCACAAACATTTTCTTGAATTGTGTGAGCGCTGTTCTATAGTTGTAGTGAGTTTGACTCGTCCCAAGAGGATATTTACACATCGCTATGCTACGTAAAAAATTGTGGTTTGAAGCTACCGCGCTCATCGTGCGGATATAAGAGATTACGATTTCTTACTAGTGATCCCGCTCTAGGGATAAGGAAGCGGCGGCGCAATACCGCCGCTTTCATCTGTTGTCGCTGACTTGTAGTGAAATATTTTTGTTGGTGCAAATTAAATATATACAACTGGCCCTATGTTTCATGTCGGGCCAGTTTCCATTTAATCGCGCATGGAATCGATGATGCCAGTTGCCTTTCGGCTGGCGCCGTTCGGTGCAAGATGTACAGCATATTTGCCTGTCGCAGAGCGACGATTTTTCAGCGTAATGGCATATCAAATCGTGTCTTTTTCAATTGGGCGGCGTTGCTCGTCGTCACCATAGCTCGCCATGACTTCTTTTCGTTCCTTGATGGATGGTAAAAATCCATCACTTTCATTATCAGTCGCTTCTTTCTCTGACGTAAATAGATCCCAGGTAGCGATGAACAGAGCTGCAATCACTGGGCCAATGACGAAGCCGTTGAGACCGAAGATAGAAATGCCGCCCAGTGTCGAGATAAGGACAACATAGTCCGGCATCTGGGTGTCCTTGCCAACCAGTATGGGGCGCAGAATATTGTCGACCAGTCCGATTACCAGTATGCCGTATATGATCAATGTCACGCCTTGCCAGATCGCGCCGGTGATAAGGAAGTAGATTGCCACCGGAGCCCAGATCAATCCGGCCCCGATCGCTGGCAGCAGAGACATGACCGCCATCAGGACACCCCACAGCAGCGCCCCCTGGATGTCAAGAAACCAGAACATTGCACCACCCAATGTGCCTTGCGCCGCGGCGACAACGATATTGCCCTTTACCGTGGCGCGGATGACGGTGGTGAATTTGCTGAAAAGCTGCCGCTTATGCTCTCTGTGCAGCGGAATCGCCTGCTTGATTTTCTCGGTAACGGAGCTGCCGTCACGCAGCAGGAAAAATAGCAGGTACAGCATGATGCCGATACTGATGACGAATTCCGCTGTGAGCTGGCCGATATTCAGCGCCTTGGCGGCGATGAACTGGCTGCCTTGAGTCGCCGCAGTGGATAAGGTGTCTTTCAATGTCGAAATATCCGTCACTCCGAAGCGGGACAGCAGATTGGAGATCCAGTCGGGCAGGGAAGCAATGACTTGTTGAAAGTAGATGCTGAAATCCAGTTGCCCGGAGCGGATCTTTTGATAGAAGACGGTGCCTTCCTGCAGTAATGATGTGGCGATGAGCGCGAACGGGAAAAATACGACAATCAGGAACAGCAGCAGCGTGCTGAGTGCGGCGAGATTGCGCCGGTGTCGCGTGAGTTTAAGCAGCCGGCGTTGGAGCGGCGCAAACAGTATCGCCAGAACGATTCCCCAGAAGATCGCACCATAAAATGGAAGAAGTATCCATGCGAATGCGAGGGAGACGGTGATTAATAAAAGTAGCAATGCTTGATGCTGGAGTGTCCGGTGATTCATGTGTGATCCTGTTGAGCTTGCCAGCGCTTTCTATCCGACTGCCTGGTTGACGCGACGTTGGTGCTGCAGGGAACCGCTGGCTGATATGACGGCAGATCGTTTTTGTCAACACGCCCTAGATGCCGGCGAAGATTTATTATTTTTGAATCGTGTGGTTGAGCAGGTCAGTGAATCATATATGGAAAGAGCCCGCCAAAGGCGGGCTCTTCATTCTGATTGACGACACGCCTGCAGCCATGCTGTCCGCATGGTGCCGCTGCCCGGGCCGGAAGCCAATGCTATCTGTACATTAAACAAGACACCCTTGCGGCCGCTCTCTAACGCACTGGCATAAGAATTATTTGCTTCACAAATCAATTAAGCCATGGTCCGGGATCATGCTAGTTGCATGATCCTGGCCGATTAGCGTCGTTAAGGCATTGGCAATGCCTGACTGAGCGCTCATGCTAACTTGGGTTTTCCTTGAACACTACTCAAGCGATATTTCATCCGGCGATCCCCCATCAAGTCCTGCAAGACCCGGATACTCATGCCTGACACTTCGTGCATACGAATCAACAATGGGGCGTTAATCGGAAAGCGCCTATGCCGGATGTTGCTGATAATCGGCGGCGTCACTTCCAGCGTACGGCTGAGTGCGGCATCATTTTTCAACTGCAGTTGCTTGATGAGCGTATTCAGAAGATTGTCCGGATTGAAGTCCTGCCGTGCAATTGGTTCCTGTTCATTCATGATTGTCTCCTGATAAATAGTTCGTCATTCGCATCGCCTCCGACAGGCTGCCAGGAATCACAATACACCCGACCTTTCGCGCGCACTGTGCGCTACCCAACATAACGATGTCATCACTGCAAGACCGCCACCCAATCGATTCGGAATGAGAAGAACCCGGGCACTTGTTCAGTACATACGACAAGTGTAGGACGGCCGCAGCAAGGTTTCAAATCGAACGCCGGAAGCGCACTGGCATGCCAAGTTCGAGCCAAACAAATAAGAGTGTTTTCTGTGTTCGGAACCGAACAGACCCGATCTGCTGAGAGGCGCACCTTAAAGCCTCTTTCACAGGAGAATAATGATGAATTATCTGGATCGCGACACCTTAGGCATCTATAAAACCCATAAAGGCCCTGGCCCGCATTTAATGGGCGCCAATACACTCACTGGCGACGATGTCGTCAATCACAAAGGGGAAGCATTGGGCGACATCAAGGAAATCATGCTGGACATGCGTAACGGCAGAGTGGCTTACGCGGTGATGTCGTTCGGCGGATTTCTGGGCATGGGAGACAAACTGTTTGCGGTGCCATGGAGTGCATTGACGCTTGATACGGTGAATAAACGCTTCGTGATGAGTGTCGAGAAAGATCGCCTTGAAAATGCGCCGGGCTTCGACCAGGATGCATGGCCGGACATGGCCGACGCCACTTGGGCCAATGAATTGCATTCTTTCTACGGCACCCAACCGAATCAGGACGTGCCCTTGCTATAAGTGCACTAAATTGGCATGTGCACCGGAAACAATGGTGCGCATAAGCCGGGATGGCGATGCCAGCATCCGGTGCGTCAGAATTTATTTGAATGAATCTTACCCAGGAGATACACCATGAACAAAGACCAGATTAAAGGCACTGCAAAAGAAGTCGTCGGCAAAGTGCAGGAAGAAGCAGGAAAATTGCTTGGAAGTGAAAAGCAGCAGATCAAAGGGCTGGACAAGCAAGTCGCCGGAAAAGTGCAAAAAGCAGTGGGCGACGTGGAAGAAATCATCGACACTAAGGTACACAAGACCTAAACCGAATAACGCTTGAACGGCGTCATCTTTGGATGAAAATCAGCCAAGCTGGCGCCACTGAGCTAAGAGCATCCGGCAAAATAATTTCGAGATGGTTGCGCTTGCAGTCCCTGCTGCAGCCTGCTCGGAACCACGTGGTTTCTTTTTGTTTGCCGCTCTAATCGATGCAGTCAACGCTGCTGGCAGTGCAACAGAAAGGAAATTCAAATGTATATCGGCATCGGAACTATCGTATTAATTATTATTTTGGTCCTCCTTTTCAGATAAGGAAGCGTGAGCGTGATGGCCGGTCTTGGCAGCACCTGTCAATGAGAATCTGCTAGTCTTCGACTCGATTTGACAGGCATGCCGGATGCGCCATCCACTTGCCGGCGGCAAACGCCCGCCATCCGCAGCATGAGAGAGGCTTTGCTGCGTCAGGTATGACGCTGTATTGCATCCTGAACGTTGCATCCTGAACGGTTTTTTATCTTGCCACCGCGCGCTCCGCCTTACTCGACCGACTCCCACGCATTGATGGCTTTGCGCGACAGCTTCGCATGGTACGAACGGCTGCCCAGCCACAGCATCAGTGCGATCAGCGCAAAGGCCAGCTGGCCGATGGCCAGCCAGAGTACCGAATGCGACAGGAAGGGCGCGATCACGCCGGCCACCAGCGCGGACAGCATCATCATCGCGAACGACTGGCAGGAGGCGGCGATGCCGCGTATGGTCGGGAACAGGTCCAGCACCAGCAGCGTGACGCCGGGCGCGACCACCGACATGCCGAAGGTGTAGAAAAACAGCGGCGCCACCGACCACGGCAGGGCCGGAGGGAAAAACAGGTGGTAGCCGACATTGGCCAGTCCGGCCCCGATCAGGAACGCGAAGCCGATCAGCACCTGATGCGGGATGGTGATGCGCCCGGCCAGCCGGTTGGCGCTCAGCGCGCCCAGAAAAATGCCGGAGACGGCGGGAATGAATTGCCAGGCGAACTGGTCGGTGCCCAGTTTCAGATGCTGGGTGATGAAGACCGGGGCCGCGGCGATGTACAGGAACAGGCCGGCAAAATTGAACGCGATGGTGCCGGCCTTGAAGTGGAACAGCGGCGAGCCGAACACCCGGCGGTAACTCTTGGTCAGGAACGGCAGGTTGAACGGCTGTCTTCTGGCCGCCGGCAGCGTTTCCGGCAGGTGCTTGTAGCAGTACCACAGCAGCAGCACGGTATACGCAAACAGGAACAGGAAGATCGCGCGCCAGTCGAGCAACTTGACGATCCAGCCGCCGATGATCGGCGCAATCGCCGGTGCGATCGAGAAAATCATCGTCACCAGCGACAGCAGGCGCTCGGCCGGCGCGCCGGTGTGCAGGTCGCGGATGATCGCGCGGCCGATCACGATGCCGGCGCCGGAAGAGACGCCCTGCAGGATGCGGAACGCCCACAGGTATTGCACGCTATGGGCGGACGCGCAGCCGAGCGAGGCGATCGCAAATACCGCCAGCGCGGCCAGGATGATGTTGCGGCGGCCGAACGCGTCGGACAGCGCGCCGTGCCACAGAATCATCACCGCGAACGAAAGCATGTAGGCGGTCAGCGTCTGCTGCACCTCGATCGGGCTGGCCTGCAGCGATGCCTGGATGCTGGGGAAGGCCGGCAGGTAGGTATCGACCGAGAACGGCCCCAGCATCGACAGCGCCGCCAGCATCATCGCGAGGGCGCCGGCGCCTGCCAGCTGAACGTGCGCCGTTGTTTTGGAGTGGTTTGTTGCGGGTTCGGATGACATGCCAAGGCTTTCTGGTTGGGCCGCGCCGCGCCGGTGCTCACGCTATGCGGCGAGAGGGCCGTGCTGCAGCCCCTGATGTTGATAATTAGAGGGGGTATATGTTAAAACAATGCTGTTGCCGCTGGATTTCATTGGCCTTTTAAAAATACACGGGGCAGTATATTTTTAGTGAAAAAGCGGCAACAGGGGCCGGATTACAGCTCTTTCGGCTTGGCTTCTTCGCGCCGGTTGAAGCCGGCGACCATGTCGAAACGGAACAAGCGGCATTCCAGCGCACCGTTGAAGAAAGGCGTCTTGCGCGATTCCTTCAGGCGCAGCATTTTCGGCAGGGTCAGGTCGGCGGTAAACAGGAACACTTTCCAGCCGGCGAAACGCTGCTTGAGCGTGGTGCTGAATGCGCTGTAGAAGGTGGTGGTCATTTCATCGGCTTCCAGCGTGCTGTCGCCGCGCACGCCGATCCGTTCGCCGTACGGCGGGTTGGTCAGCACGATGCCGGGTTCCTCGGTCGGCGGCTTGATTTCCTGCGCTTCGATCTGCTTCAGCGGCACCTCGAACAGGATGCCGGCGCTGCGCAGGTTTTCGCGCGTCATTTCGACCATGTCGCCCGAGATGTCGCTGCCGAAAATGGTGGCTGCGGCCGGCAGCGGATGCGGCTTGACGCTGGCCTTGATCGCTTGCCAGGCTTCGCGTTCAAAGTTGTGGAATTTCTCGAACGCGAAGCTGCGCCGCGCGCCGGCCGGGATGCCGGCCAGCATTTGCGCCGCTTCGACCAGGATGGTGCCGGAGCCGCACATCGGGTCCAGCAGCGGCATCCCCGGTTTCCAGCCGGACACGCGCAACAGGCCGGCCGCGAGGTTTTCGCGCAGCGGCGCATCGCCGGTTTCCAGACGCCAGCCGCGCTTGAACAGCGCATCGCCGGAGGTGTCGAGATACAGCGTGAAGCTGCGCGCATCGAGAAAGCCGACGATGCGGATGTCCGGGGTCTGGGTGTCGACCGACGGCCGCTTGTCGAACTGCTCGCGGAAGCGGTCGCAAATCGCATCCTTGATTTTCAGGGTGGTGAATTCGAGGCTGCGCAGCGGCGATTTGATCGCGGTGACATCGACCCGGATCGTGTGGTCGACGCTGAACCAGTCTTCCCATTCGCGCGACAGGGTCAGGTCGTAGATGTCGTTTTCGTTGCTGTAGCTGGTGTGGCCCATGCGCATCAGCACGCGCGAGGCGATGCGCGAATGCAGGTTGATCTGGTAGGCGTCGGTCAGCAGGCCGGAGCAGTGGACGCCGCCCGGCACCTGGTTGTGGACCTTCAGCGTCGGTGCGTGCAGGCTGATTTCGAGCCAGTTCTTCCGCCAGTGCAGCTTCCAGGCCGCGCGGGCAGGGGCAAAAATAGGAATGTGACATGGTGTACCCTTTATCCGTTATGTTGCAAAAATGTTCAGGCGCAGCGCCAATCTCAATCGGCGATGCGCTTTTGTCAGAGCTCCCTCTCCCGCAGGCGGGAGAAGGGAGTAGAAATTGTAGGGTGCGCCATGCGCACCATCGCTAGCCGAGCTCGAATCGGTGCGCATGGCGCACCCTACATTTTTTGTGAATCCTGCTTATTTCAACAATGCCCGTTCGACGAAATCCAGCCGGTCCTGGCCCCAGAAGCCTTCGCCGTCGACCACATACCAGGGCGAGCCGAATACATTGGCGGCCAGCGCGTCATTGGTGTACTGCTCGTACTGGGTCTGCACCGCACCGGTGTCGGCTGTTTTCAGCAGCATCCTGCCGTCCAGTTCGACACCCTCGCAGTCATTGGCCAGTGCGGCCAGCGTGTCGGCATCCGCGATGTTTTTCTGCTCCGCCCACAAGGCGCGCATGATGCTGCCGCTCAGTTGCAGCGCCGCTGCATTGCCGTGCGCCAGTTGGGTCGCGATGATCAGCTTGGCCGCCATATCGCCGGACACCGGGAAGAAGGCCGGTTGCAGGTTCAGCGGAATCTGCAGATGCTCGCTCCAGCGCGCCATTTCCTGCAGCCGGTATGCCTGTCGTTGCGGCGCCCGTTTTGCCAGAGGCAAGCCGCCGGACTGGCTGAACACCTTGCCGAGGTCGCACGGTTTGACTTCGATGCGCGCGCCGTGTTGTTCGGCCAGCGCGCTCAGGCGCGCATGGCCCAGGTAAGCCCAGGGCGATTGCGGCGCGAAAAAATATTCACAGATTTTAGCCATGTTAGTGTCGAAAATAGCTTCAGAACGGTTTGACGACCACCAGCACGACGATGGCCAGCATCGCGATCACCGGCACTTCATTGAACCAGCGGTACCAGGCATGGCTGCGGGTGTTGCGCGCCAGTTCGAACTTCTTCAGGATCGCGCCGCACGCATGGTGGTAGCCGATCAGCAGCACGCACCAGCGCCAGCTTGGCGTGCAGCCAGCGCATTGCCGGGACCCTTGCCGATGCCGTAACCCAGCCACAGCCACAGCCCGAGCAGCAGCGCCGGAATCGCGAGGATGGTCATGAAGCGGTACAGCTTGCGCGCCATCATGATCAGCCGCGTGATGGCGACCGGTTCGGTCTCCATTGCGAGATTGACGAAGATGCGCGGCAGGTAAAACAGGCCGGCGAACCAGGACGCGATGAAGACGATGTGTAAGGCTTTGATCCAGAGCATGTGCTTCCTTGTTGTTATTGCCGCACTTCGCCGTGCCCGAACACGATGTATTTCAACGAGGTCAGGCCTTCCAGTCCGACCGGGCCGCGCGCATGCAGCTTGTCGTTCGAGATGCCGATTTCGGCGCCCAGCCCGTATTCGAAACCGTCGGCGAAGCGGGTCGATGCATTCACCATCACCGACGCCGAATCGACTTCGCGCAGGAAGCGCAGCGCGCGGCTGTAGTCTTCGGTGATGATGGCTTCGGTATGCTTGGACGAATAGGTGTTGATATGGTCGATCGCCTGATCCATGTCGGCCACGATTTTCACCGCCAGTATCGGGGCCAGATATTCGGTCTGCCAGTCTTCTTCGGTGGCCGCGCTCAGATGCGGATAGCCGGCCAGGATCGCCTGCGCTTCGGCATCGGCGCGCAATTCGACTTCCTTGCCGGCGATACAGCGCGGCCAGTTGCGGCAATACCTGCGGCGCGATGGCGCGCGCCACCAGCAGGGTTTCCATCGTATTGCAGGTGCCGTAGCGGTGGCATTTGGCATTGAATGCGACCGGCAATGCCTTCTCGATATCGGCCTTGTCGTCGATATACACGTGGCAGATGCCGTCCAGATGCTTGATCATCGGCACCTTGGATTCGCGCATCAGGCGCTCGATCAGGCCCTTGCCGCCGCGCGGCACGATCACGTCCACATATTGCGGCATCGTGATCAGCTCGCCGACGGCGGCGCGGTCGGTGGTTTCGATGATCTGCACCGCGTCGGCCGGCAGACCGGCGCCGGCCAGACCTTCCTTGACCAGTTTCGCCAGCGCCTGGTTGCAATGGATCGCTTCCGAGCCGCCGCGCAGGATGGTCGCATTGCCGCTCTTGATGCACAGGCCGGCCGCGTCCACCGTCACGTTCGGCCGCGCTTCGTAAATGATGCCGATGACGCCCAGCGGCACGCGCATCTGGCCGACCTGGATGCCGGTCGGGCGGTATTTCATGTTCGAAATCTCGCCGATCGGGTCCGCCAGCGACGCGATCTGCTGCAGGCCTTCGATCATGGTCGCGATCGCCTGCTCCGACAGCGTCAGGCGGTCCAGCATCGCCGGCTCCAGGCCGCTGGCGCGGGCCGCCGCCAGATCCAGTTCGTTGGCGGCGCGCAGCAGGCCGGCATCGCGCCGGATTGCCGCGGCGATCAGTGACAGCGCCCGGTTCTTGGTCGCGGTGTCGGCCTTGGCCATCGCGCGCGAAGCAGTGCGTGCGCGCTGACCGATGTCATTCATGTAATTTTTGATGTCCATATTTCCAGAATTACGAAGCCGTTGTAATGGGCATCCTTGCCACGCCAGCGGGACAAGGAAGCAAGAAAAATCACGGCAAACGATGCCGTGCCCCCGTAATGCACACAAACTATTACTGGCCGCGCGCGACTTTCAAGCCAAGTTGCAGCAATGCATCCCATGCATCGCCGGCAAACGCCTTGGCGCGCAGACCTTTGATCATCTTATCGATTTGTGCCGCTTCCTGCAGCGCCGCCTGCAGCGCCGGCAATGACAGCCGGCGCAGCGCCGGTTCCATCATGCGTTCGCGCGGGCCCCAGATGCGGGCATCCTTGAGCAGCGCGCCCAGCGCACGGCCTTGCGCGATGCCGGATTTCAGCTTCAGCAGCGTGCGGATTTCTTCGCTGACGGCCCACAGCACCAGCGGCAGCGCTTCGCCTTCGCCCTTGAGGCCGTCCAGCATGCGCACCAGACGCGTCGCATCGCCGGCCAGCATCGCTTCGTTGAGCTTGAATACATCATAGCGGGCGACGTTCAGCACCGCATCGTGGATCTGCTCGAAGCCGAGCTTGCCGGCCGGGTGCAGCAAGCCGAGTTTCTGGATTTCCTGATGCGCGGCCAGCAGATTGCCCTCGACCCGGTCGGCGATGAAATCAAGGCTTTGCCGGTCTGCGCTTTGGCCCTGTGCCGCCAGCCTGACGCCGATCCAGGCCGGCAACTGCGCCCGCTCGACCAGCGGGATGTCGATATACACGGCGGCTTGCTGCAGCGCTGCTACCCAGGCCGCTTTCTGCGTGGCCCAGTCCAGCTTCGGTAGCGTGATGATGGTCAGGCTGTCGCCATTGCTGCCTTGGGCGCTGCAGGCGGCTGCATAGTGCTGCAGCGCCTGTCCGCCATCCTTGCCGGGCTTGCCGCCCGGGATCCGCAGCTCGATCAGTTTCTTGTCGCCGAACAGCGATTGCGATTGCCTGGCCGCCAGCAGTTCGCCCCACTTGAAGCTGCGCTCCACCGTCAATACTTCGCGCTCGGAAAAACCTTGCGCGCGTGCCGTCTTGCGGATTTTGTCGGCGGCTTCGAGCGCGAGCAGATGCTCGTCGCTGCTGATCACATACAGCGGCGCGAGCGATTTCGCCAAATGCGCATCAAGGGCATCAAGCCGCAGCTGCATCGCATTCCTTGTTAAAAACGGTCAATTGCTATCGATAGGCGAAAGCGGCTTGATGGCTGCGAGCCGGCGCAAGACCTGCTGCACCAGGTCTTTTTGCATGTCGCGGTACAGCATCGCTTCTTCGCCTTCTTTGGCCAGCACTTGCGACTCATCGTAGTTGATGTCGCGTTTGAGCGTGATTTCGGTCGGTGCCAGCAGTTCCTGCCCCTTGCTGTCGATCACCCGGAAACGCAGCGTGTAGCCCAGGCTGTATTCGCGCACGCGGCCCAGGTTGTTCAGCGAAAGCACGGATTTATCCCTGGTTTCGGACAGCACCACCAGGCTCGCCTGCGCCTCTTTTGCGGTCGGCAATACCTCGGTATTGCCGCCGCCGCGGATGTTGCGCCTGAGTTCGGTCCCCAGCGGCGACGACTCGGGAAAACCCAGGTAAATCGTCTTGAACGGCAGATTGGCATCGGCCGCGCTGCGCAAATGAAAGCCGCATGCGGAGAGCATCACGGTGATCATGATTCCGAGTAAATAGGTGCTGACAGCGCGGCCTTGCTTCATCTTTTATCCTGCTAAGCATTTAACGTGAAAGTCGCATAGCGACTCACTTCGCTCCCCTCTCCCGCCGCGGGAGAGGGGTTGGGGTGAGGGCGCTCATGATGCTTTCATGCATTGGGGTGGCATTTTGCCATGACCGTTAGGCAACGATATTGATCAGCTTGCCGGGTACCACGATGACCTTCTTCGGCGCACCTTCGAGGTATTTCCGTACGTTCTCATGGGCCAGCGCAGCGGCTTCAATGCTTGCCTTGTCGGCATCTTTGGCAACCGTGATGCTGCCGCGCAATTTGCCGTTGACCTGGATCATCATCTCGATTTCGGCCTGTTCCAGCGCGGCCGGATCGACTTGCGGCCAGGCGGCGTTGAGGATGTCGCCCTGGGCTTGCGCGAATCCGAGCTCCTGCCACAGCACATGGGTGATGTGCGGCGCGACCGGATTCAGCACGCGCAGGAAAATCGACAGGCCTTCCGCAATCACCGCATTGGATGCGGCCGAATCGTCCAGTTTGGCCGCTTCCAGCGTATTGAGCATTTTCATGCAGGCCGAGACGACGGTGTTGTACTGGATGCGTTTCAGGTCATGGTCGGCCTGCTGCAAGATCTTGTGGACTTCGCGGCGCAGGGTTTTCTGTTCGTTGTTCAGGCTTGCCGCGTTTACCGCGCCGGCAGCTGCGACACGGCCCGATTGTGCATGTGAGAAGGCCCACACGCGGCGCAGGAAGCGGTTCGCGCCTTCGACGCCGGTGCCCGACCATTCCAGCGTCTGTTCCGGCGGCGACGCGAACATCGTAAACAGCCGTGCGGTATCCGCGCCGTACTGGTCGATCTGCGCCTGCGGGTCGATGCCGTTG
The DNA here is from genome assembly GCA_963837775.1 of uncultured beta proteobacterium. GTDB lineage: Bacteria > Pseudomonadota > Gammaproteobacteria > Burkholderiales > Burkholderiaceae_D > CAWIOX01. The sequence continues at coordinate 81,737 of CAWIOX010000008.1, read as the reverse complement.
TTTTTCGACTTCGACATCTTTTCGGTGCCGCCGATCTCGACCGGCAAGCCGTCGGTTTTCAGTCGGGCGGACACCGGGCGGCCTTTTTCGTCCAGGTCGAGTTCGATGTCTTCCGGGTTGAACCAGATTTTCTTGCCGCTTTCTTCTTCGCGGTAATAGGTTTCGTTCAGCACCATGCCTTGCGTGAGCAGGTTGGTGAACGGTTCGTCGAACTTGACCAGACCCAGGTCGCGCATGATCTTGGTCCAGAAACGGGCGTACAGCAAATGCATTACCGCATGTTCGATGCCGCCGATGTACTGGTCCATCGGCATCCAGTAATCGTTGCGCGCATCGACCATCGCATTGTCCGAGCCGGGCGAGGTGTAGCGCATGTAATACCAGGACGAATCGACGAAGGTATCCATGGTGTCGGTTTCGCGCCGTGCCGCTTTGCCGCAGCTAGGGCAATCGACATGCAGGAATTTTTCGTGCTTGTTGAGCGGGTTGCCGCTGCCGTCCGGCACGCAGTCTTCCGGCAATACCACCGGCAGATCCTGTTCCGGCACCGGCACCGCACCGCAATCGGCGCAGTGGATGATCGGAATCGGGGTGCCCCAGTAGCGCTGGCGCGAGATGCCCCAGTCGCGCAGGCGGTAGGTGATTTTCTTTTCGCCCAGGCTCAGCGCGGCGAGGTCGGCGGCGATCGCATCGACTGCGGCTTGATAGCCCAAGCCATCGTACTTGCCGGAGCCGATGCAGCGGCCGTTTTCCTTGTCGGCGTAGGATTCATCCCAGGCTGTGGTGGAAAAGGCTTTTCCTTCGACCGCGACGACTTGCCTGATCGGCAGTGCGTATTTGTTGGCAAACGCAAAATCGCGTTCGTCATGCGCCGGCACACCCATCACCGCGCCGTCGCCATAGGTGATCAGCACGTAATTGCCGACCCAGACTTCGACTTGCTGGCCGGTCAGCGGATGCGTGACGAACAGGCCGGTCGGCATCCCTTTCTTTTCCATCGTCGCCATGTCGGCTTCGGCCACGCCGCCGAGCTTGCATTCGGCGATGAAGGCAGCCAGTGCCGGGTTCGACGCGGCCGCCAGCGAGGCCAGCGCATGTTCCGGCGCCACCGCGCAGAAGGTGACGCCCATGATGGTGTCGGCGCGGGTGGTGAACACCCACAGCTTGCCGTCCTGAATCAGCTCGCCGTCGCTGCCCTTGATCTGATGCGGGAAGGCGAAGCGCACGCCGGTCGATTTTCCGATCCAGTTCGATTGCATCAGACGCACGCGTTCCGGCCAGCCTTGCAGCTTGTGGTCGACGTGATCCAGCAGTTCTTCGGCGTAATCGGTGATCTTCGCGTAATACATCGGGATTTCGCGCTTTTCGATCAGCGCGCCGGAGCGCCAGCCGCGGCCGTCGATCACCTGTTCGTTGGCCAGTACCGTCTGGTCGATCGGGTCCCAGTTCACGGTGCCGGTTTTCTTGTAGATGATGCCTTTTTCCAGCATCTTCAGGAACATCCACTGGTTCCATTTGTAGTATTCAGGCGTGCAGGCCGTCATTTCGCGCGACCAGTCGATCGCCAGCCCCATCGCCTGCATCTGCTTCTTCATGTAGGCGATGTTGGCATAAGTCCATTGCGCCGGCGGCACGTTGTTGGCCATCGCGGCATTTTCAGCCGGCATGCCGAACGCATCCCAGCCCATCGGCATCAGCACGTTGTAGCCGTTCATCCGCAGGTAGCGGTACATCACGTCATTGATGGTGTAATTGCGGACATGTCCCATGTGCAGCTTGCCGGAAGGATAGGGCAGCATGGAACAGGCGTAATACTTGCCTTTGGGGAAGCGCGGATCGTTTTCAACGACCTTGTAGGCGTCGATGGCTTTCCAATGGTCTTGCGCCGATTGCTCGACGTCGGCGGGGCTGTATTTTTCTTGCATGACGGATGGCGCTAAAAGTGGGTGTGAACCGGACATTATACTGGTTCAACTTTTAGCTGCGCTGCAATCTCGTTGAAAAGCCCGCTCAAGTTCAGCGCAATACCAGTGCCAGCGCAGGTTTCTCGCCGTAATCCTCGTAGCGCTCGTTGATGCCGTCGATGCAGAATTTCAGTTCGTCCAGCAGATCCGGCAGGCGCTGCTTCAATTGTACGGCGTGGGTAATCTCGATTTGCAGGATTTCGTTGGGTTTCAGGCGGAACTTCGACATGCCCTCATCATCGCGCAGATAGCTGAGGCAATCGACCCAGGCATCCATGTTGCGACCATAGAAATCGGGGAAGCCGAACGCATTCTGACATTGGATGTGGAAGGATTCCCAGTCGGTGATGGTTTCGCCATTCAGGCAGACAGTAGCCATGATGTTATTTTTTCGGTTGCAGTTCTTTGGGTTCTGTCACAAAGCCGATCTTGCTCAGGCCATTGGTCTGCGCGGCAGCCATGACTTGGGCAATGACTTCATAACGGGTCGCCTTGTCGGCGCGCAGTTGCAGTTCCGGTTGCGGCTTCTTTTGTGCCGCTGCCGCCAGCTTGAGGCTCATGTCGGCCTGCTCAATGGCGTCATTGCCCCAGAAAATTTTGCCTTCGCCATTGATCGAGATCGAAATCGTTTCGGGTTTTTCCGGCGCCGGTGCGGATTGTGCGCTCGGCAGGTCGAGCTTGATGGCATGCGTGAAGAGCGGCGCGGTGATGATGAAGATGACCAGCAATACCAGCATCACGTCGACCATCGGGGTGACGTTGATGTCTGCCATCGGGGCCTGGTTGTGGTTGTCGTTGAATCCGCCAAATGACATGGGGTGACTCCGGAATATTGGAAGTGGTGACTTACTTGCCCACGCGGGCGCCAGTGGTCAGATGGGCGTGCAAATCATGGGCAAATGCATCCAGTTCTGCCAGCGTGACACGATTGACACGGGTAAATGCATTGTAGGCCAGCACCGCGGGAATCGCGACCACCAGACCGAGCGCGGTCATGATCAGCGCTTCGCCGACCGGGCCGGCGATCTTGTCGATCTGGATCGTGCCGGAGGACGATACCGCGACCAGCGCATGGTAAATCCCCCAGACCGTGCCGAACAGGCCGATGAACGGGGCGGTCGAGCCGACCGAGGCGAGCAGGGTCAGTCCATTTTCAAGCCGCGAGGAGACGCGGTTGATTTCCTGGCGCAGGGTGCGGGTGATCAGTTCGCTTGGGTCTGTGGTCGCATTCAGTGACGCGGAAGAACCTGCCTGTGCCTGCAGATTGGCGGCTTCCACGCTTTGCGCTGCCAGCGGAGTGTAGACGCTTTCGCTGTCGGCGCTCTTGATGACGGCGATCGCATCATTCAGGGTCGGTGCTTTCCAGAAACCTTCCAGTGCCGATGCGCTTTTCCTGATGCGCCAGGCGCTCCACGCCTTGGACAAAATGTAGTACCAGCTGGCAATCGACATCACCAGTAAGACATAAGCGACCGCATGGCTGATAGCATCGCCTTGCGACCAATAGTGGGCAAGTCCTAGGGTTGGGTTCATGGTTGTCTGAAATATAAAGGTTAGTTTTGCAATGTAAATGGAATCGAAATCTGATACCACTCGGCAATGGCTTTGCCATCGCTGGTGGCCGGGTTGAAACGCCAGTTGCGTACCGCAGTTCTGGCCGATTCATCGAGCAGTTCATGCCCGCTGGATTTCCTGATCTGCACTTCTCCTGCGCTGCCGTCGGATTGTACTAGTACACGCAGCACGACTGTCCCTTGTTCGTCAAAATCCCTCGATAGTTTGGGGTAGTTTGGCTTGCGGTTGCTGGCTGCATAGTTTGCCGGAATCGTAACGCTGGTTTTGGCAGTTGTCGCAGCCGCAGCCGAGAGGGAGCTTGCCACGGCGGGCTCGACTGCAGGTGCAGTGCTGACAGTTTTCAGATCGTGCTGGACTTCCTGCATACTGACAGCCGTTGACGGAGTCGGATCGGTTTTGACTGCCGGTGCGAGCGGTTTCATTGCTACTTTTGTTTTATGCGTTGCCCGTAGCTCATTTGAGGGCAGTTTGGACGGCGCTTCCGATTTTGGCATTGGCTGCGTGTCAGCCGCAAGTTCTACGGTCAGCGGCCGCATTGCTGCCGATTTGCCATCTGGATGCGAAAGCATGTAATGCGCAGCGGCAATGCTTGCCATGTGCAAGCCGATGACAACAAGCAATACCGCAAGATTCAGGCGCTGCCGGAAATGGCTAAAAATCATGAGGGGATGTTATGGCGTGCATTGTTGCGGCAGCGCACGCCATGACTCATCGTTAACGCAGGCCGAGTACATCCTGCATGTCATACAGGCCAGTGCTCTTGTCTGCCAGGAAACGCGCAGCGCGCAGGGAGCCGTGCGCATAGGTGACGCGGCTGGCCGACTTGTGCGTAATCTCGATGCGTTCGCCGATGCCGGCAAACAGCACCGTATGGTCGCCGACGATGTCGCCGCCGCGGATGGTGGCGAAGCCGATGCTTGACGGGTCGCGCTCGCCGGTCACCCCTTCGCGAGCATAGACCGCGCACTCGTTCAGATCACGTCCCAGCGCATCGGCGATCACTTCGCCCATCTTGAGGGCGGTGCCGGACGGCGCATCGACTTTGTGACGGTGATGTGCTTCGATGATTTCGATGTCATAGCCTTCCGAGAAGCTTTTGGCTGCCATTTCCAGCAATTTCATCGTCACATTGACGCCCACGCTCATATTGGGGGCGAACACGATCGCGGTCTTTTCGGCGGCCGCAGCGATGGCTGCCTTGCCGGCGTCGTCGAAGCCGGTGGTGCCGATGATCATCTTGATGCCATGTGCGGCGCAGTATTCCAGATGCTTCAGCGTGCCTTCAGGGCGGGTGAAATCGATCAGGAATTGGGCGTCCGACAAACCTTTGGCAAGATCGGCTTCGATCATGACGCCTTGCGGTTTTCCCAGAAATGCAGCGGCGTCGCTGCCGAGACCTGGCGCTTCGGCGACATCCAGTGCCCCTGTCAGGATTGCATCATCTGCGTTGTGGATAGCTTCAATCAGCATCCGGCCCATGCGGCCGGATGCGCCTGCGACGGCGATTTTCATTGGATTCATGCGGTGCTTACGTTCGTTGGAGTGATTATTTGGTTTCTGGCTTGGCGTCCGGAGTCGTTGGCGCACTGCCGGCGATACGGGAGATGTATTCCTGCTCCGTCGGTAAATCGGCGCCATCAAATCGAACCAGAAGATTATCTTTGAAGTGCACGGTGACGAGGCTGCTGGTCAGTTCGCCGTTACCCTTGCGGATGCGGAAAGGGTAATCCCAGCGGTCGCCATGAAACAGGTCGGTCAGCATCGGCGTTCCCATGACGAAGCGCACCTGTTCGCGCGTCATGCCTTGCTTGAGTTGCGAGACCATTTCCCTGGACACGAAGTTACCCTGCTGGATATCGATGCGGTAGGGTGACAGGAAGCCGAATAAGCGGCGCGCGCCTGCCGGTGCGGTGGTTTTTGCATCGCCAGTGCTTGCCGCGGGGATAGTTGCGGCTGTTTTTGTTAAAGTGTCGCCCGCTGTGCTTGTGCGGGCCACTGGCGCATCGTCCATCAGCGGGTTTTTGGATGCACAACCCGCCATGACGAGGCACAACGCAGCGACCAGAGCGGACGTACGACCAGAGTAAGAGAACAACAATCGCATAATGGTAGTCTCAATTCAATTGAGGAGGAGTGTACTAAAACACTATATGATAAAGCAGATGTAACCTTATCTTACCTGAAGAGCTTTAATTAAGGTCTGGCGCCTGTTCCAGGCGTCTGGCCTGGCGAATGAATTTAATGAACATGACCAACACTCCCTCGGATTTAAAAGCCAGTGGCTTGAAGGCCACCCTGCCGCGCCTCAAAATTCTGGATATTTTCCAGAACAGCCCGGTGCGTCACCTGACAGCGGAAGATGTATATAAAATCCTGCTCACAGAAAATATGGATGTCGGTCTGGCGACCGTGTATCGGGTACTCACCCAGTTTGAGCAGGCCGGTTTGCTGAATCGCAATCATTTTGAAACCGGCAAAGCAATTTTCGAGTTAAACGAAGGCTCGCATCACGACCATCTGGTATGCCTGGACTGTGGCCGGGTGGAAGAGTTTTTTGATGAGGAAATCGAAAAACGGCAGCACAAAATCGCTCTGGAACGCGGCTTCAAGATCGCGGAACATGCGCTGGCGCTGTATGGAAACTGCATCAAGACCGATTGCCCGCATCGCCGGTAATGCGGGCGCCGGCCTGAACCGAGTCGAAAAATCTATGCGGCAATATATTGTTGAGTCCGACAGCTAAATTACGACTGCCTTAACGCGTTTGACAGCAGTTTTGCCGTGATATCGACGATCGGGATCACGCGCTCGTAGGCCATGCGTGTCGGGCCGATCACGCCGAGCGTGCCGACGATCTTGCCATTGACTTCGTAGGGCGCAGTGACGATGCTCATGTCGTCCATCGGCACCAGTTGCGATTCGCCGCCGATGAAGATCTGCACGCCGGTGGCCTTGCTGGAGACATCGAGCAATTGCATCAGGCCGGTTTTATGCTCGAACATGTCGAACAGCTTGCGCAGCGAGGTCATGTTGGACGACAGGTCGGAGACGCTGAGCAGGTTGCGTTCGCCGGAGATGACGACATCGTCGCTGCTGTCATTCATCGCATCGCTGCCAGCCTCAACCGCTGCCTGCATCAGGCGGGTCATGTCGTCGCGCAACTGACGCAACTCACCCTGCAGGCGGATGCGCACTTCGTCGAAGCCCAGTCCGCCATAATTCAGATTGATGTAATTGGCTGCCTGTATCAGTTGCGACGGCGTGTAATCGACGTCGGTCAGCAACAGGCGGTTCTGCACGTCGCCGCCGGGGCTGACAATCACCAGCAAGATGCGCTTTTCGGACAGGCGCAGAAACTCGATTTGCTGGAATACCGATTCGTGGCGCGGCGTCAGCACCACACCGGCGAATTGTGACAATGACGACAGTACCTGGGCCGCGTTGGCGATGATTTTCTGTTGCGAATTGCTTTGCAGACGCGGCTGCATTTTCGATTCGACCGTGGTTTCGTCGAAGGCCTGCACCGTCAGCAGCGTATCGACGAACACGCGGTAACCGCGCGGCGTCGGCACGCGTCCGGCCGAGGTATGCGGGCTGGCGACGAAGCCCATCTGTTCCAGATCGGCCATGATGTTGCGGATGGTCGCAGGCGACAGGTCGAGTCCGGAAATTTTCGACAGCGCCCGGGAGCCGACCGGCTGGCCGTCGGCGATGTAGCGCTCGACCAGGGCCTTGAGCAGGGTTTGTGCTCGGATATCGAGTTGCATGATCGTATTGCGTGCTTATTAAGTGGAAATCAATATCATTATGCGCTCATCGTGAGCCAGTGATCCAGTTCATGCAGCGTGGTGCAGACCGCATCGGGACGGACGTGATCGGGCAGGTCGCGTTCGAAGCGGTTCATCCAGACGCCGCGCAGTCCGGCTCTTTGCGCACCTTCCACATCCAGCATCAGGTCGTCGCCGACATACACCGCTTCCGCCGGCGCAACCCCCAGCGCCTCGCATGCAGTATGGAAAATCAGTGGATCCGGCTTGGCGCGGCCGAAGGTGTGGGCCGCGATCGAGACCTGGAAATGATGCGCGAGGCCGATCGCCTCCAGGTCGGCAAAACCATTCGAAATCGATCCGACCACCACGCGCTGGTTCAGTTGCGCCAGGCCGGGTGCTACATCGTCGAATGGCGTGACCGCATTGCGCGCATCGGAAAAGACTGCCATCGCCTGATCCACTTTTGCCAGATCTGCATCCAGACTCACATGCCGGAACGCTTCGGTCAGCGTTGCGTGGCGCAATGACCATAAGTCGATCTGGTAGCGTGGATTGGCTTGCATCAATGCCTCCCGCCGTTGCCGCAGCATGTCTATGCTGAAGTGTTGTGCGACTTCGGGGGCGTGGATGGCAAGCCAGTCATGCAGCTTGATTTCGGCTTGCTTGAGGACCGGGACAATCGGCCACAAAGTGTCATCAAGATCGAACAGCACGGCTTTAATCGGGGTCTTCAAGGTTCATGTCCTTCTGAATATGTATGAATTATGGTCTAATCTGGCGATATCGTCTTCCCTTTCAAATCCTTATGCCCTTAGCGCCAAAAACAATCGCTGTCGTAGGCAAGAACCAGGCGCCGGGGATTGCACCGCCGCTGTTACGGATTGCGCAATTTTTCGATGAGGCCGGGCACACCGTCGTTTTTGAGGCCGAAACCGCGCGCGATATCGGGCTGGAGGGCTTTGCTGCGATGACGCCGGCGCAAATCGGCCAGCATGCCGATGTCGCGATCGTGGTCGGCGGCGATGGCACGATGCTGGGCATCGCGCGTCAGCTGGCGCCGTATGAGGTGCCGCTGATCGGGATCAATCAGGGCCGTCTTGGCTTCATGACCGACATTCCGCTCGATGGCATGCTGACGGTGCTGGCAGACATGCTGGCAGGCAAATATGAGACTGAATCGCGCAGCCTGCTGGAAGGCGAGGTGATGCGCGATGGCGAAAAAATCTTTTCCGCGCTGGCGTTCAATGATGTGGTGGTGTCGCGCGGCGCCGGCGCCGGCATGGTCGAGCTGCGGGTCGAGGTCGATGGCCGCTTCATGTACAACCAGCGCTCCGATGGCTTGATCGTTTCGACCCCGACCGGCTCGACCGCCTATTCGCTGTCGGCCGGCGGCCCTTTGTTGCACCCCAATCTGAGCGGCATCGTGCTGGTGCCGATCGCGCCGCACGCGTTGTCCAACCGGCCGATCGTGGTGCCCGATTCCTGTGAAATCATGATCGAAGTCGTCAGCGGCCGCGATACCAGCGTCAACTTCGACATGCAGTCATTCGCCAGCCTGTCGCACCGCGACCGCATCCATATCAAGCGTTCCGCACATCACATCACTTTCATGCATCCGCAAGGCTGGAATTATTACGATACCCTGCGCGAGAAATTGCACTGGAACGAGTATCCTTCGGTCGCAGGGCAGTTAACCTGAATTGTGGTTTTTTCATCAATCCGGCAGTCAGTCGCACCTCCTTTAGATCCCACCATGCTACGTACCCTTTCCATCCGTGATTTCGTGATTGTCGATTCGATCGAGCTGGAGTTCTCGGCCGGTTTTTCGGTATTTACCGGCGAAACCGGCGCCGGCAAGTCGATCCTGATCGATGCGCTGGCGCTGGCCTTGGGCGGGCGCGGCGATGCCAGCGTGGTGCGCGAAGGCGCGCCCAAGGCGGACATCATTGCCGAATTCGCCGTCAATGGGCAAAGCGCCGCCTGGCTGGATGCCAACGAATTCCAGAGCGAAGAAGGGGCCGTGCTGCTGCGCCGCGTGATCGACAATGCGGGGCGCTCGAAGGCCTTCATCAACGGCATCGCCGCCACCGCCGCCCAGTTGCGCGAAATCGGCGAGATGCTGGTCGATATCCACGGCCAGCATGCGCACCAGTCGCTGCTGAAGCCCGATGCGCAGCGCACCCTGCTCGACAGCCAGGCCGGATTGCTGCCGCAGGCCAGGGCGGTTGCAGCCGCCTACAAGGACTGGCGCAGCATCGCCCGGCAGCGGGAAGAATTCGAAAAAGATGCGAAGAACGTGCTGCTGGAGCGCGAGCGCCTGGAGTGGCAGGTGGGCGAGCTGGAAAAACTGGCGGCCAAGCCGGGCGAATGGGACGAGGTCAGCAATGAACACAGCCGCCTGTCGCATGCGGCCACGCTGATCGAGGGCGCGCAGGAGGCGCTCAACCTGATTTCCGAGTCGGACCTGCCGATGCTGTCGCAACTGTCGGGCCTGAACCAGAAGCTGGGCAAGCTGGCCGACATCGACGGCGCGCTGAAGCCGGTGCTGGAAGCGCTGGAGCCGGCCCGCATCCAGTTGCAGGAGGCGGTGTATGCGCTCAACGATTACCTGAGCCGGGTCGAACTCGACCCGAACCGGTTGCGCGACGTCGATGCGCGGCTCGCTGCACTGCATTCGACCGCCCGCAAATTCCACGTCGCGCCGGAAGACCTGCCGAACGAATACGAATCGCTGTCGCTGCAGCTGAAGCAATTGGCCGATGCCAGCGATCTCGATGCGCTGCGGGCGCAGGAAGAGAAGGTCAAGGCGGTGTACCTGCTGGCGGCGCACCAGCTGTCCGCGGCCCGGGCCAAGGCCACCAAGACGCTGGGCGATGCGGTGACGGCCGCGATGCAGGACCTGTCAATGGCCGGCGGGCGCTTCGTGGTCGCGCTGAATGACTGCGAGGCGGCGGCTTACGGGCTGGAACAGGTGGAATTCCTGGTCGCAGGCCATGCCGGCACTGCGCCGCGGCCCCTGGCCAAGGTCGCGTCCGGCGGCGAACTGGCGCGCATCTCGCTGGCGATTTCGGTCATCACCTCCAGCGCCACCGCGACCCCGACGCTGATTTTCGATGAAGTCGACAGCGGCATCGGCGGCGGCGTGGCCGAAGTGGTCGGCCGCCTGTTGAAACGGCTCGGGCAGGACCGCCAGGTGTTGTGCGTGACGCATCTGCCGCAGGTCGCCAGCCAGGCCAATCAGCACTTCGAGGTCAGCAAGGCAAATCAGGATGGCAAGACCATATCCCGCATCGACGCGCTCGACGCCAAAAACCGGGTCGAAGAAATCGCGCGCATGCTGGGCGGCATAGAAATCACCGCCACCACCCGCAAGCATGCGCGGGAATTGCTTGCTTTATGAGAATAATGGGGGGTATGCCTTAAAAACAAGTGCTTCCCGCTGGATTTTAAAGGTGTTTGAAAAATACCCCCTCCTGTATTTTTAGCGAAGTAGGATGGGTGAAACCCATCCTGTCAGTTCGACAGGCGATGGGTTTCACCCATCCTACGGCACAGACCGATTCACGCATTCAAGCCCAATCCGACATGACTTTTCAAAAAGAACCCGCGTATACCCACGGCAGCATCGCCAAAACGGCAATCGTGCTGGTCAATCTGGGTACCCCCGATGCGCCGACCGCTGCCGCGGTGCGGCCTTACCTGAAGCAATTCCTGTCCGACAGCCGGGTGGTCGAGATCCCCAAGGCGGTCTGGTGGTTCATTCTCAATGGCATCATCCTGCCCTTGCGCTCCGGCAAATCTGCAGCCAAGTACGCGGCCATCTGGACCAAGGAAGGCTCGCCGCTGAAGCTGTATACCGAGAAGCAGGCGAAGCTGCTGCAAGGCTATCTGGGCCAGCGCGGGCATCAGGTGCAGGTCGAATATGCGATGAGTTACGGCAATCCCGCGCTGCCCGCGGTGCTGGATAAACTGAAGCTGGACGGCTGCGAGCGCATCCTGATCTTGCCGGCGTATCCGCAATATTCCGCCACCACCACCGCCTCCGTGTTCGATGCGGTGTTCGCTTACTACCGCACAGGTGCGCAATATCCCGGAACTGCGCTTCATCAAGCATTATCACGACCATCCCGGCTACATCCAGGCGTTGAAGCAATCGGTGCTGGCGCACTGGCAGGCCAACGGCCGACCGGACAAACTGGTGATGAGCTTTCACGGCGTGCCAAAACGCACGCTGACCCTGGGCGATCCTTACCATTGCGAATGCCACAAGACCGCACGCCTGCTGGCGGCAGAGCTGGGTTTGACGCAAGAGCAATACCTGGTGACCTTCCAGTCCCGGTTCGGCAAGGCCGAATGGCTGCAACCGTATACCGCGCCGACGCTGCAGAAGCTGGCGCAACAGGGCGCCAAACGGGTCGATGTGATGTGTCCGGGTTTTTCTAGCGATTGCCTGGAAACGCTGGAAGAGATTGCGATGGAAGTGCGTAACGATTTTCTGACCGCTGGCGGCAGCGAGTTCCGCTATATTCCGTGCCTGAATGATTCACCGGTCTGGATCGATGCGCTGGCCGATATCGCCGAGCAACATATCGCCGGCTGGCCGACCTTGATGAACGATGCTGCGCGCGCGGCGCAAAAGGACGCCGCCAGCCTCAGCCAGGCCCAGGCCAGGCGTTTGGGCGCGCAGATCTGACGAGGATATGCGCTGCCCAAATAGGCGTTTACCGGAATGGCATCTGGTGCCGATGCGGGCGATGTCGGCTCAGAAGGGCGGAATCTGTTCAACCGTATTGCAGATCCATGCAGTGGCCAGCACGACATAGACCAGCACGGAGGCGGAAATGAGTTGCAGTTTCATGGCGTACTCCTTTCGGCAGATGAGGGCGCGATACAATTCTTCTCGCGTTCAAGCAGATATTAAATCTTCCGGAGCGAAATGCCATCCCGTGAACAGGTTAATTTGGTTAAATTCTGTAACAGCGGTCGCATCTGCATCTGGTTCGTCGCATGCGCCGAAAGGCGAGAATCCAAGCAACACATGCTCCCCGGTTTTGCTTGGCGTTCATTGCTGATATGGAAATGAATTATTTCCCTTGAATATGGTAGGGAAAGCCCCATTTAGTCACAATGTTGTAGTTACATTATTGATAGTCGGAGGCTTTTTGATGCAAGACGCGGAAAAACAAACGGAAAAGATGGAACAGTCACAATTGGCTGAAGAGGCATTGGCGGCTGCTGAGCCGGTCAGTCAAGAGCCGACTCTGGAACAGCAGTTAGCTGCAGCGCACGCAAAAATCGCCGAGATGCAGGATGCATTTCTGCGCGCCAAGGCCGATGGCGAAAACATCCGGCGCCGTGCGCAGGAAGACATTTCCAAGGCGCATAAATTCGCCGTCGAGAGTTTTGCCGAGGCGATGGTGCCGGTCAAGGACAGCCTCGAGATGGCCTTGATTTTGGAAACGCCCAGCATTGAATCGCTCAAGGAAGGCGTTGAGATGACATTGAAGCAACTTTCTTCGGCTTTCGAAAAAAATAAACTGACCGAGGTATCGCCGCAGCCGGGCGACAAGCTGGATCCGATGAAACATCAGGCGATCTCGATGGTGCCGGCCGAGCAGGAAGCCAATACCGTGGTCACGGTATTGCAAAAGGGTTACATGATTTCCGATCGTTTGTTGCGCCCGGCACTGGTGACAGTAGCGCAAGCCAAGTAAATAAGAATAAACAATCAAAAAGTGGCCGGAATCGCTTGAAAAAGGCTTTTTTCTCCACATATTTACATTAATCAAATTTCAGTCATTCAGCATAAAAGGACAACATCATGGGCAAAATCATCGGTATTGATTTGGGTACGACCAATTCTTGCGTCGCCGTCATGGAAAATGGCCAGCCTAAGGTCATCGAAAACGCGGAAGGTGCGCGTACCACGCCGTCCATCATTGCGTATCAGGAAGATGGCGAAATTCTGGTTGGCGCTTCCGCCAAACGCCAGGCAGTCACCAATCCGACCAATACGCTGTTCGCGGTCAAGCGCCTGATCGGCCGCAAGTTCGACGAAAAAGAAGTGCAAAAAGACATCAGCCTGATGCCTTTCACCATCAGCAAGGCTGACAACGGCGACGCCTGGGTTTCGACCCGCGACAAGAAACTGGCGCCGCCGCAGATCTCCGCAGAAGTGCTGCGCAAGATGAAGAAAACTGCCGAAGACTACCTCGGCGAAGAAGTCACTGAAGCGGTCATTACCGTTCCGGCTTACTTCAATGACGCACAACGCCAAGCGACCAAGGATGCCGGCCGTATCGCCGGTCTGGATGTCAAGCGCATCATCAATGAGCCGACTGCGGCAGCACTGGCGTTTGGCCTGGACAAGACCGAAAAAGGCGATCGCAAGATTGCCGTATACGATCTGGGCGGCGGCACGTTCGACGTCTCCATCATTGAAATCGCCGATGTCGATGGCGAGAAGCAGTTTGAAGTGCTGTCCACCAACGGCGATACTTTCCTCGGCGGCGAAGATTTCGACCAGCGCATCATCGATTACATCATCGACGAGTTCAAGAAGATCAACGGCCTCGACCTGAAAAAAGATCCGATCGCATTGCAGCGCATCAAGGCTTCCGCCGAGCGCGCGAAAATCGAATTGTCTTCGACCCAGCAAACCGAAATCAATGAGCCGTACATCGCGATGGCCAACGGCGCACCGGTCCACCTGAACCTGAAAATGACGCGCGCCAAGCTGGAGTCGCTGGTCGAAGAACTGATCATCCGCACCATCGAGCCATGCCGCATCGCGATCAAGGATGCCGGTGTCAAGGTCACCGATATCGATGACATCATCCTGGTCGGCGGCATGACGCGCATGCCGATGGTGCAGGAAAAGGTCAAGGAATTCTTCGGCAAGGATCCACGCAAGGACGTCAATCCGGATGAGGCAGTCGCCGTCGGTGCTGCGATCCAGGGTTCGGTATTGTCGGGCGAGCGCAAGGATTTGCTGTTGCTGGACGTGACGCCGCTGTCGCTCGGTATCGAGACCATGGGCGGCGTGATGACCAAGATGATCCAGAAAAACACCACGATCCCGACCAAGTTCAGCCAGGTATTCTCGACTGCGGAAGACAACCAGCCGGCAGTCACCATCAAGGTATTCCAGGGTGAACGTGAAATCGCTGCCGGCAACAAGGGGCTGGGCGAATTCAATCTGGAAGGGATTCCACCATCAAGCCGCGGTACGCCGCAGATCGAAGTCACGTTCGACATCGACGCCAATGGTATCCTGCATGTCGGTGCGAAAGACAAGGCGACCGGCAAGGAAAACAAGATCACCATCAAGGCCAACTCCGGTTTGACCGAAGAAGAGATCCAGAAGATGGTCAAAGACGCAGAGTTGAATGCGGAAGAAGACCATAAGCTGAAAGAGCTGGCGGATGCCCGCAATCAGGGCGATGCGCTGGTGCACTCGACCCGCAAATCGCTGGGCGAGTATGGCGACAAGCTCGAAGCCGGCGAAAAAGAGCAGATCGAAGCCGCGATCAAGGAATTGGAAGTTGCAATCAAGGGCAACGACAAGGCTGACATCGATGCCAAGGTCGCTCTGCTGTCGACCGCTTCGCAGAAGCTGGGCGAGAAGATGTACGCTGACATGCAGGCGCAGCAAGCGGCAGGTGCTGCCGCCGGCGGTGCAGGCGCAGCCGGTGCAGATGCGAAACCAGCAGAAGACGATGTAGTCGATGCTGACTTCAAGGAAGTGAAAGACAAGTAATCTCCTGTCGAACAGCGCAATTGCGCTGTGACGACTTGCCGAGACCATGCATGCGCGCAAGCGATGCTGGCTCGGCTTTTTGCTTATATAAATGACAATGATCGCTCTGAATGCAGGGGTAGGAAAATATGGCGAAGCGTGATTTTTACGAAGTGCTGGGTATAGCGAAAAATGCCTCGGAAGAAGAGATCAAGAAGGCCTATCGCAAGCTGGCAATGAAACATCATCCGGACCGCAATCCGGACAGCAAGACCGCGGAAGAGAAATTCAAGGAGGTCAAAGAGGCCTATGAGATGTTGTCGGACTCGCAGAAGCGCGATGCCTACGACCGTTACGGTCATGCCGGCGTCGATCCCAATATGGGCGGCGGAGGCGGAGGCGGTGCGGGCGGCTTCGGCGACGCTTTCGGCGATATTTTCGGCGACATCTTCGGCGGCAGCGCCAGGGGCGGGCGTTCGTCCGGACCGCAGGTGTACCGCGGCGCCGATCTGCGTTACAACCTCGAGATCACGCTGGAACAGGCGGCGCACGGCTTTGACACCACGATCCGCGTGCCATCCTGGGATGCCTGCGACACCTGTCACGGTTCCGGCGCCAAGCCGGGCACTTCGCCGACGACTTGCGGCACCTGCGGCGGTCACGGCCAGGTGCGCATGCAGCAGGGCTTCTTCAGCATCCAGCAGACTTGTCCGAAATGCCACGGCACCGGCAAGGTCGTCACCGATCCGTGCACGCCATGCGGCGGCGCCGGACGGATCAAGCGCAACAAGACGCTGGAAGTGAAGATTCCGGCCGGTATCGATGACGGCATGCGTATCCGTTCATCCGGCAATGGCGAACCGGGCACCAACGGCGGCCCGCCGGGCGACCTGTATGTCGAAATCCATATCAAGCAGCATGCGGTGTTCCAGCGCGACGGCGATGATCTGCATTGCGAAATGCCGATTTCATTCACCAAAGCGGCATTGGGCGGCGACATCGAGGTGCCGACCCTGAGCGGCAAGGCATCGTTTTCAATTCCCGAGGGAACCCAGACCGGCAAGACCTTCCGCCTGCGCGGCAAGGGCATCAAGGGCGTGCGTTCCGGTTATGCCGGCGACTTGTTCTGCCATGTGATCGTCGAGACACCGGTCAAGTTGACCGAGTCGCAGAAAGACGCATTGCGCGAATTCGATCGCCTGACACTGGAAGGCGGCGGCAAGCATAGCCCGCAAAGCAAATCGTGGATGGAAAAGGTCAAGGGATTCTTTGACTGAAAGTTCTGGTGACGGGCATATTTTCGGCGCATGAAGATTGCTCTTTTAGCCAGTAAAAAAACCGCTGAACCGATGGGTTCGGCGGTTTTTTTGTTTTGTGCGATCCATATTGCGGCGTGGATTGGCATTTTTTCGTCGCCGGTGCGCGACGGTTAGAATTCATGCTCTAGATTAGCTCTCCATAATGGAGCGTCCGTTCGTTCTAATAAATGCCGTGCCTCGATGCATGGATAACATGGAGATGCTATGCGCTTTGCTATTCTTACCCGCTGCCTGCCGGTTGTATCCGCCCTCATTTTGTTAATTGGCTCAGCCGGCATACGCTGCCGAAGTGAGCGGTGTCAGACTCGAGGATCAGGTCGTGGTTGCCAACCAGAACCTGCTGTTGAATGGCGCGGGCACGCGCTACAAGCTGGTGTTCAAGGTGTATGTGAGCGGACTGTATCTGGCGGCCAGGAAATCCAGTGCGGCCGAGGTATTCGCGGCGGCGGGTCCGAAGCGCCTGAGCCTCGCGATGTTGCGCGATGTCGGCAATGAAGAATTCGCGCGCAGCTTCATGGCGGGCATCAGGCAGAACACCGATCGGGCCGACAAGGTCAGGATTACTCCGCAGTTGCTGAAATTCGGCGAGCTGTTCGCGTCGATCCCGGAGCTGAAGAAAGGGGATCTGCTGACCATCGACTGGTTGCCGGGAGCCGGTACCCAAATCCAGCTCAATGGGAAAAAAATCGCCGACAATTATCCTGACGTCACTTTCTTCAATGCGATTCTCAAGATATGGCTGGGCGAAAATCCTGCAGATGGTGAACTCAAGCGCTTGATGCTGGGTGACACAATTGCAGACAATCAGCGCTCAAACAGGCATTAAAGCTGGGCGCACTCCGCCGTGCGCGTGAATTCCGGATATTGTGCTTGCGCGCGCAATTTTCTATAAAATGTCAGGCATCTGATTTTTTGCACGGGCTTTGGCGTCGCCATCGCACGCGTGCGCTTTCTGAATTGGCCCTCCGATGACTGAACTAATCCCCCCGAATCTTTCTCCCGATCAATTGTTTGAGAACAATCGCCAGTGGGCGGCGGCCATCACCGCCAAAGACGCCGGCTTTTTCAAGAAGCTGGCATCGCAACAAAGCCCGGAATATCTGTGGATAGGCTGCGCCGATAGCCGGGTGCCGGCCAATGAGTTGCTCGGCTTGTTGCCGGGCGAGTTGTTCGTGCATCGCAATATCGCCAATGTGGTGGTGCATACCGATCTGAACTGCCTGTCGGTGCTGCAGTTTGCGATCGATGTGCTGGGCGTGAAGCATGTGATCGTGTGCGGCCATTACGGTTGTTCCGGCGTGCATGCGGCGCTGGCGCGACGCCGTGTCGGGCTGGCCGACAACTGGCTGCGCCATGTGCAGGACGTGCACCAGAAGCACGAGAAATATTTCGGCGATGTGCTGCCGAATCGCCAGCAGCAGGACCGCCTGTGCGAATTGAACGTGATCGAGCAGGTGACGAATCTGTGCCAGACCACGATCCTGCAAGATGCGTGGGAGCGCGGCCAGGATGTGACGATCCATGGCTGGGTCTACGGCCTGCATGACGGCTTGCTGCGCGACCTGGGAATGACGGTGAATTCGGCCGAGGTGCTGGCGCACAAGCTGGAGACCGTGTTTACCCGCTACGAGCTGTAGGTCCGCCCGCATTATTGAAGTAAATAATGGGGGGTATGTGGTAAAACATGTGGGTTGCCGCACGAATTCAAAGGGCTTTTAAAAATACCCCATGCAGTATATTTCCGGCATGGCAGCTGCCCGGGAGCCGGTTTTGCGCAATCCGGACCGGCTGCTAGCGTGTTTCCAGGCGGCCGTCGCGCAGTTTCAGGCGCTGCACGGCCGGCAATGCGATCAGGTCGCGGTCGTGGCAGGCCATGATCACGCTGCTGCCTTCGGCGATCAGGGTCGGGATCAGCGCGATCACCTGTTCCCGCGCTTCCCCGTCCAGGTTGGACGTGGGTTCATCCAGCAGCAATAATTTCGGCCGCAAGATTCTGGCGCGGGCCAGCGCGACGCGCTGCTTTTCGCCGCCGGATAGCGTGTCGGCGCGGTTGTCGCGCAGGTGGGCCACGCCGGCCCAGGCCATCGCGTCCTCGACCTGCGCCGCCAGCTGCGAGCGCGATGCGCAGCGGCCGCGCTGCTGCAGGCCGTAGCCGATGTTGGCGGCGACGCTGCTGGCAAACATGATCGGATGCTGGTGCACATAGATGATCGCGTCGCGCAGTGCGGCAGGGTAGGGCGACCATTGGACCGGCTGGCCGAGAAAGCGTCGCGCCTTCGATGTCGGCGCTGTCGAGGCCGCTCAGGATGCGCAGCAGCGTGCTCTTGCCGGCCCCGTTGACGCCGGTCAGCACATAGGCGCTGGCCGCTGCGATGTTCAGATCGGCAATGTCGAGCAACTGGCGCGCACCGTGCTGCTTGCGCAAGCGCGCGATCGACAGCAGCGCACTCATCGCCCGCTCCGCTGCAGCTGGCTGTCGCCCTGCAGCAGCAGCAGCGCGGCATTGATCGCCAGCGCCAGCGTGATCAGCACGATGCCCAGCGCGATGCCTTGCGCGAATTCGCCCTTGCTGGTTTCCAGCGCAATCGCGGTGGTGATGGTGCGGGTGGCGCCGGCGATATTGCCGCCGACCATCATCGCGCAACCGACTTCCGAGATCACGCGGCCGAAGCCGTTGATCAGCGCCGCCATCACGCCGAACCGCACTTCATGCAGCAGCGTGCCCATCACGCGCAGCCGCGATGCGCCGAGCGTGATCGCGGTTTCCGCCAGGCGCGGATCGGCCGCCTGCACCGCCGCCAGCGTGAACGCCGCCAGCACCGGCAGCGCAATCAGCGCCTGGCCGGCGATGATGCCCGATTGCGAGAACAGCCAGTGCAGCCCGCCCAGCGGACCCTGGCGCGTCAGCATCAGATACAGCAGCAGGCCGATCAGCACGGTCGGCACCGACAGCGCCGCCTGCAGCAGCCAGATCGCGACCCGCCGGCCGCGGAACGCAGTGGTCGCCAGCGCATAGCCAATCAATAGCGCCAGCGGGGTGGCCAGCAGCAGGCCGACCACCGAGGTCTTCAGCGAGACCCAGATGATCTGCCATAGCTGCGCGTCGCCCGACAGCAGCAGGGCGAATGCGTCGCGGATGGCCGTCGTCAGGTCCATGCCGAGGAGTGAGGAGCGGTCGCTTAGAAGCAGTGTTCCGGCGCCGGGAACGACTGGTCCTTGACGGCCGCGACATACGCCTGCACCGCGGCGTCGATGCTGGTCTGGCCGTCCATGAAGTTCTTCACGAAGCGCGCCTTGCGGCCCGGAAACACGCCCAGCAGGTCGTGCATCACCAGCACCTGGCCCGAGCAATCCGGCCCGGCGCCGATGCCGATGGTCGGGATCGCCAGCAGTTCGGTGACTTCGCGCCCCAGCGCGGCCGGGATCGCCTCCAGCAACAGCACCGAGGCGCCGGCGGCCTGCAGCGTCAGCGCGTCGGTTTTCAGCTGGTCGGCCGCTTGCTGGGTCTTGCCCTGCACCTTGTAGCCGCCCAGCTGATGCACCGATTGCGGCGTCAGGCCGAGATGGGCGCACACCGGCACCGCGCGTTCGGTCAGGAAGCGCACGGTGTCGGCCAGCCAGGCGCCGCCTTCGAGCTTGACCATCTGCGCGCCGGCCTGGATCAGCTGCACCGCGTTATGGAACGCCGCTTCGGGCGTCGCATAGCTGCCGAACGGCATGTCGGCCATGACGAATGCGGCCTGATTGCCGCGCGCCACGCTGGCGGTGTGGTAGGCGATGTCCTGCAGCGACACCGGCAGCGTCGAGTTGTGTCCCTGGCACACCATGCCGAGTGAATCGCCGATCAGCAGTATGTCGACGCCGCAACGCTCCATCAGCGACGCAAAGCTGGCATCGTAGCAAGTGAGCATCGCGATTTTTTCGCCGCCGCTGCGCATCGCGGCAAGGGTCTGGATGGTGATCGTCTTGCGTGCCTGATCTTGAATATAGCCTGCCATTGGAATCCTCTCGATGACGTATTTTTAAGGTGTTGGGTGGTGAAACGGGTGTTATGAGCGGAATATGAAATACACCGCGCCGACCAGGCACAGAGCGGCCCAGACGTAATCGAGCTTGAACGGCGCGCCCATGTACAGCATCGCAAACGGCACGAACACCGAGAGTGTAATCGCTTCCTGCATGATTTTCAGTTGCGCCAGGCTGAACTGCGCATAGCCGATGCGGTTGGCCGGCACCTGCAGCGCATACTCGAACAGCGCGATCATCCAGCTGACCAGCGCCGCTATCCACCACGGCTTGCCGGTGAAATTCTTCAGGTGGCCGTACCAGGCCACGGTCATGAAGATATTTGAAAAAAACAGCAGGCCGACGGTTTGTACGCTAACGGGAAGATTCATACGTGTTTGATGTAATTAATGGGGGTATATGGAGATTTATATGGTTTCCCGCTGGATTTCATTGGCATGGAAAATATACATGGGTGAGTATATTTTCCATGCCCGAAGTGCGATGTTCGATGAATATCAGATCTTGCGGATCGCCTGAGCGGCCACCGAGGGCACGAACTGATGGGCGGCGCCTTGTCCCGGGATCACGATGAAGGGATCGATCTGCAGCAGCGGAATCAGCACGAACGCGCGCTGCGTCATGCGCGGATGCGGCACCGTCAGCGTGTCCGACGCCAGGATCGCATCGCCATACAGCAGCAGGTCCAGATCCAGCGTGCGCGGCGCGTTGCGATACGAGCGCTCGCGCCCGCCGGCCTGTTCGATCGCCTGCAACGCGGCCAGCAGTTCCTGTGCCGATAGCCGGGTCTGCAACTGCACCACCGCATTCACGTAATCGTCGCCGCCGGCATCGACCGGCGCAGCTACAGAACAGGCTCGATTGCGCGCTCGAGGCGCGTGTCCGGCAGCTGGCCGAGCTGGGCGATCGCGCTTTGCACCTGGCCGCGCGCATCGCCCAGATTGGCGCCGATGCCGATATGGCAGATCACAGGCACGCTCATTCGCCGGAGTCCGTGGTGGCGGTGATTTTTTTCGGTCCGCGGCTGCGCCTCGGGCTGCGTTTCTTGACCGGGCCGGTGTTGGCGCTGTCGCCGGCGGCTGCCTTGGCCTTGGGTTTGCGGGTCATCATCAGGTCCCGTTCGGCGTGATCGGCGGCCATGAACTCGGTCCACCATTCGCCGAGTTCGGCATCGATCTCGCCGGACGCGCAGCGCAGCAGCAGGAAGTCGTAGGCGGCGCGCAGGCGCGGGTGTTCCAGCAGCTTGTACGGCGATTTGCCGGTGCGGCGCTCGAAGCGCGGCTGCATCGCCCAGATGTCGCGCATGTCGGAGCCGATCTTGCGCTGGATCGCGAGCTTGTCGGTTTGCGCATTGAGCACATCGTCGGCCGCCAGATGCAGCGCCGGGATCGGGAATTCGCCTGCCGCCCGGTAGGCGTTCCATTTTTCGAGCACCTGATGCCACAGCAGCGACGCGAACAGGAAGCCGGGCGAGACGGTCTTGCCCTGATTGACGCGGGCGTCGGTCGATGCCAGCGCCAGCGTGACGAATTTTTCGCCCATCGGCTGTTCCAGCACCACGTCGAGCAAGGGCAGCAGGCCGTGATGCAGGCCTTCCGCGCGCAGGCGCAGCAGGCAGGCCAGCGCCTGGCCGCTGAGCAGCAGCTTGAGCATTTCGTCGAACACGCGCGCCGACGGCACGTTGTTGATCAGCGGCGCCATCACCGCGATCGGCGCGGCGGTGGCCGGATCGATCGAAAATTCCAGCTTGGCGGCGAAGCGCACCACGCGCAGCATGCGCACCGGGTCTTCGCGGAAGCGCGCTTCCGGCATGCCGATGATGCGCAGCGTCTTCTTGCGGATGTCGGCGATGCCGCCGTGGTAATCGAGCACGGTCTGGGTCGCCGGGTCGTAATACATCGCGTTGATGGTGAAATCGCGCCGCACCGCATCTTCGTGCATTTCGCCGAAGGTGTTGTCGCGCAGCACGCGGCCGTGCTCGTCTTTCGGCGATTCGCCGGACGCCGGGCCGCGGAAGGTGGTCACTTCGAGCAGGTCCTGGCCGAACATCACATGCACGATCTGGAACCGCTTGCCGATGATGAATGCGCGCCGGAACAGGCGCTTGACCTGTTCCGGCGTGGCGTTGGTGGCGATGTCGAAATCTTTCGGCTTCACGCCCAGCAGCAGGTCGCGCACCGCGCCGCCCACCACATACGCCTTGTAGCCGGCTTCCTGCAGGGTCTGGGTGACGCGGATCGCGTTGTTGGACAACAGCGTGGGGTCGATCCCGTGCTGTTTCTGGCCGAGGATGTCCGGCTCCATATTGTTGCCGACGGCATCTGTTTTATTCTTGACGCCAAGCATGCGGCGGATAAACTTTTTAATCATTGAACAACTTCAAAATAGGCCAGCCGTGCGCGATTGCGTGCGCTTCCAGCTTGGCGTTGGGGTTGGTCGCCACCGGATGCGTGACGGCGGACAACAGCGGAATATCGTTTTGCGAGTCGCTGTAAAAATGGCTCTGCTCGAAGCTGCCCAGGGATTTTCCCATGCCGCCCAGCCAGTCATGCGTATGGGCCACCTTGCCGGCGCCGGAGGTCGGGACGCCGAGGAGTTTACCAGTGATCGTGCCGTCCGGCAGGATTTCCGGTTCGGCCGCGATCAGGTGCGCCACGCCCAGCGCCTGCGCGATCGGCGCGGTGACGAAACGGTTGGTGGCGGTGATGATCGCGACCAGGTCGTCGGCGTCCTGATGGCGCTTCAGCAGATCCAGCGCGGCCGGGCGGATCGACGGATGGATCACTTCCGCCATGAATTGCGCATGCCAGTCATCGAGCTGCCGGCGCGGGAACTGCGCCAGCGTGCCGAGCGCGAATTCCAGGTATTCGACCGGGTCCAGCGTGCCGGCCTGGTATTGCGCGAAGAAAGCCGCATTGCGCCGTTCGAACGCAGCGCGATCGACGGCGCCGATGCGCGCCAGGAATTGTCCCCATTCGTAATCGGAGTCGATCGGGATCAGGGTGTGGTCGAGGTCAAACAGGGCTAGATTCATGGTGTTTTCGGTTCGCCTTCCAGTTGCAACAGGCTGCGCAACAGCGCCAGCGTGATCGGTCGTTTGGTTTCCAGTGAGTATTCATCGAGTCCGTCGAGGATCTCGGACAGCGAGCGCATGTCGCGCTGGTAGTGCGTCAGCAGATAAGGCAGCACGCCCGGCGACAGCGTCAGCCCGCGCACGTGGGCCGAGTGGCTCAGCGCGGCGATCTTGTCTTCGTCGGTCAGTTCATGCAGGCGGTAAATCAGGCCCCAGCCGAGCCGGGTGCGCAGGTCTTCCCGCACCGCCAGCGTGGCCGGCGGCTGGTTGCCGCTGGTGACCATCGCATAGCCGTTTTCACGTATCTGGTTGAACAGGTTGAAGGCTTCGATTTGCGCGTCGGCCGACAGGCTGTTGCAGTCGTCGATCAGGTACAGCGTAATCGCCGGGTCGAACATGAAGGCCGTCGATAGCCGGCATCCGGCGCGATCAAGCGCGAGGCGGGCGCCGCCGCCTGCGCCATCGCATGCAGCAGATGGGTCTTGCCGGTGCCGGGTTCGCCCCAGACGTAGACGAAGCGTTCGCTGGAGACGCGCGCGACGATCTGCTGCAGGCGATCGGCCAGTTCCGGATTTTGTCCGATGAAAAAGTTGTCGAAGGTCTGCGGCTTCTCCGCACCCAGATCCAGGAGTAGTTGCCGCATCATCGTTTGTAAAAACTGCTTTCCAGATAATGTGCGCGCACATGTTTGGCCGCCACCGACAGGATGGCGGACGCCGGCAGCGCCAGCAGGATGCCGACGAAACCGAACAGTTGCCCGAACGCCATCAGCGCGAAAATCACCGCCAGCGGATGCAGGCCGATGCGTTCGCCGACCAGTCTCGGCGTCAAAAAGAAACTTTCCAGTATTTGTCCCACCCCGTAAATCAAAGCCACCAGCGCCAGTCCGCTGAATCCGTCGAATTGCAGGATCGCTGCAATCAGCGCCAGTATCAGGCCCAGACCGAAACCGAGGTAGGGGATGAATACCAGCAATCCCGTGATGATACCGACCGGCAGCGCAACATCAAAGCCTGCAATCATCAGCGCGATCGAATAATAGGCGGCCAGCACCAGCATCACCAGCAGCTGACCGCGCAGATACTGCGCCAGCAGGCCATCGACTTCATTGGCCAGCTGGCGGCTGCGGCTGGCCCACGCGCGCGGAATCAGGTTGAAGATCTTTTGCAGAAACACATGCCAGTCGAGCAGCAGGTAAAACAGCACGATCGGGATCAGCAGCAGGGTCGCGGCCCAGCCCAGCACCGCCGAACTGCCCTGTTTGACCGAGATCAGCACGCCGGACCAGATCTGGTCGCCGCTGGCCGCCATTTGCTGCGACAGCAGTTTTTTCAGGCCGGTGCCATCCAGCCGGACCTGAATCCCGATGGCTTTCAGGCGCGGACTCAGGATGTCGTTGATCTGCGCCAGAAAACTGGGGATTTTCTCGCTCAATAAAGGCAGTTCGGTCTGCAGCACCGGGATCACGATCAGGACCAGCGCCAGCAGCGCGGCAAACACCAGCAGCATCACCAGCAGCACCGCCACCGAACGCGGCACGGAAAACTTGCCGATGCGCCGGCTGTCGAGCCAGTCGACGCCCGGATTGAACGCATAGGCCAGAATCCCGGCGGCGATGAAAGGGGTCAGCACCGGACCCAGCAACACCAGCAAAGCCGCCAGCGCGAGGCCGATTGCCAGCCACATCGTGCTTTGTTTTTGCTCTGAGGAGAATGAAAATGGCATTAAATAGGCGCTAGCTTGGGTCAATTTGATAAAATACCACTTTGGCCGCGTGGTTTGACGCGGTCTGGTTCCCTTATTTTACCGCCTCTACCGCCAATCACATCATGAACTCCACTCCTACTGTATCCCTTTCCTATCGCGACGCCGGTGTCGACATCGACGCCGGAGATGCGCTGATCGAAGCGATCAAGCCGTTTGCCAAACGCACCCTGCGTGAAGGCGTGATGGGCGGCATCGGCGGTTTCGGTGCCCTGTTCGAAATCAGCAAGAAGTACAAGGAGCCGGTGCTGGTCTCCGGTACCGACGGCGTCGGCACCAAGCTCAAGCTGGCTTTCCACCTGAACCGGCACGACACGGTCGGCATCGACCTGGTCGCGATGAGCGTCAACGACATCCTGGTGCAGGGCGCCGAACCGCTGTTCTTCCTCGACTATTTCGCCTGCGGCAAGCTCGACGTGCCGAGCGCAACCGATGTCATCAAGGGCATCGCCAAGGGCTGCGAATTGTCCGGCTGCGCACTGATCGGCGGCGAAACCGCCGAAATGCCGAGCATGTACCCGGACGGCGAATACGATCTGGCCGGCTTTGCGGTCGGCGTGGTCGAAAAATCCAAGATCATCGACGGCAGCAAGATCATCCCGGGCGACGTGGTGCTGGGTCTGGCCTCGTCCGGCGCGCATTCCAACGGCTATTCGCTGGTGCGCAAGATCATCGAAGTCGCGAAACCGGACCTCGACAGCGATTTCCACGGCCGCAAGCTGGCCGACGTGCTGATGGAACCGACCCACCTGTACGTCAAGCCATTGCTGGCGCTGATCGAAGCGATGGAAGTCAAGGGCATGGCCCACATCACCGGCGGCGGCCTGGTCGAAAACGTGCCGCGCGTGCTGCAGCCGCACCTGACTGCGGTGCTGGACCACAATCTGTGGACCATGCCGCCGCTGTTTACCTGGCTGCAACAGCACGGCAACGTGGCCGACGCCGAGATGCACCGCGTGTTCAACTGCGGTATCGGCATGGTGGTCATCGTGTCGCAAGACAATGCCGCCGCCGCCATCGCCCAGCTGCAGGCTGCCGGCGAAACCGTCAGCCAGATCGGCGTCATCCGCGCCCGCGAGGGCGATGAAGCGCAAACCATCGTCATCTGATGCGGTGATATAAATACCCCGCCATGTGTTGCGATACATGGCGGGGTATTTTTTTGCGCGCCGTGTTATCCGGCCGGATGACTAGTTACATGAGCGCCTGATCGGACTCTGCCTTCAGGCAGCCGGCCAGATAATCGATGAATACCCGCAATTTGGGCGAGAGATAGCGTGTCGGCGAATACAGAATCCACGCGGTCCCGTAATAGCTGGCAATGAAATCCCAGTCCGGCAACACCGGGACGATCAATCCCTGCTGCATCGACTTCTGCGCGGTAAACAGCGGCAGGCTGCCGATCCCGAAATGCTGCAGCACGCCTTCCAGCCTGACCTCGGTATGATTGGCGACATACCTGCCGTGCACGGCCACCGTCACGGACTCCGGCCCTTTCCTGAACTTCCAGCGCCGGTCGTTCGCGTTTTCTCCCAGGTACAGGCAACTGTGCTCGGCCAGGTCGCGCGGATGCAGCGGCGTTCCCCTTTGCTCCAGGTATCTGGCCGGAGCGCAAATCACATGCTCGACCGATGTCAAAGGGCGCCCGGCCAGGCCCGGGGGCGGCTGATCGGTGATGCGGATCGCCAGGTCGACATGATCGTCGATCAGATCCGTGTAGCGGTCATTCAAGATCAGTTGCACATCGACCTTCGGATAGCGGCGCAGAAATTCCGGCATATGCGGATGGACCACGAAGCGCCCGAATGCCTTGGGCAGGCTGACCCGTATCAAGCCCTCGGCCTCGCCGCTGAATGTGCCGCTCATGTCCATCACCGAGCGCGCGGCCAGCACCATCTGCTGACAGCGCTTGAACGCCTCGGCCCCGCTTTCGCTCAGCCTCAGCTTGCGCGTGGTTCTCTCCAGCAGGCGGGTCGCAAGCGCCTGCTCCAGCCGTGCAACCTGACGGCTGACCGCCGAAGGCGTCACGCCCAGTTGCCGCGCGGCCTCGGAGAAGCTGCCGGTTTCGACCACACGGACGAAGGTCGCCATTTCGGTCAGCCAGCTGATAGTTGAATTTGTTCCCATGGAGCACAAGTGTTATGTCTTGAGCGGGGATTATCACACAGACTGCCAGCGTGCATAATCACGGCACAGACCATTCCAGTGACGCGATGCCATGACCCAAAAAGCCTACTTCGACAGCGACGAGACAGAAACGACTGCTGCGCTAACCGACTGTTATCAGGAAGATGGGAAGATTCTTGCGATCCTGGAGCGCACCATTTTCCATCCGCAAGGCGGCGGCCAGCCCTGCGACACGGGCTGGATCGGCGCCGCCCGAGTGCTGCAGGTGCTGCAGGCCGGACAGCAGATCATCCACGTGATTGATGCGCCGGTGGCAAAAGGCGCCTGCGTGTTGCGCGTCGATGCCGAGCGCCGCCTGCGCCATGCGCGGCTGCACAGTGCCGGTCATCTGATCGGCAATATCGGCCTGTCATTCGGCTATAGCCCGGTCAAGGCGCACCATTGGCCGGGCGAAGGCAAAGTCACTTTCGACATCGGAAACGGGGCAATCGCGGTCGGGAGCGCCGATTTTCAGGAAGCCGCCGACCGGCTGGTGGCTGAAAACCTGCCCAGAATCACCGCCAGCGCGAACGGGCTGCGCACGGTCGGCTTCGGCACTCTGCACCCGTTTGCCTGCGGCGGAACGCATGTCAGCCAGCCTGCAACAGCTCGGCGCGATTCTGATCACTGCGGTCAAGCAGAAAAAAGGCCAGCTCTCGGTGTGCTACGACCTGAGCTGAACTTCCGGAGTCGACATGGCCCCGCTTCGAGCGCGGCATGGGGCTGATATTGCTGGCCTTTTGCCTGCGCTGTAGTCAAATTGAGTCATGCCCGGCCGCCATTCGCGGCTGCCGGCATGAAAATATACTCATCCCTGTATTTTCAGAAGGCCAGCAAACATATGCGGCTGATCCCATGTTTACGGACATACTCCCTGGTTTTTCTGTATTTGACGGCGGCTGTTGGCGATCCGGCCGGACTCACTGCACAGCCTCCAGCTGCGCGGCAACGATCGCGCCCAGGGTCTTGATGCTGTCCTCGATCGCCGGGCTCCACGGATAGCCGCAATTGAGCCGGATGTGGTGCTCGAAGCGGGTCGAGTTGCTGAACATCGATCCCGGCGCAATCCCGATCGACTGCGCGCGCGCCAGCTCGAACACCTTGCGCGCGGAAATCTGCTGCGGCAATTCTATCCACAGCAGGTAGCCGCCCTGCGGATTGGAAATGCCGGTGCCGGGCGGGAAATAGCGCCGCACCGCCGCCATCATCAAGCCGGTCTGCAGCTTGACGCCGCTGCGGAACTTGCGCATGTGGTGGTCGTAATTGCCGTTGCGCATGAATTCGGCGATCGCCGCCTGCGCCAGTTCCGGCGTCACCATCGCGCTGGTGTATTTCAGCTTTTCAATCTGGCGCAACCAGCGCCCCGGCACGATCCAGCCTATGCGCAAGACCCGGCGCCAGCGTCTTGGTGGCGGAATTGCACAGGATGACGTTGTGCTGGCGGTCGAACGATTTGGCGGTCAGCGGGCGCCGTTCGCCATAATACAGATCGCCGTACACATCGTCTTCGATCAGCGGGATGTGGCGCGCGGCCAGCAGTTGCACCACCCGCTCCTTGTTTTCATCCGGCATCAGGCTGCCCAGCGGGTTCTGGAAATTCGGCATCAGCACCACCGCCTGCACCGCGGCCGGGGTGCTGGTGGCGAAGTCGAGTGCGCTGACCGAGATGCCGGTCACCGGGCTGGTCGGGATCTCCAGCGCGCGCAGGCCGAGGCTGTCGATGATTTGCAGGATGCCGAAATAGGTCGGCGACTCGACCGCCACCGTATCGCCCGGCTGCGTCACCGCGCGCAGCGCCAGGTGCAGCGATTCGGTGCTGCCGCTGGTGATGATGATCTCGTCCGGGCTGATATGGCAGCCGGTATCGAGCGCGCGGCGCGCGATTTGCGATTTCAGTTCGGGGTAGCCGGTGCCGGTCGGATAGTTGGTCAGGATCCCGGGCTGGCGGCGGCTGATGCCGGCGATCAGTTGCTGCAGTTTGCGGGTCGGATAGACTTGCGCCGGCCCGGTCGCGATATCCAGCCTGACCATGCAGCCGGCATTGGCGCCGCCCAGCTGCATCACTTCGAAGATGGTATTGCCGCTGTTGAACTCATTGCGCCCGTTGCCTGCGGCGTCCTCGGCGGCGGCGCGGCGGCCAGCTGCGGCCACCGGCTGCGCGCCGTTGTCCCTGACGAAATAGCCGGACTTCGGCCGGGCGTCGACCAGCGCGCAATTTTCCAGGTAACGATAGGTTTGCAGCGCGGTCGACAGGCTCACCCGGTGCTGGGTCGACAGATGGCGCACCGACGGCAGGCGGTCGCCCGGCCGCAGCATGCCGGTCTCGATCGCTTCGGCGATGTGTGCGGCGAGTTGCCGGTAGAGCGGCAGGCTGGTGGCGAGTACGGTGTTTTTCATGGGCGGTCGGAGGTGGCCTGGTTATTGATCCGGCACGATGAAGACTTGACTTCATCGTGCCCTGTTCTCACCCTCTCCTTCTGGGAGAGGGTTGGGCTGAGGGGATCCGGTTCTAACTTTATTCGTTCCGGATCTATAGTGGCGAACTTGAACGAGTACAGATCTGCTGCAAACGGAACATAACAGATTAATGACGATCTGTTCTGTACTGCATCACAAAACTGCCTGCTATGTCTGGCCGGATCAGGCGCCGTTTCGTATCCTTGAAGCTTCTTTTTACAGCTTCCGGAGCGCGCATGAGCAAGGATATTTCACTCTCGGCGATCATCGCCGGACTGATCGCGGTGATCATTTCGTATGCGGGGCCGTTGCTGATCGTGTTTCAGGCGGCCAACGCCGCGCATCTGGACAGCGCGATGCTGTCGTCATGGATCTGGGCCATTTCGATCGGCAGCGGCGTCACCGGCATCATCCTGAGCCTGCGCTACCGGACCCCGGTCATCACCGCCTGGTCCACGCCCGGTGCGGCGCTGCTGGTGGCCAGCCTGCCGGGCGTGCCTTACCCGGAAGCGGTGGGCGCCTTCATGTTTTCGGCGCTGGTGATCACCTTGCTGGGCTGGAGCGGCCTGTTTGAAAAAATCATGCGCCACATTCCGAAGCCGATCGCCGCGGCGATGCTGGCCGGCATCCTGTTCCGCTTCGGGATCGAGGTCTTCACCTCGTTGCAGCATCGCTCGGCGCTGGTGGCGGCGATGCTGATCGCCTACCTGATCTTCAAGCGCATCACGCCGCGCTACGCGATCCCCGGCGTGCTGCTGATCGGCGTCGGCCTGGCCGCCGCCAGCGGGCAGATCGCATTCGACAGCGTGCATGCCAGTCTGGCGCTGCCGGTGCTGGTCTGGCCGCAGTTTTCTGCCAGCACGATCATCGGCGTCGGGATTCCGCTGTGCATCGTGACGATGAGCGGGCAATACGTGCCCGGGCTGGCGGTGCTGCACAGCGCCGGCTACCCGGTGCCGGCCAAACCGCTGGTGACGCTGACCGGGCTCGGCTCGATCTTGCTGGCGCCGTTCGGCTCGCACGGTTTCAATCTGGCCGCGATCACCGCCGCCATCTGCACCGGACGCGAAGCGCATGAGGACGCGGGCAAACGCTATATTGCCGGCGTCGCCTGCGGCGTGTTCTACATCGTGGTCGGCGCGTTCGGCGCGACGCTGGCCGCGCTGTTCTCCGCGCTGCCGAAAGAATTGATCGCGACCATTGCCGGCCTGGCGCTGTTTGGCGCGATCATCAGCGGCCTGACCAGCGCGATGGCCGATGACAGGCAGCGCGAGAGCGCGCTGATCACCTTCCTGGTGACCGCGTCGAACGTGACGCTGCTCGGCCTCGGCGCCGCGTTCTGGGGGCTGGTGCTGGGGATATCGGCCAATCTGGTGCTCAACAGCCAGTTCGGCAGCAGGCTGCTGGACCATGTGCGCGCCGGCGCGGCCAAAGGCCGGACCTGAGGCATTGGCAGGCAGGCGGATGCATGAAAATATACTCATGCCAGTATTTTTAGAAGTCCTTTAAATACGTGCGGCTAAGTCACATGTTTTATCGCATACCCCCTGTTTTTATGCTATTCAATGGCGCTGTGGAAGCAAAAAAAGCGGCCAGATTATGCATCTGGCCGCTTTTTTTTGGGGGGCGCCGATTCTAGTGCTGTCCGTTTCCTTTCGGCTGCTGCGCCAGCGTCTGGTACGGCGCCGGATGCAGATCGCCGTGGACGACGCTGGTGGGCGCGGCCACCCGCACCGGTTTGCTGTACGCGTTGGTGCTGGAGAGCACGTTGCTGGTGACTTCCGGCGCGGCATCCCAGACCGGGGCGGCTATGCCTTCGAACACGTGCTTGAGCTGCTCGCCCCAGGTGCTGCGCAGCATCTGGAAATACTGGTTTTTCTCGTCGATGGTGACGAAGCGGGTTACCGCCAGTTTTTCCGTTTCATAGACCAGCAGGTCCAGCGGCAGGCCGACCGAGATGTTCGAGCGCAGCGTCGAGTCCATCGAGATCAGCGAACATTTTGCCGCTTCATCGAGCGAGGTGGTGGCGCTGATCACGCGGTCGAGGATAGGCTTGCCGTATTTCGCTTCGCCGATCTGGAAGTAGGTGTTTTCGTTTTGCGACTCGATGAAGTTGCCGGCCGAGTAGATCTGGAACAGGCGGCAGTGCTCGCCCTTGATCTGGCCGCCGAAAATGATGCTGACGTTGAAATCGATGCCGAATTCGCCCAGCGCATGGGCATCGCGCTTGTGCACGGTGCGAATCGCTTCGCCGATGATCTGTGCCGCCTCGTACATCGAGCTGGCATTCCAGATGCTGCGGCCGTCGGCCGCGCCATGTTCGGCGATCAGTTGCCGGATCGACTGCGAAATGGCGAGATTGCCAGCCGTCATCAGCACCATCATCCGCTCGCCCGGGTTTTCGAACACGGTCATCTTGCGGAAGGTGCCAACCTGATCGACACCGGCGTTGGTGCGTGAATCTGACAGGAAAACCAGCCCGGCATCGAGGCGCACGGCGACGCAATAAGTCATGATAGTGATGTAAAAAAGGCGAAAAATCCGATTCTACAGCAAGCCGGGAGGTGGTTCATGGTCGGGCTTTAAGCTACAATCGGGCTGACCCGCACATCGACGCTGAGCGATTCATCGCCGCCGCCATGCCGCACGCCGCGCACCGGTGCGGCCGAATCGTAGTCGCGCCCGATCGCCAGACGGCAATAGGCGCCGGAGGCGAACAGGCCGTGCGTGACATCGACGCTGACCCAGCCGCTGAAGTCGCTTTGCTCGACCCAGACATCGACCCAGGCGTGACTGGCCGCATGATTGCTGCTGCCGGGGTCGATGTAGCCGGACACATAGCGCGCCGGAATGCCTTGCGCGTGGCAGCAGGCCAGAAACAGGTGCGCATGATCCTGGCACACGCCGCGCCCCAGCTGCAGCGCATCGGCGGCGCTGCTGGTGACGATGGTGATGCCGCCTTCATACGCAACCGCAGCGCGGATCGCCTCGGCCAGCAGCAGCAGGTCGTCGCTGTGCGGATTGCGCTTGAGGAAGCGCGTTGCGAATGCGGCGACGCTGGCGGTGGCTTCGGTGAGCCTGGTCGGGACCGTAAACACCAGCGGCGACAGGCTTTCCTGGTGTTTCAGCCGGCCCAGAAACAGCGGCGCGATATCCACCACGCCGTGCGCCAGGATGCGCACTTCATCATGCCGGCCGGTGACGGTCAGCATGTGGCAGGCATTGCCGTAGGCATCGGTAAACGGGTGGCGCTGGCCGCTGGTGCTGATCTGCCACGATACGGCGCGCTGATGCGGCTCGGCGCGCGGCGTCAGCCGCAGATGCTGGATGGTGTAGCTCAGCGCTGCGGTATACCGGTATACCGTCTCATGGCGAATGGAGAGTTGCATATGTGTCAATAGCCTCTATGCTGCCAGCGGCACCAGGAAGTCGCGGCTGACGCGATTGCCCAGTTCGAAAATGCGTTCCAGGAATTGCGTCAGATAATCGTGCAGGCCGGCCTCGAGGATGTCTTCGATGCGGCTGAACTCCAGCTCGGCATGCAGCTTTCCGGCAAAGCGCTCGGTGTCTGCCGACAGGTCGTTGCGCACTTCCTTCAGGTTGGCGACCACCTCGTTCATGCAGGCCAGCAGCGAGCGCGGCATGTCGGCGCGCAGGATCAGCAGTTCGGCCACCCGCGCCGGCGTGATCACATCGCGATACACCTTGCGGTAGATCTCGAATGCGGAGACCGAACGCAGGATCGCGGCCCAGTAGTAGAAATCGAATTGCGCGTTTTGATCGGTGGTCACGCTGCCGTTGGCCGCCAGAAACTTGACGTCGAGGATGCGGGCCGTATTGTCGGCGCGTTCCAGGAAGGTGCCGAGCCGGATGAAATTGAATGCCTCATCCTTCAGCATGGTGCCCAGCGTGACGCCGCGCGACAGATGCGAGCGGTATTTCACCCACTCGAAAAACTGGCTGGGGTCCTGTTCCAGCAGATTGTTCTTCAAATGCTGCTGCATCTTGAGCCAGGTCGCGTTCTGGGTTTCCCACACCTCGGTGGTCAGCGTGCCGCGCACCGCACGCGCATTCTCGCGCGCTTCGGTCAGGCAGGCTGCGATCGAGGATGGGTTGTCGGGGTCGCGCACCATGAAGTCGATCACGTCTTTTTGCGTCAGCAGGCCGTATTTGTCATCGAACTGCGCCTGCAGCTCGGAGATGCCGAGCAGTGCGCGCCAGCTTTTTTCGAGATTTTCAGCCGCTTGCGGCAAGAGCGCGGTCTGCACATGGACATCGAGCATGCGGGCGGTGTTTTCGGCGCGTTCGGTGTAACGCGCCATCCAGAACAGGTGATCGGCGGTGCGGCTTAGCATAGTGGGCCTCGGCAAGTAATGGGACAATGTGTATCGGTCTGAGATGCGGCAGCGCCGGGCCCTAATTCTCCAGAATCCAGGTGTCTTTGGTGCCGCCGCCCTGCGACGAGTTCACCACCAGCGAGCCTTCCTGCAGCGCGACGCGGGTCAGGCCGCCGGGCACCATGGCGACGGTCTTGCCGGACAGTACGAAAGGGCGCAGGTCGATATGGCGCGGTGCGATGCCGGATTCGACGAAGGTCGGGCAGGCCGACAGCGCCAGCGTCGGTTGCGCGATATAGCCGTCCGGCTTGGCCAGGATGCGCTGCCGGAATGCCTCGATTTCGGCCGTGGTCGAGGCCGGGCCGACCAGCATGCCGTAGCCGCCGGCGCCATGCACTTCCTTCACCACCAGTTCCGGCAAGTGCGCCAGCGTGTACGCCAGATCTTCTTTTTTCCGGCACTGGTAGGTCGGGACATTGTTCAGGATCGGTTGCTCCGACAGGTAAAACCTGATCATGTCCGGCACGTAAGGGTAGATCGACTTGTCGTCGGCCACACCGGTGCCGATCGCATTGGCCAGCGTCACGCGGCCGGCGCGGTACACCGACAGCAGGCCGGGCACGCCCAGGGTCGAATCCGGACGGAACGCCAGCGGATCGAGATAATCGTCGTCGATCCGGCGATAAATCACGTCGACCCGTTTCGGCCCGCGCGTGGTGCGCATGTAGACCGCGTTGTCGCTGACGAACAGGTCCTGGCCTTCGACCAGCGCCACGCCCATTTGCTGCGCCAGGAACGCATGCTCGAAGTAGGCCGAGTTATACATGCCGGGCGTCATCACGACCACGGTCGGGTCGCTCACGCCGAGCGGGGCGACCGAGCGCAGGTTGTCCAGCAGCAGGTCGGGATAATGCTCGACCGGTGCGATCTTGTTGCGCGCGAACAGTTCAGGGAACAGCCGCATCATCATCTTGCGGTCTTCCAGCATGTAGGACACGCCGGACGGCACCCGCAGATTGTCTTCCAGCACGTAAAACTCGCCGGCCCCGGCACGCACGATATCGACCCCGGCGATATGCGCATAGATGTCGGAGGCGACCGTGATGCCCTGCATTTCAGGACGGTACTGTGCGTTCTGGTAAATCTGCTCGGCCGGAATCACGCCCGCTTTGACGATGCGTTGCTCGTGATAGATGTCGTGGATGAACAGGTTCAGGGCGGTCACCCGTTGCACCAGGCCGGCTTCCAGTTGCGCCCATTCGGCAGCCGGAATGATGCGCGGGATGATGTCGAACGGGATCAGCCGTTCTTGCCCCGCATTGTCGCCATAGACCGCGAAAGTGATGCCGACGCGGCGGAAAATCAGGTCTGCCTCGGCCCGCTTGCGGGCGATCACTTCCGGTTTCTGGGCCGCTAGCCAGGCTTCGAAATCGCGGTAATGGGGCCGCGTCGCGGCCGCAGAAGACGATTCATCGGTGTACATCTCGTCGAAAAATTTTGGCATGGCGTCATTTCATCGTTGGCGACATAGTGTGTCTATCAAGAAACGTGCCAGCGCTCGAAACGTATGACGCCGGGCGGAGTGCTAAGGCGCGCGCAGATAGTCTATGAATTCCAAGGTAGATGGTTCCGGCGGAGGTGTCAACAGGCTCACTACCATAATGGCCAATAAGCCGGCCGGCACGCCGAATACGCCGGCAGAGATCGGCGCGATATGAAACCATTGCCCGGCTGCGCTGCCGCCCAGCGTCGGATTGGTATGCACCATGTAATACACGCAGACGAAGAATCCGGTAATCATGCCGGCAATTGCACCTTGATGGTTCGCGCGGCGCCAGAACACGCCCAATACCAGTGCAGGGAACAGCGCCGATGACGCCATCGAGAATGCGGCGCCGACCAGCGACAGGATGTCGCCCGGTTTCAGCGATGCGGTATAGGCGGCGATCAGCGCCACCACGACCAGCAGCAATTTCGAGATCGTGACGCGCTTCTGGGTCGATGCCTTGGGGTCGGCAATCTTGTAGTAAATGTCATGCGACAGCGAGTTCGAGATCGTCAGCAGCAAGCCATCCGCGGTCGATAAGGCGGCTGCCAGTCCGCCGGCCGCGATCAGGCCCGAGAAGACGTATGGCAAGCCGGCGATTTCCGGCATCGCCAGCACGATGATGTCGCCGTCGATCGCAATTTCGGCCAGTTGCACGATGCCGTCGTGGTTGATGTCGCTGATGGCAACCAGCGGGTTGATCCGGTCGATGCTGGCCCAGTACGATACCCAGGATGGCAGCTTGGTGAATTCGGTGCCGACCAGCGAGGTGTAAATGTCGTATTTCACCAGCACCGCCAGGGTCGGAATGGTGATGTACAGCAACATGATGAAGAACAAGGACCAGAACACCGATCGCCTGGTCTCCTGCACCGAAGGCGTCGTGTAATACCGTACCAGGATGTGCGGCAGCGCGGCGGTGCCCATCATCAGGCAAAAAACCAGCGCCAGGAAATTGTTGCGCTTGATGTCCGAGTCTTCCTTGTCTTTGCCGGCAAAGGGCGTCGCATGGGCAATGATCGGTGCGGCTCGGGCCAGATTCAGCGTTTTGGCATCATTCCACGCGCGTTCCGCCTGCCCGCTGTTGGTAGGGGATGCTGCCAGCGCCCGTTCGGCAGAGCGGATTTCCATCAAGCTGGCACCGCTTTTCTTCAACTGTTCGACCTGGTACTGCATCTCGGCGCGTTCCATCTGCAGCGACTGCGGCAGCGCATCGAGATTTTTTTCATAGGTGGCCGCCCGTTGCCGGAATACGTCGCGCACCGCCAGTTCCGCAGGATCATTGGCCAATGCTTTTTCGCGTTCGCTTAACTTCGCCAGCGTGCTGCCGTAGGCGATTTGCGGCACCGGTACATTGCTATGCTTGGCCGACAACCATAGCGCCGGAATCATGTAAGCCACCACCATGATGATGTACTGCGCAATCTGGGTCCAGGTAACGGCGCGCATGCCGCCCAGGAAGGAGCACACCAGAATGCTGGCCAGGCCGAGGAAGATGCCGACTGAAAAATCGACGCCGGTAAACCGCGAGGTAATCAGTCCGACGCCGTAAATCTGGGCGACTACGTAGGTAAAGGAAACGATGACGGTGGCGATGACGGCAAAAATCCGCACCAGCTCGCCATGATTGCGGCCGCCGTAACGGGATGCAAGAAAATCGGGGATCGTGTATTGCCCGAATTTCCGCAGGAATGGCGCTATCAGCAATGCAACCAGGCAAAAGCCGCCGGTCCAGCCCATGATGTAGGCCAGGCCGTCAAAACCCTGTAAATACAATCCGCCGGCCAGACTGATGAAGCTGGCGGCCGACATCCAGTCTGCCGCCGTCGCCATGCCGTTGAACAGGGCCGGCACGCGCCGCCCGGCAACATAGTATTCGGTCACATCGGAGGTGCGGCTGGTCACGCCGATACCGGCATACAGCACGATGGTCGCAAACATGAACAGATAGCCGATCCAGACGCGCGGCACGCCTTCTTTTTCCAGGATGACGAGCGAGATCAGGAAAAATAGGAAACCCAGCGTGTACCAGCCGTAATAGCGCTTGAGTTTTTGTCGGAAAGCATTTTTGACCATCAGTTGCCGTTCTTGAATTTTTTATCGAGCCGGCGCATGCGCCACGCATACACGGCAACGATGATCACGTAGATCAGCGGTGCGCCTTGAGCTGCCATGTAGAACGAAAGCGACCAGCCGAACAAGGTGATCTCTGACAGCTCACGGGCGAAAAATATGGTCAGGAAGGTGGTGAGAAACCATGCCAGAAGTAATCTTCGTGTCAGCCGCCTGGTGCTGTTCCAGTGTGCGGGAAGGCCTTTCGGCTGGGGTTTGAATGGCGTCATGTCAACCAATATCTTCGGTAAGCGCAGGCCGGGGCGTCATTTGGAGCGTTACGCGAAACAGGCAGCCGGGAAATTTTGGATCGTGTTGGTGCGGATTGCTGAACAGATCGATTTCGGCATCATGTTGCAGCGCAATTTCCCGCACGATGGCAAGACCCAGTCCACTGCCTTCGACGTTGCTGCCCAAGATGCGGTAAAAACGGTCGAATACATGCGAGCGTTCAATCGCCGGGATGCCGGGGCCGGTATCTTCCACTTCCAGGTAAGCACGTTCCCGCTCGTCATCGGTACGCACGCGCACCGTGACGCTCCCTTGTGCCGGAGTGTAGCGCAACGCATTGTCGATCAGGTTGCTGAGCAGTTCGCGCAGCATGATCGGATTGCCTCTGATCATGACCGGATACCCGGGCTTTTCGTAGCCGAGATCGATCTTATGCGCGAATGAGGACGGCACCCAATCCTGTACCGTGTTGCGCGCCAGTTCCGACAGTTCCAGCGGGACGAACGGCTTGCTGTCGGGCGTCTGGTTTTCCGCGCGCGCCAGCGCCAGCAACTGGTTGACCAGGCGGGTTGCAGATTCGGAGCTTTTCGACAATTGCAGCAGCGAGCGGTGAATTTCCTCCTGACTGGTCTGGCGCAGCGCCAGTTCGGACTGCATGCGCATGCCTGCCAGCGGCGTTTTCATTTGATGCGCGGCATCGGCGATAAAACGCTTTTGGGTTTCGATCGATTGCGACAGGCGCTCCAGCATGTCATTGAGAGAGCGTACCAGCGGCGCAATTTCTTCCGGGACCTGGCCGGAGTCGATCGGACTCAGATCGTCCGGCCGGCGGGCGCGGATGCGTTGCTGCAGTTCTGTCAGCGGCAGCAGTCCGCGCGACAAGGCCAGCCATATCAGCGCCAGTGCAATCGGCAAGATGATGAACTGCGGCATGATGACGCCTTTGATGATCTCATTGGCTAATTGGGCGCGCTTATCCAGCGTTTCCCCGACCTGCACCAGAACGGTATAAGACTCGATCCTGGCTTCGCGATCCGATTGGTTTCGATGCAAATCGATGTAAGTGTAGGCAACCCTGATTTCGCTGCCATGCAGTCGGTCGTTGCGGAACTGGATCAGTCCGGGCGGCGGTTTTTCTTCGTCGTGCGGGGCCGGCATGTCGCGGTCGCCATCGACGAATCCGTTGTCCGGACCCAATATCTGAAAATACACAAAGTCGATGTCGTCGGCTCGCAGCATGTCGCGCGCTGAACTGCTCAGTTTGGTCGCGACCTTGCCATTGATCTCCCTGACCTGCTGCGCCAGCACCGTGACCCTGTCTTCAAGCGCATGGTCAAAGGGCTGGTTGGCAATCGATTTCGCAACCAGATAAGTGATGGCGATGCTCAGCGGCCACAGCAGCAGCAGCGGCACCAGCATCCAGTCAAGAATTTCGCCAAACAGCGAGCGCTGGATGTGCTCGTCGCTTTGTGCCGGCACGGATTCCGGAGTGCCCGGGGTGCTGTTTGATGCTGTTGCCGCAGACTCATTTGATGCGCGCGTTTCCCTGCGGTGAGCATCACTCATCGTATTCTTCAGTTCGAGGCGGAAGGATTGTTCGCAGGCGGTTCCTGGAATTTTTCCAGGCAATAACCCAGGCCGCGCACCGTGGCGATACGTATGTGGCCTACTTCAATTTTTTTCCGCAATCGATGCACATAAACTTCAATCGCATTGTTGCTGACCTCTTCGCCCCATTCGCACAAATGATCAACCAGTTGTTCCTTGGATACGAGCCGTCCGGTGCGTTGCAGCAATACTTCCAGCAACCCCAGTTCCCTGGCCGATAAATCAAGCATCTGGTCGTGGATATATGCGATGCGGCCGACCTGATCGTAAGACAG
This sequence comes from uncultured beta proteobacterium, assembly GCA_963837775.1. Taxonomy (GTDB): domain Bacteria; phylum Pseudomonadota; class Gammaproteobacteria; order Burkholderiales; family Burkholderiaceae_D; genus CAWIOX01. The sequence continues at coordinate 41,776 of CAWIOX010000008.1, read as the reverse complement.
CGGTCCATGTTTAATGACTGTCGGGCCGCCACCGGCACCGCGCCTTGTCAGGGCGCGCACACGGGCTTCCAGTTCCGACAGTGCGAACGGTTTCGCCATGTAATCATCGGCTCCGAGATCCAGGCCCTTCACGCGCTGCTCTATGGAGTCAGCGGCAGTCAGGATCAGCACCGGTAAATGGGAGTTGCGCGCGCGCAAGCGCCTGAGAACTTCCAGCCCGGTCATTTTCGGCAAGCCCAAATCCAGGATCAGCAGATCGAAATCCTGTGTAGATAATACGGAATCGGCTTCCTGTCCGTTTTTGACGCAGTCTGTCGCGTAACCGGCCTGGCGTAGCGAACGGGTCAGGCCGTCGGCTAACACGCTATCATCTTCTGCAAGCAAAATACGCATGGGGGTAACTAGCACAAAAAAATTATTCGTAGTCTATTGTGTTTCATTTCGCCCAGCAAGGCGAGGGTAATGCTGAGATAGTCTTGTTTGAACAGAGTGCTTGCATTGATCACTGTTTTTTTATACAGTGTCATCTGTGACATAATTCAAATCCGTTTTGAGCGCTGCGATTGCGCACCTACTGCCGAAAGAACAATTATGGACGATAAGAAATCCGTATCAAGCACGGATAAAAGCAAAGCGCTTGCTGCCGCACTGGCGCAAATCGAAAAGCAATTCGGTAAAGGCGCCGTGATGCGCATGGCCGATGGTGCTGTGGTGGAAGAGGTGGCAGGTAGTGTCCACGGGGTCGCTCGGACTGGATATCGCACTGGGTGTCGGTGGTTTGCCGCGCGGCCGTGTAATCGAGATTTACGGACCGGAATCTTCCGGTAAAACCACGCTGACCTTGCAAACCATCGCTGAAATGCAGAAATTGGGCGGCACTTGCGCCTTTATCGATGCGGAGCATGCATTGGATGTCGGTTACGCGCAAAAGCTGGGCATCAATTTGCCCGACCTGCTGATTTCGCAACCCGATACCGGCGAGCAGGCGCTGGAAATTACCGATGCGCTGGTGCGTTCCGGCAGCGTGGATCTGATCGTCATCGATTCGGTGGCAGCACTCACGCCACGTGCCGAGATCGAAGGCGACATGGGCGATTCCCTGCCTGGTTTGCAGGCACGGCTGATGTCGCAAGCCTTGCGTAAACTCACAGGCAGCATCAATCGTACCAATACCACCGTCATTTTCATCAACCAGATCCGGATGAAGATTGGCGTCATGTTCGGCAGCCCGGAAACGACCACTGGCGGCAATGCGTTGAAATTCTATGCTTCGGTGCGTCTGGATATCCGCCGCACCGGTTCCATCAAGGCCGGCGACGAGGTCATCGGTAATGAAACCAAGGTCAAGGTTGTCAAGAACAAGGTCGCTCCGCCGTTCAAGGAGGCGCATTTTGACATCCTTTATGGCGAAGGCACATCACGCGAAGGTGAAATCCTCGATCTCGGCGCTGATGCCAAGGTCGTTGAGAAGGCAGGTTCCTGGTATAGCTATAACGGTGAGCGTATCGGCCAGGGCAAGGATAATGCACGCAATTATCTGAAAGAGCGCCCTGAACTTGCTCGTGAAATCGAGAACAAGGTGCGGGTATCACTGGGCGTCAGGGAATTGCCGGCAATTACCGTGTCCAAGGAAGTTGCCTCGAAAGAAATAACGCCCAAGGAAGTTGCTCCTAAAGAAGTAGTATCGGCAAAAATTTAAGCAATTTGGGTGACGATGGACCGCAGGTGCCCGTCATCACCCATGAATGCTGCACATATTTTCAAATATTCAATTCAGGGAATGATCATTCCCTACACATCATGGCGACTCTGCAAATCAGTCTGAAAGCACGGGCGCTGCGCTATTTGTCGGCGCGTGAGCATAGTCGCCAGGAACTGGCACGCAAGCTCTCCCGTTATGCGCAGGAGTCAGATGACATCGAGGCCTTGCTTGATGGACTGGAGGCGGCCAATTTTTTGTCGCAATCCCGCTTTTCAGAATCACTGGTGCATCGGCGTGCTGCGCGCTATGGGAATAGCCGCATTCTTTCTGAATTGCAAAGTCATGGTATAGAGGGCGATGCACTGCATCAGATCAAGTCCAATCTGGCTGAGGACGAAGTGGCTCGGGCTTGCGAGGTGTGGCGCAGAAAGTTTGGCCATTTGGCCGTCGATGCCAGCGAACGTGCGAAACAAATGCGCTTTCTGCAGCAGCGCGGTTTTTCGCATCGGGCGATTCAGATCGCTATGCGCGGCATGGTTGAGGATTGAGTCAGCCTAGACACATGTTATCGGGCGAGACACCCGCTGCACATAAACATATTTTCCCTCGGGGAATTCTGTAAATTCGCCTGCTGGCGTAGCTTTCAACAGCTTATTTCGATATGGAAAATAAGCTTGTCTGCAGATGAATCATGGACTGTGCTACACTTTTGTGGTTTTTTGCAGCGCCGCATGAGCGGCTGTTATCGTAGAAGCTACGCTAACGACACGCAAATGCGGCTTACTAATTTTTGCCTCCCCATAGGCATTGGTACTATGCCCCTGTCAACACCAGTCTCACGACGCGCGCTAAAACATGTTCGCACAATCCAGGTCGAAGCGTTTTCACGCGATGATGGCCTATGGGATATCGATGCGCGCATCATTGACACCAAGACCCGCGATACCAAGCTGGCTTCCGGAGTCCGGGTTGCCGGTGAACCGATCCATGATCTCTATCTGCGGCTGACAATTGATACGCAATTGACTGTGGTCGCTGCAGAAGCAGTCTCCGATGCCGTTCCTTATTCATCCTTTTGCAATACGATAGGCCCTGATTACCAGAAATTGGTAGGCTTGAACTTGCTTAAAGGCTTTCGCCAGGAACTCAAAGCACGTTTGTCCGGCATCGATGGCTGCACCCATCTGACTGAACTTGCTCAAATCTTACCGACCGCCGCCATCCAGGCATTTGCCGGAGAGGTGTTTTCCACCCGCGAGGGAGGCGACACTGACACGGATAGTCAAAAGCCATTTCAACTTGATCAATGCCACGCATTACGTACCGATGGTGCCGTGGTTGCACAGTTTTACCCACGCTGGGTCATGAAGTCTTCGTCTCCAGCAGAATCTCAATCCAGTTAGTTTTTTAATACTTTTCACTACCTAAGCGTCTGAAGGGAAGCTCGCATGAAAATCCATGAGTATCAGGGTAAAGAAATTCTCCGCAAGTTCGGAGTGACGGTTCCGCGCGGTATTCCGTGCAACTCCGTTGAAGAAGCTGTCAAAGCAGCTGAAACACTTGGCGGCCCGGTTTGGGTCGTCAAGGCGCAAATCCATGCCGGTGGTCGCGGCAAGGGCGGCGGCGTAAAAGTCGCTAAAACACTCGAACAAGTCAAAGAGTATGCAAACCAGATTCTGGGCATGCAACTCGTCACGCACCAGACTGGTCCTGAAGGCCAGAAAGTGCGCCGTCTGCTGATCGAAGAGGGCGCCGACATCCAGAAAGAATTGTATGTCAGCCTGGTAACCGACCGCATCAGCCAGCGTGTGGTGTTGATGGCATCCAGCGAAGGCGGGATGGACATCGAAGAAGTTGCGGAAAGCCATCCGGAACTGATCCATCAGATCGCAATCGACCCTAGCGTCGGCCTGACCGACGCCGAAGCGGACGATATCGCAGCAAAAATTGGCGTACCCGCTGCATCCATCGCCGATGCCCGTGCCCAATTGCAAGGTTTGTACAAAGCGTACTGGGAAACCGACGCTTCGCTGGCTGAGATCAATCCGCTGATCCTGACCGGCTCCGGCAAAGTCATCGCGCTCGACGCCAAATTCAACTTCGACGCCAATGCGCTGTTCCGTCAGCCGGAAATCGTCGCTTACCGCGATCTGGATGAAGAAGATCCAGCTGAAGTCGAAGCGTCGAAATTTGACCTGGCCTACATTTCGCTCGACGGCAACATCGGTTGCCTGGTCAACGGTGCAGGTCTGGCGATGGCGACCATGGACACGATCAAACTGTTCGGCGGCGAACCGGCCAACTTCCTCGACGTCGGCGGTGGCGCGACAGCCGAGAAAGTGACTGAAGCGTTCAAGATCATGTTGAAGAACCCGAGGCCTGAAAGCCATCCTGGTCAATATTTTCGGCGGCATCATGAAGTGCGACGTGATCGCCGAAGGCGTGATTGCTGCGCGCCAAGGCGGTATCGCTGAAGTGCCGCTGGTCGTGCGCATGAAGGGCACCAACGAGGACATCGGCAAGAAAATGCTCGCCGAATCCGGCCTGCCGATCATCTCGGCCGACACGATGGAAGATGCAGCCAAGCAAGTCGTCGCCGCCGCCAACGCTTAAACATCGCACAAGGAACCAATATGTCGATCCTGATCAATAAAGATACCAAAGTCATTACCCAAGGCATCACCGGCAAGACCGGGCAGTTCCACACCCGCGGCTGCCGCGATTATGCGAATGGCAAGAACTGCTTCGTCGCTGGCGTGAATCCGAAAAAAGCCGGCGAAGATTTCGAAGGCATCCCGATTTATGCCAACGTGTCGGAAGCCAAAGCCGCAACCGGCGCGACTGTCTCCGTCATCTACGTGCCGCCAGCAGGCGCTGCAGCAGCGATCTGGGAAGCGGTTGAAGCCGATCTCGATCTGGCCATCTGCATCACCGAAGGCATCCCGGTGCGCGACATGATGGTGTTGAAAGACCGCATGGCAAAAGCCGGCAGCAAAACCTTGCTGCTCGGCCCTAACTGCCCGGGCCTGATCACGCCGGACGAAATCAAGATCGGCATCATGCCAGGCCACATCCACAAGAAAGGCCGTATCGGCGTGGTTTCGCGTTCCGGCACCCTGACTTATGAAGCTGTCGGTCAATTGACCGCACTGGGTCTGGGCCAATCGTCGTGCCGTCGGTATCGGTGGCGACCCGATCAATGGCCTGAAACACATCGACATCATGAAGATGTTCAATGACGATCCTGATACCGATGCGGTCATCATGATCGGCGAAATCGGCGGCCCGGACGAAGCCAATGCGGCTTACTGGATCAAGGAAAACATGAAGAAGCCAGTAGTGGTCTTCATCGCCGGTGTGACTGCACCTGCAGGCAAGCGCATGGGACATGCCGGTGCGCTTGATTTCCGGTGGTGCCGACACCGCGCAAGCCAAGCTCGACATCATGGAAGCCTGCGGTATCAAGACCACCAAAAACCCGTCAGAAATGGCGCGTTTGCTCAAAGCAATGCTGTAATCGCAGAGTCGGCAATAACAACGGGGAGCTTCGGCTCCCCGTTTTTTTTGTAAGACGATATTGAGCATCTAATATTTTTAAGCGGCGAACGATCGCTGTCGGGCGCGTATGATCAGAGATGCGGCTATGGCATCCGGAGTTTTTCTCCTTGAATAATGTGCGTCAAAGATAAGTAGCGCTTTTAAGCCTGGAAACGGTAGTCCGACCATGACAACGCATTACAGACTGGAATTCGCAGCACTCAGCGATATCGGTTTGATTCGCTCTAGTAATGAAGATGCGATTGTCATCAAGCCCGAATACGGGCTGGCAATTCTGGCCGACGGCATGGGCGGACATAATGCCGGTGAAGTCGCCAGCAACATGGCCGCAGCGGTCATACAACAATCATTGACAGCACGTCTGCAGCATGTGGTTTCGGATACCGAATCTGATTTCAGCGAATATCTGCAGACCTGGGTATGCGATGCCATCATACTGGCCAACACCTATGTGTATGAAGCATCGCACTATGAGGCGGATTGCGACGGCATGGGAACCACTATCGTATTGGCGCTGCATTACAAGGACCGGCTCACGATTGCGCATGTCGGCGACTCCAGGGCCTACCGGTTTCGGCAGGGCCAATTGGAGCAACTCACGCACGATCATTCCTGGTTGCAGGAGCAGATAGATGCCGGCCTGATTTCGCCAGAGATGGCTCGCCTTTCAAGCAACCGGAACCTCATTACCCGCGCACTGGGTACCGCGCCGTATATCGAGGCGGAACTGCATGATTACCGCACACAAGCGGGTGATATCATCTTGTTATGTTCGGATGGCTTGAGTGATATGTTGCCCGATCAACTCATGTGCAATGTGTTGGCCTGCTACGGACATGATTTGCCTGCTGCATGCAAGAAATTGATTCAGCTTGCGAACGACAGCGGAGGACGGGATAATGTCTCTGTTGTATTGGTAAAAGTGCAATGGCACTGAAAGCCAGGTTTTCCTGGCAAGTCAGTTTTAAATGGTTAGCGAGAGAGTCAACATGGCGAAAATTATCCTCATCGAAGAGGGCAAAGTATTGCAGGAAATGGTATTGAGCAAAGAACGCATCACCATAGGGCGCCGTCCGCACAATGACCTGGTCATCGATAACCTCGCCATCAGCGGCGAACATGCGGCCATCATGACCATCGTCAACGATTCCTTCCTGGAAGACCTGGGCAGCACCAACGGCACGCTGGTCAATGGCCAACTCGTCAAAAAACACTTCCTGCAAGACAATGACGTGATCGAACTGGCCAAATACAAGATCAAATATCAGGCTAAATCCGACAGCGAATTTGCCAGCGACCCTTGCAATCCATGCGACTGAGCCGCGCTGCAAACCCGGTCGCGCGCACAGCGCCGCCTGCAGTTCCTGAGCCAAAACCAGCCAGCATCAAGGTCCTGAATGGCGCCAGTCGCGGCAAGGAACTGCTCATCAGCAAAACGCTCACCACCATCGGCCGCCCCGGCGTCCAGGTCGCCGTCATCACACGCCGTCCGCAAGGATATTTCATCACCCATGTCGAGGGCGACGGAACGCCGTTGGTCAATGGCACATCGATCGGCAGCGCCGAGCATGCATTGCAGCACGCCGATGTGATCGAGTTGTCGGGTACGCGGATGGAATTCCGCCTGCAATGACAGTGTCCCAAGGCGAAAATATACACCACCCTGTATTTTAAATACCGCGCTGAATCATTGCGGCAGCATGCCATTTATGCGACATACCCCCTATTTTTTATTTATTCAGGCATCTGCAATGATGGTTTTGTAACGATGGCAATCCTGGGAGCATTGCAGAAGCGGCTATGCCTGTCAATCAATGTCGCCAGACCGCAATCGCGTGAATAAAATCGTCTGCCAGGACCCATTGCGTGTTTTATCGATGTTGCTGACTGACAAATTGTGGCTGACTGACAATATTTGTCAGCTGCATTGCCAAAATTCCGTCAGGAAATAAACCTTTTTAACAAAAAACATGCAGGAAACGGGTTTTTTGTGCTGGCACAGCACTTGCATATAGGTAAGCATCGCAGGCAGACTGCCAGCGTTGTCAACCTCAGGGAGAAACAAATGAAATCGATGAAAATGATGAAAAGCGCACAACGCGGTTTTACGCTGATCGAATTGATGATCGTGGTCGCGATTATCGGTATTTTGGCGGCGGTCGCGTTGCCGCTTATCAAGATTACACAGTGCGTGCACGCGTCACCGAAGTGCTCTTCTGGCAGCCTCTGACATGCCGGACAGCGATCACCGATAGCGGTCTCAAACTCTCCGAATGCGATGTCTCAGCAATACTTCCAGATCCCTGCAGCGTTACTTGCGACCAAGAAAGTCAAGTCTGGATCTCCGATGGTAATGGCGTTATCACGATTTTAGGCGATGAGACTACTTGACAGGCGATAACTACGCTGTGACTAATTCCATTTCATTAGCAGCCGTTATATCGGTGCAACTGCAGCTCACGGAACTGCATGGCGGTAAAACAATTACTGAGTGGAAATGCGGTCCTGCCGCTACAATTCCGATGCCTGTTAATACCTGCCAGGTTCTTGCAAATCGCGATTTAAATTGTTGAGTCACTTTACGTGAGAAATGACCGCTGCGGCGGTCATTTCTCATTGTCGATTTGTTTGCCAGAGGCATAATGCGCAACGATGAAATTACGTAGTTTCTGCATCCGTTTGTTTGCCCGTATGCAAGAGTAAACGTGCAGGCAAAAAAACGTTTAATGAAAAATATAACCACTGGAAAGAACGATTAAGTGCCGCAGTATTCACTTGGCGGTCAGTCTGTTGATAGCTTTGCTGGCTGCAACACTGGTATTTGCAGTGTGCTACCCCTATCCTTACAGTGAGTGTCGGGCTGGCCGTGAATTGTTCTCGCTGTGTCGTGGTCGACGTGATATTGGGGCCGCTCGTTAACCCTCGCCATATTCAACCGCGCCAAGCCAGCAAAAGAGTTGCGCCGTGATATAGCCGTGGTGGTGCTTATTTAATTGGCAGCCTTGGGTTATGGCATGTGGACGGTTTCTTGCGGCACGTCACGGTGCCCTTGGTGTTTGAGGTGCGACCCTTTTCGGGTAGTGCATGCGGTGGATGTGGCTGAGGAGTTGCTGCCCCGAGCTCCTACAGGACTGACAGCCTTACCCCTATTTGGCCAGAGTTTGCTGGCGGTGCGACCTTTTATCAGCGCATCCTGAGAGTGCTGAAGCCACGATCGCCGCTCTGCAGGGCGTTGATTTAGCCGCCCGACCTGATCTTTGGCAGCCCTATACGGCAGCTAGCACGCAGGTGCGCGGACGCAGCCAAGCCAGCCGCCGATCTTCTCGCTCGTTTTCCACAATATACCAAGATGATCAATGAAGCGCTCGTAAAAACGGGTCGCTCTGGACAATTATTGAGCGTGCCCTGTCATCGCAAGTCATTCTGGACGGTGTTGCTCGACGCCCGGACATCTGGAAGTGGCGGGATTTGTGCCACTCGATTCTTTCTGAATAAAAACAGAACACATAGGGTCGCCCTCTGGCGCCCCACATAAGAGGCAATTTACACCCCCACCCAATCCCCCGACTTCCCGCCATCTTCCCGCCGTGCTTTTCCAGCACCCTGACATCGGTCATCACCATCCCCCTATCCACAGCTTTGCACATGTCGTAGATCGTCAGTAGTCCGACCTGGACTGCGGTCAGCGCTTCCATTTCGACCCCGGTTTTGCCGAAGGTTTCCACCTGCGCGTTGCAGTGGATGCTGGAGTGCGCTTCGTCGATGCTGAAATCGACGGTGACGCGGGTCAGCGCCAGCGGGTGGCATAGCGGGATCAGGTCGCTGGTGCGTTTGGCGGCCATGATGGCGGCGATGCGGGCGATGCCGAGCACGTCGCCTTTTTTGGCGCTGCCGCTCTGGATGATGGCGAGGGTTTCCGGCTGCATGCGGATGGTGCCGCCGGCGATGGCGATGCGGTGGGTTTCCTGCTTGTCGCCGACATCGACCATGTGGGCCTGGCCGGTGGCGTCGAAATGGGTCAGGCCGTCGGGGGAGGTGTGGTGTGGTTTGTTGTTCATTTTCGGAGGCTGCTGCAAGAGGGTATAAGCGGACATGGAACGATAGTCGGTAGCGGGTATCATAGCATCGTGAAAACAAAAAACATGAAGCTGCAATGAAGTTACCGTCCCGCTTGTTGCGCGCTACGCTGGTGGCGCTGTGTTGTACCTGGCCGCTGGCCACGTCGTCGGTCGGCCATGCGCAGGCGCTGCCCAGCCTGGGCGATACCGAGCGCGAAGAGCTGTCGCCGCTGATGGAGCGCAAGGTGGGCGAGCAGGTGATGCGCGATATCCGGCTCAATCGCGATTATCTGGACGACGCGCCTTTGCTGGAATATCTGAATAATTTCGGGGCAACCCTGCTGGCGGCGCGGCCTGATGCGCGCGGCGAGGCCGGGTATGAGTTCTTCTTTTTCGCGGTGCGCGATCCGATGTTGAATGCGTTCGCGTTGCCGGGCGGTTTCATTGCGGTGCATTCGGCCTTGCTGCTGGCGGCACAAAGCGAGTCGGAACTGGCGTCGGTGATGGCGCATGAAATCGGCCATGTGTCGCAGCGTCATATCGCACGCATGCTGGGCAAACAGCGCCAGGATGCGCTGATTCCGCTGGCATCGATGGTGCTGGGCGCATTGGCAGCGCGTTCCAGCCCGGATGCGGCGGCGGCGCTGATTGTCGGCGGTCAGGGCGTGGCCATACAGCGTCAGCTCAATTTCAGCCGCGAGGCGGAACGCGAGGCGGATCGGGTCGGTTTCCAGATCATGCAGGAGGCCGGTTTCGATACGTCGGGCATGGTGGTTTTTTTCGGCCGCATGCAGACCGCAGCGCGTTCTTACACCGATGCGGTACCGGCCTATTTGCGCACCCACCCGCTGACCACCGAGCGGATTGCCGATATCCAGGCGCGCCAGCGCACGCAAGCGTACAAGCAGCGCGCCGACAGCCTCGATTTCCACCTGATCCGGGCCCGGGTGCGGGTGCTGCAGGACTTGTCGCCGCAAGGCTTGCGTGATGCTAAGGTAGTGTTCGAGAACCAGTTGCAGCAAAAAACACGGATGCAGACGGTGGCGGCCAAGTACGGCCTGGCCTACATCGCGCTGAAGGAAGGGGCGCCGGCCAAGGCGCAGGCACTGTTGCAGGAGGCGCGCACGGCGTCGCAGCTGTCGCCGGCGGCGCAGAATGCGACGCTGGCGAGCCTGGCGATCGAGATCAGGCTGGCGCCGGATCAGGCCCCGGCGATGGCGCAGGAAGCGGTGCGGGAGGCGGACGCCGCGCGCGCGCAGTTTCCGCTGTCGCGCGGGATTGCACGCCAGTATGCGGATGCGCTGATTGGCGCGGGGCGTCCTGAGGATGCGGCGGCTTACTTGCGGGATCAGGTGCAACTGTATCGCCAGGAGCCGCAATTGCAGGCGCAACTGGCACGGGCCTATGCGGCGCAGGGCAAGCAGGCGCTGCAGCACATGGCGCTGGCGGAATCGTATGTGCTGGCGGGCAGCTTGCCGGCGGCGCTGGATCAGTTCGCGATTGCGCGCCGTGCGCCGGATGCCTCGTTTTATGAGCAGGCGGTGATCGATGCCCGCGAGCGCACTGTCCAGGCGCTGTGGCGCGAGGAATTGAAGGAAGCCGGGAAAAAGCCTTAAACGCTGCTTTGCGGTGCGCTGACGAAGCCGAAGCGACTGGCGATGTCGGCTTGCCGCAGGTGCTGCACCTGTATTTGCCGGCCTGCATGCAGCAGCATCAATGGCGCGGTAGCGCTATCTTGCGCCAGCCATGCCAGCAGCTGGTCGTCGCTGACGGCGCGATCCTCGATCCGCAATTGCTCCAGGCATTGCCCGATGTCGCGGTCGTCCAGCGCGGCGACGATCGCACCGCTTTGCAGTATCAATACGCCGGTTTCGCACAGCCATGCGCCATCGATTTGCGTCAATGCGGTGCCGGTATGGGTGATGAAGCCGTGTTGCGGGTCGCTGCGCGCAATGTAAGGGGTCAGTTCCAGATTGACATACACCCGTTGCGGACCGTTCTGGAAAAACCAGCAGCCGTTTTCATCCGCCGCGTAATTGCGCCGTATGAAGTCGAGCAGCGCCGGATGGCGGATTTTGTCGCCCGGCAAGCCCTGCTGCTGCGTCCGTTCATCGCGCATGCGCCATGCGCCGCGCGCATCCAGTGCTAGCCAGCCATAGCAGTGCGGCACGTTCGGCCATTTGGCGATGGCCTGTTTGACGATGTCATCCATCCGTGAGAACCTTTTCGTGAGATCGGGCGTGCGCCCTCTGAGAGCATAGCGCATCTGTTCGGGATTGCCCGTAAAGTTGAATGAATTGCGGGAGTATCCATTCAAACGGTGCGGTTGCCGCTGATATTTATTGGGGAAGATTTATATACAGGGCATAGTATAAATTATCGGCGCGAACCGTTGACGTCTTCCAGGAACTGGATGATGCGCTGCGGCAGCCATTGCAGGCTGCCCGGCAGTGCGCCGACGGCAAAGCCGACATGGCCGCCTTCCCGCGGGTAGTCGAGCGTGACGCAGGCTGCGGCCTGCTGCGGCAGATGCTGGCCGGGCAGGAAGGGGTCGTTCTGTGCATTCAGTACCAGCGTGGGCAGCGTGATGTCGGTGAGCACATGCTTGGCGCTGGCGCGGTCCCAATAATCGTTGGTGTCGCGATAGCCGTGCAGCGGTGCGGTCACCACATTGTCGAACTGATACAGGTCGCTGGCGCGCAGCATGCGCTCGCGATCGAACAGGCCGGGGAATTGGCTCAGCTTTTGCAGGCATTTCGGTTTCAGCGTCTGCAGGAACATGCGGGTATATAGCCGGTTGATGCCGTGCGACAGTGCGGCGCCGCCCTGCGCCAGATCCAGCGGCGCGGAGATCGCGCAGGCGGCATCGACGAAATCGGCCTGGTGCTGCGATTCGCCCAGCCAGCGCAACAAGGCGTTGCCGCCCATCGATACGCCGGTGGCGAAGAATTTGCTCGACGGCCGTGCGGTGGCATACAGCCGGCGCAGTATCCAATTGATTTCCTCTGCATCGCCGGAGTGGTAGAAGCGCGGCGCGCGGTTCGGCTCGCCGGAGCAGCCGCGGAAATGCGGTACTGCGCCGGACCAGCCGCGGGCCGCGATATCGGCCATCAGCGCGCGCGCATAGTGGCTGTCGGACGAGCCTTCCAGTCCGTGGAATAACACGATGAAGGGTTTGCCGGGTTGACCATCGACGAAGTCGACATCGATGAAGTCGCCATCCGGTGCATCCCATCGTTCGCGTCGATAATGCATCGGCGGCCGCGTGATGCACACTGCGGGGTAGATGGTTTGCAGGTGGCCGTTAGGCAGCCAGCGTGGAGGGTCATACATCATCATAATGATTCAATATTCCTGCATCGCGCGCTGGCGGTACTTGAGAAAGCACAAGTTCTGGCGAAAATGGCGCTTGCCTTGTTAGTCTGCTTGCGCAAGGAGTTCCAGTCCCTGAAAGCTGCCCGGCACTGCGGCGCGCGACCTGGTTGCGCGTCATTTCTGCCTGCATTCAAAATGACTGGTTTTTTGAAATTGCTTGCTTAATGCAGCATTGCCGGCGCTGGTCCGGCCGGGGCCAGTCCCGGCGCGACCGAGGCGTGACGGGAGACGATGCGCCAGCCCAGCGGGGTATTGACGTACACGTTGGTGCACAGGATGTGGATCTCGCTTTGATCATCCTTGCGGTGCTGGATTTCCTCGATGATGCTGTGGACCGCGGTCATCAGGTTGTGGGTCGAATGCAGTTGCGCCGGGCGAATGCGGATGCTGCCGCGCTCGAAAAGCGCCGCCCACGATGCGCGGATGGCGGCATGTCCGATCAGGCGCGGTGCGCCGGGATGGATGCAGGTGATGTCGTCCTCTTCGGCCCATAGCGCCATCAAGCCATCAAGATCGGCCCGGTTGATCGCGTCATAAAAGGCGCTTTCTGTTTCTGCGGCGCTTCCGTGCAAGAGTTTTTTGACTGCCATGGCAGCTCCAGTTGGCTTATATATACCCCATAGGGTATGTATTGTGCTGCCACTAGAATTGTGCGGCAGATGAGTGGTTTAAATGCATACTCCCGGTATTTTTGAGAGTAGGCGGGGCGATGCGGTCCTCAGCGCGAACGGCTGCCGGTGAAATCAAGCGCCCGCTGAGGGCATCGGCTCAGTGCGCTTTCAGCACGGTGCCCGGCTTGAGCTGGTACAGCGTGCCGCAATACGGGCATTTGGCCTTGCCGTCATGCGACAGGTCGAGGTAGACGCGCGGATGGGACGACCACAGCGGCATCGCCACGCTGGGGCATACTGCCGGCAGATCGCCTGCGCCCAGTTCGACGACGGACATTGCTGCGTTGCTTGTGTTCGTTGCTGGTGCTGCACTCATGCTATTTTCTCCGTAATGCGGGTCGCCCCGCTGTCAGTTTTCGATGCGGGCGCAAACCCGCTGCTTGATTAAAAAAGTTAAACCAGCGTCAGCCAGTGCTGGTATTGCGGTGCGCGGCCGGCCACTACGTCGAAAAACAGTGTCTGCAGTTTTTCGGTGATCGGACCGCGCTGGCCGGCGCCGATCTGGCGGTTGTCCAGTTCGCGGATCGGCGTGACTTCGGCCGCGGTGCCGGTGAAGAAGGCTTCGTCGCAGCAGTACATCTCGTCGCGCGTGATGCGTTTTTCGATCACGGCGATGCCGAGGTCGCGCGCCATCGTCAGCACCGCGTCGCGCGTGATGCCGTCCAGGCAGGACGCCAGGTCGGGCGTGTAAAGCTTGCCGTTCTTGACGATGAACACGTTCTCGCCCGAGCCTTCGGACACGTAGCCGTCGGTGTCGAGCAGCAGCGCCTCGTCGTAGCCGTCGGTCAGCGCTTCCTGGTTGGCCAGGATCGAGTTGATGTAATAGCCGGACGCCTTGGCGCGCACCATCGAGACATTGACGTGGTGGCGGGTGAAGGACGAGGTCTTCACGCGTATGCCCTTGGCCATCCCTTCTTCGCCCAGATACGCGCCCCACGGCCAGGCGGCGATCGCGACGTGGATGGTGTTGCCTTTGGCGGCGATGCCGAGTTTTTCGGAGCCGATCCAGATCAGCGGACGCAGGTAGCAGGATTCGAGCTGGTTCTCGCGCACCACCTGTTTTTGCGCGTCGATCAGGGTTTCCATCGTGTAAGGCACCACCATCTGGAAGATCTTGGCCGAATTCAGCAGGCGCTGGGTGTGCTCTTGCAGGCGGAAGATCGCGGTGCCTTGCGGCGTCTGGTAGGCGCGCACGCCTTCAAACACGGCCATGCCGTAGTGCAAGGAATGGGTCAGCACGTGCAGCGTGGCATCGCGCCACTCGACCAGTTTGCCGTCTTTCCAAATTTTCCCGTCGCGGTCGTCCATGGACATGGCGCATTCTCCGAATAAGGTAGCTAGTCCTCGATTTTAACGGATTCAGGCAGCTTGGAAAGTTCGTCGGTAGAATGGAACGTTAAATTTTAGGCGGCATCTGCGCAGCAGGGGCCTGCCGGCATCCCGTATAAGGTGAAAAAGCAGCATGCAAGCGATGGACAGACAAGTCCCGGCATCGGTTTCCTCCGATGAAACTCAGGCCGCGCGTACCGTCGAAAAGGCGGCATTCAGCGAGGCGTTCAAATTGTCGGCCGCCACCATGCCGGGCATCCTGGCCTGGGGTCTGGTGTCGGGCATGGCGATGGTCAAGTCCGGCCTGACCCTGTGGCAGGCGCTGGGGATGACGTTTCTGGTGTTTGCCGGTTCGGCGCAACTGGCCGCGTTGCCGCTGATGATGGCCAATGCGCCGGTGTGGGTGGTGTTCGCCACCGCGCTGGTGGTCAATTTGCGCTTTGTCATTTTCGGCGCGGCGATCGGCCCGCATTTTTCGCATCTGCGCTGGTATCAGCGGATCTGGCATGGCTATTTCACCGCCGACCTGACGATGGCGTTCTTTCCGCGCCGCTTTCCGGCCGAGACGCTGTATCAGCCGCAGGGCAAGGTCGGCTTTTTTAATGGCATCGCTTATCCGAACTGGTGCGCCTGGCAGGTTGGTGCGGTGGCCGGCATCCTGCTGGCGAGCCAGATTCCCGAGAGTTGGGGCGTCGGTTTTGCCGGTACCCTGGCTTTGCTGGCAATCATGATCCCGCTCATCATCAATTCAGCCGCGCTGGGCGGGGTGGTGGTGGCCAGCGTGGTCGCGCTGCTGGCGGCAGGCTTGCCGTACCGGCTAGGCTTGTTGCTGGCGGTGGTGCTCGGGATGATCGTGGCGATGCTGATCGACACCGTGATAGATAAGGACAAGGCATGAATTCGCTCGATACCTGGATTACCATCGGCTTGTTGACGCTGGCGACGATCATCACGCGCAGCTCTTTCTTTTTGCTGGGGGATGCAGTCAAATTCCCGCCCAAAGTCCAGCATGCGCTGCGTTACGCGCCGGCCGCCGCGCTGGCCGCGATCATCGCGCCCGACCTGCTGCTGTCCGGCGGCAGCGTCAGTTTCGCCTGGGCCAATCCGAAGCTGCTGGCAGCGATCGGCGCCGCCCTGTTTTTTGTGTCGACCCGCCACTTGCTGGGCACGATCGTGGTCGGGATGGCCTTGTTTACCGCATTCCGTTTGCTGTTCTGAAGTTTGTCGTCAGGCATGGTGAATTTTTCGCCGGCAGAAAAACGGTTTTTGAGCACGCGCGCTGCGGTAAAATAGCGACTTTTCCTCCGACCGTATCAGGGCAGACATGCAATTCAATCGACTGAGTGACCTTATCTCGCGCAACGAACTCGCAGGCAAACGCGTCTTTATCCGCGCCGATCTCAACGTGCCGCAGGACGATAGCGGCAAGATCACCGAAGATACGCGGATTCGCGCTTCGGTGCCGGCGATCCGCGACGCGCTCAAGGCGGGTGCCGCAGTGATGGTCACTTCGCATCTGGGTCGCCCGACCGAAGGGGAATTCAAGCCGGCCGATACGCTGGCGCCGGTCGCGCAGCGCCTGTCCGAACTGCTGGGGCAGCCGGTGCCGTTGCTGCAAAACTGGCTGGACGGCGTCGACGTCGCGCCAGGCCAGGTCGTGCTGCTGGAAAACTGCCGCGTCAACCAGGGCGAGAAGAAGAATAGCGATGAACTGGCGCAAAAAATGGCCAAGCTGTGCGACATCTATGTGAATGACGCATTCGGCACCGCGCACCGGGCCGAAGCCAGCACCCACGGCATCGCCAAGTTCGCGCCGATCGCCTGTGCCGGCCCCTTGCTGGCGGCCGAACTGGATGCGCTGGGCAAGGCGCTGGGCCAACCGGCCCGTCCACTGGTGGCGATCGTGGCCGGTTCCAAGGTGTCGAGCAAACTGACCATCCTGAAAGCGCTGGCCGACAAGGTCGATAACCTGATCGTCGGCGGCGGCATCGCCAACACCTTCATGCTGGCAGCCGGACTGAAGATCGGCAAATCGCTGGCGGAAGCCGATCTGGTCGACGAAGCCAAGGCCATCATCGAAATGATGGCCAAGCGCGGCGCGTCGGTGCCGATCCCGAGCGACGTGGTGTGCGCCAAGGAATTTTCGCCGACTGCAGTGGCCACCGTCAAAGACGTCAAGGATGTGGCCGACGACGACATGATTCTCGACATCGGGCCGCAAACCGCCGCGCTGCTGGCCGCGCAAATTGCGCAAGCCGGCACCATCGTCTGGAACGGTCCGGTCGGCGTGTTCGAGTTCGACCAGTTCGGCGAGGGCACCAAGACGCTGGCGCTGGCGATTGCCAATTCCAAGGCATTCTCGATTGCCGGCGGCGGCGATACGCTGGCGGCGATCGCGAAATACGACATTACCGACAAGATCGGCTATATCTCGACCGGCGGCGGCGCCTTCCTTGAATTCCTGGAAGGCAAGACCCTGCCGGCAGTCGAAATACTGCTGCAGCGCGCACAACAATAATTGCAACTAAAATAACAAAAACATCCAAGGAGAACTCGATGCCCCGTGCCACAAAAATCGTCGCGACTATCGGCCCGGCATCGAGTGACCTGGTTACCCTGACCCGCATGTTCACAGCGGGGGTGGATGTGGTGCGTTTGAATTTTTCGCACGGCAAGGCGCAGGACCATATCGACCGCGCCAGCCTGGTGCGGCAGGCGGCTGCCGCCTGCGGCCGCGAAGTCGCGATCATGGCCGACCTGCAAGGCCCGAAGATCCGCATCGGCAAGTTCGAGAACGGCAAGATCGAACTGGCGGAAGGCGAGCCGTTCATCCTCGACGCCGCCTGCGAACTGGGCAACCAGCAGCGCGTCGGCCTCGATTACAAGGCGCTGCCGCGCGACCTGAAGCCGGCTGACGTACTGTTGTTGAACGACGGCCTGATCGTGCTGGTGGTGGAAAAGATTGTCGGCAGTGCAATCCATACCACGGTCAGGATCGGCGGCGAGCTGTCCAACAACAAGGGCATCAACCGTCAGGGCGGCGGGCTGTCGGCGCCGGCGCTGACCGCCAAGGACATGGAAGACATCAAGACCGCGATGAGTTTCAAGGCCGATTACGTCGCGGTATCGTTCCCGAAAAATGCCACCGACATGGAAATGGCGCGCCAGCTCGCGAATATCGCCGGTGAGCCCTATGGCCACAAGCCGATGATGATCGCCAAGATCGAGCGTGCCGAGGCGATTCCGGTATTGCAGGAAATCCTGAACGCATCCGACGGCATCATGGTTGCGCGCGGCGATCTGGCGGTCGAAGTCGGCAATGCGGCGGTGCCCGCGCTGCAAAAGCGCATGATCAGGATGGCGCGCGCGTCCAACAAGATCGCGATCACCGCGACCCAGATGATGGAATCGATGATCGTCAACGCAGTGCCGACCCGGGCCGAAGTGTCCGACGTCGCCAATGCGGTGCTGGACGGCACCGATGCGGTGATGACCTCGGCCGAAACCGCTTCCGGCAAATATCCGATCGAGACGGTGGCGGCGATGGCGGCGATCTGCCTGGAAGCGGAAAAATCGGACGTCTGCAAGCTCGATGCCGATTTCCTCAACCTGCAATTCACCCGGGTTGACCAGTCGATTGCGTATGGCGCACTATTTACCGCACATCATCTGCGCGTGAAGGCGATCGCCGCATTGACCGAATCCGGCTCGACCGCGCTGTGGATGAGCCGCCACAATATTGACATGCCTATTTTCGCGCATCACGCCGAGCATTGCGACCCAACGCAAGGTTGCGCTGTACCGCAATGTGCGTACACTGGAACTGGCAGCATCGACCGACCGCGAACAGGCGTTGCGCGCGGTGCAGGACATGCTGCTGGCCAAGGGCGTGGTGCAAATAGGGGATTTGATCGTCGTGACCTGGGGCGACCCGATGGGACAGATCGGCGGCACCAATGCGCTGAAAATCGTCAAGGTCGGCGAATACTGATTTTTTTATCTGGAGAACAACATGGCACTCGTATCCATGCGTCAACTGCTCGACCACGCCGCTGAAAACGGTTATGGTTTGCCGGCATTCAATGTCAACAATCTGGAACAAGTCACCGCCATCATGCAGGCTGCCGATGCAGTCGGCGCGCCGGTCATCATGCAAGCTTCCGCCGGCGCCCGCAAATTTGCCGGCGAAGCCTTCCTGCGCCATCTGATCGAAGCGGCAGTCGAAGCCTATCCGCACATCCCGGTCGTCATGCATCAGGATCACGGCCAGTCGCCGGCAGTCTGCATGGCCGCGATCCGTTCCGGCTTCACCTCGGTGATGATGGACGGCTCGCTGCTGGAAGACGGCAAGAATGTCGCCAGCTATGAATACAACCTGGAAGTGTCGCGCGAAGTGGTCAAGTTCTCGCATGCGATCGGCGTCACGGTCGAAGCCGAACTGGGCGTGCTCGGTTCGCTGGAAACCATGATGGGCGACAAGGAAGACGGTCACGGCGCGGACGGCAAGATGACCCGCGAGCAGTTGCTCACCGATGTCGCGCAAGCCGCGGATTTCGTGGCCCGCACCCAATGCGACGCGCTGGCGATCGCGATCGGCACTTCGCACGGCGCGTACAAGTTCTCGCGCAAGCCGACCGGCGACATCCTGGCGATCGACCGCATCAAGGAAATCCACGCCCGCATCCCGAACACCCATCTGGTGATGCACGGCTCAGTCTCGGTGCCGCAGGAACTGCTGGCCGAAATCCGCGAATTCGGCGGCGACATGAAGGAAACCTACGGCGTGCCGGTCGAAGAGATCCTGGAAGGCATCAAGCACGGCGTGCGCAAGATCAACATCGATACCGACATCCGCCTGGCGATGACCGGCGCGATCCGTCGTTACCTGTTCGAGAACCCGTCCAAGTTCGATCCGCGCGATTACCTGAAGCCGGCCCGCGAAGCCGCGATGAATGTTTGCAAGGCGCGTTATCTGGCATTCGGCTGCGAAGGCCAGGCTGCGAAGATCAAGCCGATCCCGCTGGAAAAAATGGCCGAGAAGTACAAGAAAGGCGAGTTATCGCAAATTGTGAAATAATTCGGCCTTAAACCCGCCACAAAGGGCATGGAGAACAAGCTTCTCCGTGCCCTTTGTGGTTGATTCGTTTGATTAAATCAATTTATGGTGAATGAAATGGCAGAAAAAACACTGGTCGGTATCGTCATGGGCTCCACTTCCGATTGGGACGTGATGAAGGAAGCGGCGCAAGTCTGCAAGGACTTCGGCATCAGTTACGAGGCGCGCGCATTGTCCGCACACCGCACTCCGACCGAAGTGGAAGAATGGGTGGCCGACATGGAAGCGCGCGGTTGCCAGGCCTTCATCGCCGGTGCCGGCGGTGCTGCGCATCTGGCCGGCGTGGTCGCATCGAAAACCATCCTGCCGATCTTTGCGGTACCGATTCCGTCGAAATACATGAAAGGCCTGGACTCGCTGCTGGCCACAGTGCAGATGCCCAAGGGCATTCCGGTGGCGACGCTGGCGATCGGCGAAGCCGGTGCCGGCAATGCCGGTCTGGCCGTGGTGGCGATGCTGGCGCTGCATGACGCCGAGCTGAAAGCCAAGCTGATCGCATTCCGCGCCGCGCAAGCGGAAAAAGTACGCAATGCCAAATTGCCTGAACTGAACTAAATAAGGAATGACCATGTCCGGCCTGTTAGAAACAAACATCAAATCCCTGCCTTTCCTGCATCGCGGCAAAGTGCGCGACATCTACGCAGTCGGCGACGACAAACTGCTGGTGATCCAGACCGATCGCCTGTCGGCGTTCGACGTGATCCTCGACGATCCGATCCCGAACAAGGGCAAGGTCCTGACCGCGATGTCGAATTTCTGGTTCAAGAAATTCGGCCATCTGATGCCGAACCACGAAACCGGCATCGATCCGGAATCCGTGGTGACGCCGGAAGAGCGCGAGCAGGTCGAAGGCCGCGCGATCGTCGTCAAGAAATTCAAGCCGCTGGCGATCGAGGCGATCGTGCGCGGCTACATCATCGGTTCCGGCTGGAAGGATTACCAGAAGACCGGCGCGATCTGCGGCATCGCGCTGCCGGCCGGCCTGAAGGAAGCGCAAAAACTGCCGGAAACGATCTTCACGCCATCGACCAAGGCACCGATGGGCGCGCATGACGAAAACATCTCGTTCGCAGAAGCCGAGAAAATCGTCGGCGCCGACATCGCCCGCCAGGTGCGCGATGCGGCGATCAATCTGTACACCCAGGCCGCCGAATATGCGGCGACCAAGGGCATCATCATCGCCGACACCAAGTTCGAATTCGGCCTCGATGCAAACGGCACGATCCATCTGATCGATGAAATCCTGACCCCGGATTCGTCGCGCTTCTGGCCGGCTGCCAGCTACCAGGTCGGCATGTCGCCACCGTCGTTCGACAAGCAGTTCGTGCGCGACTGGCTGGAAACCCAGCCGTGGGACAAGAAGGCGCCGGCACCGCGCCTGCCGGCCGAAGTGGCCGCAGCAAACCGGCGAGAAATACGCGGAAGCCCTGCGCCTGCTCACTGCCTGACTGCTTTAAATAGGGGAATGATGGGGGTATAAGTCATTTAACCTATCTTCCCGCATGGTATTTAAAGGGCCTCAAAAAATACCCACTGGAGTATATTTTGACGCCCTGAATCTTTTTCAACACTGAATAATTTGCCGATGAGCGCTTTTTCCACCGATATCCGCCAGGCCGCCAGGATGCTTGAAGCCGGCGGCCTGGTTGCTTTTCCGACCGAAACCGTCTACGGGCTCGGCGCCGATGCGGAAAACCCGGCGGCGGTCGCCAACATCTATGCGGCCAAAGGCCGCCCGGCCAATCATCCGGTGATCGTGCACGTCGCGCCGGAAGCCGATATCGGATATTGGGTCACGGCGATTCCGGCCCAAGCGCAGGCGCTGATGCAGGCGTTCTGGCCCGGGCCGCTGACGCTGATCCTGAAGCGCGCGCCGCACATTCCCGATGCGGTGTCCGGCGGACAGGATTCGATCGGCCTGCGCTGCCCGTCGCATCCGGTGGCGCAAGCGCTGTTGCGCGAATTCAAGGGCGGCAAGGGCGGGCTGGCCGCGCCGTCGGCCAACAAATTCGGCCATGTCAGCCCGACCACCGCGCAGCATGTGCAGGATGAGTTTGGCGATGAGCGCTGTTAATAACGGCGATCGGATGACCTGGAAGGCGGCCAGAGCGCGGTCGGGATCGAATCGACCATTCTGGATTTGTCGCGTCTGGAAACCCACGGGCCGGTATTGCTGCGCCCCGGCCATATCAGCGCCGCGCAGATTGCGGCCGTCATCGGCGCCATGCCTAGCCTGCCGGATCTGGCCGCACCGCGCGCATCGGGCACGCTGGCCGCCCATTACGCACCGCGCACCGCGGTCGCGCTGGTCGGGTCCGCCCAGCTGGCCGCGACCGTGCAGCAGCTGCATCAGGCCGGACGCCGCATCGCGCTGATACGTTATGCGGCCGGCACGACTCCGCAAGCCGACGGCCAGTGCGAACTGCCGGCCGAGCCGGAAGGGTATGCCTACGGCCTGTATGCGGCGCTGCGCGCGATGGATGCGATCGGCGCCGACCTGATCCTGATCGAATCCCCGCCTCTGGATCATGCATGGCAGGGCATCAACGATCGTCTGCGCCGCGCCGCCCACGATTCGGCCGGCATCCTAGAGCGTCTGCTCTAAAGCACTGCCGATTTTGTAGGCAGGCATGTGAATCGATGGCATATTGTAGGCACAAAAATAGAACGAGCGTTCTATTAAACTACAATGAATCCATAGGAGACACAATGCGTCAAAGTACATTTGCGTTGGCACTGCTCACCTCGGCCATTCTGGCCGGTTGCGGCGGCGGTGGTGGCGGCGATCAAGCGCCCAAGCTCAAGTTCAGTGCCCAGGTGTCCTTCGGCGACAGCCTGAGCGATGTCGGTACTTATGCTGTGGGTGGCGTCAAGGCTTTGGGCGGCGGCAAATACACGGTCAACGATATCGGCGCGGACGGCAAGAATGCGGCCAGCAACTGGACCGAATTGATGGCGGCAACCATGGGGCTGCCGGCGCCATGCGCGGCCGAAACCGGCTTGGCCAGCAATGGCCTGCTTGCCAGTTTTTCTGCGGCAATTTCGTTTGTACCGGCCTGCACCTCGTATGCGCAAGGCGGCGCGCGCGTGACGGGAACAGTCGGGCCGGCGAATATTGCGTATGTCGATCAACATGCAAGCAGTCAATTGGGCCAATTGACGGTGCCCGTCGTGACGCAGGTCGCCAACCATCTGGCGAAGGCGGGCGGCAAGTTCAAAGGCGATGAAATCGTGTTTGTGCTGGCTGGCGGCAATGATCTTCTTTTTCAGGCAAATCAGCTAAAGCTGGATGCAACGGCAGCAGCAACGCTGGCCGGCGGCAATCAGTATGCAACGACGCTGATCGGCACGCTGGCGGCCGGTTCCACTAGCCCGGCGACAGCGCTGCCGGCAATTCAGCTGGCTTTTGGCACCGAATTGGCGAATCCTGCGCATACCGCGACCACGCTGACGGTGGCCGCATACACTGCGGCGATCGGGCAAGGTTTTCCGGCGGCGAATGTGCCGGCAGCGGTGGCGTCAGCCCAGGCGGCAGCGGCCAGCGCCGGCGCGGCTGCCGGCGCCGCGTATGCGGCCGATCCTGCGAAACTGGCCAGCTACGTGGCCGCGATGGCGACTGCCGGCGATCAGTTGGCAGCCCTTGTCACCGCGCAGATCGTTGCCAATGGCGCCAATTACGTCACGGTGCTGAATCTGCCCGATGCCAGCAAAACCCCTTATGCGTTGGCGCAATCTGCGGCGGTGCAAGGCTGGCTGAGTGCGATGGTCACCACATTCAACAGCCATCTGGCGGCCGGACTGGCGGGGCAATCCAAGGTTCTGCTGGTTGATGCCTATACGATTGATCGCGATCAGGCCACTAATCCGGGGCCTTATGGCTTGAGCAATGTAACGACAGCGGCCTGTGCCGATGTCGATTCGGACAATCCATTGCCGCAGACGAAAAACCTGCTGCATTCTTCGCTGGTGTGCAACAAAAACAATCTGATCGCCGGTGCCGATCAGCATTACAAGTTTGCCGATAGCGTGCATCCGACACCATTTACCAATCTGCTGCTGGCGCGTTATGTGTCCAAGGAAATGGTCACCAGAGGCTGGCTGTAGGCTTGCCGGGCTGAGCATGTCGCCCATGTTCAGCCATAGCGGATTTTCATCGACAGGATGAACAGGGCCAACAGCAGGGTCATCGCATTGGCTGCGACCACGGGCCAGGCCCCGATCAGCAAGCCGTAGGCCAGCCACATTGCGACCCCCAGCGTGAAGATGCTGTACATGCCCAGCGATACGCCCTCCACCCGGCGCGATCTCCAGGTCAGCCACGCTTGCGGGATGAATGCGGTAGTGGTCAAGATGGCAGCAGCGTAACCGATCAATTCTGTGGATGGCATTGGGTGTTATTAAAAATGGAAGGTTCAGGAGACAATATGAAAAAACAATATCAAGGCGCAATTATAGTACTGTCAGCAGCGATCGCGCTGACGGCCAGCATGGCGGCCTGCGCGCAAAGCGCGGGTAGCTGGGCAGTCAAAGCCGGGATCAATCAGATCACGCCCAAAGTCGACAGCGGCGACATGAGCGCACCGGCGCTGCCCGGCACCAAGGCCGATGTGAAGAGCGATACCGAGGCGATCATTGCCGCCAGTTACATGTTTACCGACCATCTGTCGGCGGAATTCCACCTCGGCATCCCTTACACCCATGTACTGGAGGGCGATGGCTCGATCAAGGGCGTGGGCAAACTGGGCACGGTTCGAATGCTTGCCGCCGACGCTGTTCCTGCAATGGCGCTTTATGGAGCCGAAAGCGACGCTGCGTCCTTATATCGGCCTGGGTTTGACCTATGCCCGTTTCCAGAAGGAAACCGGCAGCGGCGCGCTGACCGCCGTGACCAATACCGGCAGCAGCACCCCGACCACCTTTACCGTCGACTCCAGGTTCGGCATCACGCCGCAAGTCGGCGTGACGTATGCGATCAATGACAAGTGGTTTGCCGACCTGGCCGTGACCAAGACGTATCTGAAAACGACCACCCATTTTTCGACCGGCCAGACGATGGATCTACGGCTGGATCCGCTGGCGCTCAGTTTTGCGCTTGGTTACCGTTTTTAGCAGCCGGCATCGGGTTTGGCTTTGATGCGGAAACGGCACGACTTCCGGTGAATAGTTGAGCAATAACATTGCAACTGCCAGCCGGATAAACCTAAAATGAGTGCAGAAGACATGCATGTATCTGATTGTATGCGCTGCTGAAAATCGTGCCGGGAGAAGGTCGCCATGAAAGCACCCCTGATCGCTCTTGCCGGCTTGCCGGCAGCGCCAGCCGACGTGCTGGGTCCTGATGGACAGCCGTGTTTCGGCCGCTTTGCCGGTGCGGCCGACCGGGTCGACTGGTCAGGCCTGGCCGCCCCTTACGCACGCAGCCGGGTGTGGCGGCATTTTCATCACAAGCGCTGGCAATACGTGGCGTTGTCGACGGAAGAGCTGTTCTGCGGCATCGCCATCGTCGATCTCGGATGGACCAATACCGCTTTCGCCTACGCCTTCGATCGCGTCCAGCGCACCGAGGTGGCCGCCTATTCTCAGAATGGCTGGCCGGGCCTGACTGCCAGCGTCGGCGACTGTCCGGCCAGCGGTGCCGCCAGTCATTTCCGTTTTCTGAACCATCGCATCGGATACCGGCAACTGGCCGGCAGCGAGTGCTATCAGCTCAGCCTGCGTTGCGGCCGCTTCGAAATCGATGCCGAATTCGACGCGGCCGGGACGGCGCCATTGCTGCTGGCGGTGGGCAGCGTCGAGGGCGGTTCGGCCCATGCGACGCAAAAATCATCCGGCATGCCGCTCACCGGGCAGGTTCGGGTGCGCGGCAGATCCTATGATTTGCAGGGCGGGGTCGCCAGCTTCGATTATTCGAACGGCTTGCTGGCGCGGGAAACCGCATGGCGCCGGGCCGCGGCGCATGATCTGCACCTCGGCTTCAACCTGCAGGCCGGTTTTTTCGGCGGCCAGGAAAATGCCTTGTGGCTGGACGGCGAGCTATTTCCCCTTGGGAATGCGCAATTCGATTTCAAGCCGGACGACCCGCTGGCAGCGTGGCATATCCGCACCGATGACGGCTTGCTCGACCTGCAGTTTCAGCCCGAAGGCGCGCGTTGTGAAAGCAGGAATCTGCTGCTGGCCAGCAGCCGGTATGTGCAACCGATCGGCTGCTTCAGCGGCTGGGTCAAGCGCAGCCGGCAAGCCCCGCCGCGCCTGGTGCGGCGTCTGGTCGGCGTGACGCAAGACCATTATTCACGCTGGTAGTGCAATCAGGGCCGGCGCCCAAAGGAGTGCCGGCTGCGGCCGTTTTTCAGCCCCTGTTTTTTGTAAAAATAGGGGAGTATGCGGTGAAAAATGGCATTCCCCGCACGTATTCATTGTCGTTTGAAAAATACCGCCGGGAGTATTATTTATTGATGGTTTGTGTCGCGACGAATTGGCCGGCATGAAACACCAGTGCCGGTTGCGGGTGGACCTTGCAATGTTCGACCTCGCCGACAAAAATCACATGGTCGCCTTCCGGATAGCGGCTGCGGTTATGACATTCGAACCAGGCGGAAACGCCTTTCAGAATCGGATGGCCGGTGCGCGACAGCTCAAAATCGACACCTTCAAAACGGTTTTCAATCCGCCTGGAAAATCGCTCGGCCAGCGCCATCTGGTCGGCACCCAGCACATTGATCACATAATGTGAATTGCCTGAAAATACCGGCATGCTGCTGGCCTGGCTGGCGAGGCTCCACAACACCAGAGGCGGGTCCAGCGATACGGAATTGAAGGAACTGGCGGTCAGGCCGAGAAAAGTACCATCCGCCAAGCGGGTGGTGATGATCGTCACGCCGGTGGCAAACTGCGATAGCGCCTTGCGGAAATGGCCGGTATTGAATTCGTCTGATTTTGCGCGTGGAGAACGTGTGTGCATCTGTAGCCCGATAAGTTTTAGCCATTATGCCGAAAAAGCATGCGTCAGGTGCAAGAGTAATTAGCTATGCAAGCCGTAATTGTTTGCGCTAAAGTCATGACATGCAAATATGGAAGGGGGGCAATATGACGACCGAAATTGCAACTTTGGGCGGTGGCTGCTTCTGGTGCCTGGAAGCGGTGTATCAGGAACTGGCAGGCGTGCAGCAGGTCGAGTCGGGCTATACCGGCGGCCATGTGCCCGACCCCAGCTACGAGCAGGTCTGCGAGGGCAGCACCGGTCATGCCGAGGTGGTGCGGTTGACGCTTCGATCCGGCCGTAGTCAGCTACCGGGAAATTCTGGAAGTATTCTTCACGATCCATGATCCGACCACGCTGAACCGGCAGGGCAACGACTGCGGCAGCCAGTACCGTTCGGTGATTTTTTTCCATACGCCGCAGCAGGAAATGACCGCCAGACAGGTGATTGCCGAGATGGCGAACGTCTGGGATGCGCCTATCGTGACCGAGTTGCGTCCCGAAGAAACGTATTACAAGGCCGAGGATTATCACCAGAATTATTTCCGCCAGCATCCTTTTCAGGGCTATTGCGCGTTTGTGGTCGCGCCAAAACTGGATAAGTTCAGACAAGTTTTTGCCGCCAAGAGCAAGGCTTGAGGCAGCGCTTTTGAAACCGGAGGATCAATTTTGAAAACAATCTTCGAAAAAATCATTAGCGGCGAGTTGCCCAGCGTGAAAGTGTACGAGGATGAGTATGTGTATGCATTCATGGATGCCGGGCAGGTCAATCCCGGCCATGTGCTGGTCGCCACCAAAAAACCATACGAGACTCTGATGGATGCCGATGAGGACTCGGCGGCAGCGATGATGCGCGCCGCCAGGAAGATCGCGCAAGCGATCCAGATCGCCTATCAGCCGGATGGCATGACCATCCTGCAAAGCAACAAGCCGGCCGGTTGGCAAACCGTGCCGCATCTGCATCTGCACGTAGTGCCGCGCTATCACGGCGACGGCGCCGAACTGGTCTGGCCGCGCAATGAACCCGGTATCGAGAAATTACGGGAATATGCGCAGAAAATCACGGTGCTTTAGACATCCTCAGTCAGGCAAGCGCCGCTTGCCTGACTGAGGAGCGATTTACCTGATCCTCAGGCTGAAAATGTTGTTGATGCAGTTCAACAATTACTTCCCCTCCCGGCGTCGTACGGTGACGCTTTCTCCCCCGATGCCCCAGTTGTCGGTGTCGACTTCATCGATCACGACCACGGTGGTCTGCGGATTTTTGCCCAGCACATCGACCAGCAATTGTGTGACGCCGCGTATCAGCGCCGCTTTCTGTTCCTGCGTGGTCTGCTCGCGCGTGATCTTGATATTCACATAAGGCATGTTTTTCTCCTGGGGTTAAGTTGAAATGATTGGGTAGCGGATTACCGCTTCAGCTCAGGCGCTCGACGCGCCGTGACACTTCCAGCAGTGCGGCGCTGATCACCAGCGCAGCGGCAGCCAGCAGCACCGGCAGCGTGAAATCTTGGCCGCGGTCTAGTGCGGCGACCAGCAGCGGCCCGGCGATCTGGCCGGCGCCATAGAACGCGGTGAGAAAACCGATGCGCCGGGCGCTGGCCTGCGGGTCCGGCAGGCGCGCCAGCCATTGTGCGAGGCCGGCAATCCCCATGAAGGTGCCGCCCAGCAGCGCTGCACCGACCAGTGCCGCTGACACGCCGGGCAGCAGCACCGGTAGTGCGACGCCGATCGCCTGCACCAGCGTGCAGGCGATCAATGCCTGATAGATGCCGCGGCGCAGCGCAATCCGGATCCAGATCGCGGTCGCCGGCATGGCGGCGATGCCGACCACCAGCCATCCTGTCATGGCTGCTGCGCTGGTGCCTGAATTGCTGCGCAACATGACCGGCATGAAAGTCATGTTGACGATGTAGCCGAAGCCGGCCAGCCCATAGGACGCCGCCAGCCAGGCGAGCGGCCTGGGTGTTGCCGCGTGCGCCTGCAGCGCGGCGGTTTCAGTGGCGGAAAGCGCACTGCGGCCGGCCGGTATCAGCCCGCTCGCCGCGCCCAATGCGGCCAGCAGCGCGATGGCGCCGAGCCACCACCAGCCGTTGGCGGCATGGCCGTGACCATCGAGCATCGCCTGCGCGATCAGCGCCGACAGCGTGATGCCGCTGCCAACCCCCACATAATGCAGGGTGCTCCAGCCCGGTGCGCCGACAGCCATCAAGCGCCGCAGCACGATCCCGGTCGCATATACATACACTACCGCGCTGGCGACGCCGGCGGCGAAACGCACGATGCACCAGAGGCTGAAGCCGAGATCAAAGCCCATGGCCAGCGTTGTCGCCACACTGCCAAGCAGGCCGCCGACCAGTCGCGACACCGGATTCGCATTGCGGCTGAACGCCGCCCATAACGCGCCGGCCAGATAGCCGGCATAGTTGGCGCCCGCCAGCAATGCGCCGCCGGAATGGGTCAGCAGACCTTCTTCGCGCATCTGCGGCAGCAGCGCGGTGTAGGCGAAGCGGCCGATGCCCATGGCCAGCATCAGTGCCAGCAGGCCGGAAGCGGCGAACAGCGCCAGCGACAGGCGGCTGGCCGGAAGGGTATGCGCCGGTGCCGGAGATGTGGCCGATGTGGGGGAGGAAGTATTCACGGTCAGATTCCTTTATTGTGGATTCACGATACGCCACTTATGACAATAAGAAAAATGATTTAATATGATATAAACAATCGTTTTTACAGATGGAGTTTATCATCATGGACCTCGCCGCCCTCCGCATTTTCCGCGCTGTCGCCGAGGACGGCAGCGTCACGCAAGCCGCGCTGCGGCTCAACACCGTGCAGTCGAATGTGACCGCACGCATCCGCCAGCTTGAGGATGAACTCGCGACGCCGCTGTTCGACCGCATCAACCGCAGGTTGGTGATTACGCCGGCCGGACGCTTGCTGGTCGATTACGCCGAGCGCCTGCTCGCGTTGGCCGAAGAGGCTGCCGATGCGGTGCGCACCCATGACACGCCGCAAGGACTGCTGCGCCTCGGTTCGATGGAAACTACTGCGGCCGCCCGCCTGCCGGCAGTGATCGTGGCCTTGCGTGCACGTCATCCGAAGATTGAACTGCGGCTGACAACCGGGCCGACCGCGCAACTGATCCAGGGCGTGCTGCAGCATCAGCTCGATGCGGCACTCGTTTCTGCCCCGGTGATGCATCCGCAACTGGCGATGGAAACGATCATTGAGGAGGAGCCTGCGCTGATCAGTGCTGCCGATTGGCCGACGCTGGCCGGCACCGCCGATCTCGCCGCGCGCGGACCGCTGGCTTTGTTTACGTTCCGTGAAGGCTGCTCGTACCGGCAACGGCTGATTGACTGGCTGCGCGCTGAGGGCGTGCAGATCGCGCAGCTCAACGAGTTCGGCTCCTTCGAGGCGATCATCGCTTGCGTTGCGGCCGGCATGGGCGTAAGCCTGCTGCCGCGTGCGGTACTCGATGCGCATATCGCGGCCGGCACCCTGCGCACGCATCCGACACCAGCGGCGGTCGGGCAGGCGCAGACGCTGCTGGTCTGGCATCGCGAGCGCTCGCGTCATGTGGCACGCGAAGCTTTCACCGTGTTGCTACGTGAAAAGCTGGGTGTTGCCGCGTGATTGCATGCCACATGGGCGAATTTTTTCAGCGGGGTTCCTGCTGCTGAATCGAGGGGTAATTCCTGTTTGCATTAGAAACGAGAACAAGGCGCGCCGACGAAGACAGTGCTTTAGCACGGCAAGGAGAAGCAACGCTGTTATCGTTTTTAATGCGAATTGGAATAAATATGGCGGCGCGACCAGGGCAGGGTGGATGCGTCGCGTCCGGCCTTCACGCAGACCACCTGATACAGCGAAATCCAGTCCTGCGTGAACGCATGGGCGCAACCGGCCAGATAGACGCGCCAGATGCGGAAATGCCGTTCGTCGGTCAGCAGCTTGATCGCCTCGGCATGCGCTTCAAAATTATCGGCCCACAGGCTACAGGTTTTCGCATAATGGCGGCGCAGGTTTTCGACGTCGATCGCTTCCAGTCCGCCTTGCTGCATGGTCTTCAGCACCAGACCGATGTGCGGCAATTCGCCTTGCGGAAAGACGTATTTTTCGATGAATTCGCCGCCGCCAAAAGCGGTTTCGCCGCTGTTCGGGTCGGTCGAGGTGATGCCGTGGTTCATCGCCAGCCCGTCCTCGGCCAGCAGCGCATTGATTTTGGCGAAGTAGGCCGGCAGATGTTTCAGGCCGACGTGTTCGAACATGCCGACACTGGTGATGCGGTCGAAGCTGCCGCTGACTTCGCGGTAATCTTGCAGACGGATCTCGACGCGGTCGGCCAGACCGGCTTCCGCGATGCGCTCCCGGGCCAGCAGATATTGATTTTCAGACAAGGTGATGCCGACGCAGCGGGCGCCGAAATGCTGGGCCGCGCGCAGTACCAAGGCGCCCCAGCCACAGCCGATATCGAGCAGGGTATTGCCCGGTTTGACTTGCAGTTTGGTCAGGATATGGTCGATTTTCTTGATTTGGGCAGTGGCCAGATCCTCATCGCCCTGTTCGAAATAGGCGCAGGAATACACCATGTTCTCGTCCAGCCACAGGCGGTAAAACGCATTCGAGACATCGTAGTGATAGCGGATCGCCTCCGCATCCTTTTCCTTGTTGTGGTGAACGGTGCGCACGATGCGGGCAAATTTCCCCTGCGGCTTCAGGGTGCGTAGTGCGAGGGCATTGACGATGCCGATGATCTCCTTGGCGCCGCCTTCGACATCGATTTTTCCTTCGACGTAGGCTTCGCCGAGGTTGGACAGGGAGGGCGTCAGCAGATATACCAGTGCTGACGCATGCGGTATCCGTATCGTGACACGCGGCGATTCATGGCTGAAATTGAAATATTGGCCATTCCATAGTTCCAGCCGCAACGGCAGTGCAGAATGGCTGCGGATGTCATCCACCCAATGCGACAGCTTCTTTTCCCAAAACACGATCGCCTCCGTGAGTGAGTCAATAGGGGCTGGCCTTACCTCTCCGCACTTGCTATTGCTGCATCTGCCGTCTATCGGCCTGGTTCAGGGTTGCAAACGCTGGTGCAGCCAACTGCCATCTGCTTGCAGGGTGAACAGGATGCGATCATGCAGTCGTGAGCTGCGGCCTTGCCAGAATTCGATGGTGTCCGGTATCAGGCGATAACCGCCCCAGTGGGCCGGTCGTGGTGGTTCCGCGCCATATCTTGCTTCTGCTTCGGTAAAACTGGCTTCCAGTGCGGCACGGTCGGCAATCGGCTGGCTTTGTGCGGAAGCGTGTGCGCCAATCCGGCTTTTCAGCGGGCGGCTGTGGAAATAGGCATCGTTTTCTTCGGCACTCACGCGTTCGACCCGACCTTCTATGCGCACCTGGCGCTCCAGTCCGGACCAGAAAAACAACAGGGCAGCCAGCTGATTGTGCTGCAGATCATGCCCTTTGCGGCTTTCATAATTGGTAAACCATGAAAAACCGCGCTGGTCGAATTCCTTGATCAATACGATACGCGATGACGGCCGGCCGTCGGGCGCGACGGTCGACAGGCTCATCGCATTGGCTTCCGGGATTTCCGCCTTGAGCGCCTCGCCAAACCATTTTGCAAACTGGGCGATCGGATCGGCAGCGACGTCGGATTCCGACAGGCTGGCATGCATGTAATCTTTACGGATATGTGCTATCGACATTTCTTTCCTTATATAGTCTGTGTAATACCGCGACGCACGCGCATCGCTTCACCTAATTGCGCCATTTGGGCCGGACTGAAGAGGCGCATTGCCATCGGTGCAATCTGCATTTCTTCCTTCTGCATATGGGCCGCATACATTTCACTGAAAACGCGCACATCGTCATTGGACAGAGTCGCACCGGGCTGGCCTGCGGCAATCATTTGCAACTGCTGCTCCAGACCCTGCCAGGCCGCATCCATTTGCTGATGTTCCTGCAGGATCACGGGCAACAATGACGTCAGTAATGCTGCGTCCTCACCCTGTGCCGTGGCTTGCAACAGCGGCAGCAAGTCATGCTCTTCATCTTCATGATGTTGATGTGCGGCTTTATTAAAATACTGCAAAACAGATTTTGCAGCTTGTTGTGCGTCAAGATCGGCACCCTGTTTCGGTAAATGGCTGACTAAATTTCCCATCGTGGCGATTTGCCGGCGGATACGATCATGACAGTGCTTGAGTACAGCAATCGGCTGGTCGAAGCCGGGTGCCGGCGTGAATAAGCTGTTTGACATGGTTTCTATCTCCATTAAGTAAGGGATATTGCATGGCAGCCTGATTTTTTCAGTAAAGTGTCAATATCAAGCGGTGTTCATCAGGAGGGAAAAACTGCCGCGTCGCCAATTGTATGGTGGATTACCTTAAAATGACGGCATGAATACGATAACCGCAATTGAAACAGTAGAGAACCTGCACGACATTGATTTCGATCGGCGTTTTGGCGGGATTGCCCGGCTGTATGGTGATGCCGGATTGGCGCGCTTTCGCAGCGCGCATGTGTGCGTGATTGGCGTCGGTGGCGTCGGCTCGTGGGTGGTGGAGGCGCTGGCACGCAGTGCCATTGGCCATGTGACCCTGATCGATCTGGATAATGTGGCCGAGTCGAACATCAACCGCCAGATCCAGGCCTTGAGCGATACGCTGGGCCAGGCCAAGGTAACGGCGCTGGCAGAGCGTATCGCCCAGATTAATCCGTTTTGCCGTGTCACCGAGGTGGAAGACTTCATCACGCCGGACAACCTGGAGCAGATGATCGGTGCGCATGCGTTTGATTATGTGATCGATGCGATTGACAACGTCAAAGCCAAGGCAGCCCTGATCGCCTATTGCCGTACTAATGCGATACCGTTGATCACGATCGGCAGTGCCGGCGGGCAAACCGACCCGACCAAAATCGCAGTATGCGATCTGGCCAGAACCGAGCAAGAGCCTCTGCTGGCCAAGGTACGCAAGATTTTGCGCGCGCAGTACGGATTTTCGCGTGGAACGAAAAACAAGTTCGGCATCGATGCGGTGTTTTCCAGCGAGCCCTTGCGTTTTCCGGCGGCAGACGAATCGTGTGCGCTGGAGGCAGGTTCCGGTGTGACTGGGCTCAATTGTGCCGGCTTCGGTTCGGCGATGGTGGTGACCGCCTCTTTTGGCCTGGTGGCAGCGGCCCACGTGTTGCGCAAACTTGCGCAGCAAGAATAATTCTAGGAAACTGGCGCGACGCAAGCACACGATACTGCGGTCCATCGGCGTGCGTGGTCGATTGCACTAAAGCGATGTGATCGGCGCGCCAGATGATCGGGGCGCATGTGGTGTCGGCCGGCAGTTGTGCAGCCCGCGCCAGCGTGATGTGCGGCTTGAAGCTGGGTTGCTGGTCGAAGCGTATCTGCTGTTGCTGCAGGGCCGTGATCAATGCCTGCTGCAGCACTTCCAATGGCTCCGGCACCTGTTGCATGCCAGCCCATGCGATCTTGTGTTTGGGGAAATAGCCCAGCCTATCCAGTACCAGTTCGACCGTGGGTGACCCCAGTTGCGACAAGATGTGTTCCAGTTGCGGCAGCAAGGCGCTGGACTGCATCCCCAGAAACGCCAGCGTCAGATGCAGATTTTCTGGCGCTGTGGGGCGGCCACTTACTGCCGATTGTAGGCGCATCAGAGCCGAACGGGTCGCCTGGTCCGGCCATAATGCATAGAACAGGCGCAGATTTTCAGGGCTGGCAGTAGTCATGATGTGCGGGCTTACATCAGGATGATGTCGTATTGTTTTGGACAAGGGCTTTTGGCGTTTCATTACGTGTCAGTCTAACGTCGAAATGCCTTGAAAACAAAGGCTTTTGGTCCGACCGCGTATCTTGTGATCCCCTATCGTCTCACCCAAAATGTGTAGCTAGATGGGTTAGGCCACATTGGTCAGCGTTTCCGCGAGCAAGCCCACGAACTGGATCTCGTTCGCTTCCAGCGGCGTACTGGAGATGGCATCGGCGGCCGCAGCATCGACCCCCAGCGCGCGCAATGCGACGGCGGCAGCTTGCTCGGAAAAGTCTTCCTTGTGGTCAGATTCCATCATGCCGTGTATCGCGCCCAGCACAGCGCCGGCAACGATGTTGAGCGCCAGCGCCATCGGCATGCGCATGAAGCGGCCCCGTCGGAATCCTTCCTCGATGTCTCGGCGGACGAACTCCAGCATATTGGGCCCATGCTCACCGGGCCATCCCAACCGAACGACGAATCCCGCCAGGGCCGGGTAGTGAATGGCAAGGCGGGCTCCCAGTCGAATTCCCCGCGCTACCTGCTCAGCCGAGTCGTCGTGGCTGCGCACTATCGGCTCGGCAATACGGATCAACTCGTTCGCAATCTCCGTCGCTAGCTCCCGGACAAGCGCGTCGGGCGATGGGAAGTATTTGTAGAACGTCCCGCGCGACACCTGCGCCGCCGAAATGACGTCATCAATGGAGGTCGCCGCCGTTCCCTTTTCCGCCACCAGGCGCAGCGCGCTGCGCAACAACCGCGAGCGCATGCGCTCGCGCCGCTGAGGCGGCGACCCGGTGGCGGTGGTCCGTAACCACCGACGAATTGACCTCGTTGTCTGACGGTTCTTGCACTGTATGTTGTGATAATGACGTTGGCTTCATGATGATCTTTAAGTCCCGTGTGAAATGTGGGGGCGATAAGCCCGGGTATGCTGGGATTCCTTGAAGAATTGCGTCATGCGCTGCCTGGGCCTTGGCTAGGTACCAACTGCTCCCTTCCTGCCGCAGTACCTTGACCGCGCTTCCTTGCCTTTTCTTCATTAGCGCAGTGTCAATTTCCCCAAATGGATTGCACCTTATCTAGAAATTCCCAACAATCTCAAAATAAATTATCCGTCATAATGACAAAAACGTCAAATTGAGATATATTTCGGGTTCTAAAGCGGAGGCTAGCCTTGATAAGCCGGCCGCCGTTGAAGTCGAGCTGCCGGACAGGACGTAGCTCGGCGTAATGGAATCGCGACATGCTCGCGTTAGTTGCGCGAATGCCGAAAAAGTCGGCGCTTGAAGGATCTGACCGAAGAATAGAAAGTGAATATGAACTATCGATCATCAACTCTTACTATCACTCGCGGCGCACTTGCTGACTGGATGCGCTCCCGCTCCCGCGCCCGACCACGAGGACGTGCGCCCGGTGCGCACCATCGTCGCCGGCCGCACGCCCGGCTCGGTCGGCGCCACCTATTCCGGCGAGATCCGCGCCCGCTACGAGAGCCAGCTCGGCTTTCGCACGTCCGGGAAAATCGTCGCGCGGCTGGTCGAGGTCGGCAGCGCGCGTCAAGCGCGGCCAGCCGCTGATGCGGCTCGACCCGGCGCAGGAAGAGCTGCAGGTGGCCGCGGCCGGCGCCGAGGTCGAGGCGGTGCGCAGCCAGGTGGCCCAGGCGCGCATCGACCTGCGCCGCATCGAGCAGCTGGTGGCGCGTAACTTTGCGTCGCAATCGGAACTCGACCACCAGCGCCTGGCGCTGGACCAGGCCGAAGCGCAGCTGCGCTCGGCGCTGCGCGCGCCGGCAGCTGAACGCGAACCTGCGCGGATACACGACGCTGGTGGCCGATCGCGACGGCGTGGTGAGCACGATCAGCGCCGAAGCGGGACAGGTCGTCGCGGCCGGCCAGCCGGTGGTCACGGTGCCGGCCGACGGCGAGCGCGAAGTGGCGGTCAGCGTTCCCGAGTCGCGCGTCGACGAGCTGCGCAAGGCCGGCACGCTCAAGGTCGGCGTCTGGGCACATCCGGACAAGGCCTGGACCGGGACGCTGCGCGAACTGGCGCCGGACACCGACAGCGTCACGCGCACCTACTCGGCGCGCATCTCGATCCGCGATCCGGACCCGGCGCTGCTGCGCCTGGGCATGACCGCGACGGTATTCGCGCCTGACGTCGACGGCAACGCCGCGATCCGCCTGCCGCTGACGGCGATCGTCGACCAGGCAGGCGGCCGCCGCCAGGTATGGCTGGTCGATCCGAAAACGATGCGCGTCGCCCCGCGCGAGGTCATGCTGGGCAGCGCGCAGAACGACAGCGTGCTCGTCGTCGACGGCTTGAACGGCGGCGAGACCGTCGTCACCGCCGGCGTGCACATGCTGCAGCCGGGCCAGCGGGTCAAGCTGGCGCCAGTGGTGGCCGCGGCCGTGTCGGGAGGCGCCCAGTGAAAGGCATCAACCTATCCGAATGGGCGCTGAAGCACCCGCAGATGATCGCCTTCCTGCTCCTGCTGCTGTCGGTGGCCGGCGTGCTGGCCTACCGCAGCCTGGGCCAGAAGGAAGACCCCGATTTCACCATCAAGACGATGGTGGTGCAGGCCTACTGGCCCGGCAGCTCGGCGCAGCAGATGGCCGACCAGGTGACCGACAAGCTCGAGAAGAAGCTGCAGGAAGTGGCCGAGATCGATTACACCTCCAGCTACGTGAAGCCGGGCGAGACGCAGATCAAGGTCAAGCTGCGCGAGGACATGCCGCCGAGGGCGGTGCCCGAGGTGTGGTACCAGGTGCGCAAGAAGATCGGCGACATCAGGCACACGCTGCCGCAGGGCGCGCAGGGGCCGTTCTTCAACGACGAGTTCGGCGACACCTTCGGCAACCTCTATGCGATCACCGGCGACGGCTTCGACTACGCCGACCTGCGCCGCTTCGCCGACGCCGCGCGCAACGAGTTCCTGCGCGTGGCCGACGTCAACAAGGTCGACCTGCGTCGGCGAGCAGGACGAGAAGATCTACGTCGAGACGTCCACTGCCAAGCTGGCCTCGCTGGGCCTGGACCCGGCGCTGATCGCGTCGACGCTGGCGCAGACCAATGCCGTTGCCGCCGCCGGCACCGTGGAGACCACGGCGAGCGCGTGCGCCTGGCGGTCAGCGGCGATTTCGACTCGGTCGAAAGCATCCGCGACATCGGCATCCGCGCCGGGCAGCGCACCTTCCGCCTCGGCGACATCGCCGAGGTAAGCCGCGGCTTCGTCGACCCGGCCGTCTCGAAGATGCGCTTCAACGGCAAGGAGGCGATCGGCCTGGCGGTGAGCATGCGCAAGGGCGGCGACGTGATCCGCCTGGGCGAGCAGCTGGACGCAGGCCGTGCGCCGCATCCAGTCCAAGCTGCCGGTCGGCGTGGAGATCCACGCGGTCACCGACCAGCCGCGCGTGGTCGAACACTCGGTGCATCGAGTTCATGCAGAGCCTGGCCGAGGCGGTGGTCATCGTGCTGGCGGTCAGCTTCCTCTCGCTGGGCTTGCGCACCGGCCTGGTGGTCGCGCTGTGCATCCCGCTGGTGCTGGCGATGACCTTCCTGGTGATGTACTTGTTCGGCATCGACCTGCAGCGCATCTCGCTCGGCGCGCTGATCATCTCGCTGGGCCTGCTGGTGGACGACGCCATCATCGCGGTCGAGATGATGGCGCTGAAGATGGAACAGGGCTGGGACAAGTTCCGCGCCGCCACCTACGCCTACACCTCCACCGCGTTCCCGATGCTCACCGGCACGCTGATCACCGCGGCCGGCTTCCTGCCGGTGGGCTTCGCCAAGTCGGGCGCCGGCGAATACACCTTCTCGATCTTCCCGGTGGTGGGCATCTCGCTCGATGTGTCCTGGATCGTGGCGGTGGTGTTCACGCCCTACCTCGGCTTCAAGCTGCTGCAAGGAGCAGGCGCACGCATCGCACGACGAGGACGCGGTCTACCAGCGCGGCTTCTACCGCGAGTTCCGGCGCTTCGTCGATTTGTGCCTGGTGCGCCGTGGCTGGGTGATCGCCATCACGCTGGTCGCCTTCGCCGGTCGCTGGTGCTGTTCAAGGCGGTGCCGCAGCAATTTTTCCCGGCCTCCGACCGGCCGGAGCTGATGGTCGATCTGTGGCTGCCCAAGGCGGCGACCTTCGAGGCCAGCCAGCGCGAGGTGAAGGCAGCTCGAAGCCCTGCTCAAGGGCGATCCGGACGTCGCGGCTGTCACCAGCTACGTCGGCAACGGCACCCCGCGCTTCTACCTGCCGCTGGACGTGCAGACGCTCAACCTGAACCTCGGCGAGTTGATGGTGATGACCAAGGGCGCGCGAAGCGCGCGAGCGCGTGCTGGCCAAGATCGACAAGCTGTTCGACGACCGACTTCCCGCGTGCGCGGCCGCGTCAATCGGCTGGAGAACGGCCCGCCGGTCGGCTATCCGGTGCAGTTCCGGGTCTTCGGCCCCGACAACAGCAAGTTGCGCGGATCGCCGACCAGGTCGCCGAGATCCTGCGCGCCGACCCGCACATGCGCCGCGTCAACCTGGACTGGAACGAGCGCGTCAAGCGCGTGCAGGTCGACATCGACCAGGACAAGGCGCGCGCGCTGGGCATCAGCTCGTCCAGATCCAGCAGGCGCTCGAGGCCTCGCTGTCCGGCACGCCGATCACCCAGTACCGCGAGGGCGACCAGGGCATCGACGTGGTCGCGCGCCTGGTCGCGGCGGAGCGCACCGACCTGAACAATCTGAAGGACGCGAAGATCTACGTGCGTGACGGCAAGTTCGTGCCGGTGTCGCAGGTCGCCCGGCTCAGCTCGAGAGCGAAGAGAGCGAGCTGTGGCGGCGCAACCGCGTGCCGACCATGACCGTGCGCGCCGACGTCGCCGGCGCCCAGGCGCCGGACGTGACCAACGCCCTGCAGCCGAAGATCGAGGCGCTCGCGCCAGCAGCTGCCGCTCGGGTTACGGCATCGAGGTCGGCGGCGCCATCGAGTCGAGCGCCAAGGCGCAGAAGTCGATCTATCGCGGTGATGCCGCCACCATCATCGCCGTGCTGATGCTGCTGATGATCCAGCTGCAGGACATGAAGAAGATGGCGCTGGTGCTGCTGACCGCGCCGCTGGGCCTGATCGGCGTCAGCGTATCTGGCGGCGTTCCACATCCCGTTCGGCTTCGTCGCCATGCTCGGCGTGATCGCGCTGTTCGGCATGATCATCCGCAACTCGGTGATCCTGGTGGTGCAGATCGATCAGGACCTGGCGCCGGCGCGCCGCTGTGGACGGCGATCGTCGAGTCGGCCGTGCGCCGCTTGCGCCCGATCATGCTGACCGCGCTGGCGGCGATCCTGGCCATGATCCCGCTGACCCACACGGTCTTCTGGGGTCCGATGGCCTGGGCCATCATGGGCGGGCTGCGGTCGCCACGCTGCTGACGCTGTTTTTCCTGCCGGCGCTGTATGCGACCTGGTACCGGGCGCAGCGTCCCTCCAGATCTCGTCGCATAACCCTGAAGAGAGACATATCGATGAAGAAGCTTCATAGCACCGCCTGCGGGCGGTCCGGCCCGCCCTCCTGCTTGCCCTGAGTGCGGCCCCTCCGGCGCCATCGACCTGGTGGCGGCCTACAGGCAGGCGCTGGCAGCCGATCCGACCAGCCTTGCCGCTGACGAAGCGCTGACCGCGGGCCGCGAGAAGGCGGTGCAGGGCACGCCTTGCTGCGCCCGCGCGTCAACCTACCGGCGAACGTGAACCGGATCCACGCCACATCGACCAGCGAGGGCCGCCCGCCGCCTTTGGCGTGCTGCCGCCCGACAGCACCGGAACGGCGCGCGAGGCCTCGGTGCAGCTGGTGCAGCCGCTGTACGACAGACGGCGACCGCGACGAAGCAGCAGTTGCGGGAGCAGTCGGCGCTCGCGCAGACCCAGTTCGACCGAGTCGCGCCAGGATCTCGTGCAGCGCGTGGCGGAGGCCTATTTCGGCGTCCTGGTGGCCGAAGAGACCGCTGCGCGTGGTGCAGGCCGAGAAGGCGGCCGTGCCGCGCCAGCGCGACCGCGCCCAGGCGCGCTTCGACATCGGCCAAGGCAACATCACCGACCTGCACGAAGCGCAGGCGCGGCTGGACGCCGTCGAGACCCGCGAGGTGTCGGCGCAGATCGGCGCTCGAACTGCGCCGCGCAGTTTCCTCGAGACGCTCGGCTCGGCGCCGGTGCAGCTGTCGCGGCTGGCGCCGGCTTCGGCCCCGCCTGCCCGAGCCGGCGGACCTGCTCGCCTGGCAGGTGAAGGGCGAGGACCACCAACCTCGTCCGGATCAAGCAGTCCGACTCGAGATCGCCAGCTCCGAAATCGAGAAGCACCGCCTCGGCGTCCGACCCTCGACCTGGTGGCCAGCCACGGCGCAAAGGACAGTGCGGCGGCCTGTCGCCGCTGGTCGCGCCGAGCGGCGACCGCACCGCGATCGGGGGCCTGCAGCTCAACGTCCCGCTGTTCGCCGGCGGCGGAATCGATTCGCACGAACGCGAGTCCATCGCCAGGCGCGCCAGGCCGAACAGGAGCTTGCGGCCGCGCAGCGCGACGCGCGCCTGAAAGCGCAGGACGCCTACCTTGCCGTGAAGACCGGCGTCTCGCGCATCGCCTCGCATCGAGCAGGCCCTGGTCTCGGCCCGCAGCGCGCTCGAAGCGACGACGCTCGGGCGCGACGTGGGCACCCGCACCGAGCTCGACGTGCTCGACGCGCAGCAGCGGCTGTTCGCCCCGAGCTGGATCTTGTCCAGGCGCGTGTCGATTACCTGCTCGGCCGCTGAGGCTGTCGGCGGCGGCAGGCGAATTGAGCGAGGAGAGCCTGCGTTCGCTGAACGCATGGCTCGCGTCCTGATGCAGCGGGGTGCGCGTGCGAAGCAGGAGGCGGACATGCAGCCGATACCTCGATCCATCCTGGCACTGCTG
This sequence comes from uncultured beta proteobacterium, assembly GCA_963837775.1. Classification (GTDB taxonomy): domain Bacteria; phylum Pseudomonadota; class Gammaproteobacteria; order Burkholderiales; family Burkholderiaceae_D; genus CAWIOX01. The sequence goes on along the minus strand of CAWIOX010000008.1, from coordinate 300 downwards.
GCTCGCCGGGTGCTGGCAGCAAGCGCAGCCCTGCTGCTTGCGGCCTCTCGACGGCTCCCCCCTGGTTGAACGAGCCGATCACGATGGAGTCGCCCCTGCCGTCGCGCTCCACTGTGCAGGTGTCGGCGCAAGCTGAGCCTGCTCCTTCCATCATCGCGGCGATCACCTTGTCGGGCGGCGGCGCCCGCGCAGCGGCTTTCGGTCTACGGCGTGCTCAAGGAACTCAAGGAAACGCGCTTCAAATGGGAAGGCCGGACGACCACCATCCTGGACGAAGCCGGACTCATCAGCGGAGTCTCC
>CAWIOX010000007.1:0-153482 GCA_963837775.1 uncultured beta proteobacterium | reverse complement strand
CGTGCCGACCGCACGCAACGGGCCGGTCTTGTGCGAGGCTGGCCGCACAATGTTTATGCTGAGTTCGGCCGTAGTGTAGGAACGCCCGGCCGGTAGCGTGGTTTGCACTGCACAGCCCAGCGCTGAGTCCAGGAGCGTGGCAAACCAGCCGCCGTGCACCGTGCCCAATGGGTTGTAGTGTTGCGGCAGCGGGATGCCTTGAAACACGGCGCGGCCGTTGTCCACTTCGAGCAAGGTCATATTCATGGTCTCGTTCATCGGTGGGTACGGCAACTCGCCGGACATCATGGCTTCGAGAATCTCGCGCCCGCTCTTGCCGGCGAGCTGCTCCATTCGGGCGAGACCAGGTTTGCCACCGCCTGCAATCGAACGTTGCCGTGCGGCTTCCTGCTGAGCGATCCAGTCGATGGTCAGTAGTTAGTCATGGTTTTTCCTGATAATTAGGTCGAGACTAGACAAGTGCATCGATTCGGCTTGCGGAATCGGGCGAGGTTTTCAGGCGAGTCCGAATGTTTTCCTCAGGCTTGCATCGACAGGGCCAGCAGGCATGAAGCGGCGCAATTTGCTCAACAGCGATGCCTGTCCGGCCGGCGTGCGGCGCATACGCCAAGCACCAAGCGCCGCTTCGACGATCGTGTTTGCCACGCCATCGGGTTCGGGTGCGCCGTTGATATTGTCGGCAATCGAACGCGATGACGAGGTCACGTTCACGGTCATAGTCTGCGATTTTTGACTTGGCACTGGGGCGAATTGGTGTCCAGATTGGTCTTGGTGTAATGACGGTTCAACCAGCGTTACGCGGATGCCGAACTGGCGCACCTCATGATCCAGCGTTTCAGACAGTCCCTCCACAGCATGCTTGGATGCCGAATACAGTCCCATGTACGGAGCCGGAAGAAAGCCGAGCACCGAGCTGACATTGACGATCCTTCCTGAGCGCTGCGCTCGCATGTGCGGAAGTACCGCTTGTGTTGTGCGCAAGATGCCAAAAACGTTGGTGTCGAACAGCGACTGCGGCTTCAGCAGATCGACGTTTCCTCCACCGCGCCAAGCATGGTCATTCCCGCGTTATTGACGAGCACATCGATGCGCCCGGCCTGGCGATGATGGATTGGATTCCACGTTGAACGGAAGCGTCGTCGCGGACATCCATCTCGACCAGCTCGACACCAGGCATTGGCTGTCGTTTTGGCGATGCTGCGCACGGTGCCGAACACCCGGCATCCGCGCTTGGCGAACTTCTCTGCGGCGACACGCCCGATGCCCGATGACACGCCAGTAATAACGACAACTTTAGATTTCGACATGGCAGATCCTTTCGATATAGTTCAATAGTGAATGCACGTGCTCAGGGACGATCGTTCGCAACCAGCAACGCATCCGTCGTTTCCCCGGCCACCGCATGCGGATGGCTGCTCCGTGATCCGCTTCCGTTTTCGCTGCGGTTGCCGGGCTGATCTTGAACCAGATGGAATACATGGCCGGCAGGAACACCAGAGTCAGTACCGTCCCGGCGAAGGTGCCGCCGATCAGCGTGTAAGCGAGCGTTCCCCAGAACACCGAATGGGTCAGCGGGATGAAGGCCAGGATCGCCGCCAATGCGGTCAGGATCACCGGTCGGGAACGCTGCACGGTGGCCTCGACCACCGCATGGAATGGGGCCAATCCTGCCTGCTCGTTATGGTGGATCTGCCCGATCAGGATCAGCGTGTTGCGCATCAGGATGCCCGACAGCGCAATCAGGCCGACCAGCGCATTGATGCCGAACGGCTGCTGGAACAGAATCAGGGTTGGCACCACGCCGATCAGACCCAGCGGGCTGGTCAGGAAGACCATGACCATCGCGGAGATCGAGCGCACCTGGAAGATGATGATGAGCAGGGTGATCGCCAGCATGATCGGGAACAGCGGCAACATGGCTTTCATCGCCTTGCCGGATTCCTCGATCGAGCCGGCCTCGTTCGATGCGATAGCCGGCCGGCAGCTTGTCCATGATGGGCTGGAGCTGCTGGGTAATGGCGGTGGACACGTCCGGCGGCTGCAAGCCTTCGGCGATGTCGCCGCGCACGGTGATGGTCGGCATGCGGTCGCGCCGGCGTATGATCGGCTCCTCCGTGCGCACGTCGACCTTGCCCACCTGCGACAGCGGGATGCGTTGCCCGCTGGCGCCGGTCAGCGTGAAGTCCGCGATCCTGGCCGGGTCGAGCCGGATGTCGCCGGCCGAACGGGCCACGACCTGCACCGTGCGAATGTCTTCACGCACGGCGGTCAGCGGCACGCCGCTCAGCAGGAATTGCAGTTGTTGCGCCACGGCGCTGGAGGTCAATCCCACGGCCTGCAAGCGGTCCTGCTGCAAGGTGAAGTGCAGCGTGGGCGAGCGCGTGCCCCAGTCGTTATTGACCGTACGCATCATCGGACTGGCATCCATGACCTGCTGCACATCGGCGGCGATGTTGCGCAGCTTGTCCGGGTCTGGCCCGGTGATCCGGTAGGCGACCGGGAACGGCGAATACGGGCCGAACACGAGCTGGGTGACGCGCACGCGCGCCTCGGGGGCGAGGCCGTCGGCGATCGCCTTGCGCAGCCGCATTTTCAATGCCTCGCGCTCATCCTGGTTGTCGGTGCGGACCACGATCTTGGCAAACGACGGGTCGGGCAGTTCCGGTCCCATCGCCAGGTAGAAGCGCGGCGCGCCTTGGCCGATGTAGGCTGTGACGATCTTCGCTTCCGGCTGTTTGGCCAGCCATGCTTCCACCTTGGCGGCGGCGGCGCTGGTCTGCGCGATCGAGGTGCCATAGGGCATCTGCACCTCGACCAGCACTTCGGGGCGGTCGGAGATCGGGAAGAACTGCTTCTTGACCACCGCCATGCCAAGCACGGCCACGACGAACAGGCCGACCACCGCGCCGGCGACCAGCCACTTGCGCGCGATGACGCGCGTGAGCACCTGGCGGAAGCGGTTGTAGCGCGGCGTATCGTAGAGCGCGTCGTGGCCGCCTTCGACCTTTTTGAGATCGGGCAGCAGCTTGACGCCGAGGTAAGGCGTAAACACCACGGCAACGACCCAGGAAGCGATCAGGGCGATGCCGACGATCCAGAACATATTGCTGGTGTATTCGCCGGCGGTGGAACGGGCGAAGCCATTGGGCATGAAGCCGACGGCCGTCACCAGCGTGCCGGAGAGCATGGGCGCGGCGGTATGGCTCCAGGCATAGGCGGAGGCGGCGATGCGGCTGTAGCCCTCCTCCATCTTCACCACCATCATTTCGATGGCGATGATGGCGTCGTCCACCAGCAGGCCCAGCCCCAGGATCAGGGAGCCCAGGGTGATGCGGTCGAAGTTCTTGCCGGTCGCGGCCATGACGATGAAGACTGTCGCCAGCGTCAGCGGCACGGCCGCGGCGACCACGATACCCACGCGCCAGCCCATGCTCACGAAGCACACCAGCATCACCACCAGCAGCGCGACGAAGAACTTGACCATGAACTCATCGACCGCCGAGCTGATGTTGACGGCCTGGTCCGTGACCTTGGTCAGGCCCATGCCCAGCGGCATGTCGGCGTTGATCGCACCGACCTCCTTATCCAGCGCCTTGCCCAGGTCGAGTCCGTTCCAACCGTCGCGCATGATGATGCCCAGCAGCAGCGCGGGTTCGCCGCCGTTGCGGATCATGAAAGTCGCCGGGTCTTCATAGCCGCGCTTGATCGTGGCGATGTCCGACAGTTTCAATGTGCGGCCCTGCGCCACGACCGGCGTGTCGCGGATCTTCTGCAATTCGTCGAAAGCGCCGTCCAGGCGAATGAACACCTGCGGCCCCTTGGTTTCCACCGAGCCAGCCGGCGTTAGCACGTTCTGGCTATTGCAGCGCGGCGAACACTTCCTGCGGGCTGACGCCCAGCGTTGCCAGGCGCTCATGCGAGAACTCGACATAGATGCGCTCGGACTGCTCGCCAACGATGTTGACCTTCTTGACGCCCGGCACGTGCAGCAGCCGCTGGCGCAGCGTCTCCGCTTCGCGCACCAGCAAGCGCTGCGGTTCGCCCTTGGCCTTGAGCGCGAACAGCGCAAAGGTGACGTCCGCATATTCGTCGTTGACCATCGGCCCGATCACGCCGGACGGAAGGTTGCCTGCTTCGTCTCCGACTTTCTTGCGGGCCTGGTAGAACTGCTCCTGCACTTCCGACGGCGGTGTGCTGTCGAGCAATGTCAACGTCGTGAAGGCCAGGCCGGGTCGTGGTGTAGGTCTCGGTACGATCGTACCAGCGCAGTTCCTGCAGCCGCTTTTCAATCTTCTCGGCGACCTGGTCCTGCATTTCCTGTGCCGTGGCGCCGGGCCAGGCGGTGACGACGGTCATCACCTTGACCGTGAAGGCGGGATCTTCCGCCCGCCCCAGTTTGAAGAAGGAAATGAGCCCGGCCAACGAGATCAGGCAGATCAGGAACAAGGTGATCGGAGCGCTCGCGCACGGCGAGCGCCGACAGGTTGAAACGACCTTCGCTCATGGCCGCGCTCCTGCGGTTGCGGCGGCTTCGCCAGCCACCCGGACCTGCTCGCCTTCGCGCAGCAGGTGCGTGCCGAGTGCGACGATCCGGTCACCTTGCTTGAGTTGGCCCGCGATGCGCGCGCCGTCGTCGCCCAGGCGCTGGACCGTGACCGGCCGCCAGGAGACCTTTGCCGGCTGCGCCCTGGATGACCCAGACGCCCGGCCCCTTGCCCGCGTCGAACAGGGCGCCGATCGGCACCGACAAGCCGCCTTGCGTAGCGGGATGTGCATCCGGGATCTGGATGGTGACGGTGGCGCCCAATGGCGCATTGGCCAGCTCGCCATCGAGCACATAGCGCGCCTCGAAAGTGCGGGTCAGCCGGTCTGCGGCATCCGAGAGCTGCCTGAGTTTGGCCGGAACGGTAACGCCTTCTTTGCCGAAAAGCGTGGCCAGGCCGGCTGAACCGACCGCAGGGCGCAAGGTTTCCGGCAACTGGATGATGGCTTCGCGGCGGCCGGCATGGGCCACGCGCACCACGACCTGACCCGCGTTGACGACCTGGCCGGGTTCGACCAGCGTTTCCATGACGACGCCATCGGCATCCGCCACCAGCTCCGTATAGCGGCTCGCGTTACGGGCGACTTCGGCCTGGGCTTCGGCCGCATTGAGCTGGGCTTTGGCGGCATCCGCCGCAGCCTTGACCTGATCGTAGGCTGAAGCCGATATCGCGCCGGTTCCGCGCAGGTCGCGGTAGCGGGCTTCGTCCTCCGCCGTTTGCTGCGCGCGCGCCCGGGCGGCGGCGACCGCTTCCTGCTGGGCATGTGGCTGCCAGCCTCAGATCGACGGGGTCGATGCGCATGAGCGCTTGCCCGCGCTTAACGGTTTGCCCCGTATCGACAAGGCGTTCCAACACCTTGCCGGAAACCCGAAAGCCCAGATCGCTTTGTACCCGAGCGGCGACGGTCCCGGTGAACGTACGTGACGCAACGACCGCGCCCTGGATGGTGGCCGCGCGTACCAGCGGCGCTTCGGTACGTGGATCGGATTGCTTCTTTTCGCCGCAGGCGACCAACGCAAGCGGCAATGCAGATATGACAGCAGAGAAAACGAGGCGGCGGCGGAGCATAGAAATCCCATAAGAGAACCAGACAGGATTTCATTTTGGTACTAGTGACTAATTTTGTCAATAGTCACACGTCACTGTCGCGTATTTATGGCGACAAGCTGCGCAGCACCAGGCTGGATAGTTGCGCCGGCGCGTCGTCGGTGTGATCAAAGTTGTACTGCAAGAGCAGCGGATTGAGGTAAGGGCGCATGACCAGGTAGATCGCGCTCGCCGCCTCGTCGAGCGGCGTCTTGCGCTCGAACTCCCCTGTTTCACGCCCCTGGCGCAAGATGTCCTGCAGCATTGCCTGGATACGCTCCTCATAGGAACGCACCGCCTGCCAACGCTCGGTCGCGGCCGAGGCCGCAATGTCATAGAGCTTGCGATCTTCAAAAAACAGGCGAAGGCTGGCCTCGACGGCCACCTTGAACATGCGCCGCAGCTTCTCTGGTGGGCGGTCGACGCTGCCAATGGCTGCTCTGACATCCGTTTCGATCTCGTGCAGGCAATTTGCGCAAATAAGTTCGCCAATGGCCTGCTTGGACTCGAAGAACTTGTAGATGTACGCCTTGGAAAAGCCGATGGCCTTGGCAAGATCGGAGACGGTCGTCTTTTCGTAGCCGTACAAGCCGAAGTGCTTGGTCGCTGCGGCAACGATTTGATCGCGCACCTCGTGATCGATTGGGCCTCGGGCCGGGCCCGGATTAGTGGTTGCTTTATTCATGTTCGACAGCTTACCTCTTGTTCTTCGATTTGCACAACGAGTGACTGTTTTGTGATATAGTCACTCAAAATTTCTCCCTTTTCACTTCGCGGAAGATGCCCATGTTACTCAAACGCACTCTCTTCATGTTCGCCGTCGCCAGTCTTTCAGCAGGTTGCGCTGTCGGGCCAGATTACATTCGGCCCGACACGCACATGCCAGACCGCTACCTGGGTCAAACGGCAGTTGAGCAACGGCACGCCAATGCCACCGCCGACTTCATCGTGTGGTGGGAAGGCTTTGGCGATCCACAACTGACCCGCTTCGTAACGCTTGCGCTGGAGCAAAATCTGGATCTCGCGCAGGCGTCTGCTCGCGTCGCTCAGGCGCGAGCGGGACTCGGCGCAGCGAATGCCGCGCTGCTACCTTCCGGCAACATCAATGCCCAGGGTGCGCGAGCCTACCAGTCGGTTGAAACGCCGTTGGGGCAAGTCTTGAATTCAAAGCCCAATTTCGATCGCTACGGCAACGCCTATGAGGCCAACCTCGGCGTAGGCTGGGAACTGGACGTATTCGGTGGCTTGCGTCGCGGACGGGAAGCGGCACTTGCCGAGTATCAGGCTTCGGAGGCTGGCGCTACGGCGACACGACTGGCGGTGGCGGCGCAGACCGCCGACATCTACATCAGCATCCGCGGACTGCAAACTCGCCTTGACGTTGCTCGCAGGCAAGTGCAGACGCAACAAGAGCTACTCTCAACTATCAATCTGCTTTATGGCAAGGGACTGGCGGCCGAACTTCAAGTGCGACAGGTCGAGGGCGCGCTCGCCCAAGTGCGGGCATCGGTACCGGTCCTCGAAGCGGGGTTGGATACGGCCATGAATGCGCTGGACGTTATGCTAGGCAAACCGCCCGGTACGCACCGGGAGGAGCTGGCGAATGCTGGCGTTATTCCGGCCGCCCCGCAGATCGCATCAACCGGCTCGCCGGGTGATTTGCTCAGGCGCCGGCCCGATCTGATCGTGGCCGAGCGCCGCCTGGCCGCATCGAACGCGCGTATTGGTGTCGCCATTGCCGAGTACTACCCCAAGCTCTCTCTTAGTGGGCTGATCGGCAGTGCGACATCGGTGTCCGCGGCAATCTGTTTAATAGCGGCGCCAGCCAGGCCGCCGGCGTGCTGGGTCTGCGCTGGCGCCTGTTCGATTTTGGCCGCATCAACGCCCAGATCAACCAGGCCAAGGGCCAGGAAGCCGAGATGTTGGCCGCGTATCGGCTTGCCGTATTACGGGCAACCGAGGACGTAGAAAACGCCTTTTCGGCCCTGGTCAAGCGCGAGGAGCAGGCTGCTGTACTCGCCCAGGGAGTGGACTCACTCGGCCGCGCACGAGGAGCTTCGTTTGCGGCATATCAAAAAGGGGTACTCAGCCTGATTGAGGTCTTGCAAGCCGACGAAAACTTGCTACGTGCCTCCGATGCGCGAGCGCAGGCGCAAACGGAATCAGCACGCGCAGCGGTCGCTGCCTTCAGGGCACTCGGCGGCGGCTGGCAACCCCGAGAATCCGAGGCGGTAGCAATCAAGTAGCAACTGCACACACCTGAATCGCCCCGGAACCTCTAGACATCCTGAAGCCTTAAACCAAGGCCCGTTCAGGAGGTGTCATGAGCAGCAAGCGTTACCCGGAAGAATTCAAGATTGAAGCGGTCAAACAGGTTACGGATCGCGGTCACCCTGGCTCGGAAGTGGCCAGTCGGTTGGGCGTATCTTTGCCGACGCTGTACGACTGGCTGAAGCGTTATAGCCTGCCCGAAGCTGAGCGCAGCGGGCTGCAGGGCCAGGCGGCAGAAATTCGCCGGCTCAAGGCAGAACTGAAGCGGGTCCGCGAGGAGCGCGACATCCTAAAAAAGGCAGCAGCGTACTTTGCCAAAGAGTCCCGCTAGGGTCGGGAGAGTGAGTTCGTCAGATCGAGAAGCTGACGTTCAAAGCGATTTTCGACCGAATGGCTGGTAACCGGTCCTTTGCAGACCAATCAGGCGGGTAAGCCGAACGGCTGCTATGGCCGAGTTGCGGTCCGTAACTTGGATTTCGTGAACTGCAGCTCCCCGTTCACAAAGCCGCCATAAAGATTTCAAACGCCATCAGGCGGCTCCGGGTCGCTTTGCGACATTCGTCGCCCGAACGCATTCTGTCGAATCAAATCCCTGCCGATACCAATCGGCACATTCGCATCATTTCTTCGGGACCGAAAAAATGTGCCGAGCAGATTTACCCGCGCTGCCGGGCCAACGCGACCAAGCCCAGCAGCGCGGCCAGGTCTCGCTGTATGCGCGCTCCGGATTTCGCTCGGCGGGCAGATTTTAGGCGCCCGCCAGAGTCAGGGAAAATCGGCGATCTGGCGGGGCCGGTCCGGTGACCGGCTCCGCCGTCCGTACCTGAAATACAGTTGCGAATCCTTGCTATCATTCGGCACATGACAATACCGCGCTCGCCCCCGAGCCGCCCTCACCGGAACCGCAGATGACCGATCCAAAAATTTCCAGAAATGTATTCGGCCAACCGCTGGTGCCCTGCTCGTTCAGGCCGCTGACCGGCTTCTTCCGCGACGGCTGCTGCAAGACCGGCGCGGAGGATGTCGGCACCCACGTGGTGTGCGTGGTGATGAGCGCAGCGTTTCTGGCGTTCAGCAAGCAGCGCGGCAACGATCTCGGCACGCCAAGGCCCGAACTGCACTTCCCCGGACTGAAACCGGGCGATCAATGGTGTCTGTGCGCACTGCGCTGGCAGGAGGCGCTGGAAGCCGGCGTCGCGCCGCCGGTCGTGCTCGAAAGCACGCATCAGGCAGCGTTGCAGATCATCAGCATGGAAGACTTGCGCAGGCATGCGTGCGCGGTGCAGGACGATGACTAAAGAAAATTTAAACTCAGGCAAACAACTGCCGACACAACCGCTGCCCCTATGCAAATTGAATTGATACGCCAGCGCCTGCGCGTGCTGGGCGCCAAACCGGAACATGAGCAACGCGTGTTGCGCGACTGGGTGCAAGCCCGCTCGCATGAGCAAGGCCGGCGCCGCCCGGACGACTATCTGCCGCAGACGCTGCGCGCGGCGCTGCCGGCGCTCGATGCCGAACTGGATGGCCTGGCGCGCCTGCTGTCCTGCCATCCGACCGAGGACGGATCGGCCCGCCTGCTGGTCGCGCTCGGCGATGGCCAGGCGGTGGAAAGCGTGCTGTTGCCGCGCGGCGGGCTGTGCGTCTCCAGCCAGGTCGGCTGCGCGGTCGGTTGCCAGTTCTGCATGACCGGCCGCGACGGCCTGCTACGCCAGCTGACCAGCGGCGAGATCGTGGCCCAGGTTGCGCTGGCGCGCAGGCAGCGGGCGGTCAAGAAAGTGGTGTTCATGGGGATGGGCGAACCCGCCCACAACCTGCAGAACGTGATGGAAGCGATCGAACTGCTGGGCACCGAGGGCAATATCGGGCACAAGAACCTGGTGTTCTCGACCGTGGGCGATCCGCGCGTATTCGAACGGCTGCCGCTGGGCATGGTAAAGCCCGCGCTGGCCCTGTCGCTGCACACCACCAAGCCGGCCTTGCGCGAGAAGCTGCTGCCGCGCGCGCCACGCCTGACGCCCACAGAACTGGTGGAGTCTGGGCGAGCGCTACGCCCGCCTCACCGCTTACCCGGTGCAATACCAGTGGACGCTGCTGGAGGGCATCAACGACGGCGACGATGAGATCGACGGCATCGTCGACCTGCTCAAGGGCAAGTATGCGGTGCTCAACATGATTCCGTACAACAGCGTCGAAGGCCTGCCGTTCAGGCGCCCGAGCTGGGAACGGGCACGCGCGATCGCGAAATTGCTGCACCAGCGCGGCGTGCTGACCAAGCTGCGCGACTCGGCGGCGCAGGAGGTCGATGGCGGTTGCGGGCAGCTAAGGGCGCGCGCGATCGCTGCCGAACCGGGCGTCATCAGGATACATCCGGCCTGACTAGCAGCCTGTCGGGCTTAGGAGTCGTCGGCGCTAGCCGCGCGGCCGGAACAACGCGACAAAGCCCTGCGCCGCGGCCTGCGGATCGTCGGCCAGATACACGCTGCTGATCGCGGCCACCATGTCGGCCCCGGCCGCCACCAGCGGCGCGGCGTTTTCCTGCGTCATGCCGCCGATCACCACGCTCGGCAGCGGGATCTGCGCCTTCGACAGCGCCAGGATGTCGATTGCGGTAGTGACCGGATATTTCTTCACCTTCGACGGATAGAAGCCGCCGTAAGCGACATAGCTGGCGCCCGCATGATGCGCGTCGCGCGCCAGTTGCAGGCTGCCGTAGCACGAAGCGCCGACGATCTTGGCCGGGCCGACTGCGGCGCGCACCTTGGCCACCGAGGCATCGGTACCGCCGACATGGATGCCGTCGGCATCCAGTTCCAGGCACAGCTCGACGTAGTCATTGATGATGAAGGGCCGCGCATAGCGGCGGCACAACGCCTGCAGCGCGCCGGCCTGCTCGCGGCGCAATGCGGGGCCGGCGGTCTTGTGGCGGTACTGGACCAGCGCGGCGCCGCCCTGCAGCGCCAGTTCGGTCACCGCCAGCAGCCGTTCGGTATCATCCCAGTCGGGGGTGACGATGTACAGTCCGTTCATGATTTTCTCCTTGATAGCTCGTTCGGCAGGCCGCCGACACGCTTTTGTCGCTAAAAATATACTCCATAGTGTATTTTTAAACACGCAGCAAATACGCGCGGCAACACACTGATTTATAATGCATACTCCCCGTTATTTCGTCATTTCACGGGGACATCCGGCAGCCATTGCAGGCTGCGGTTCGGGATCCGCTGGCCGGCCGCGATCGGATACGAAGTCGCCAGCGCCTGATGGCAATACGCTTGCGCCAGCTCCAGCGCCGGCGCCATCGTCAGGCCGTTGGCCAGCGCGGCGGCGATCGCCGACGCCAGCGTGCAGCCGCTGCCGTGAAAGCTGCCGGGCAGGCGCGGCCAGGTCCAGCAACGGTTTTCGTCGGCACTGAACCAGCGGTTGAACACCGCATCTTCGGTGCCGTGTCCGCCCTTGACCAGCACATGACGGCAACCGCGCGCCAGCAGCAGGCGGGCCTGGGTCTCGATGTCATGCGCGCCGCACAGACGGGTCGCTTCCGGCAGATTCGGCAAGATCAGCGTCGCCAGCGCGATCAGCGGCGCCAGCGCCTGCACCGCGTCTTCGGCCGACAGCGCGTCGCCATGGCCGCTGGCCAGCACCGGATCGAGCACCACCGGCAGATCGGGCTGACGCTCGCGCAGGCGGCGGATCACATCGGCGATCACGCCGGCATTGGCGCGGTTGCCGACGATGCCGATCTTGACCGCGGCAATCGGCATCTTGTCGATCAGCACCCGGGCCTGCTGCCAGACCAGGCTGGAATCGACCGGATGCACGCTGAGCACGCGCTCGTTGTCCTGCACCGTCAACACGGTGATGACGGTCAGCGGATGCGCGCCCAGTGCGGCAATCGCCTGCACGTCGGCCTGGATGCCGGCGCCGCCGCTGGGGTCGGCGCCGGCGAACACCAGCACGCAGGGTTTGCGTTGTCAACTTCCAACATTGCCATCACACCACGCGACCGGCCATCGGCGACGACGGCGAGGCGGCGAAGCGTTTCGGAATCCGTCCCGCCAGATACGCGTCGCGTCCGGCCTGCACCGCCAGCTTCATCGCGCGCGCCATCCGGATCGGGTCGCGCGCACCGGCAATCGCGGTGTTCATCAGCACGCCGTCGCAACCCAGTTCCATCGCGATCGCCGCATCCGACGCGGTGCCGACGCCGGCATCGACGATCACCGGCACCTTGGCCTGCTCGATGATCAGCGACAGGTTCCACGGATTCAGGATGCCCATGCCGGAACCGATCAGCGACGCCAGCGGCATCACCGCGACGCAGCCGATGTCTTCCAGCATCTTGGCCTGGATCGGATCGTCGCTGCAGTAGACCATCACGTCGAAACCGTCCTTGACCAGCGTTTCGGCCGCCTTCAGCGTTTCCGGCATGTTCGGGAACAGGGTTTTCTCGTCGCCCAGCACTTCGAGCTTGACCAGCTTGTGGCCGTTGAGCAATTCGCGCGCCAGTTGCAGCGTGTACACCGCATCCTTCGCGCTGTAGCAGCCTGCGGTGTTGGGCAGGATCGTGAATTGCGACGGCGGCACCACGTCCAGCAGGCTGGGCGCGTTCGGGTCCTGGCCGATGTTGACGCGGCGGATCGCCACCGTGATGATGTCGGCGCCGCTGGCGATGGTCGCTTCCCGCGTTTGCGCCAGGTCGGTGTATTTGCCGCTGCCGACCAGCAGCCGCGAGCGGTAGGTGATGCCGGCGATGGTCAGGCCATCGTCGATTGCATTGTCGTGTTGCATTTCATTCTCCACAAATAGGCCATCAATCGCCAAAGCGTAGGGTGCGCCATGCGCACCGTTGATGGCCGATAATTAGCTGGTGCGCACGGCGCACCCTACTCACCAATCAGCCGCCGCCGATCGCGCGCACGATGTCGACCCGGTCCTGCGCCTGCAACTGGCGTTGCGGCCACTGCTGGCGCGGCACCACTTCGCGGTTGACGGCCACCGCGACGCCCTTGCCGGCCAGATCCAGCGACGCCATCAGCGCCTCCAGATCGTGCGCGGCCGGCAGCGGATGCGGCACGCCGTTGAGTTCGATTTCAATCATCTCGCCCTCACTGCTTGCGGTAGATTTCCGCGCCGTTCTTGATGAACTCGACCGACTTGACTTCCATCCCCTGCTTCAAGGCGGCGATTTCGCTGATGCCCTGCTTGGCTGCATATTCGCGCACTTCCTGCGTGATCTTCATCGAGCAGAAATGCGGGCCGCACATCGAGCAGAAATGCGCGACCTTGGCCGAGTCTTTCGGCAAGGTTTCGTCGTGGAATTCGCGCGCCTTGTCCGGATCGAGGCCGATGTTGAACTGGTCTTCCCAGCGGAACTCGAAACGCGCCTTGGACAACGCGTTGTCACGGATCTGTGCGCCCGGATGGCCCTTGGCCAGATCGGCGACGTGGGCGGCGATCTTGTAGGTGATGATGCCGTCCTTGACGTCGGCCTTGTTGGGCAGGCCCAGATGTTCCTTCGGCGTCACGTAGCACAGCATCGCGGTGCCGTACCAGCCGATGGTGGCCGCGCCGATGCCGGACGTGATGTGGTCGTAGCCCGGCGCGATGTCGGTGGTCAGCGGCCCCAGCGTGTAGAACGGCGCTTCGCCGCACTGGTCCAGCTGCAGGTCCATGTTTTCCTTGATCAGGTGCAGCGGCACATGGCCGGGGCCTTCGATCATCACCTGCACGTCGTGCTTCCACGCGATCTGGGTCAGTTCGCCCAGGGTTTTCAGTTCGCCCAGCTGCGCTTCGTCATTGGCATCGTAGATCGAACCCGGACGCAGGCCGTCGCCGAGCGAGAACGAGACGTCGTAGGCCTTCATGATTTCGCAGATTTCCTCGAAATGCGTGTACAGGAAGGATTCCTCGTGGTGCGCCAGGCACCACTTGGCCATGATCGAGCCGCCGCGCGACACGATGCCGGTCAGGCGCGACGCGGTCATCGGCACATAGCGCAGCAGCACGCCGGCGTGGATCGTGAAGTAATCGACGCCCTGCTCGGCTTGCTCGATCAGCGTGTCGCGGAAGATTTCCCAGGTCAGGTCTTCGGCCTTGCCGTTGACTTTTTCCAGCGCCTGATAGATCGGCACGGTGCCGATCGGCACTGGCGAGTTGCGGATGATCCATTCGCGCGTTTCGTGGATGTGCTTGCCGGTCGACAGATCCATCACGTTATCGCCGCCCCAGCGGATGGCCCAGGTCATTTTTTCGACTTCTTCGCCGATCGACGAGGTGACCGCAGAATTGCCGATGTTGGCGTTGATCTTGACCAGGAAGTTGCGGCCGATGATCATCGGTTCGATTTCAGGGTGATTGATGTTGGCCGGGATGATCGCGCGGCCGCGGGCGATTTCTTCGCGCACGAATTCCGGCGTGATTTCGGCCGGGATGCTGGCGCCGAACGATTGGCCCGGATGCTGGCGGCCCATCAGGGTGGCCAGCTTGTTGCCCATCGGGCCCGAGGCTTGCAGTTCTGCCAGGTATTCGCGGCGGCGCATGTTTTCGCGGATCGCGACGAATTCCATTTCCGGCGTGATGATGCCCTGGCGTGCATAGTGCATCTGCGACACGTTCTTGCCGGCCTTGGCGCGGCGCGGCTTGCGGTGCAGGTTGAAGCGCAGCTCGGCCAGTGCCGGGTCGTTCAGGCGCTCGACGCCGTAGGCGGAGCTGGGGCCGGACAATTCTTCGGTATCGTCGCGCTCGGCGATCCACGCGCCGCGCACGCTGGCCAGGCCGGAACGGATGTCGATCTTGGCGTCGGGGTCGGTATACGGGCCGGAGGTGTCATACACGTAGATCGGCGGATTGGCTTCGAAGCCGAACGAAGCAGGCGTGTCGGATTGGCTGATGCGGCGCATCGGCACCCGGATATCGGGGCGCGAACCTTCGACATACACTTTGCTGGAATTTGGCAGCGGCTGGACGGCGGCTTCGTCTACCGTGGCGGTAGCGGACAGGAATTTCGGATTGGCGTTCATATTGGCTCCTTTGTAGTTCTTTAAAGAAGCCAGCAAAGGAGGGTTGGAGCAGGAAAGGTGGCGGCCACCTTGCGACAATCTCACAAGCTTCCCTTCGCTGGCATTACCCAGATCAGGTTCAGAGGGTGTTTCTCACCCGCTTGCCGCATATGAAATTCGTTGAATTCAGTGCGACCCGCAGGACCCCTAGCATTCGCTGTCTTGCGACAGCATGAGGTGAATTATAGCGCCTTCGATCAAGTGATCAACTATTGGATGCGATCGGCAGCTGCGGTCGTTATCCTGGAGTTGAACAGAAAAGCTATCGGGCTTGTAGGTGGAATAGCGAAAATTTACCAATACTCCGGTAATTGCTTGAGCGCAAACACAGAAAGATCGCGCGAAAAAATCTGATTGCGCCCGTTTTTCTTGGCGCTGTACAGCGCCGTGTCGGCATTATCCAAGAAATTGGCGATTTCGCAATCGTTATCAGGAACACCGGCGCAGAAGCCGACGCTGATTGTCAATTGACCGTATATGCTGGATTTACCATGTGGTATTGCCAGATCCCACACCGCACACCGTAGTTTTTCGGCAAACTGCTCGGCTTTTTCCTGCGGCAAATTCGGCAAGATCAGCACGAATTCTTCGCCGCCGTAACGCGCAACGACATCGGTGGCGCGCGACGCCTGCGATTTCAGGGTCTTGGCAACCAGGGTCAGGGCCCGGTCGCCTTCGATGTGCCCGTAGTGATCGTTGTATTGCTTGAAGTAGTCGATATCGACCATGAAAACGGACAAGGGGAGCTTGTTCCTCTTGGCCTGGCCCAGCGCCATTTTGCAATGTTCATCGAAGAACCTGCGATTATAGATACCCGTCAGACTATCGGTGATCGCTTCCCGCTTCAGAATTTCGGAATGCGAGCGCAACATTTTTTCGCGCTTGATTGAATTGCTGGCATCGGTGACCTGGATCAGGCAACAGCATTCATCGAGCCGCGACCGAATCGGGGTGATCGTGATCGATTGATGCATCCGCATTCTGGGCTGACTTAATTCGGATGCGTCATACAAGGGCAAAGGGGCGCGGTGCAGCGCATTCGACAGCACCACAGGCAAGCCGTAGGTCAGCGCGTTTTTGATCGCGGTGAGCAATCCGGGCGTCAATGGCTCCTGAAACACGCTTGCAAACTGATGATTGAGCGCATCAGCCTGCCTGATATTGCTGTGTTTGCTGATCCATTCATTCCAAAGCAAGATGTTGCCATCGGCATCCAGCACAATTAATCCGAGATTAACTGCATTGAATACCTCTTCGATATCGAAGCGTTTAGGCCCGATTGCGCTCATGAAATATTGCCGATGAAATGTTGAATATGCGTGACCAGATTGCGCAAGGAAGCCGAACTCAACAGGAAAATCAGATGCCCTTTTGTGTAGCGCTTCTCGATGGCAAGATCGATATGCAACAACAGAATATAAGGTTGATCAGTTCCCCCGGCCATCCGATCCAGTATTTCCGCCAATGAGGCGATCGTGTAACCGGGCAGGGAACTATTGAGGGTGATGCCGAGCATATCGGCCATCGAAGACAGGCAGGCATTCAAAATGATGTTGCCCAATTCGCACATGGCCTCCTGCTCGAATTCCGCAAGTTCCTCGATGCTCATCTGCGAGCCCATCATGTCGCGAACGATTTCCAGTGCATGCTCTTCCGTGAACAAAAGCACGGCTTCCGCATCGAATGGGCCGCTAAAATTCTGGCTGACAGCGCCAAACCTTGCGCTGCCCTGCGCCAGCACCTTGGCGCTGACTTGATCCGACTTGATGATCTCGACCGCCGGCACGGATAGCTTCACCTCGTCGCCGACGATTTCGCTCAGACTCGACGCTGCACGACCGGCGCCGACATTAAATATTTCCGTTAATGCATCCAGATGCAGGTCGGTCAGCGAGTTCACTTCACACCTGCAAAGTGATCGAGTGCCAGGGCCATCGATTTTTCCGTGACTGGTTTCGCGACAAATATGATGCCAAGGGAAGTTGCGCGCGTTTGGTAGGTTTCTTGTATGTTTGCCGAAAATATGACCATCCGGATCGATGGATGTTTGGCCAGAATCTGCTCTGCAGCATCGGTCCCGGGAATGCCCGGCATGTTGATGTCCATCGTGCAACAGTCCGGCACATCCTTGTCCACCAGTAGCAGCGCCTCATTGCCGCTGGCCGCCTCGGCAATGATCCATGCCGGGTGCTTTGCAAGAACGTGGGCGCGAATAATCATTCTTGATACCTTACTATCGTCGACGATAAGCAATTTTTTTACTGATTGATCCGCGGCCATGGTGTTTCTTTACCTTATATAGATGTAATCATTCTACATGGCAATGTAGTTCGAAGGAATGAAAAAACATTTGAAATCCTGGCACTCAGGCTAGGCGAACGGATTGAACAAGATGCATTCAGGAACGACACAAAATACGGCTGATTTAGCGGCAGTGCAGGCACGACAGCCTGCTCCGCTGAATATTGGATAAGTCGTCCCTTATAATGCGTATTTACGCAAACTCACACGCCAAATCATGGAATTAGCCAAGTCTTTCGAGCCCGCCGACATTGAACAGTTCTGGCGCACAGAATGGGAACAGCGCGGATACTTCGCCGCAACGATGGATGAAGGCAAGCCCTCATTTTCGATCCAGCTGCCGCCGCCGAACGTGACCGGCACGCTGCACATGGGGCACGCGTTCAACCAGACCATCATGGACGGCCTGACGCGCTACCACCGGATGCGCGGCTTCAATACCGCCTGGATTCCGGGCACCGACCATGCCGGCATCGCGACCCAAATCGTGGTCGAACGCCAGCTGGATGCGCAAAAAGTCTCGCGCCATGACCTGGGGCGCGCCAAATTCCTGGAAAAAGTGTGGGAATGGAAAGAAAAATCCGGCTCCAGCATCACCGGCCAGATGCGCCGCCTGGGCGCGTCGGCTGACTGGCAGCGCGAATACTTCACGATGGACGAACCGCGCTCGAAGGTCGTGACCGATGTCTTCGTGCGCCTGTTCGAGCAAGGCCTGATCTATCGCGGCAAGCGGCTGGTGAACTGGGACCCGGTGCTGGGCACCGCGGTGTCCGACCTGGAAGTGGTGTCGGAAGAGGAAGACGGCTCGATGTGGCACATCCGCTATCCGCTGGCGGACGGCTCCGGCCACCTGACGGTCGCCACCACGCGCCCGGAAACCATGCTGGGCGACGTCGCGGTGGCGGTCGACCCGAGCGATGAGCGTTACACGCATCTGGTCGGCAAAATGCTGGTGTTGCCGCTGTGTGGCCGTGAAATCCCGATCATTGCCGATGAATACGTGGACAAGGAATTCGGCACCGGTTGCGTGAAGATCACGCCGGCGCACGACTTCAACGATTACCAGGTCGGCCAGCGCCACAATCTGGACAAGATCAGCATCCTGACGCTGGACGCGAAGATCAATGAACACGGTCCGGCTGCGTATCAGGGCCTGGACCGTTTCGCCGCGCGCAAGCAGATCGTGGCCGACCTCGATGCGCAGGGCTTGCTGGCCGAAGTCAAGCCGCACAAGCTGATGGTGCCGCGCGGCGACCGCACCGGCGTGGTGATCGAGCCGATGCTGACCGACCAGTGGTTCGTCGCGATGAGCAAGGCGGCGCCGCAAGGCACGCATTTCCCGGGAAAATCGATTGCCGAAGTGGCGCTGGAAAAAGTCGCGAACGGCGAGATCAAGATGGTGCCGGAAAACTGGACCACCACCTACAACCAGTGGCTCAACAACATCCAGGACTGGTGCATCTCGCGCCAACTGTGGTGGGGCCATCAGATCCCGGCCTGGTATGACGAAGACGGCAATATCTACGTCGCCAAGACCGAGGCCGAAGCGCAGGCGCAGGCTGGCGGCAAGACCATCCGGCGCGATGAAGACGTGCTCGATACCTGGTTCTCATCGGCGCTGGTGCCGTTTTCCACGCTGGGCTGGCCAGAAGAAACACCGGACTACAAGATGTTCATGCCGTCATCGGTGCTGGTGACCGGCTTCGACATCATCTTCTTCTGGGTCGCGCGGATGGTGATGATGACCACCCACTTCACCGGCAAGGTGCCGTTCAAAACCGTGTACGTGCACGGCCTGGTGCGCGACTCCAGCGGCCAGAAGATGTCTAAGTCGAAGGGCAACACGCTGGACCCGATCGACCTGATCGACGGCATCGATGTCGAGGCGCTGGTCGCCAAGCGCACCACCGGCCTGATGAATCCGCGCGACGCCGAAAAAATCGCGAAGGCGACCCGCAAGGAGTTTGCCACCGGCATCCAGGCCTATGGCACCGATGCGCTGCGCTTCACGATGGCCAGCTATGCATCGCTGGGGCGCAACATCAATTTCGACCTGGGCCGCTGCGAAGGCTATCGCAATTTCTGCAACAAGCTGTGGAATGCGACCCGCTTCGTGCTGATGAATACCGAGGGCAAGGATTGCGGCCTGGACAGCCAGGTCGATGGCGTGTGCATCGACGGCTATCTCGATTTTTCGCAAGCCGACCGCTGGATCGTGTCGCAACTGCAGCGCACCGAGGCCGACATCGAAAAAGGCTTTGCCGATTACCGCTTCGACAATATCGCCTCCGGCATCTACAAGTTCGTCTGGGACGAGTATTGCGACTGGTATCTGGAAGTGGCCAAGGTCCAGGTCCAGCACGGCACTGAAGCGCAGCAGCGCGCGACCCGCCGCACGCTGTTGCGGGTGCTGGAAACCGTGTTGCGCCTGGCGCATCCGGTGATCCCGTTCATCACCGAAGCGCTGTGGCAAACGGTGGCGCCGCTGTCGGGCAAGACGCTGAATCCGGCCGGCGACAGCATCATGCTGCAAGCCTACCCGTTGCCGCAGCCGCAAAAAATCGATGAACAGGCCGAAGGCTGGATGACGCAGCTCAAGGCGATGACCGATGCCTGCCGCAACCTGCGCGGCGAGATGCAGCTGTCGCCGGCACTGCGCGTGCCGCTGATCATGGAAGCCGCCGGTCCGGTCGAAAAAGCGCAGCTGGAATCGTTCGTACCCTACCTGCTGGCGCTGGGCAAACTGTCCGAAGTGCAGGTGGTCGATGCGCTGCCGGAATCGCCGGCGCCGGTGTCTGTGGTCGGCAGCGCCAAGCTGATGCTGAAGGTGGAGATCGACGTTGCCGCCGAACGCGAGCGCCTGAACAAGGAAATCACCCGTCTCGATGGCGAAATCGCCAAGGTCAACGCCAAGCTCGGCAACGAAAGCTTTGTCGCGCGCGCGCCGGCGGCGGTGGTGGCGCAGGAACAGGAGCGCTTGGCTAGCTTTTCCTCGACGCTGGGCAAACTGCGCGAACAGTTCGCCAAACTGCCTGCCGCGTAATCCGGCCCGGAGGCGCGCAGGATAAGCGCCCTTCAGCCCTCCTCCGAAAAAATGCCGTCCAGCTTGATGCTGGACGGCATTTTTTATTGTGGTAACTGAAAACTTCAGGTGAAGCTGATATTCAATCCGTGCAAACCCAGATTCGAGAATGCAGTGCTCCAGTCCTGCCCCGGCGCCACCGGATAGGCGGCGCACCAGGAACCGCTGGCGATGATGTCGCCGGCCGCCAGCGGCGCGCATTGCGGCTGGGTCTGCAGCAACTGATGCAACTGCCACAGCGCATGCAGCGGGCCGCCCAGCAGGTCGCTGCCGAAACCGGCGCCCACCAGACTGTCGCCGCAAGACAGCGAGACGCTGGCATCCGGCCAGAACGTCGCCAGATTGTGGCGCGACGCGGCCGACAGGATTTTGGGTTCGCCGACCAGCAGCGCACCGTGCAGGCCGAACGCGGCAATCGCATCGGCCACCTCGCACTGCCAGTCGGGAAACGGGCAGACCACGATTTCGACCCCGTGCGCGATCCACTCCAGGCAGTCGGCCAAGGCCTCCGGCCCGGCATCCGACAGCCGGCGTGCTGGCCAGCCTGAACACGATCTGCGGTGCGATGCGGGGCTGCAATGCGCGTGCCAGACTCTGCACGCAGTGATCCTGATCGACATAGCGCACCGTCGCATCGAACAGATGGCCCCAGAACAGCGTGCCGGATGCGTGCGGAGCGCCATAGGCGGGCGCCATGCCCGGCGTCAAAAAACCGATCTTGCGGCCGATCGCGGTTTCGCCCTGCGCGGTACGGATCGCCAGCATGCGTTGTGCGATGTCGTAGGCATCGGTCAGCGACAGCGGCGCAGCGGCCGACAGCGGCGCAATGCAGCGCGCCCGCGTGCGCGCATCCAGCAAGCGGTGTGCATAACGGTCGGCCAGGGTGGACATCAGCATGGCAAGTCACTCATCGAAGAATACGGTGTCGATAATCCATTGTTATCGGCGTTGACTGTTTGCGCAAGCAGTGTCACCCGTTTTGCGCCAGCTGAAACCCTGCCAAGATCGCTCTCAAGCATCCATAAAAACCATGAATCGGCGGAGTATGGTCGAAAACAACTAGGTTGCCGCAATAGAACAGGCGCATTTATTTTATACATGGTGGAGTATATTTTTTAGGCTAGATATATCGCGCCGCAATAAAAGCGGCCGGAACGGACTTGCTGGCCAGCTGTCCGGCACCGCATTGGCTTATGATGTCAGCATTTCCATTACAGCGTAACGAAAGGCTTACACCATGCGACTCGACATACTGTTTCTCGACCGGGTCGGGATTGCCCAGGAAATTCTTTCGGTACTGGCCGAGCGACAACTGAACGTGGTCGCAGTCGAGGTCGATCCGCCGCACATCTACATCGACGCGCCGGAACTGGTGGCCGGACAGTGGCCGGCGCTGCGCAGCGCGCTGGCCGGCATCCGCAATGTCGAAAGCGTACACACGGTCGACATGCTGCCCGGCGCGCGGCGCCACCTGTACCTCGACGCGCTGCTGGCAGCGATGGCCGATCCGGTGCTGGCGGTCGACGCCAGCGGCACCATCGTGGTCGCCAACGCGGCGGCCGCAGAGATCGCCGGAGTCAGCGAGGCGGCGCTGGGCGGCATCACGCTCGGTGCGCTGTTCGGCGATGCCAGTCTGCACGCAGAGCTGGTCGAGAGCGGTTTTAGCGCGCCGCTGCGCGAGGTGATGCTGCACGGCGAGCCCTTCCTGCTGGACGCCAAACCGCTGGCCGGCGCGCCCACCGCCGGCGGCCTGGTCACGCTGCACGCGCCCAGCCGCATGGGCCAGCGGCTGCACGCACTGCAACACTTCGAAGAAGGCAGCTTCGCCACCATCGTCGGCGAATCGGCGCCGATACGCGCGCTCAAGGCGCGCGCGGCGCGGGTCGCGGTGGTCGATGCGCCGCTGCTGGTCCTGGGCGAGACCGGCACCGGCAAGGAACTGATCGCATTCGCCTGCCACACCGCCAGCCTGCGTTCGCAGCAACCGTTTCTGGCGCTCAACTGCGCGGCATTGCCCGAGAACCTGGCCGAAAGCGAGCTGTTCGGCTATGCGCCGGGCGCGTTCACCGGCGCCCAGCGCGGCGGCAAGCCGGGGCTGCTGGAGCTGGCCAACCACGGCACCGTGTTCCTCGACGAGATCGGCGAAATGTCGCCCTACCTGCAGGCCAAGCTGCTGCGCTTTTTGAACGACGGCAGCTTCCGGCGCGTCGGCGGCGAACGCGAGCTGAAGGTCGATGTGCGCATCATCAGCGCCACCCACCGCAACCTGGAACAGATGGTGGCCGAGCACAGCTTCCGCGAAGACCTGTTCTACCGCCTCAACGTGCTCAGCCTGCTGGTGCCGCCGCTGCGCGAGCGCGGCGACGACATCCTGCTGCTGGCGCGCCCCTTCCTCGAACGCGCGGCAGCCCAGACGCAGCGGCCGGTGTGCCGCCTGACGGCGGCCGCCAACGCGGCGCTGCTGGGCAATCCCTGGCCCGGCAATGTGCGCCAGTTGCAAAACGTCATCTTTCGCGCGGTCACGATGAGCGACCAGGCCTTCCTCGATGTCGCCGATCTGGAACTGGCCGGCTCCAGCGTCGCCAGCGGCACTGCCGGCAGGACGACAGCGGCAGCTGGGAACAGGCGATCGAACAATATGAGAAAGCGCTGCTGCAGCGCCTGTACCCGCTCTATCCGTCCAGCCGCAAGCTGGCCGCGCACCTGAAGATCTCGCATACGATGATCGCCAACAAGCTGCGCCGCTACGGGATACGCAAAACCGCCTAGCAGGCTGCCGGACGGCGGCGGAATCGGCCGCAAAATCGCCTGTAACGATTTACTTACGGCGTAAAATATTCGTTACACTAAAGCTAAACTGCTGTTTTATATACGATTTTTCCAGCACAAGCGAAACCACAGCGGGAAAGTGTAAACAAATCATTACGGGCAGCCCGGGCACAATCCCGATATTCCACGCAAGCTACTGATTACAAAGGGTTTTCCATGTCTGGCACCGTATTTGCTAATACTGGTGTGATTCACCGAATTCCCCTCAATAATCTGGAGACTGCATGCACCCTCATCGTCCGGAACACAGCGGCGCGCTGCTCAGCATCGACCTCGATGCGATTTGCGCCAACTGGCGGCTGCTCAAGGAAATGCTCGGCCAGGCCGACTGCGCGGCAGTGGTCAAGGCCGATGCCTACGGCCTGGATGCGACCCGCGTCGCGCCGGCACTGGCGCGCGCCGGTTGCGCTCACTTCTTCGTCGCCCATCTGGACGAGGCGATCGCGCTGCGTCCGCATCTGCCGGCCGCGGCCCGGCTGTACGTGCTGCATGGCGCGCCAGTTGGGGTCGAAGCCGAGTTTCTGGCGCACGACCTGATTCCGGTTCTCAACAGCCTGCCGCAAGTCGATGCGTGGAGCCGCCTGGCCCGTGCCGAACAGCGCGCGTTGCCGGCGCTGCTGCAAGTCGATACCGGCATGGCGCGCCTCGGGCTGAGCGCCGGCGAACTGGCCGACATCGTCGCCGATCCGGGCCGGCTGCGCGGCATCCAGCTGCGCTACCTGATGAGCCATCTGGCCTGCGCCGAAGCGCAGGATGACCCGACCAATGCGCTGCAGCTCAAGCATTTCCGCGCTGCGCTGGCCGCATTCCCGCAGATTCCGGGCTGCTTCGCGAATTCGTCCGGCATCTTCCTCGGCCGCGATTACCACTTCGGGCTGGCGCGCCCCGGCGCCGCGCTGTACGGCATCGCCCCGGTGGCCGGTGCCGCCAATCCGATGCGTCCGGTAATCCGGCTGCAAGGCAAGGTGATCCAGACCCGCCAGATCGAAGCCGGCACCGGCGTCGGCTACGGCCTGAGCTGGCGCGCCGCGCACACCAGCCGCATCGCCACCGTCGCGGTCGGCTATGCGGACGGTTACCTGCGCAGCCTGAGCAACCGCGGCCTGGCCCGCGTCAATGGCGTCGACCTGCCGCTGGTCGGCAAGGTCTCGATGGACACCATCACGCTCGACGTCAGCGCGCTGCCCGCCGATGCGCTGCACACCGGCAGCCTGGTCGACCTGATCGATGACTCGCACGGCGTCGATGCGGTCGCACAACGGGCCGGCACCATCGGCTATGAAATCCTCACCAGCCTCGGCGGCCGCTATGCGCGCCGCTATATCGGCGGCTGACCAGCACTCCACCCAACAGGAAACCCTTATGCACATCCTCATTCTCGGCAGCGGCGTGATCGGCACCACCAGCGCCTACTATCTGGCCAAGGCCGGCCATCAGGTCACGGTGATCGACCGCCAGCCCGGCCCCGCACTGGAAACCAGTTATGCCAATGCCGGTGAAGTGTCGCCCGGTTATTCCGCCCCCTGGGCCGGCCCCGGCGTGCCGCTCAAGGCGATCAAGTGGCTGATGATGCATCACAGCCCGCTGGTGATCAAACCGATGCTCGATCCGACCATGTGGCGCTGGGCACTGTCGATGCTGCGCAACTGCACCGAACAGCGCTACCGCATCAACAAGGGCCGCATGGTGCGGCTGGCCGAATACAGCCGCGACTGCCTGCGCGCATTGCGTGCTGAAACAGGGATCGCCTACGACGAGCGCAGCCAGGGCACGCTGCAACTGTTCCGCACCCAGAAACAGCTGGACGGCACCGGCAAGGACATCGAAATTCTCAACGAATACGGGGTGCCGTACGAAGTGCTGGACCGCGACGGCTATATCAAGTACGAACCGGCGCTGGCGCTGGTGAAGGAAAAATTCGTCGGCGCGCTGCGCCTGCCCGGCGACGAAACCGGCGACTGCTTCAAGTTCACGCAGAACCTGGCGCAGATGGCGGAACAACTCGGCGTCAAGTTCCGTTACGGCGTCGATATCCAGCGCATCGCCAGCGACGGCAAACGCATCACTGGCGTGCATACCAGTGCCGGCCTGCTCAAGGCCGACAACTACCTGGTCGCGCTGGGCAGCTATTCGCCGCTGCTGCTGAAACCGCTCGGCATCGAGATCCCGGTGTATCCGGTGAAGGGCTACTCGATCACGGTGCCGATCACCGACCCGGCATGCGCGCCGGAATCGACCATCATGGACGAAACCCACAAGGTGGCCGTGACCCGTCTGGGCGACCGCATCCGCGTCGGCGGCACCGCCGAACTGGCCGGCTACAACCTGGATCTGAGCGCGGACCGGCACCGCACGCTGAACCACGTGGTGACCGACCTGTTCCCGCGCGGCGGCGATGTCAGCCAGGCCGAATTCTGGACCGGCCTGCGGCCGATGACGCCGGACGGCACGCCGGTGCTGGGCGGCACGCCCTACCCCAATCTGTACCTGTCGACCGGCCACGGCACGCTGGGCTGGACCATGGCCGCCGGCACCGGGCGCGTGATGGCCGACCTGATCTCCGGTCGCGCGACCGACATCAGCCTCGAAGGCCTGACCCTGAGCCGCTACAGCAACGGCTTCCGCGGCCATGCCATCTGCCCGCAAGGAGCCACCGCCTGATCAGCCAGCTCATTGTTGCAGCATGAAAATGATTTTTTAAGACAAACGGCTTGCGCCATGCCCGCTTGACGGGCCTGGCGCACGCCGTGACATATGACAACAATGCGTTCTGAATGGATCACACACTATGCAATCCCTTGATGGCTATATTCTGGGCAACAGCACATTGCATACGCAGCTCGCCGTCGCGACCAACATACTCGCGCTGCTGGCCGCCAGCGCACCGCAGTGCGTGACGCTGGAAACGCTGCAAAGCGCCACCCGGCGTTCCGCGATCGAACTCAGGAAAATTTGCAAGGGATTCCATCATGCCGGATTCGCGACCACGCCGAAAGACATGCATGACGCGTGGATGCTGCACTGCGACCTGGGAGCCGTCACGCTGGAAGACGTCTACCTTGCGCTGCTTGCCGGCCCCGGCCGCAGCAAGAAATCGGCTGCCGGCAGCACCGATGCCGCAGCCGAAGCCAGCCCGCAACAAAACAATCTCGACCTGATCCTGATGCAGGCCGCGATGACCATCAATCAGAGCCTGTTCAAGCTGCTGCGCCAGTTCAGGCTCGATCGCCTTCAGATTGCCAGCACGGCCGGCGCGGCAAGCCCGTCCCAAACATATTCGACCAGCTATATCCGCTCGCGCGAACTGGCGTTGCTCAAGCTGGGCGAATTTAACTGAAGCGTTCCCGGCCGGCAGCGTCAAATGGCGCCGCGACGCGCGTCACACGACCATTTTTTTTGAAATGGGCGTAAAAAAATACTCCATGCAGTATTTTTAAAACCCCAATGAAACCGTGCGGCAAACGCTAGGATAATCGGCATACCCCCACTATTTTTATAGTTTCATGGAGAAATAAAGAGCCAGCCGGCGCCAGCCAGGGCTATACGAACGTCCGGCCGCTGGTATCCCACTGCTCGCCGTTCGGTCCGACCTTGGGTGCGGTCACGCCGAAATGCGTATACGCGGCCGGCGTCGCGATGCGGCCGCGCGGCGTGCGCTGCAGGAAACCCTGCTGGATCAGATACGGTTCCAGCACGTCCTCGATGGTGTCGCGCTCCTCGCCGATCGCGGCGGCCAGGTTGTCGACCCCGACCGGACCGCCGCCGAACTTGAACAGCACCGCCTCCAGCAGCTTGCGGTCCATCAGGTCGAAGCCGACCGGATCGACATCCAGCATCACCAGCGCCGCATCGGCGATCGCCTTGGTGATCTCGCCATTGCCCTTGACCTCGGCGTAATCGCGCACCCGCCGCAGCAGGCGGTTGGCGATGCGCGGCGTGCCGCGCGAACGCTGCGCGATCTCGCGCGCGCCGTCATCCTCGATCGGCGCTTTCAGCAGCGACGCGCTGCGGCTGACGATGCGCGTCAGTTCGGCCGCGGTATAGAACTCGAGCCGGGCGACGATGCCGAAACGGTCGCGCAGCGGATTGGTCAGCATGCCGGCGCGGGTGGTCGCGCCGACCAGCGTAAACGGCTGCAGATCGAGCTTGACGCTGCGCGCGGCCGGGCCTTCGCCGATCATGATGTCGATCTGGTAATCCTCCAGCGCCGGGTACAGGATCTCCTCGACCACCGGCGACAGCCGGTGGATCTCGTCGATGAACAGCACGTCGTTGGCTTCCAGATTGGTCAGGATCGCCGCCAGATCGCCGGGCCGCTCCAGCACCGGGCCGGAAGTCTGGCGCAGGTTGACCCCCATCTCGCGCGCGATGATGTGCGCCAGCGTGGTCTTGCCCAGCCCCGGCGGGCCGAACAGCAGCGTGTGGTCGAGCGCTTCCTGGCGCTGGCGGGCGGCGGTGATGAAGATTTCCAGCTGGCCGCGGATCTTTTCCTGGCCGACATATTCGTCCAGCTGCTTGGGGCGCAACGCGCGCTCCATCGCCTCCTCGTGGTTCGACACCGGGGTGGCGGCGATGATGCGTTGTTCGGCGAAATTGTCGGTCTGGATGCTCATGCGGATATCATTTAACCTTTAGATAAAGACTTCAAGGCCAGCTTGATGCCGTCCGACACCCCGGTGCCCGGTGCGATCTGCTTCATCGCCAGCATTGCCTCCTTGTCGGAATAGCCCAGCGCCAGCAGCGCATTGACGATATCGCCGCTGTCATCGTTGGCTCAGCAGACTGCCGACCGCGCCGACATCGGCGCCCAGCTTGCCCTTCAGCTCCAGCAGCAGGCGCTCGGCGGTTTTCTTGCCGATGCCGGGCACGCGGGTCAGGCGACCGGCTTCCTGCAGCGTGATCGCCTGCACCAGATCGCCGACCGACATGCCGGACAGGATGGACAGCGCCATGCGCGCACCGACGCCGCTAATCTTGATCAGCTGCTTGTAGACATTGCGCTCCTCGGCGCTGCCGAAACCGTACAGCAGATGCGCATCCTCGCGCACCGCCAGATGCGTGAGCAGCATCACTTTCTCGCCCAGCGCCGGCAGGTTGTAGAAGGTGCTCATCGGCACGCTGACTTCGTAGCCGACGCCATTGCAGTCGATCAGCAGCTGCGGCGGATTTTTCTCGAGCAAAATACCGGAAAGACGACCTATCATGATAGGGAAACCTTGGATGAAAAAGTTGAGAAATCAGAAGCGCCTGCAACAGAGCTCCGGCACCGACAGTGTATCGACGCCGGGACGTTTTGCGTGGGCCTCATCATACAGGACAACATTTAACTGAGTATACATACAGCATGCACGCCATGATCAAAAACCGGCATCGACGCTCTGTGGCCAACCTGATCGGCATCCTGTGGGCGCTGCCATTGAGCCTGTTCGGTCTGATGCTGGCACTGCCCATCGGCATAGTGCGCGGCCGCATCGACCGGGTGAGCGGCGCGGTACCGGCGCTGCTGGTGCGCGGCCGGCTCGGCGACCGCCTGCTGGTGCGCCATCCGTTCGGCCCGATGGCGGCGATGGCGATCGGCCACATCATCATCGCGCGCCGCCACGGTTTGACGCCGCAGACACTGGCCCATGAACTGGCCCATGTGCGGCAAGCGGCGCGCTGGGGAGCGCTGTTCCCGTTCGCCTACCTGGCGGCCAGCGCCTGGGCCGTACTGCATGGACGCCGGGCCTACTGGCATAACCATTTCGAGATCGCCGCGCGCAAGGCGGAACGGCACAGTCCGCACGACTAGCGATCTAACCGACCAGACGCCCGCCCTTCACGCGCAGGCCGCGCTTGGCCAGCGCCGGCGCCAGCCGGCCCAGCATCGCCATCGCCTCGCCGCTGTGCGCATGGCAGATCGCCACCCCCAGCGCATCGGCCGCATCCGGTCCGGGCAGGCTGGGCAACGATAGCAGCCGCTGCACCATGTCCTGCACCTGCTCCTTGCTGGCCTTGCCGTGACCGACCACCGCCTGCTTGAGTTGCAGCGCGGTGTATTCGGCCACGCTCAGGTCGGCGCTGACCAACGCGCAAATCGCGGCGCCGCGGGCCTGGCCGAGCAACAGCGTCGATTGCGGATTGACGTTGACGAACACTTTTTCGATCGCCGCGCAGTCGGGTTGGTAAGTTTTGATGACTTCGGCGACGCTGTAGAGGATGACTTTCAGTCGTTCCGGCAGGCTGGCATCGGGGGTCTTGATGGTGCCGGACGCGATATAGGCAAGCTGGTTGCCCTGCTTGTGGATGACGCCGAAGCCGGTGGTGCGCAGGCCGGGGTCGATACCGAGGATTTTCATGGGAGCTTAGATATGTAGGATGGGTGCAACCCATCCCGTCAGACTGAACGCAGCCCGCCTCTGCCGCGAGCGGCAGAGGCGGGTGATGGCGAATCAATGACGGAAATGACGGATGCCGGTGTACAGCATCACCACGCCGCGCTCGTCGGCGGCATCGATCACTTCCTGATCGCGCATCGAGCCACCCGGCTGGATCACGCACGTCGCACCGGCATCGATCACCACATCCAGACCGTCGCGGAACGGGAAGAACGCATCCGACGCGACCGCCGAACCGGTCAGCGTCAGGCCGGCGTTCTGCGCCTTGATCGAGGCGATGCGGGCCGAATCGACCCGGCTCATCTGGCCGGCGCCGACGCCCAGCGTCATGCCGTTGCCGCAGAACACGATCGCATTCGACTTGACGAACTTGGCGACGCGCCAGGCGAACAGCATGTCCTGCAATTGCTGCGGCGTCGGCTGCAGCTTGGTGACGACGCGGATGTCGGCCGGGCCGACGTTCTTGGCGTCCGGCGACTGCACCAGCAGGCCGCCGCCGACGCGCTTGATGTCGAACGGGTTCATGCCCTTGCCAAGCGGGATTTCCAGCAGGCGCACGTTCTGCTTGGCGGCAAAAATCTGCTTCGCTTCCGCGGTAAACGATGGCGCGATCAAGACTTCGACGAATTGCTTGGCGACCGCTTCGGCTGCTGCGCCGTCGCATACGCAATTGAACGCGATGATGCCGCCGAAGGCCGAGGTGGGATCGGTCTGCAGCGCCTTGCTATACGATTCCAGCGCATTGGCGCCGACCGCGACGCCGCACGGATTGGCGTGCTTGACGATCACGCAAGCGGCGCCGTCGAAGGTTTTCACGCATTCCCACGCCGCATCGGCGTCGCCGATGTTGTTATAGGACAATTCCTTGCCCTGCAACTGGGTGTAATTGGCCAGCGCGCCGTCGAAGGCATTCAGGTCGCGATAGAACGCGGCGGACTGGTGCGGGTTTTCGCCGTAGCGCATTTCCTGCACTTTTTCGGCAGCGATGTTCAGCGTTTGCGGGTAAGGGCTGCGGGTTGCATGCGCCTTGTCGGCACCCAGGCTGGTCAGGTAATTGGTGATCGCGCCGTCGTATTGCGCGGTGTGCGCGAACACTTTCTTGGCCAGCGTGAACTTGGTGTCGTAGCTGACTTCGCCGTTGCCGGCTTTCAGCTCAATCAGCACCGCGCTGTAATCGAGCGGGTCGCAGATCACGATCACGTCCTTGTGGTTCTTGGCCGACGAACGCAGCATGGTCGGGCCGCCGATGTCGATGTTCTCGATCGCGTCTTCCAAAGAGCATTCCTCTTTGGCGACGGTTTGCTGGAACGGATACAGGTTGACCACCACCATGTCGATGGTCGGGATGCCGTGCTGGGCCAAAGCGGCGACGTGCTCGGGAAAATCGCGTCGCGCCAGGATCCCGCCATGCACTTTCGGATGCAGCGTCTTCACGCGGCCGTCCAGCATTTCGGGGAAACCGGTGTAATCGGCCACTTCGGTCACTGCCACGCCGTTGTCGGCCAGCAATTTGGCGGTGCCGCCGGTGGACAGGATGTTGACGCCCATCGCCGACAACGCGCGTGCGAAGTCGAGGACGCCGGTCTTGTCGGAGACGGAAATGAGAGCTTGTTTGATCATGATCAGGTCAATGTTGGAAGTGGCTAACGTGAAGGCGGGAGCGTGATTGCGGCAAACCCCTCACGTTATCCGCCTCGGTGCTTATTCCCATTCGCATTAAAAACGATAACAGCGTTGCTTCTCCTTGCCGTGCTAAAGCACTGTCTTCGTCGGCGCGCCTTGTTCTCATTTCTAATGCAAACAGGAATTACAGCATTACAGCAAACCGTGCTGCTGCAGTTTCTTGCGCAGGGTATTGCGATTGATGCCGAGTATTTCGGCGGCGAACGACTGATTGCCTTCGGCGCGTCCCATCACGACTTCCAGCATCGGCTTCTCGACACTCAGAACCACCATGTCATACACGTTCGATGGCTGCAGTTCGCCCAGGTCGTTGAAATATTTTACGAGACTCTTGTGGACCACGTCCTGAATACTTTCTTTGCTCATGCTTGACTGTTCTTTTAGCTTGTTGATCTGTCGGCCTGATACTCATTTGAAACTCATTGAAAGCTTCTTTCAGGCCGCTATCTGTTCTTCTTGAAGGCCGTATTGTAACCGTTCGCCATACGCCAACTGCGATTCAAAAAAAGCATGTAACGCATCCAATTGCTCGGCGATCGACTCCATCCGGTTCATGCGCTGGCGGAACGCTTCGCCGCCGGGCAACTCGCGCACATACCAGCCGATATGCTTGCGCGCGGTACGCACGCCGAGATAATCGCCGTAAAACGCGTAATGGGCGCGCAGATGCTCGTCCATCAGCGGTTGCACCTCACTCACCAGCGGTGCCGGCAAATGGGTGCCGGTGCGCAGGAAATGATCGATCTCGCGAAAGATCCACGGCCGGCCCTGCGCCGCGCGGCCGATCATCACCGCATCGGCGCCGGTGGTATCCAGCACGAAGCGCGCTTTCTCCGGCGTCGTGATATCGCCATTGGCCACCACCGGGATCGCCACCGCTGCCTTGACGGCGGCAATCATCTCGTATTCCGCGTCGCCGCTGTAGCCGTCGGCGCGGGTACGGCCATGCAGCGTCAGCATCGCGATGCCTGCCGCTTGCGCCATTTTGGCAATGGTCAGCGCATTCTTGTTTGATCTATCCCAACCGGTGCGAAATTTCAGCGTGACCGGCACATCGACTGCGCGCAACCACCGCATCCAGGATCCGGCCCACCAGTTGTTCGTCCTGCAACAGCGCCGACCCGCACCAGCTGTTGCAGACCTTCTTCACCGGACAGCCCATGTTGATGTCGATGATCTGCGCGCCGCGCTCGACGTTGAACCTGGCGCAATCGGCCAGCATCACCGGATCGGCGCCGGCGATCTGCACCGCTTTCGGCTCCATCTCGCCCGCGTGGTCGATGCGGCGGCTGGATTTCTCGGTCAGCCACAGCTTCGGGTTCGACGCGGCCATCTCGGACACCGCATAACCGGCGCCGAGCTGCTTGCACAACTGGCGGAACGGCCGGTCCGTCACACCCGCCATCGGCGCGACAAACACATTGTTACGCAGCAGATAGGGGCCGAGTTGCACGATGGGAATAGGGTAAGTTGAATCAGGGGACGCTATTTTACCCGAAGTTATGCCCAATTATTAAGCAAAAATGAGATTTTTCCGCGCGCCGGACAGATTCCTACGGCACGCGCCGGTCGACTTCATCCAGTGCGGCTGCGTCCAGATGCCCGACCTCGCCCCAGGCCACCAGCTGCAACGCGCCATCCTTGACCCGCAGGCGGTTGATGCTGGCATTGAGGATAGGGAAATCGCGCGGCGCCGCCAGCGGCATCACGCGTGCCGCCCGGTACGCGCACTCCAGCACCCCGCCGTGCGCGACCAGCGCGATCTTCTGGCCCTGGTGCCGTTGCGCCCAGTGCAGGATGCGCGCCACCGTGCGCTCATAAAACTGGCGCAGGGTCTCCGCCACCCGTTCGCCCGGCGGGTACAGCGCATCGACATCGCGGTTTTGCCAAGCCGCATAGGCGGCCGGATAGCGCTGGCCGATCTCGCTGTAATTCATGCCCTCGAACGCGCCGTAGCAACGCTCGCGCAGCCCCGGGTCGCTCTGCACCGGCAGCAACTGGTGCTGCGCGACCGCCAGCGCGGTTTGCCGGGCGCGCTGCAAATCGCTGGTGATCACCGCGTCCAGCGCCTCCTCGCGCAGCGCCTGGCCCAACGCCCTGGCCTGGCGCGCGCCCTGCTGATTGAGCGGAATATCGATATGGCCCTGCAGACGCTTGGCCGCATTCCAGTCGGTTTCGCCGTGGCGAATCAGCACTATGTCGGTTTCCTTGCCCATGATTTCTTATCGATCCTGTTGCGCCGCCGCTGCATGTTAAAGCCCGTGCCGGCGGCACATGATGGTTAAACGGGCTGTTTTGCCAAAAAAAATACTGCCACCTGTATTTTTCAAAAGCCAATGAAATCAAGCGGCAAAGGCAGTATTTTTTAACATACCCCCACTATTTCTCAAAAAAACGCGATCAGGCGGGCGGCCTGACCTGGAGCCAGAACGTCACCGGCCCGTCGTTGGTCAGCGACACCTGCATGTCGGCGCCGAATTGCCCGGTCTCGACCAGCGCATGCCTGCTGCGTGCCTGCCGTGCGAAATAATCGAACAGGCGGCGCCCCTCTTCCGGTGCCGCGGCCGGCGTAAACGAAGGCCGGGTGCCGGACTTGGTATCGGCCGCCAGCGTGAACTGCGGCACCAGCAGCAGGCCGCCCTGCACCTGCGTCAGGCTCAGGTTCATCTTGTCCGCCTGATCCGAAAACACCCGATACGACAGCAGCTTGCTCAGCAAGGCATCCGCTTCCTTATGGGTGTCGCCGCGCTCCGCGCACAGCAGCACCAGCAAGCCGGCATCGATCGCGCCGACGCTGACGCCGCCGACCACCACGCTGGCGTGACTGACACGCTGCAACAGTGCGATCATCGCCTATGCCAGCGTCACGCGCGCGAACTTGCGCTTGCCGACCTGCAGCACCATGGTACCGGCCTCCACTTTCAGCGCTTTGTCCGAGATCACGGCGCCGTCGATTCTTACCCCGCCCTGCTCCACCATGCGCAACGCCTCCGAAGTCGAGGCGCACAGATTGGCCTGTTTCAGCAGCTGGCCGATCCCCAGCGGCGCACCGCTCAGGCTGAGTTCCGGCACATCGTCCGGAATCCCGCCCTTGGAGCGGTTGACGAAATCGGCCAGCGCATCCTCGGCCGCCTGCGCCGAATGAAAGCGCGCGACGATTTCCTGCGCCAGCGCAACCTTGATGTCGCGCGGATTGCGGCCGGCCTCGACTTCGGCCCTGAAACCGGCAATCTCGGCCAGCGAGCGGAACGACAGCAGCTCGTAATAACGCCACATCATCACGTCGGAAATGCTCATCACCTTGGCGAACATGGTGTTGGCCGGTTCGGTGATGCCGATGTAGTTGTTCTTCGACTTCGACATCTTCTCGATGCCGTCCAGGCCTTCCAGCAGCGGCATGGTCAGGATGCACTGCGGCTCCTGGCCCCAGTCTTTTTGCAGTTCGCGCCCGACCAGCAGATTGAATTTCTGGTCGGTGCCGCCGAGTTCCAGGTCGCTCTTCAATGCGACCGAATCGTAGCCCTGCATCAGCGGGTACAGGAATTCATGCACCGAAATCGGCGTATTGGCCTTGAAGCGCTTGTTGAAATCGTCGCGCTCCATCATGCGCGCCACCGTCGAGTGCGACGCCAGCTTGATCATCCCGCGCGCACCGAGCGGATCGCACCATTCGGAGTTGTAGCGAATCTCGGTTTTGGCCGCATCCAGCACCAGGCTGGCCTGCTTGAAATAGGTCATCGCATTGAGTTCGATCTGCTCCTTGGTCAGCGGCGGACGCGTCGCATTGCGGCCGGACGGATCGCCGATCATCGAAGTGAAATCGCCGATCAGGAAGATCACGTTATGGCCCAGATCCTGCAACTGGCGCATCTTGTTGAGCACCACGGTATGACCGAGATGCAGGTCGGGCGCGGTCGGATCGAGACCGAGCTTGATGCGCAGCGGTATGCCGCTGCGCTCGGCACGCGCCAGTTTCTGCGCAAACTCGGATTCGATCAGCAACTCATCGACGCCGCGCTTGGTAATCGCCAGCGCCTCCTGAACGCGATCGGACAATGGCAATGCCGTAGACGGGGATGAAGCCGCTGCGGATTGCGCGACCTTGTTTTCAACTTTATTTGCAGCTTGAGGATGAGCGTCCATATTTTTAACCAGAATTAACTTCAAAAAATCTTGAAAAAGATCGATACCACTAGTTTGGTATAATGGCCGATTGTTTTTTCACCCTTGCCGCACGTCAATACAAAATCAACAAGAGAGAATCAGCACGAAACGGCAAATTTTAACTTATTGCATGCGCCCACTACATAAATTACTGAGCCTAGGCTCCCGCGACCAGCACCCTCCGGGACTCTCGCGCAAGACACGCATCATCACCGCATCGGCACTTTTCCTCGCTGTGTGCGCATTCGGCGCGGCCGGCGTGGCGCCGCTGGCGCCCGACGCCGCCGATTTGCCGGTCAAGACGGTCTCGCAACAACTCGCACTGCCCAACCTGTCGGAACAGATCGCCGCACTCGAAAATTCCGAGCAATACTTCGTACGCGAAGAAAAAGTCCGTGCCGGCGACACCCTCGCCGCCTTGCTCAACCGGCTCGGCATCGACGATGACGCGGCCACCGCCTTCATCAAATCCGACAGCACCGCGCACAACGTGCTGCAACTGCGTCCCGGCAAGCGGATTCAGGCCCAGACATCGGAAAATGGCGCTCTGCAATGGCTGCGCACCACCGTGGTCGACGGCCGCGACGGCCCGGCGAAAAACATCATCATTGCGCGCAATGGCGACCATTTCAAGGCGGCGGAAGAATCCGCCAACATCGAGACCCGGATTGAAATGCGCTCCGGCGAGATCAAGTCCTCGCTGTTTGCCGCCACCGACAGCGCCGACATTCCCGACACCATCGCCAAGCAAATCGTCGACATGTTCTCGACCAATATCGATTTCGCCTCCGATCTGCAGCGCGGCGACCATTTCAACATCGTCTACGAAACCCTGTGGCAGAACGGCGAATATGTTCGCTCGGGCCGCATACTGGCAGGCGAATTCAGCAACAAAGGGACCAGCTACCAATCGGTCTGGTTCAACGAACCGGGCAGCAAGGACAGCGGCGGCTACTACAGCCTGGACGGAAAATCGCTGAAAAAAGCGTTCCTGAAATCGCCGCTCGAGTTTTCCCGCATCTCGTCCGGCTTCTCGATGCGCCTGCACCCGGTGCTGGGTACATGGAAGCAACACAAAGGCGTCGATTTCGCAGCGCCCAGCGGCACCCCGATCCGCGCATCCGGTGATGGCGTGCTGGACTTCGTCGGCGGCCAGAACGGCTATGGCAACGTGGTGGTGATCAAGCATTGGAACAATTATTCCACCGCCTACGCCCACATGAGCCGCTTTGCACCCGGCATGCACAAGGGCAGCAAGATCAGCCAGGGTGAGATCATCGGCTATGTCGGCGCGACCGGCTGGGCCACCGGCCCGCACCTGCATTACGAGTTCCGCGTCAACAATGAAGCGCGTGACCCGATGTCGATCGACGTGCCGAATGCACAACCGCTGACCACCGCCGAACTGCAACGCTTTCGCCGCGTTAGCGCAGAGATCACACACCGCTTTGCCCTGCTGCGGCCGCAAACTGACAACATGAAACTGGCGTCGGCCAAGTAAGTCTTTGTTATCGGCTGAAATTTCAAGCGATTTCGGCCGATCAGCTGTCATAAAATCCGTTCACCGCACTATCCTTGTAAAATCGGGTATTCGTGAACGGTTTTTTTATGCCCCAAACATCCCACACTGACATCTGCACCATCGGCCTCATGTCCGGCACCAGCCTGGATGGGGTTGACGGCGTTCTGGCGCGTTTCCCTGCCGACGGCACGCAAGCCGGCTTGCAAACCCTGTCCGACGCTTACGTGCCATTCCCGGCCGCTCTGCGCGCCGAACTGATGGCGCTGCAGACACCCGGAGAAAACGAGATCCAGCGCGAAGCACTGGCGGCCAATGCGCTGGCAGCGCACTATGCGGACTGCGTCGCGCAATTGCTGGCCAATGCCAACATCAGCAGGGACCAGATACGCGCGATCGGGGTACACGGCCAGACCATACGCCACCGGCCGGAACTGGGCTACACCCGCCAAACCAACAACCCCGCGCTGCTGGCCGAACTGACCGGAATCGACGTGGTGGCCGACTTTCGCAGCCGCGACATTGCTGCCGGCGGACAGGGCGCACCACTGGTGCCGGCCTTCCATCAGGCCGCATTCGGCGCAGCCGGCACCTGCCGTGTCGTGATCAATATCGGCGGCATCAGCAACATCAGCGTGCTGGACAACCGCGACAACGCCAAGGAGAACGAAAACATCACCGGCTTTGACACCGGCCCCGGCAACGTGCTGATGGACGCGTGGATCATGCAGCACCAGAGCCTGCCTTATGATGCCGATGGTCGCTGGGCCGCCAGCGGCACAGTACTGCCGGCACTGCTGGCGTCGCTGTCGGACGAAGCTTTTTTCGCTCTGGCGCCGCCCAAGAGTACCGGTCGCGACCTGTTCCATCCAGCCTGGCTGGCGCACAAACTGATCCCTTTCAGCGCCGCCGCCCCGGCGGATGTGCAAGCCACACTCGCCGCCTTTACCGCAAACTCACTGTCTGCTGCCATCGAGCAACATGCAGCCGACGCACAGTCGGTGTATGTGTGCGGCGGCGGCGCCTACAACGGGCACCTGATGCGAGCACTGGAGCAGGCCTTGCGGGCACGCGGCCAGAGCGCCTGCGTCGCATCCACAGCCGTCCTGGGTCTGCCTCCGAATCAGGTGGAGGCACTCGCCTTCGCCTGGCTGACGCAGCGTTTCTGCCGCCGACTAGTCGGGCAACCTGCCGGCAGTCACCGGCGCGCAAGGCTTGCGGATACTGGGTGCGCTGTATCCCGGCACTTGAAAGCAGCTGGGTGCTGCATTGCTGCAGGCATAAAAAAAGGACGCCGGGCGTCCTTTTTTTAATGCTGAAACGGAAACTCAGGAAAACGAGGAGCCGCAGCCGCAGGTGGTATTCGCATTCGGATTCTTGATCACGAATTGTGCGCCTTCCAGATCATCCTTGTAATCGATCTCGGCACCGACCAGATACTGGAAACTCATCGAATCGATCAGCAGGCTGACACCATTCTTCATCATCGTGGTGTCGTCTTCATTCACGATTTCATCGAAAGTGAAGCCATACTGGAAACCGGAGCAACCGCCACCCTGTACGAATACGCGCAATTTCAGATCAGGATTGCCTTCTTCCGCAATCAGATCGGCTACTTTTTGTGCGGCACTATCGCTAAAGACGATTGGCGCGGGTACTGCATCCTGCATTTCGGTAACGGCATTCATTTCAGACTCCTACTAGGAACAATATGTTTCGATTATAGACGCACATCAGAACTCATGCATTGGACATGGCCAGTTTCAGGATCGGTTCACCTGTATGCTCGTGTGCAAGCTTGCCGGAAATCAGCGCGCCGCCATGCATTTCCAGTGTTTTATAAAATACATCACCGGTTATGCGGGCTTTCGGCTGCAATTCAAGCAATTCGGACGAATGCACAGGACCGATAATTTCGCCGTTGACGACCAGATGCGCAACCCGCACTTCGCCCTCAACCCTGGCCTGCTCGGAAATGACCAGCATGCTGGGCTGGCCGACCTCGGCAATCACGTTGCCCCTGACATGGCCGTCGATGCGCAAACCACCCTTGAAATGAAGGTCGCCCTCGATGCGGGTCGAGACGCCGATCAGGCTATCAATCGTACTGCTGGATTTACGTCCGAACATCGTGCTTTCCCCTAAAAATTGACGGACTGTTGTGCCCGTATCTTGCCCTGCTCCAGCACGCGCGCCTGCACTGACTTGACATGAACGCCGTCGGGCAAACTCAACCAGCCATCAGCCCGCTGGTAATGCTTAAATTCCAGGCGGAATGCGCTCGTATCCTGTGCTTTTGCATCAGGAAACAGCAGCACCGAATTTTTCCCTTCATGCAATACATTTACAGCAAACTGCAAAGTTCCTGTAAATGGACGCTCTCCCTTGCCGCCCTGCATCGCCAGCAATTGATAACGGATCTGATTCGGCGCCACAAGCTCCGCTTTCAGACGCCTTAAGGTGACGCCTTCCGGCCCGGTCGCAGCCGGCAGCAGGCTTTCGAAAAAAGCCAGATCCTCTTTCAAACGGTTATTTTCCGCCGTCACGGCCTTGACCTGAAGCGCCAGTTGTTGCTGTGTTGACATTTCGATGTTCAGCCGGGATTCGGCCGAATTCGCGATTGCCGACAAACGGTCGCGCTCACTGCCAAGCCGGGTAAGCTGCGCCTGCAATTGGCTCAATTGCTCCCCGGATGCGCCCGGATTGAATCCGGTAATACTGCGCCCCAGATTGTATATCCACAGCGCCAATGCGCCACTCAAACTTAGCACGACGATCATTAACAATGCCCGCAGCGGCCATGAGAAATGGCTTTTGACGGACATCCTCGGCGCCGAAACGGAGAACCGGCGAAACCACAGTCTGCGCTTCACCGGAGTCCTCGGCCGCTGTCAATGATTATGGCAACACCGGTACGTGCGACAGGCCGGTCGTTTCGTCCAGTCCGAACAGGATGTTCATGCATTGCACCGCCTGCCCGGACGCACCCTTGACCAGATTATCCTGCACCACCAGTACCACCACCGTATCGCCGCCGGCCGGACGATGTACCGACAGGCGCAACATGTTCGAAGCGCGTGTGGAGCGTGTCTCGGGATGGGTGCCGAACGGCATCACATCGACGAAAGGTTCGTCCTTGTAGGCGTTTTCGAACAGCGCCTGCAGCGCCTGGTTGTCAATATCAGCAGTCAAACGCGCATACAGCGTCGAGTGCATGCCGCGGATCATCGGCACCAGATGCGGGGTAAACAGCAAACCGACCTTGTCATCGGTCATGCGCTGCAGCTGCTCCACGGTTTCCGGTGTGTGGCGATGGCCGGACACGCCATACGCCTTGAAGTTGTCGCTGGATTCGGCGAACAGAAAACCGATTTCGGCC
Organism: uncultured beta proteobacterium; assembly: GCA_963837775.1. GTDB lineage: Bacteria > Pseudomonadota > Gammaproteobacteria > Burkholderiales > Burkholderiaceae_D > CAWIOX01. The sequence goes on along the minus strand of CAWIOX010000007.1, from coordinate 113,189 downwards.
TTGCGACCGGCGCCGGACACGCCGGATTTGCAATCGGCAATCAGATGCGATGCATCGACCACACCGGCCTTGAGCAAGGGATAAAAGCCCAGTTGCATCGTGGTCGGGTAGCAACCGGGGTTGCCGACGATGCGCGCGGTCTTGATCGCCGCGCGATGCAGTTCCGGCAAACCGTACACGGCTTCGGCCAGCAGCTCCGGGCAGCCATGCGGCATGCCATACCATTGTTCGAACTGCGCGGTATCCTGCAGGCGGAAATCGGCAGCAAGGTCGATGACTTTAACGCCGGCATCCAGCAATTCACGGGCTTGCGCCATCGCAACGCCGTGCGGAGTCGCGAAAAAGACCACATCGCATTCGGTCAGGCGGGCTTTTTCCGGCGATGAGAAGGCCAGCGGCACGCGGCCGCGCAGCGACGGATACATGTCTGCCACTGGCAGCCCATCTTCCTTGCGCGATGTGATGGCGGTGAGTTGAACTTCCGGGTGGGTTGCCAACAAGCGCAGCAACTCCACGCCTGTATAACCTGTACCGCCGACGATGCCGACTTTGATCATGTCTTTTCCTTGCATGGCTGAACGAAGGAACGTGCAAGTTCCTGAGTTTTCTATTTTAGCAGGCGATGAACGCGAAGGATTCGCATCACGTCGGCCCAACGATGCTTTCACCAATAAAAAAACCGCCGGGATAACCCGGCGGCTTTTTCTTTTCTTTGCTGCCCAACAATAAGTTGAGCAACGCCGGAAATATTAACGCTTGGAGAATTGTTTTGCGCGACGTGCTTTGCGCAGACCAACTTTTTTACGTTCGACTTCACGCGCATCACGTGTAACGAAACCTGCTTTTGACAGATCCGGTTTCAGTGCTGCATCGTAGTCGATCAGTGCACGGGTGATGCCGTGACGCACTGCACCAGCCTGGCCGGATTCGCCGCCGCCGTTGACGTTGACCATGATGTCAAAACGCTCAACATTGCCAGTCAGTTCCAGCGGTTGACGGATGACCATCAAGCCAGTTTCACGCGAGAAATACTCGTTTGCCGGTTTGCCGTTGACAACGATCAAGCCAGTACCAACCTTGATGAATACGCGAGCCACTGCACTCTTGCGACGGCCGGTTCCGTAATTGTAGTTACCGATCATGTCTATTCCTTAGAGTTCAAGTGCTTTAGGTTGCTGCGCAGCGTGCGGATGGGAACCTTCCGCGTACACTTTCAGCTTCTTGATCATTGCGTAGCCGAGCGGGCCTTTAGGCAACATGCCCTTGACCGCTTTCTCGAGCGCACGACCTGGAAAACGCTCTTGCATTTTCTTGAAGTTTGTTTCATAGATACCGCCTGGATAACCAGTGTGGCGATAGTATGTTTTGTCTGGTTGCTTTAGTGCCTGTTACACGCAGTTTGCCTGCATTGACAACAACGATAAAATCGCCGGTGTCGACGTGCGGTGTAAATTCTGGCTTATGCTTGCCGCGCAATCGGAGTGCCACTTCGCTGGCAACACGTCCGAGGACTTTGTCCGTCGCGTCAATCACCAACCACTCGCGCTTGACCTCATGGCCTTTAGCGGAAAAAGTTTTCATGTTGACTTCCTAACTAGATTAAACGCTCAAATTGGTGGTTCCGCTTATGCCCGCCATCACTGGCGCCTGCGGACTCTGCCTTATCATCTCTTTCCTGAGCGAACAGAAAGCCGAAAATTATAACCTTTTCAAGCACTTGCCGTCAAATCTAATTGCAGACCCTGTGAATTATGTGGTAGCAGCAACATTGCCCTTTAAGACAAAAAAAACCCGAAGTGCTTAGCTTCGGGCTGAATCCACTTCCTAGGAGGGGTGGAGGAGACACTGCCTGGTTGTCGCTGCATCTGCTGCAATGCCAACCGATGAATAAATTATAGCAAGGCAATTGTGCAGCGCAAGGTAATTTTTCAGAATCCTGACTATTTATTTCTCATGAGAAATTTATCTCTCAATGAAAAAATAACTACCTTTAGAATCAAAAACTTAGACTTACAAGCCGATTATAAAAATAATTCTTCAATAAAAATTCCTAGTTGCACTGCAGCATAAACTGTTATCGGCAACGGTTTCCTGCACTCGATTGAGCGCAAATTCGCGCCTGCAATGATTCTTCCTGCGCCAGTGACTGCAGTTACAATTAGCGCTGCGATTTTTTGAGTGAGAAAACCATGGAATGCACAGTACGCTGGACCGGCTTGTCCGGCATGACGTTTTTAGCCGAGACCGGCTCCGGTCATCTGGTCGCGATGGATGGCGCGCCGGAGGGCGGCGGCCGCGATCTGGCGCCACGGCCGATGGAGCTGGTATTGGCCGGCACCGGCGGCTGCACCGCCTATGATGTGGTGCTGATTCTGCGCAAGAGCCGGCAGGATGTGCGCGGCTGCGATGTGACGCTGAAGGCGGAACGGGCGGAAACCGAGACCCAAGGTATTCACCAAGGTCCACTTCCACTTCACGGTCAGCGGCCGCAACCTGAAACCGAACCTGGTCGAGCGTGCGATCAAGCTGTCGCACGAAAAATATTGCTCCGCGTCCATCATGATGGAAAAAACCGCCGAAATCACGCATTCGTTCGAGATCGTCGACGATCTGGTACAAGCCGTTGCGGCTGACTGAGCAGGCGCTCACTCGCAGGCAGGCCGCCGCATTTTCTGGCTCGCCTGCCTTCAAGACTCAAATCTATAAGTAATACGCGGTGGTGGTCATCACCTTGGCCATCGCCTGCATCGCCGCCTGCACCGGCGCCGGCAACGCTACCGCGCCCAGCGCCTGGGCTGCCGCGCCATGCGCGATCTCGTCCACGCGCATCTGCTCGACGATTGCGCGCGACTTCGCATCCTGCGGCGGCAGGCTGTCCAGATGGCTTTCCAGATGGGCTTCGACCTGGCGCTCGGTCTCGACCACGAAACCCAGGCTGCGGGCATCGCCCAGATTGGCGGCGATCGTGCCCAGCGCATAGGCGCCCGCATACCACAACGGATTGAACAGGCTCAGGTGCGAGCCCAGTTCCTGCACCCGCTGCGCGGTCCACGCCAGGTGATCCTCTTCCTCGCGCCCGGCTTGCGCGAATTGCTGTTGCATCGCCTCGCTCTTGGCAAAGCGGCCTTGGGCGTCATACAACGCTTGCGCGCAGACTTCACCGACGTGATTGACCCGCATCAGCCCGGCGCTATGGCGCTTCTGCGCCTCGTCCAGCTCGCCGTCGGCGGCGTGCGCGGCCGGGTTCGGGCGCGATGCCGACGCCACCCCGGCCACCACGCGCAAGGCCTTGTCGATGCCGATGATGAATGTATCCAGATGTCCCATGCTCATGACCACTTTATTGTCTAAAAATACGCAAAACTCAGGTTAAAAAATGCGAACCTCAGCCCAAAACACCGGCGGCGCCGATGCCGGCCCCTTTTCATTGCCGCCATTATCCAACGAGATCGTGCGCGGCGTCTTTGATATTGATCCGGCTCCCTTGGTCAAACTCCCGTACCGGATCCGGCGCACGGCTAAATGCAATGCGTCTTGGCCGTGCGCAATATACTCATAATTAAGGGGGTATAGGACTGAACAATGCCGTTGCCGCAATGATTACCTGCATTTTTAAAAATACCCCCACCTGTATATTTACAGCATGATTATCGGTTAAAACAGCTGCAACCGTTACCGCACTGCCGCCGTAGCCCATTCATGCCTTAAAATCGTCCTTTCATGCTCGTCGCCGCAGGCAATTTTCCGGCCCCGGCACAGCCGCACTCCACTTCTGACAGGTTTCCGATGGCGCGTCCCCGTTTTTTGCCCGACAACTTCACGCTGGCGCTGCTGGCTACCGTGCTGGCCGCCAGCGTCCTGCCCTGCACAGGCCGCAGCGCGCAGGTGTTCAACGGCGTGACCACGTTCGCGATCGGCCTGCTGTTCTTCCTGCATGGCGCGAAACTGCCGCGCGAAACGCTGCTGGCCGGCGTGCGGCACTGGCGGCTGCACCTGACTGTTCTGACTTGCACCTTCGCGCTGTTTCCGCTGCTGGGACTGGCGCTCAAGCCGCTGCTGTTGCCGCTGGTGACGCCGGAGCTGTATCTGGGCATCCTGTTCGTGTGCGTGCTGCCGTCCACCGTGCAGTCGTCGATTGCGTTCACCTCGGTGGCGCGCGGCAATGTGGCGGCCGCCGTCTGCAGCGCAACCACCTCCAATCTGCTGGGCATTTTCCTGACGCCGGCACTGGTGGGCCTGATCGTGGTCGCGCATGAGGCCGGCACCTCGTCGCTGGACTCGATCACCCGCATCGGCCTGCAATTGCTGCTGCCCTTCATTGCCGGCCAGATTGCGCGCAAATGGATCGGGCACTGGGTGCACCGGCGCCAGATCATGCTGAAAATGGTCGATCAGGGTTCGATCCTGCTGGTGGTGTATACCGCGTTCAGCGAAGCGGTCAGCCAGGGATTGTGGTCCCAGCTGCCGCCGCTGGCGCTGCTCGGCCTGTGCGTGCTGTGCTGCATCCTGCTGGCGCTGGTGCTGGGCTTGAGCACGCTGGCCGCACGCCGGCTCGGATTCAACAAGGAAGACGAGATCGCGATCGTCTTCTGCGGCTCGAAAAAAAGCCTGGCCAGCGGCATCCCGATGGCCAAGGTGCTGTTTGCCGGCCCCACGGTCGGCGCGATCGTGCTGCCGCTGATGCTGTTCCACCAGATCCAGCTGATGGTGTGCGCGGTGCTGGCGCAACGCTATGCAGCACGCCGCAAGGACAAGTAGCGTTGGCCTTATTCGTTCCGAATCTATAAGGAGAGTGCTTTGAATACCATGGCACCAGCCAGCGACAAACCCGTCTACACCCTGTGGCAACTGGTGCTCTACATGCTGCGCCTGGGCGCGCTCGGCTTCGGCGGGCCGGTGGCGCTGGTCGGTTACATGCAGCGCGACCTGGTCGAACAGCGGCAGTGGCTCAGCGCCGCCGACTACAAGGAAGGGCTGGCGCTGGCGCAACTGGCGCCGGGGCCGCTGGCGGCGCAACTGGCGATCTACATCGGCTACGTGCATTACCGCATTGTCGGCGCCACGCTGGTCGGGCTGGCGTTCGTGATCCCGTCGTTCCTGATGGTGCTGGCGCTGGGCTGGGCCTATGTGCGCTTCGGCGGCATCACGTGGATGCAATCGGTGTTCTATGGCGTCGGCGCGGCGGTGATCGGGATTATTGTCATGAGCGCCAAAAAACTCACCAGCAAGAGCATCGGCACAGACAAATTGCTGTGGGCGATTTATCTGCTGCTGGCGGCGGTGACGGTGGTGACCGAATCCGAAATCGCCTGGCTGTTCATCGCAGCCGGCGTCACGGTATGGCTGTGGCGTGCGCCGCCGGCATGGCTCGGCAAGAACGGGCTCAACGCCGCCGCGTTGGCGCAACTGCCGCATCGCCGGCAGCCTGTGGAGTACGGTGGATGTCTCGTTGCTGACCCAGATCGGGCTGTTCTTCGCCAAGGCCGGCGCCTTCGTGTTCGGCTCCGGCCTGGCGATCGTGCCCTTCCTGTATGGCGGCGTGGTGACCGAGCATCACTGGCTCAACGACAAGCAGTTTGTCGATGCGGTGGCGGTGGCGATGATCACGCCGGGGCCGGTGGTGATCACGGTCGGCTTCATCGGCTACCTGATCGCCGGCTTGCCCGGCGCCTGCGTCGCGGCGCTGGCGACCTTCCTGCCCTGCTACCTGTTTACCATCATTCCGGCGCCCTATTTCAAGAAATACGGCAGGGTGCCGGGCGTGATTGCGTTCGTCGACGGGATTACCGCGGCCGCCATCGGTGCGATTGCCGGCTCGGTGATCGTGATCGCCAGGCGCTCGCTGGTCGATGTCCCGACCATCCTGATCGCGCTGGCGACGGTTGCGCTGCTATGGCGCTTCAAGAAACTGCAGGAACCGCTGATCGTCGCCGGCGCAGCCATCATCGGCCTGATCGTCTACCCGCTGCTGCATGCCTGACGCTTACTTACGCCGCCAGACGCTGGCCAGCCACGGCTGCTGCGCGCGCGGCAAGCCTTCCGGCCGGTAATAGTGCGTTACCTCAACGAAACCCGCGTCCGTCATGTAGCGCCGCCAGCTTTCCAGATCGTGATAAGTGCCGTAGCGCCCGCCGTGCCAGCCCTCCTCGTTGTGTCCGCGCGGGTTGGAGCTGAACAGCACGCCGCCCGGTTTCAGCGTCGCATGCAACGCACGCAGCACGCGCGGCAGCTCCTGGCTCGGCACGTGGAATAGCGACGCATTCGCGAACACGCCATCGAAATGGCTGTCCGGCAATGCCAGTTCCAGGAAATTCTGCTGCCACACTTCGCAGCCGCTGTTTTCGCGCGCCATCACGGCAAAATTCTGCGCCCCTTCCAGCCCGACCGCAATATGGCCGAGGCGGCTGAAGCTGATCAGGTCGCGCCCCGGCCCGCAGCCGAAATCCAGGATCGTGAAAGGCGGCGTGCCCTCGATCGCCTGCAGCAGAGATGCGATGTTATGGCTGACATCGTGCGTGCGCGTGCCCTGCCAGAACGCGTCGGCGCTCTGGTTGTAATGCGCCAGCGTATGGTCGGCGATCTGTTCCAGCTCTTTGGCTTGCAGCTTCATTCGGGTTTCAAGTGGATTAGATGTTCCGTCATGATAGCCGCTCCGGCAAAAATGCAAACGAGCCCTCAATCAGCGCCGCTGCGCTTGCGGAATTCTTCCGGGCATAAAAAAAGCTCGCCGTAGCGAGCTTTTTTTCACACCAGACTCAGTTGTTAGAACTGGTTCATCGTGTTGTCTTTACCAGATGCTTTCAGAGCAGCTTCGCCACTGAAGTAATCTTTGTGATCATCGCCGATGTCCGAGCCGGACATGTTCTGATGCTTGACACAAGCGATACCCTGACGGATTTCCTTGCGCTGAACGCCAGCCACATAACCCAACATACCCTGGTCACCGAAGTAGTCTTTTGCCAGGTTGTCAGTCGACAATGCGGCTGTGTGGTAAGTCGGCAGAGTAATCAGGTGATGGAAAATGCCGGCTTCACGGGCTGCATCAGCTTGGAAAGTGCGGATTTTTTCATCTGCGGCAATCGCCAATTCAGTTGCGTCGTATTCAACGCTCATCAGTGCTTTGCGATCGTAAGCGGAAACATCTTTGCCTTCGGCTTTCATGCTGTCGAACATCTGCTGACGGAAGTTCAGGGTCCAGTTGAATGATGGGCTGTTGTTGTACACCAGCTTGGCATTTGGAATGACTTTACGAATCGCATTGACCATACCGCCGATTTGGGCAATGTGTGGCTTCTCGGTTTCGATCCAGATCAGGTCGGCGCCGTTTTGCAGAGAGGTAATGCAATCCAGTACGCAACGCTCTTCGCCCGTGCCAGCGCGGAACTGGAACAAGTTGCTAGGCAGACGCTTAGGACGCAGCAGCTTGCCGTCGCGCTTGATGACAACGTCACCGTTGCTCATGGATTCAGTCGAAACTTCTTCAACGTCCAGGAAAGAATTGTACAGATCGCCCAAATCGCCTGGCTCACGCGTTACCGCGATTTGCTTGGTCAAGCCGGCACCCAGCGAGTCGGTACGTGCAACGATGATGCCGTCGTCCACACCCAGCTCCAGGAACGCGTAACGTACAGCGCGGATCTTCGCGAGGAAGTCTTCGTGAGGAACAGTGACTTTGCCGTCTTGGTGGCCGCACTGCTTTTCATCGGAAACTTGGTTTTCGATCTGGATGCAGCAGGCACCCGCTTCAATCATCTGCTTAGCCATCAGGTAGGTCGCTTCAGCGTTACCGAAACCGGCATCGATATCAGCAATGATAGGCACCACGTGGGTGACGAAATTGTCGATCTTGTCCTGGATCGCTTGCTTGGCAGCGCCTTGCGCACCATCCAATTGACGGAACAAACCGCCCAGCTCACGTGCATCAGCTTGACGCAAGAAAGTGTAAAGCTCACGGATCAGGTCGGCAACAGCAGTCTTCTCGTGCATGGACTGGTCAGGCAGCGGGCCGAACTCAGAGCGCAGCGCAGCAATCATCCAGCCGGACAGGTACAGGTAGCGGCGGTCGGTGCTGTTGAAGTGCTTCTTGATCGAAATCATCTTCTGTTGACCGATAAAACCGTGCCAGCAGCCCAGGGACTGGGTGTACTTGGACGAGTCGGCGTCGTAGGCGGCCATGTCATCGCGCATGATCTTGGCGGTGTACTTGGCGATATCCAGATGCCAGTTTTGAATCGGTTCTGCGCGCGCATACGTGCAGCGGACTCAGGATTGATCGCGTTCCAGGCGCTGCCTTCTTTGTCTTTCAGGCCGGCAATGGCTTTGATGTCGTCTTGATACTGTGACATGTGTATCTCCAAAATAATAAAGCAAGATTAAGAAAATCGTATTCAGTGTCGGTACATCTGTTCACTCTCGTACGAACAGCAGGATGGTGAAATCGAAGCAAAACTGCATGAAACAATAATAGACGCTTTTTTGAATAGCAACAAGGTCTTATATAAGACATATAACTTAAATTAATTTGTTTAATTTCAATGACTTACACATGTTTTTTTGCGATACGAAACGTAATTTCAAAAAACAGGGGTGGTTTTCCTGACTTGTTCAGCACCTGCATCTCACAATGCGGAGTTAACTTTTCGTATCGTGGGATAAATTGACGATCCCGGCAAAAATGCAAACGAGGCCCTCAATCGGCGCCGCTGCGCTTGCGGAATTCCTCCGGCGTGATCCCCATCATCCGGTGAAACATTGCGATGAAGGCGGACGAGGTGCTGTAGCCGAGTTCCAGTGCGACCGCTTGCACCGGCAGCTTCGCGTCCAGCATCGACAGCGCGCTGACCAGCCGCAAGCCGCTGGCGCCATTCGCTGAACGACATCCCGAGGTCGCGCTGGCAACGGCGCGACAGCGTGCGCTCGGTGCTGTGCACCGTCTGCGCCCATTGCTCAAGAGAACGATTGTCGCTCGGGTCCTGTTGCAGCGCGGTCAGCACCTGGCCCAGCGTCGCGTCGTCCGACATCGGCAGATAGCTGTCATGGCGCGGCGCCAGCCCGAGCTGGTCGATCAGCACCTGCATCAGCCGCGCATCCTCGGCGCTGCGCGGGTAATCGACCTGGCGCGCCGACAGATCGGCCAGGATCGCCTTGATGACCGGACCGACCGCCAGCGTGCAGGTGACGGCAGGCAGCTTGTCGCACAATTCCTTCGAAAGATACAGCGAGCAAAAACAGGCCTCGAAACGGTTGCGCCCGATGTGCTCGACGTCGGGCGGCAGCCAGATCCCGTAATGCGGCGGCGCCAGGTAACTGCGTTGCGCCAGCTTGACTTCCATCACGCCGCTGAACGAGTACACGAACTCGCCCCAGCGGTGCCGGTGGCGCGGATAGGCGCTGTCACCCGCCAGTTTCTCGCTGCGGATGTAGACCGGATGGGGCAGCTGGCCGGAAAACGGCGGTACGCGCAGATGCACAGTCATATTGTCCGAAGTAATGCATTGATTGTCTGGTTTTCACTATATCACCTTAAGCCGCCGCTTCTATAATCAATCATCCAACCAGTATCACCAGCCATATCAAACAAGGAATCACCATGCACCTACTTCATCACCCGACATCCGGCGCCGGATATTCGCGCAGCAGCACGGAGCCGCGCTCATGAGCAGCGCGCGCAAACCGCTGGACGGCTTCGCGATGCTGGTGATGCTGGTGCTGTGCGTGTGCTGGGGCCTGCAGCAGGTCGCGGTCAAGGCCACCGCCGTCAGCATGAGTCCGATGCTGCAGACCGGGCTGCGCTCGGGCGGCGCGGCGCTGCTGGTGTGCGGCCTGATGTTTTGGCGCGGCAACCATTTTTCCATGCGCGACGGCACGCTGTGGCCCGGCATCGCCGCCGGCCTGCTGTTCGCCGGCGAGTTCCTGTGCGTGTCGGTCGGACTGACCTACACCTCGGCCTCGCATATCGTGGTGTTCCTGTACACCGCACCGATCTTTACCGTGCTCGGCCTGCACTGGGGCGTGGCCGGCGAGCGGCTGGGCAAGCTGCAATGGGCCGGCATCGCGGCTGCGTTTGCCGGCATTGCGCTGGCGTTTTCGAATGGCTTCAACACCCCCGGCGCCGCCGGCAGCAATACCCTGATCGGCGACGGACTGGGCCTGCTGGCCAGCGTGTTCTGGGCCGCCACCACGATCCTGGTGCGGCGCTCGTCGCTGTCCGAGGCGGCGCCCACCACCACCCTGCTGTACCAGCTGGTGGTGGCGGCGGTGATCCTGATCGGGATCGCGGTCGGCGACGGCGATGTGGCAGAAATCTCGATGACCGGCATCGCCTGGCTGAGCCTGTTGTTTCAGGTCGTGATCATCGCGTTTGCCAGTTACCTGGCCTGGTTCTGGATGTTGCGGCGCTACCTGACGTCGCGCATTTCCGCGTTCTCGTTCCTGACCCCGCTGTTCGGCGTCGGCTTCGGCGTGCTGCTGCTGAATGAACAGCTCAGCCTGCGCTTTGCCGCCGGCGCGCTGCTGGTGCTGGCCGGCATCGTGCTGGTCAACCTGCGTCGCGACTGAGCACCGGTATCTTTTAAATCGTCCTGCCTTCATCGGAACGCATCATTGACGCATGCGTTCTGATGCACTCTCTTTCTATAATCCTAAAATCCTCAGTTGACCGCTCGACAGCATCAATAAGTGTCTGATTTTGTTAGGGATTTTCATATTTAAACGGTTCACCATTTGGGTGAGAACGCTACAGCGTCGATTGCACATTTTTCCGGCTCCCTGGCTGCGTTGCTCCTCCTAGCAGAATGCAGTCTGCGTCGTCGTCTCGCCTTGCCAGGAAACCGGAAAAACGCACACTCGGCGCTGTCCAACTAAGGATTCTAGGATAATCAGGTACAGTGATCTTAGCGATTTTTATGCGATAGTCTGGGTGACTCTTATTCTTTTCCTGGGTTGCGATCACCGTGGATACCGTAAAGAGCAACAAGCTGGCAGGAGATTTCTGGGGCGGTCTGGCGGCGATGCTGGTCGCGCTGCCTTCGGCGATCGCTTTCGGCGTCACCATCTATGCGTCCCTGGGCGGTTCCTATGCCGCCTACGGCGCCTTGGCCGGCATGCTTGGCGCCACAGCGCTCGGGCTGGTCGCTTCGCTCATGGGCGGCACCGAGCGCCTGATCACCGCGCCGTGCGCGCCCGCCGCCGCGGTATTGTCGGCTTTTGCGATCGAGCAGATCCACAATGGCATCCCCGACCAATCGGTGCTGCTGCTGCTGACCGCGCTCTGCCTGACGGCCGGCATGCTGCAGCTGCTCTTCGGACTGATCGGCCTCGGGCGCCTGATCAAGTACATGCCCTATCCGGTGGTCAGCGGCTATCTGTCGGGCGTCAGTCTGCTCATCATCGGCAGCCAGGTGCCGAAATTTCTCGGCACGCCGGTCGGCACCTCGCTCTGGCAGGCCCTGTCCCAGCCGCTGCTCTGGCAGTGGCAGGCTTGCGTGGTCGGCGCCGTGACCGCCCTGGCCATGGTGCAGGCGCCACGCCTGACCAGGCGCGTGCCGGCAGCGATTCTGGCGCTGGGCGTCGGCGTTCTGAGCTACTTTGGCCTGTCGCTCGCCGATGGCGCGCTGCAGCAGTTCGCCGGCAATACACTGGTAGTCGGACCGCTAGGGGTAGCTGGGAGTGCCGGGCGCGGCTTGGCCGATGGCTTTCTCGGCAACTGGCAAGGCATGCAGCAACTTGGGCTGGAACAGGCTAAAGACCTGATCATGCCGGCCTTGACGCTGGCCGTCCTGCTCTCCATCGACACCCTGAAGACTTGCGTTGTGCTCGACGCACTGACGCGCAGCCGCCACAATTCGAACCGGGAACTGATCGGACAAGGCCTGGGCAACCTTGCCTCGGGCATCATCGGCGGCTTGCCCGGCGCAGGAACCATGGGAGCCACTCTGATCAACCTGTCGAGCGGCGCGCAAAGCCGTTTTTCCGGCGTGTTCGAGGGCATCCTGGCGCTGCTCGCTTTCCTCGCCCTCGGCAAGCTGATCGCCTGGATGCCGGTCTCCGCCCTGGCCGCGATCCTGATCGTCATCGGCGTGCGCATGATCGACCGCAACAGCCTGGATCTGCTCAAGTCGCACTCGACCATCCTCGACTTTGTCGTGATCGTCGCCGTCATCGGCGTTACCCTGATGGTCAGCCTGATCGCAGCTGCCGGCACCGGCATCGTGCTCGCGATCATCCTGTTCATCCGCGAACAAATCGGCGGCAGCATCGTCCGGCGCAAGAGCTACGGCAACCAGACCTTCTCCAAGAAGATCCGCCTGCCCCAGGAGATGCTGATCCTCGAACAGCGCGGCGCCCAGGCCGCGATCTTCGAATTGCAGGGCAGCCTGTTCTTCGGCACTGCCGACCAGCTATTGACCACCCTCGAGCCCGAACTCAAGATGCGCAGCTACGTCATTCTCGACATGCGCCGGGTGCAGTCGGTGGACGTGACCGCGGTCCAGATGCTCAAGCAGATCAAGGACATGCTGAGCGAACGCGGCGGCTTTCTGATTTTCAGTCGATTGCCGCAGAAGCTGCCCAGCGGCCAGGACATGCAGCAGTACTTCGATCAGGTCGGCCTGGTCCGCGCCGACAGCCAGTCCAGCGCATTCGGCGATCTCAACGAGGCGATCGAGTGGGTCGAGGATCGCATCATCGAGCAGGCAGCACTGCATCGCGAGGATGAAAAACCGCTGGAACTGCATGAAATTGAGCTGTTCAAGGAACTCGAGGAAGAGATGCTGGCGGCACTGCAAGGCTGCATGGAGAGGCGCAGCATCAAGGCCGGCGCCAAGATCTTTGCCAGAGGCGAAGACGGTGACGAACTGTTCCTGATCCGGTGCGGCGACGTGCACATCATGCTGCCGCTCAACGACCGGCAAGGCATCCATCTCAGTACCTTCGCGCGCGGCAACTTCTTTGGCGAAATGGCCTTTCTCGATGGCGCACCGCGTTCCGCCGATGCGATCGCCTTCACCGATGTCGATCTGTTTGTGCTCTCGCGCAAGAACTTCGACCAGCTCACCGACGCGCACCAGATGCTCATCGCCAAGTTGCTCGAAGGCCTGGCCCGGGCGCTGGCCGCCCGCCTGCGTTACGCCAACGCTGCGATGCGCGCACTGGAAACCTAGTAGTCAGTCAAGTTGGATTGGTGGAGTAGAAATCGATGGATTTTTTCGTCTGGCAAGGCGGGAGGAAGCCGCATAGCTGGCTATGCAATGACGAACAACGCCGCCAGGCGGAAAAAGACGCGATTTATACCCGCCTGATTCAGCTTGACTGACTACTAGCATCAGGCAAATAACAGGGGGTATAAGCACAAACACTGATGCCACCGCAGATAAAACCAGCCTGTTTAAAAATACAGAGGGGTGTATCTGTAACGCAAAAAGCACGCCCGGGGCGCAACGATAGCGCTCCTTTTGCATTGATGCACTGAAACCATCTACACTGGGCACAGCCAATCAGCGGCCAGAATCATGATGCAATCGACACGCAAACAGCCAGCGCAACAGGACTGCGACCTTTTGATCGTCGGCGGCGGCATCAACGGCGCCGGCATCGCACGCGATGCGGCCGGCCGCGGCTTGCGCGTGATCCTGTGCGAGCAGCACGACCTGGCCCAGCATACTTCGTCGGCCAGCACCAAACTGATCCACGGCGGCCTGCGCTATCTGGAGCACTTTGAATTCAGGCTGGTGCGCAAGGCCTTGCAGGAACGCGAAGTGCTGCTGCGCGCCGCGCCGCACATCATGGGGCCGCTGCGTTTCGTGATGCCGCACGCTGCCGGACAACGGCCGGCCTGGATGATCCGCGCCGGCCTGTTCCTGTATGACCATCTGGCGCGCCGCACCTTCCTGCCGGCTTCGGAACACGTGTCGCTGCGCACGCATGTCGCGGGCGCGCCGCTGAAGGGCGATTACCGCGAGGGCTTCGTGTATTCGGACGGCTGGGTCGACGATGCGCGGCTGGTGGTGCTCAATGCGCTGGACGCCAGCGAACGCGGCGCCAGCATCCTGACCCGCACCCAATGCATCGAGCGTGCGGCAGCAAGGCGCAGGGCTGGCGCGCGACGCTCGACAGCGCGCAACATGGCCGCATCGAGGTCAGCGCGCGCGCGATCGTGAATGCGGCCGGCCCCTGGGCTGCGCAGTTCGCCAACGCCGCCAGCGGCACCACAATACGCACGGGCTGCGGCTGGTCAAGGGCAGCCACATCATCGTGCCGCGCCTGTTCGACCATCCTTACGCGTATCTGTTCCAGAACCCCGACCAGCGCATCATCTTCGCGATCCCGTATCAGGACGAGTTCACGCTGATCGGCACCACCGATCTGGAATACAGCGGCGACCCCGCACAGGTGGCGATCAGCGCCGACGAAGTGGGCTACCTGTGCCAGATGGCCAACCGCTACTTCCGCACAGCAGATCACTGCGGCCGATGTGGTCTGGAGCTATTCCGGGGTGCGGCCGCTGCTCGACGACAGCGCGCAAAACGCGTCGGCAGTGACGCGCGATTACCTGCTCGAATGCGACGAGAAAAACGCCCCCCTTCCTGAATGTCTGGGGCGGCAAGATCACCACCTACCGCAAGCTGGCGGAACAGGCGCTGGCGCATGCTGCTGCCGCGCCTGGGCCGCGCTGCGCCGGACTGGACCGCCACCGCGCCGCTGCCGGGCGGCGACCTGCAACAGGCCGGTGCGCTGGTCGCCAGCGTCGACTTCGACGGCTTTCTGCAGCAATTCTGCGCCCGCTATCCATGGCTGCCGGCCAAGCTGGCGCAACGCTATGCGCGCTGCTACGGCACGCGCGCCAGCCGCATGCTGGGCAGCGCCGGGCAACTGTCCGACCTGGGCCAGGAACTGGCGCCCGGCATGTTTGAGCAAGAAGCGCGCTATCTGTTCGAGGTCGAATGGGCGCGCAGTGCCGAAGACATCCTGTGGCGCCGAACCAAATGCGGGCTGTACTGCCAGCCGCAGCAGGTCGCGCGCCTGCAGGAGTGGCTCAGGCAGATGATGCAGCGCTAGCCTTGTAGATCCTATGATTTAAAAGACCGCAGCAAATCGATCCTTAAAATGTGGGAACATCACTTAAGAGAGCGAAATGCAACCGACTCAAGCAAAGATTTTACGCTGGACACAGAAATTTTGGCGGTATCGCTGGAATTGTCGAAAGGGAGCTGGAAGGTGGCATTGCACGACGGCAAGCGTGACACGCCGGCGATCCATAACGCCTCAAGCGAAGACGCGGCGCAGCGCCTGGCCGAAACAGTGGCGGTGATCGAAGCCCAGAAAGTGAAATGGCAGCTGCCGCCGGGTTGCCGGGTGGTCGTACTGTATGAAGCGGGTCAAGACGGGTTCTGGATCTGCCGAGCCTTATCGAAGCTGGGTTATGAAACGCTGGTGGTTGACCCCGCCAGCATCCCGGTGGAGCGGCATGCGCGGCGCGCCAAGACCGACCGGCTCGATGCCATCAAACTGGTCACCAGCCTGCGCGCGTGGCTGCGCGGCGAACGCGACCGGATGCACGTGATCCGGATACCAACGCCGGACGCCGAAGCGCAACGGCAGTCTGCGCGCGACCGGGGCGAATTGCAGAAAGAAACGGGGCAACACCGGGACCGGATCCGCAAATTACTGTGCACAGTCGGCTGTTGGGATCGCGTCGAAGGGGATTTTGCCAAGCGCCTGCAATGTGGCGCTATCCGATGCCATGACGGCGCGGCACTGCCGCAGGAACTCGTTGAGCGACTGCAGCGGGATGTGAACGGCTGGCGCTGGCGCAACAGCAATTGGCGGGGCTGGAAAAAAACCTGGTCCGGCAGTTACCTGAGTCCGTGCAGGAACGCATCATGGCGCTGATGAAGCTCAAGGCCATAGGCCAGACTGGTGCAATGCGGCTGGTGCTGGAATTGTTCTGGCGCGACTTTGGCAACCGACGGCAAGTCGGTGCCTGTGTCGGGCTGGTGCCGCAACCCTACGACAGCGGCGAAAGCCGGGTCGATCAAGGCATCAGCAAGCAAGGCAACCGGCGAGTGCGGGCGCTGTTGATCGAAATGGCGTGGCTGTGGCTGCGCTACCAGCCTGACAGCGGCCTGGCGCACTGGTTCGCGCAACGCACACAGGGGTGCGGCCGAACAAGCGCGGCCGCAGGATCGCCATCGTCGCGGTGGCGCGGCGCCTGGTCATCGCCCTGTGGCGCTATCTGAAGGACGGCGTGGTACCAGAAGGTGCGGCGATGAAAGCGGCCTTGGCACCGTGAAACAAAGCATCAGCCGAAGAGTGAAAGCAACAACAGGATTGCACGAAAACATTAAAGAAGGACGATCGGCGCGTCAAGCATAAAGAGTTGGAAGTGGACAGGCCCGTTACCCACCCTGGTTGCACAGGCAACCGACCTTAGTAGATGGGGCTTGTTCCAATCACGGTCACCTGAGCGAAGAGCGCATGCAGGATCAGGCTGGATCAAAAGCCAGCGGATAGAAGTGGAGACGTCAGGTCTCACAGCGATGACCGGGAGCTTCAAACGGCGTGCATGACACGACTGAGAGACAGAAGCAATGTATTGTGCAGCCGCAGCAGACAGAATAACCTCGCTGGCAGTCGGCTCGCCAGCCAAGAGTGCGACTTGCGCCATGCACCAGCGTCAGCCAGTGATTGCAATGCGGATTGGATTAATTGCCAAAAGACTCTTGACTCGAATCATAGTAGGATGGGTGCAACCCATCACTTAGGCGGTTGATCGTGATGGGTTGCACCCATCCTACTTTTTTTCGTAGCTTTCGTGGACAATGGATCATCTCGGTTTTTGAGCGACTGGAATGACCATGACTTATCTGCTGGCATTGGATCAGGGCACGTCGAGTTCACGCAGCATCGTGTTCGCAGACAGCGGCGAAATTGTTGCGATGGCGCAGCAGGAATTCAAACAACTCTTTCCGCAGCCGGGCTGGGTCGAACATGACCCGATGGCGCTGTGGCAAAGCCAGCTGGCGACCTGCCGCGAAGTGCTGGCCAAGGCCGGCATCAGGGCCGATCAGCTGGCCGCACTGGGCATCAGCAACCAGCGCGAAACCACCGTGGTGTGGGAGCGCAGCACGGGCACGCCGATCTTCAATGCGATCGTCTGGCAAGACCGCCGCACCGAAGCGCTGTGCGCAGAATTGCGCAGCCAGGGACTGGCCGACAGCATCCGGCGCAAGACCGGGCTGGTGCTGGACCCGTATTTTTCGGCGACCAAGCTGCGCATGGATACTCGACCATGTCGATGGCGCGCGCGAACGCGCGCGGCGCGGCGAACTGGCCTTCGGCACCGTCGATGCGTGGCTGGTCTGGAACCTGACTGGCGGCCGCCTGCACGTGACCGATGTGACTAACGCGTCGCGCACCATGCTGTGGAATATCCATGACGGCTGCTGGGACGAGGAATTGCTGCAATGGCTGGATATCCCGCCGCAAGTGCTGCCGCAGGTGCAGCCGTCGAGCCACCTGTTCGGCGCGACCGACCCGCACTGGCTGGGCCATGCGGTGACGATCGCCGGCATCGCCGGCGACCAGCAGGCGGCGCTGTTCGGACAGGCCTGCTTCCAACCCGGCATGGCCAAGAATACCTACGGCACCGGCTGCTTCATGCTGCTCAATACCGGCGACGACTGCGCCGACTCCCAGAATGGGCTGATCAGCACCGCCGCCTGCCAGCTCGGCACCCGCAAGCAATATGCGCTGGAAGGCAGCGTCTTCATCGGCGGCGCGGTGGTGCAATGGCTGCGCGACGGCCTCAAGGCGATCAAGGATGCCGCCGACATCGAAGCGCTGGCGGCCTCGGTGCCGGATTCCGGTGGCGTGGTGTTCGTGCCCGCGTTTACCGGCCTGGGCGCGCCGTACTGGGTGCCGTCCGCCAAGGGCGCGATCCTGGGCCTGAGCCGCGGCAGCACGGTCGCCCATATCGCGCGCGCGGCGCTGGAGTCGATCGCGTTCCAGAGCGCCGCGCTGCTGCAGGCGATGCAGCGCGACGCCACGGCGCCGATCACCGAACTGCGGGTCGACGGCGGCGCGTCCGCCAATGCGCTGCTGCTGCAATTTCAGGCCGACCTGCTCGGCATCCCGGTGCTGCGGCCGCAAGTCACCGAAACCACCGCGCTCGGCGCCGCCTACCTGGCCGGCCTGGCCACAGGCGTGTACCGCGACACCGCAGAGCTGGCATCGCAATGGCGGGTCGACCGCGTGTTCGAGCCGGCGATCAGCCGCGATCAGGCCCAGGCGCTGATGCAGCGCTGGGAAACGCGCGATCGGGCAGCTCAAGCCGGTTTAGAGGCAAAATAATTACTCCCCCGTGTATTTTTAAAGGCCCAATGAACCCGTGCGGGAATGCCACTATTTATGACCATACCCCCCTGAAATGATCGCTTTGACGGTGTCATTTCGGGATCGCAATTGCCACCTTGCAGGGCGGGTGCAAGCCGCGCTATCGGGCAATCCCGGGTCGCATCCGCCCTCCTTGGCGGCCACCGCACAGGCCTGCGCTACGGAAACGCTCGAAGCGCCAAAATAATAATTATATGTATATTTACTACATTTGAAGCATGATGTACTATCGCGATCAGCTAAATTGTATTTTTTACTGAAATATTACTACATCCGTGAGCGTCGCTTGCGGCCCATCCTAAGGAAGTCCCGCTATGACCCTGACCCGCGCCACCAAAATCGTTTCCACCATCGGCCCCGCCTCCAGCGACCTGAACACGCTCACCCGCATGATTGCGGCCGGGGTGGACGTGGTGCGCCTGAATTTCTCGCACGGCAAGGCACAGGACCATATCGACCGCGCCAGCCTGGTGCGTCAGGCGGCAGCCGCTTGCGGCCGCGAAGTGGCGATCATGGCCGACCTGCAAGGACCGAAGATCCGGGTCGGCAAGTTCGAGAACGGCCAGATCGAACTGGTCGAAGGCGATCAATTCATTCTCGACGCCGCCTGCGAACTGGGCAACCAGGAACGCGTCGGCCTCGACTACAAGGAATTGCCGCGCGACCTGAAGCCGGCCGACGTGCTGTTGCTCAACGACGGCCTGATCGTGCTGGTGGTCGACAAGGTGGTCGGCAGCGCGATCCACACCACGGTCAAGATCGGCGGCGTGCTGTCGAACAACAAGGGCATCAACCGCCAGGGCGGCGGGCTGTCGGCGCCGGCGCTGACCGCCAAGGACATGGAAGACATCAAGACCGCGATGAGCTTCCAGGCCGATTATGTCGCGATCTCGTTCCCGAAAAACGCGACCGACATGGAAATGGCGCGCCAGCTGGCGAACATCGCCGGCGAAGCGTATGACCACAAGCCGCTGATGATCGCCAAGATCGAACGCGCCGAAGCGATCCCGGCCTTGCAGGAAATCATCGACGCATCCGACGGCATCATGGTCGCGCGCGGCGATCTGGCGGTCGAAGTCGGCAACGCGGCAGTGCCCGGCCTGCAAAAGCGCATGATCAAGATGGCGCGCGCGTCCAACAAGCTGGCCATTACCGCGACCCAGATGATGGAGTCGATGATCGTCAATGCGATCCCGACCCGGGCCGAAGTGTCCGACGTCGCGAATGCGGTGCTGGACGGCACCGATGCGGTGATGACCTCGGCCGAAACCGCATCCGGCAAATATCCGCTGGAAACGGTCGCCGCGATGGCGGCGATTTGCCTGGAAGCGGAAAAATCGGACGTCTGCAAGCTCGATGCCGATTTCCTCAATGTCACCTTCACCCGCATCGATCAATCGATCGCGTATGGCGCGCTGTTTACCGCACATCACCTGCGCGTGAAGGCGATTGCCGCACTGACCGAATCCGGCTCGACCGCGCTGTGGATGAGCCGCAACAACATCGACATCCCGATTTTCGCGATCACCTCCAGCGTTGCCACCCAGCGCAAGGTCGCGCTGTACCGCAATGTGCGCACGCTGGGCGTGGTGCCATCGAACGACAGCGAAGTGGTGTTGCAGGCGACCGAAGAGATGCTGCTGGCCAAAGGCATCGTGCAAAACGGCGACCTGATCGTCGTCACCTGGGGCGATCCGATGGGCCAGGTCGGCGGCACCAACGCCTTGAAGATCATGCGCATCGGCGAACGCTGATCAAGCCGTATTATGCGACGAAAAGTGTGCAGCCGCATCCTCGCGCTCATCGGTCAATGCGCGGGTTGCACCCGCCCTACAATACCTAACCTAACAACAGGAATGAAACTCATGAGCGCAATCGTTGATGTCATCGGCCGCGAAATACTCGATTCACGCGGCAACCCTACCGTCGAATGCGACGTCCTGCTGGAATCCGGCGTGATGGGCCGCGCGGCAGTGCCGTCCGGCGCCTCGACCGGCTCGCGCGAAGCGATCGAACTGCGCGACGGCGACAAGAGCCGCTACTTCGGCAAGGGCGTGCTGAAAGCCTGCGAACACATCAATACCGAAATCTCGGAAGCGATCATGGGCCTGGACGCGAATGAACAGGCGTTCCTGGACCGCACGCTGATCGACCTCGACGGCACCGAAAACAAGTCGCGCCTGGGCGCCAACGCGATGCTGGCAGTGTCGATGGCAGTGGCCAAGGCCGCCGCCGAAGAAGCCGGCCTGCCGCTGTACCGCTATTTCGGCGGCTCCGGCGCGATGCAGATGCCGGTGCCGATGATGAACGTGATCAACGGCGGCGCCCATGCCGACAACAACCTCGACATCCAGGAATTCATGATCATCCCGCTCGGCGCACCGAGCTTCAGGGAAGCGATCCGCTACGGCGCCGAAGTGTTCCACACGCTGAAAAAGATCCTGCACGGCAAGGGCCTGACCACCGCGGTCGGCGACGAAGGCGGTTTCGCGCCGTCGGTGTCCAGCCATGAAGAAGCGATCAAGCTGATCATCCAGGCGATCGAAGAAGCCGGCTACGAGCCGGGCACCCAGATCGCACTGGGGCTGGACTGCGCGGCCAGCGAATTCTACAAGGACGGCAAATACCATCTGGCAGGCGAAGGCCTGACCCTGACCGCCACCGAATTCACCAACCTGCTGGAAACCTGGTGCGACAAGTACCCGATCATCTCGATCGAAGACGCGATGGGCGAAAACGACTGGGAAGGCTGGGCGATCCTGACCAAGGCGCTGGGCCAGAAGGTGCAGCTGGTCGGCGACGACCTGTTCGTCACCAACACCAAGATCCTGAAGGAAGGGATCCAGAAGGGCATCGCCAACTCGATCCTGATCAAGATCAACCAGATCGGCACCCTGACCGAAACCTTCGCCGCGATCGAGATGGCCAAGCGCGCCGGCTACACCGCGGTGATCTCGCACCGCTCGGGCGAGACCGAGGACTCGACCATCGCCGACATCGCGGTCGGCACCAATGCGCTGCAGATCAAGACCGGCTCGATGTCGCGTTCGGACCGGATGGCGAAGTACAACCAGCTGCTGCGCATCGAGGAAGACCTGGGCGACATCGCCAGCTATCCGGGGCGTGATGCGTTCTACAACTTGAAGTAAGCAGAACCAGACCGGCCCCGATAGCGGCATATCGGGGCCATCAGGCGGCCGGCCGCCGCTCGAACACCACCAGCGCAATCCCGCCCAGAATCGCCACCGAGGCCAGCAGCAGGCGCAAGCTGATCGGCTCATGCAGGAACAGCACCCCCGCCAGCGCCGCGATGACCGGCACGCTCAATTGCACCGATGCCGCACGGGTTGCCGTCAGTCCGCGCAGCGCCGCGTACCAGACCGCATAGCCGATGCCCGACGCAAGCGCGCCGGACAGCACTGCGTACAGCATACCCAGGCGATCCAGTTGCTGTTGCGCCAGCAGCACGGCGCTCAGCAGCAGCGACAAGGGCGCGGCCCGCAAGAAGTTGCCGGCCGTCGCACCGGCCGGATCGGCCACGCCGCGCCCGCGCAGCGAATAGATGCCCCAGGCGATGCCGGCCGACAACATCAGCAAAGCACCTCCCAGCGGCGGCGCCGACAGACCCGGCAGCATGATCGCGACCAGCCCGGCCAGCGCCAGCGCCAAGCCGCCCGCCTGGCGCGCGCTGAACCGCTCGCCGGACCACAATCCGGCCAAAATCATGGTCGCCTGCACCGCGCCGAACAGCAGCAAGGCGCCGGTGCCGGTCGGCAAGCTCAGATAGGCAAACGAAAAACCGCCGGCATAGGCAAACAGCGCACAGGCCGATGGCCAGTTGCCGCCGATGCCGCGCTTGCCGCCCGGCGCACCGGCAGCCACGGTGGCAGCGGGACGACGAAAATGAACCAGCAGGGCCAGCATCAGCGCCCCGGACAGCAAACGGATCGTCGTGAAGCTGGCGGCATCGATTGCGGTCTGCCGCAGCGCAAGGCGGCATAGCACCGAATTGCCGGCAAAAGACAGCATCGCGAACAGGGTCAACAGGATCAGTCGGGTCGGGGACATGGGCAATTTTGGTAGATGAAACGGCAGCGCCTGATATTCAGGAAATCAACGGTGCTCGTGTTGCCGGCACCACTGTCTAAATTTACTGGAGCAAGAAAAACATATTACCAAAATACAATACAATCAATGCGAGTAAACACCTCATCAACCCAGCGATCCGCCGGCGGGATCGCTGCTGATAAAGCGATATCATTTTGTTATCACTATTTCACATTGCAAACCAGCAACTGCCCCGCTCTTCCCGACCTGGCCGGCTGGGCGTATTTGCTGTTTTTGCCATGTTGCTGTTATGCCTGATGCCGGTCCGGGCGCAGCGCCCAAGCCTGGCACAGGCATCGGGCAGCGCACCGCAGTCGATTACGGTGGTCATGGATGACAACTATCCGCCCTACATATTTCGCAACAACGAAGGCAATCTGCAGGGAATTCTGAAAGACAGCTGGGATTTATGGGCCAGCAAAACCGGGGTCAAGGTCAGGCTGGAAGCCACCGACTGGGCCAAAGCCCAGCGCATCATGCAGGCCGGCGATGCCGACGTGATCGATACGATGTTCCATACCGAAGCCCGCGCGCTGCTGTACGACTTCTCGAAACCCGGCGCGACGCTTGAAGTACCGATTTTTTTTCACAAGAGCATCGGCGGCATCGCCTCGGTCCAGAATCTGCACGGATTTACGGTCGGCGTGAAGGAAGGCGACGCCGCCGTTGAATGGCTGATGGAGCACGGCATCAATAGCCTCAAGCCGTATCCGAGCTACGAGGCACTGATTGCCGCAGCAGAAAAAAACGAAGTCAAAGTCTTTTGCATGGACAAGCCTCCTGCGCTTGTATTTCCTGAACAAGAGAAATCTCGCCAGCGAATTCAGATATTCCGCCTCGCTCTACTCGGGCCAGTTCCACTGGGCGACGCACAAGGGAAAACTGGCACTGCATCAGTTCATCGCGCAAGGATTCGAGCGCATCAGCGCCGAAGAGTACGCCCAAATTGAACAAAAATGGCTGGGTTCGCCGCTGCACCGCGAACCCGACTTCAAATACGGGAAAGCCATCGTCTACTGGTTGCTGGGCGTGGCATCGCTCGCCGTATTGATGCTGATATGGAACAGCGCGCTCAGACGCCGCGTCAATGGCAAAACAGCGGAACTGCAATCCACCCTGGATTCGCTGCGTGCCAGCCAGCAGCATTTCAAAGCACTGGTAACCTCATCGCCGGTCGGCGTGTTTGAAGTCATGGCTGACGGTTCATTGGCCTACGTCAACGAGAAATGGCTGGAAATCACCGGCATGTCGCAGCAGCAGGCGCTGGGCGATGGCTGGATCGATGCGCTCCACCCTGACGATAGGGAACTGGTGATGAAAGCCTGGTCCAATGCGATCCAGGAGGGGCGGCTATTCAAGCTGGAATATCGGCTGGCGCGTCCGGACCAAAAGGAAACCTGGGTGCTGGGCCAGATATCCTTCGTCAAGGACGTATCCGATAGCGTGGCAGGCCATATCGGCTCGATTACCGACATCACCGAACGCAAGGCGGCAGAAACCCAGATCCAGTACATGGCCTATCACGACCAGCTCACTGCATTGCCGAACCGTTTCCTGTTCAAGGAACAGATGCAGACAGCGATGGCCCATGCCCATCGCAGCAACGCCAAGGTGGCGCTGCTGTTCATGGATCTCGACAACTTCAAGACGGTCAACGATACGCTGGGCCATCCGATCGGCGACAAGCTGATCAAGGCCGTCGCGGCCCGCCTGAAAATGAGCGTGCGCGACTCCGACACCGTGTGCCGCCACGGCGGCGACGAATTCCTGATTTTGCTGGCCGACATCAACACTACGACATGCATCACGCAGGTCACCGGAAAAATCCTGGAACGGCTGGCAGATCCGTTTGAAATCGACGGCCAGGAGCTTTCCACCAGCATTTCGATGGGCATCGCCGTCTATCCGGATGATGGCAATGAATTCGATACCCTGCTCAAAAAAGCCGATACCGCGATGTACGATGCCAAGCAAGCCGGACGCAATACCTACCGCTTCTATACCAGCGAGATGAATGCCAATGCGGCGGAGACTTTGCAGATGCGCAACAGCTTGCGCAATGCACTGCTGCGCGATGAGTTCGCGCTGTATTACCAAGCGCAGATCAATCTCGGCGACGACCGGCTGATCGGCGCCGAAGCATTGATCCGCTGGAATCACCCTGACCTCGGCCTGGTGCCGCCGGCGCGTTTCATCCCGATCGCGGAAGACAGCGGCCTGATCGTCCAGATCGGCGACTGGGTGCTGCGCGAAGCGTGCCGCCAGGCCGCAGAGTGGCAGCAAGCCGGCTTGCCGCCACTGCTGATTGCGGTCAATCTTTCTGCTGTTCAATTCAAGCGTGGCGATCTGGTCGGCAGCGTCAGCCAGGCGCTGGAGGAAAGCGGGCTCGATCCCGCGCTGCTCGAACTGGAACTGACCGAATCGATCCTGATCCAGGATACCGACAATGTATTGGTGACGATCCGGCGCCTGAAGGCGCTCGGCATCAAACTGTCGATCGACGATTTCGGCACCGGCTATTCAAGCCTGGCCTACCTGCGACGCTTCAACCTCGACAAACTGAAGATCGACCAGTCGTTCGTGCGCGACATCGACAACAATCCGGACGACGAAGCCATCGTGCGCGCGATCATCCAGATGGCGCACAGCCTGAAACTCCAGACCATCGCGGAAGGGGTGGAAAATACCCGGGTACTGACCCATCTGCGCGCGCTCGATTGCGACCAGGCGCAAGGCTACCATTTTTCCCGCCCGCTGCCGGCCGCCGCTTTTGCCGCTTTCGTCATCGAAAAACAGTCCACGCTTAGCGATTGAGGGACTTGGCAGAAATCCCGGCGCCGTGAACGGCCAGGATCTCTCCCCACGGTCGAAATGACAAATACATGTATAAACTCCCGCGCCATGACTGGAATCGGCCATCGCGCGGGAGTTCAGTTGTTACTACAAAGAAAATATACAAGCCTGCAGCTAGTTCAGCCTCCACTCCTCATCATGCATTGAAAACACCCGTTTCACCTGCCATACATATCGTCGAAACCTAGTTTATGGGTTTTCAAATGATCAATCGCTTCAGCTCTGACCTCTTCCCGTGTGCGGCTGGAATAGCGCGAACCTGCGACACCCATCGCACCCGTCTTCGACCCGCTCCATTCGTCTCTGAACCCATGCTCACCCGAATTCATCAACAAGCCTTCGCTACGGGCTTGCTCCAGTTCAGCCTTCACTTCGGCACGGGTTTTGGTCGATATCGCGGTAGGTTCGCCCGAAGGACTATCTGCAAAAGTGGTACCCACTGTAGCGATCCCGGATAAGGCAATCACTGCAGCCATCAATAGTCTGGTTTTCATGTTAGCCTCCAACCAGTAAACAACACCTGATTCAGCGGCTCCGTCACCTTGCCTTGCGCACCATCGCTTGAAAGAGCCGCTTTCCAGCTTGCCATCATGAAACCGTTCGATCTCAGTGCAAGCTATCTGTGAGACATGCGCAACTCTTTGTAAAAAACTTACATCAATCCTCAAGAATCCACACCAGCCTTTCAATCACGTCGATTTCCAGCTGTCGCATAAAAACGAATCTCACTCAAATTTTAGGCCGAAAAGCGGGCAATTCAAGCTCTAATCGGATTGAACGATGGGGTTTCAGGCGCAGCAATACATCCCGAATAGGCATAAAACAATGAAATTTTGCAACAATAGCAGGATGGAATCTGCCTATTCCCGACTGGAACCGGCGGCGCCGAGTTGATCCGCTAGCGGCGCTGACACTCCTGCCTTGAGCAGTTTGCGCTCACCGCTCTCGGGGGCATCGAACTGGAACATCCGCATCGCCAGACGGGTGAATTCCTGGTGCTCCGGCGGCGTCCTGCTGTGCCAGTTGGCGAGGTAGTCATAAAACCCCATTCTCTGCTGCGGCGCGTCGAGATTGAGGAAGCCGATCGCCTGCCAGTCCTGGTTATGCTCGAGGATGGGCAGGAACAGATTGGCGATCAGCTCGTTCTTGCCGCGCAGATATGGGTTTTCCAGCAGCTGCGGCCCGTTTTCACGAAACCATTGCGCCAGCGACATGCCGGCCGGCAGTTGCCGATGCGGCTCGTTGAGCACCCGCCCGGTAAACCCGTTCAACGCAGGCGCGTAAGAAACCCATTCCGCGCGCGGCGGCGACAGCTCCCAGCTCGCCGACAGTTGCCGCAGCGTATACAGCGAAACGGTCTCGCACAGGGTTTCCTCGAACCACAGGTGGGATGCCATTTTGGGCGGCGCGTGATTCTCGTAATTGGCCAGGATATGGAACAGTTCATGCGAAAACTCGTAGACGAACTCGGCCCAGCGCCTGCCTTTGGCCGCCAGATGGACCTGGTATTCATTGGCCGGCCCCTTCTGGTACAGCACGATCGGACCCTGACGGGTGGGCGAGACGACGATAGGATTGAGTTGCCGCTCCGGAAAATGCACCAGCAGTTTATCGGCCACCGCATACAGCAAGGTTTCGATTTCCTCCGGCCTGGCATCGCCCCATTCGCCGTCTGCAACCCGGATCAGCAGCCTGCTGCTCTTTTCGGCCGCCTTGCTCTTGCCGCTTTTTTTCTGCTGCGGGTCGATTCTCAAGTCGGCAGCACGCACCCCATGCGCGCTCAGCAGCGACAGCAAGATCGACGCATACACGACCACCCGTTTCATGCTCACCTCAGATAATGTGGATAACAATGCCGCACAACATGCAAGTCAGTCATGGCCACAACTTCCGGCGCATTTTGCGCAAGTCCTGCTAATAAATATAGCGCATTTCAAGCCGGAATTCTCGCCGTTCTTGGCGGCCGGAATACGCTGGCATCGCCATAAAACGCCTGATCCTGCCCCGGCCACCAGTGCGGCACGCCGAGCACCGGCAGCGGCGTGAAACAGGCTGCGCTCAAGCCTTCGGCGGCCAGCTCGCGGGCGACCTGGCGGTCGATCCAGTCGCGCCGCGCCGCCTGATCCAGTTCGAAATACGCATCATCGACCAGCACCGCGCGGGTATGGGCGGTGATCGCCTTGTAAGGCGACACCAGTTTTTCCATCAGCGCGTGGCCGAACAGCCAGACTTCGGCGTCCGCGCCGAATGCCGCCCGCTGGCCGATGAACGCCTCCTGCCATCGATGGCTGCGCAACGCGTCCAGCAGCGCCCTGCCCGGCGCGGTATCGCGCACCACGATCAGCGCCGCATTCTCGTCGAAGATGGTGGCCGCATCGCGCGCCGGGCCGCGCGACTTGCCCACGCCGGCCAGTGCGATCTGCGCCGCCTGCAAGGCATTGAGCTGGCGCTTGATGCGCGGAAAACTGAGCCAGACCAGCGCATTGAAGAAATCATGCAGATTCTCGCGCGTCGGCACGCAGGCTGCAGCACCGATGAAAGCCTCGTAGGCGATGCCCTCAGGCAGCATTTCCTGCGGCACGAACGACAAGGGCAAACCGCTCTGATTAGTCAGGGCAAGTCCGGCGGCCTGCCCATTGAGCGCCGCGCGCCAGTCCGGCGCATCGATGATGTGTTGGGCGGCAGCGTGAATCGACGCATACCATGGCCGGGACCAGTCGATGCAGGAGTAAAAGGACGGCGACATGCCGGTTGAACCTTGTTGAGAAAAGCTCACTATAAATGAATTTTACGGGAGTATATAGCCAAACACCCCATTAGCCGCACGTATTCATTAAGGTATTTAAAATACTCAATCCAGTATATAAAACCCTGTAAAACGCACTGACAGTGCCGGCGAGCCCACTTCCGAACGAGATCAGACAAGAAGTGCTGGTGCCGGCCCGTGAAATTGCAATTTTATAGCGAATGGCATCCCTGGCGTGAGTCAGACGCACTGGCGATACACGGCGAGCTTGCCGCTATCGGCGCAGCCGCCCGGTTGATGGGATCGAGTACGACAACGCGCAAGCCGGGATTCACTCAACGCCGAGTTTGAGGCGATTGGGCTGCCGCTTCTCGATGGCCGACTTGAGCAATGCTGCAGTGCGGAAAATGCCGTGTGCGAATTTGCCGTAAGGCAGTGTCGCGAACAGCGCCATCACCACGCCCAAGTGCACTGCCAGCAACAACGCCATCGCAGCGCTGTCACGCCATGCCAGCAGCGCCAAGCCGGTCGAACTGGTCAGCAACAGCAAGGCGATAAAGCCACGGTCCATCGGTCGCTGCTGCGGGTCGCCCGGGTTTGGATCGCGACGCAGATTCAGCCACAGCAGTCCGGCCGGCCCGATCAGCAGGCCAATCCCGCCGAGAATGCCGAGCATCACCGGCAAGCTGGTCAACCCATACGGGGCATGCAGATCCAGCAGGAAGTGGTACAGCGTCGCCACCGAGGTCGCGGCGAAGCACAGCATGAAGCCGTAGAACGTGAAGTGATGGAAGCGGCGGCGCACCAAGGTGAACCTGTCGTCCGATTCGTTGCAGCCGTCGCCATGCCCGCCGTCGAGGTAAGTCAGTGTCAGCACGTTCCTGGTCGCCTCGGCCACCGCCGGCGCAGAGGAGAAGTCAGCCGGCGAGATGTCGCGCCAAAACCGCCGCACGCCGATGCCGAGCGCAAGCACCGCAAATCCGAACACCGTGCCGAACATGGCCGCCATCAGGTTGTGCGGGAAGATCGCGTAGAAGTTGCCGGCCAGAGGTCCGGGGAAGAGCGAGCCCCGGAGCACGATCGCGAGAATCAGGAACAGTGCCAGACCGGCGGCCATCGCGAGCGCCACGGTCAAGCCGTTGCGTTTGTAGAGCGCGCCCAGCGCCGGTGGCCACGCGTACTCGGCATACGTTTCGAGACGGACTTTGGCCATCGCCTGCGGCACGTTGACCGCAAATTCGTGCGGCGGCGCGTACTGGCAGGCGTGATAGCAGGCGCCACAGTTATGACACAGGTTTGCCAGGTAATTGATGTCGGCCTTGGCGAACTCAAGCCGGCGCGTCATCGCCGGAAAGACCGCGCAGAAACCTTCGCAGTAACGACAGGCGTTGCAGATTTGCATCTACCCGATCCACTTCGGCTTCACTGCCGGTCAGTGTCGCGGCCACCGGTAGACTCGCCTGTCCTAGCGAACTGGCTTCACGAATTAAGGCATTAAGCTGGTGCATGATTTTTTCCTCGTTGTGCTGCTTTGGCGGCCTGCGTTCCGGCGATGCGCCCGAAGGCGGTGCCGATCGACATGCCGACCCCGGCCGTGTAGCCCTGACCCAATACGTTACCGGCCATCATTTCGCCTGCCACGAACAGGTTGTCGCTCGGCTTGCCGCCGAAATGCACCGCAGCCTCGTCGTTCACTTTCAGCCCCAGATAAGTGAAGGTGATGCCGGGCTTGAGTGCGTAGCCGTAAAACGGGGCGGTATCGATAGGCCGCGCCCAATGGGTCTTGGCTGGCGACAAGCCCTCTGTATGGCAATCGTCGAGGCTGGTGTGATCGAACGTGCCGACTCGACAGGCAGCGTTGTAATCGCTGATGGTATCGAACGAAAGACGCTTCGGGCAGACCCAGCTTGCGCGCGAGTTCCGGCAGCGAGTCGGCCGTGGTGCCCGGAAAAACCGGAGGCATGAAACGCCCAATCGCCTTGGCATCGATAATCGAATAGCCGATCTGACCGGCTTGCTGCGCGACCAGCCGGCCCCAGATCGCATAGCGCTTCGGCCAGAAGTCCTCCCCTTCGTCGTAGAAACGCCGGGCATCCCGGTTTAGCACGACACCGAGCGAGACGCAGTCGATGCGGGTGCAAATACCGCCGTCGTATAGCGGCGCTCGCGCATCAATCGCGACGCAGTGTGATTGTGATGGGTCGCCGATCGCATCGGCACCGGCATCGAGCATGAACTTCAGCAACACGCCCTGGTTGAACCGCGTGCCGCGAATCAGAAAGTTGTCGGCCGGCCATTCGCCGCGCTCGTTCTGGCCCCACGCGTCGCGCAACCATTCGCGGTTGGATTCAAAGCCGCCGGCAGCCAGCACACAGGCGCGCGCCTCGAAACGCAGCGCGCCACTCGATGCGGCAATGAAGCGACCATCCTTCAGCTCGATGGCCTCCACCGGCGTGTCGTAGCGAATTTCCACTCCCAGTTTTTCGGCGCTGCGATAGTACGCGTTGACCAGCGCCTTGCCCCCGCCCATGAAGAAGGCATTGGTGCGCGCGACATGCAGCGCGCCTGAGAGTGGCGGCTGGAACCGCACGCCTTGCTTTTGCATCCAGGGCCGGCAGGTCGACGACGCGCGAATCACGAGCCGTGCCAGCTTCTCGTCAGTGAGGCCGCCGGTCACTTTCAGCAGGTCTTGCCAGAATTCTTCTTCCGGATAGGCATCGACAAGCACGTCTTGCGGCCCGTCATGCATACAGCGCAAATTGCGCGTGTGCTGCGAATTACCGCCGCGCCACGCACGCGGCGCAGCTTCCAGCAACAACACCGTAGCGCCAGCCTCGCGTGCCATCAGCGCAGCACACAGAGCGGCATTTCCACCACCAATTACAAGAACGTCAAACATCTGCATTGCCTCCAGGTTGATAGTGAAACTGTACGCAGCATCAATGACTGACGCCAGACCGTATATGGCAAGAGGTCTTCAGTGTTCGTGAAGGGTCGCCCCCAGCCAACGTCCCTCTTTGACGAGCGAACGCGCGACATCGTTGAGAACGACGCGGGCAGCGAGTCCTGCCGGAGAGAGTTCATCGTCCGACAGGCTCACCAACAGATTGGTCCTGTGAACCGTGGGGTCAGCGATCTCAATCATGACGAGCGGCTCGCCGACCAGTCGTGCAATCGCCGCGCCAGGCTGGATCGTTGCGCCGTAACCTGCACGCACTGCATCCATCAACATGGCCAGGCCGTCGATTTCTGACGCAATGTTCAGTTCGCAGCGAAGATGTGAGCAGGCGGTGTCGAGCATGGCACGCAGCCCATGTGAGGCGCTTGGCAGTATCAAAGGCAAATTGCCCAATTGCTCGAGGCCGATCTTGTCCGCCGCGGGCAATCCGGAAAGACCGCGCGCGCCCATCAGGAACAATTTTTCCTCAAGCAGCGGCAGCAAACTCCAGTTCCTGGCTCTTTCAGCATTGAACAAGATCGCCAGATCCAGCTGCCGTGAACCGATCATGGATGCGAGGTTGCCGGACAGGTTTTCGATCATGCGCACCCGTACGTCCGGGTAGCGTGCACGCATTGCCGCCATAAAAGGCAAGCCCATGACGGCCGCGGTACTCGGCGCCATGCCGACCGAGACATGACCGGATAGTCGTGCCAGACGTGCTGCGCGTACCGCGTCGTCCGCATGCCGAATCGCAAGCTGTGCCTGGCGCCAAAATGCCAGCCCGGCATCGGTCGGTACCACGCCGCTGGAAGAACGCTGCAATAAGCGCGTTGACAGCTCGCTTTCAAGCCGACTGATCTGCTGACTCAAGGCCGAAGTGACGACCCCCAGCTCAAGGGCAGCACGTCCCATGCTGCCGAGCTCAACAATCCGGACAAAATAACGCAGCTGTCGAAGTTCCATTGCTAGCCCCTGGTCACTGGTCGTGTTAACCGATAAAAGCGGCTCCCGAGGGAGCCGCCCTGCTTGTTGCCAGCCTGAGCAGGCTGTCCAACCCTACAACATCCCCAATATCCTGGGCAGGAACAAGGAGATGGCGGGCACAGTAAGTCACCAGCCCAGGAACACCAGCATCGACAGCAGCCACGGCCAGACCGCCACCGTCAGTTCGGTGATGCCCATCTTGGTGATGCCGCTGGCCACGTACAGGTTCAGGCCCACCGGCGGATGGCACATGCCGACTTCCATGTTCACCACCATCATGATGCCGAAGTGGACCGGGTCGATGCCCAGCTTCATCGCCACCGGGAACAGGATCGGCGCGAGGATCAGGATGATGGAGGACGGCTCCATGAAGTTGCCGGCCAGCAGCAGCATGACGTTGACCGCCAGCAGGAAGGTGATCATGCCCAGGCCATGGCCCAGCATCCAGTCGGCCAGCGCCTGCGGGATGTTGCTCGTTGGTCATGATGAAGGAGAACAGCACGGCGTTGGTGATGATGTAGAGCAGCATGGCCGACATGTTGGCCGAGTTGAGCAGCACCTTCGGGACGTCCTTGAGGTTCATGTCCTTGTAGACGAACACCGCCACAAAGAAGGCATAGACCGCACTCATGGCCGCCGCTTCGGTCGGGGTGAACATGCCGCTGTAGATGCCGCCCATCACGATCACGATCAGCAGCAGGCCCCAGACGCTTTCGCGAAAGGCCTTGCCAGCGTTCGGCCCAGGTGGCCTTCGGCAGGCGCGGATAGTTGAACTTCCTGGCGCGATACCAGGTGACGCCGCCCAGCAGCGTGGCCAGCATCAGGCCGGGCACCACGCCGGCCATGAACAGGGCGCCGACCGAGGTGTTGGTCGCGACCGATACATCACCATCGACGATCGAGGGCGGAATCAGGATGCCCAGCGAGCCCGAGGTGGTGATGACACCGGCGCCGAAGCTCTTCGGGAAGCCCGGCCTTGACCATGGCCGGCAGCAGGATCGAGCCGATCGCCACCACGGTGGCCGGGCTGGAGCCGGACACGGCGGCAAACAGGGCGCAGGCCATGACCGCCGGCCAAGCCCAGGCCGCCATGCCAGTGGCCGACCATGCAGGAGGCAAAGTTGATCATGCGCCGGGCCACCCCGCCGTGGGTCAGGAAGTTGCCGGCCAGGATGAAGAACGGAATCGCCATGATCTCGAACTTCTCGATGCCGGTGAACAGCTTCATCGCCACCGATTCCAGCGGCACCTCGGTAATGGTAAACAGGAAGGAGAGCACGGTCAGGCCGAGCGAGATCGAGATCGGCATGCCGGTCAGCATCAGGCCAGCAGCAGGACGAAGATGATGGCGGCATTCATTGGTGCATACCCTTCTGGCCATCGGCGCCGAGTTTCTTGTGGATCAGGTCGTGCAGGTGGCAGTCGTCGTCGGCTTCATACCAGTTCAGATCGACCGGCGTCTCATCCTCCTCGAGGCCATCGACATGGCCGTGGTCGTGGTGCGGCAGTTCGCCGGTCTTCAGAAAGCTCCAGTCACCTGCAGAAAGCGGAAACACATCAGGGAGGAGCCCAGCGGAATGGCGCAGATAGACGATCCAGGTCGGCCATTCCAGGTCCGGGTGGTCGGCCTCGGAGGTCCTGACATGCCCAGCATGGAAACGCATAGTGCCGTTCCCAGACAAAGCGCGGCACCCAGCGTGGCGACGATGCCGGTAAAGAGGGCGCCGGCGCAGCAGGCCGAAGACGATGAACTTGGCGCGCATCTTGTCGTTCAGCCGGTTGATCAGCACATCGACGCCGACGTGGATGCCGGTGCGCACGCCGTAGGCGGCGCCGAACTTGGCCATCCAGACGAACATGATGATGGACAGTTCCTGCGCCCAGCTCATGTTGAGCGGCAGCAGCCAGTCCTGCAGGCCCGGGATCGGCAAGCCCGAGCCGTAGCGGTGAACGACCGCCACGAAAGATGATCAGCGTCGCAGCGCCCATGAGGAAGGTGATGATCCATTCTTCCAGGTGATCAAGAAATTTCATGGTTGGATCCTGGTCGATATAAAAGCGGCGCCGGCATTGTCCACGCGTGATGATTATTTCCTGCTCAGGCCTGTTAGTTGGCGGCTATGCCGGAGAGTTCCTTGAGAAGGCTCGGCATCAATATTCTTGCCGATGCGTCGACTCCATGTTGTCCTTGTGTCGGCCGCATGGTCTTTTTCCAGGCGAGCCTCTTCGGCTGGTGTCAGGCACGTAGATCCCAGTTGTTGCCGGCCATTTTGACTGCTGTCCAGGCCTCGTCGTTGTCCTTCTTGGCGATATTCGTTGGCTTGGTGTGGCATCCTTCATGGCGCCTTCGAGGATGGTCGCGGATGTCTGCCGGGAGTCCGCTCCAGAACTTCTTGTTCACGATGACCGCATACCCCAGGTAACCGTGGTCGGAGAGGGTCACGTGTTTCTGCACTTCATGCATTTCTTTTGGGTGTAGAGGTTGGAAGGGGGGTTTTCTGTGCCGTTGACGACGCCGGTCTGCAGGGCCTGGTACACCTCCGAGAAGGCAATGGACTTCGGGATTGGCCCCAAGGAGCGCATTCATCTGCGTCGTCGAGCACTTTGAACGGACTGGATGCGCATCTTCTGCCCTTTGAGGTCTGCCGGCTTGATGCAGCGGCTTGTTGGCGCTCATCACGCTTGAAGCCGTTATCCCAGTAAGCCAGGCCGAAGTGCCCTTGGGCTCGAGCTTCTTAAGCAGTTCTTGGCCTAGCGGCCCCTTGGGTGATCTTGTGCAGGTTCCTTAGTTGTCGAAGATGAACGGGAGGTCGAAAGTTCGAAATCCTTCACGCCCAGCGGCGCGAACTTCGCGAGTGACGGAGCGAGCATCTGCACGGCGCCCAACTGCAGAGCCTCCATCTCCTCCTTGTCCTTGTAAAGCTGTCTGTTCGGGTAGACCTCGACCTTGACACGCCCGTGGGTGCGCTCCTCCGCCAGTTTTTTGAAGTAATCGGCGGCCTGCCCCTTGGGGTGTGCTGGGCTACCACGTGGCTGAACTTGATCACGATCGGCTATTAAAAAAAAAAAAAAAAAAAAAAAAAAAAAAAAAAAAAAAAAAAAAAAAAAAAAAAAAAAAAAAAAAAAAAAAAAAAAAAAATAAAAAAATACAGACCATATTATAATAGGGGTATATGGCAAAAAAAAAAAAAAAAAAAAAAAAAAAAAAAAAAAAAAAAAAAAAAAAAAAAAAAAAAAAAAAAAAAAAAAAAAAAAAAAAAAAAAAAAAAAAAAAAAAAAAAAAAAAAAAAAAAAAAAAAAAAAAAAAAAAAAAAAAAAAAAAAAAAAAAAAAAAAAAAAAAAAAAAAAAAAAAAAAAAAAAAAAAAAAAAAAAAAAAAAAAAAAAAAAAAAAAAAAAAAAAAAAAAAAAAAAAAAAAAAAAAAAAAAAAAAAAAAAAAAAAAAAAAAAAAAAAAAAAAAAAAAAAAAAAAAAAAAAAAAAAAAAAAAAAAAAAAAAAAAAAAAAAAAAAAAAAAAAAAAAAAAAAAAAAAAAAAAAAAAAAAAAAAAAAAAAAAAAAAAAAAAAAAAAAAAAAAAAAAAAAAAAAAAAAAAAAAAAAAAAAAAAAAAAAAAAAAAAAAAAAAAAAAAAAAAAAAAAAAAAAAAAAAAAAAAAAAAAAAAAAAAAAAAAAAAAAAAAAAAAAAAAAAAAAAAAAAAAAAAAAAAAAAAAAAAAAAAAAAAAAAAAAAAAAAAAAAAAAAAAAAAAAAAAAAAAAAAAAAAAAAAAAAAAAAAAAAAAAAAAAAAAAAAAAAAAAAAAAAAAAAAAAAAAAAAAAAAAAAAAAAAAAAAAAAAAAAAAAAAAAAAAAAAAAAAAAAAAAAAAAAAAAAAAAAAAAAAAAAAAAAAAAAAAAAAAAAAAAAAAAAAAAAAAAAAAAAAAAAAAAAAAAAAAAAAAAAAAAAAAAAAAAAAAAAAAAAAAAAAAAAAAAAAAAAAAAAAAAAAAAAAAAAAAAAAAAAAAAAAAAAAAAAAAAAAAAAAAAAAAAAAAAAAAAAAAAAAAAAAAAAAAAAAAAAAAAAAAAAAAAAAAAAAAAAAAAAAAAAAAAAAAAAAAAAAAAAAAAAAAAAAAAAAAAAAAAAAAAAAAAAAAAAAAAAAAAAAAAAAAAAAAAAAAAAAAAAAAAAAAAAAAAAAAAAAAAAAAAAAAAAAAAAAAAAAAAAAAAAAAAAAAATAAATACAGCGTCATTTCCCGCACGGTTTCATTGGGCTATGCTTACGATTTTTTTTTTTTTTTTTTTTTTTTTTTTTTTTTTTTTTTTTTTTTTTTTTTTAAAATACCATCCATAATATTTTCTTTCGTGGGCCCGACAGATTTGCTGCCACGCCCACCGGACAGACCATATTAATGGGGGTTTGGGTATATGGAAAATAGTTTTAAACAAAATAAAAGCAAACCCCTATTACAAATCGCTATATTTCCAATATTTATTGCTTAGCGCACATTGCTCTCCATTTCTAACCCATTTACTCCTCACTGAAACCGCTCGCGATGCTTCGTCAAATTCATCAAATGATGATCGCACCGATCGTCTTTTGCACGATCACGCTTCGCTGCAAAAATGAGCGATTTGAAGAGGTCGTCAGACGATGGTCAAGGCATGGCCTGTTTTATCTTTTACTTCATCGCGCTGATCACTGGCTGGCGGCTGTCTATCTGATTCAGCCCGCGTCGGCATGCATGTGAATCCTGCGCTGCTTGACCCATCGGTCGCAGCAAATACGTCAAGACCGCGCGCCAGGTTCGTCTCGTTCCTCATGCATATCATCCCGATTCCTTCTTCGGCGCCTTTGCCGAAGCGAAGTCTTGCCGGTCCTTTTGCTCGCCATACTGATCGGTTCGGACTCACACGCACTGGCGCGATCGTCAAGCCTCTCCTTGTGGATCGAATCCTTCTCGCACGTTCTGTTCACCGTGTTCGGCTTCTTGATGAAACTGGCGCCGTTGGGCGCTTTCGGCTCCATGGCTTTCACCGTAGGTAAATACGGCATCCAATCCATCAGCTCCCTCGGCTTGCTGATTGCTACTTTTTACGCCGCCTGCCTGTTCTTTGTGTTGGTCATTCTTGGTACTCTGTCCCGGCTGCATGGATTCAGTCTGTTGAAGATACTGCGCTACTTCAAGGAGAGCTGATCGTTGTGCTCGGCACCTCGTCTACCGAGCCTGTGTTGCCGCGCATGCTGATGAAGCTGGAACAGCTCGGTTGCAAAAAGAGTGTTTCGGGCCTGGTTCTGCCGATGGGATATTCGTTCAACCTTGACGGCAGCGCGATCTATCTACGCTGGCACGGTTTTCATTGCACAGGCGTGCTATATCCACTTATCGATCGGCCAGATTCTCGCGATGCTCGCCGTCATGCTGCTCACTTCCAAGGGTGCTGCGGCGTTACCGGAAGCGGGTTTGTCGCGCTGGTCGCTACCCTGACCGTCATGCCGGAAATCCCAGTCGCCGGCGTGGCGTTAATTGTCGGCATCGACCGCTTCATGTCCGAAGCCGTGCGCTTACCAGCTTGGTCAGCAATGCGGTTGCCACCGTGGTGGTATCTTTGTGGGAGGGCGCTTGCGATCGCACTATGCTCAGTCGCGAACTGAATCAAGGATTCGTCGAGGTTGAAGAAGTCCAAGGATGCATGAAATTGAAGAAGCATCTCTTCAGCAGAATATACTCAGAGTAGTCGTCTGAGTGCTGCGCCGCCCTTTGTCTGACTTACGGAGAATCGCGGCTATGATTATTGCCGCATTGCCGCGGCCAGGTTTTTTCGATCAACTCGTATAATTTGCGTGCCGCTGGCGTCAATTCGCGGCCGCGCCGGCGTATCAGGCCTACGTCCGTTCCACGTCGGCTCCACCAGTTCCACCATCGCCAGCGTCGCATGCTCACCCTGCGGCATCGACAGACGAGGGACCGCGCCACTCCCAGTCCTGCCTCCACCAAACCCAGCAAGTCGACATATGCTTCGCCTCGAAGCACCAGCTCGGCCTCATATTCGTATTGGCTAGTGCCAGATCGACCAGCAGCCTATTGCCGGTGCTCTTGTCGACCGTCATGAAATCATATTGACCCAGTTCGGCCCAGGTGACTTTGCGCTTGGCCTGCGAGCGGATGGTCGCGCCGGCATGCAGCACGAAAGGCTCCTTCAGAATCACCTTGAACTCGATCTCCGGCTCCTGGATGCCGATGATATTGATGCCGAAATCCGCCTCGCCACGCGCCACGATTTCCAGCACCGCATTGGCACTATCGTCGATGATCCGCACCCTTATCCGCGGGTATTGCTCGTGGTAATCCCGCAGCACCTTCGGCAAGAAGTAGTAGACCGCCGACGGTATGCAGGCAATCACCACTTCGCCCAATTGCGACGCTGCTATCTGCGTGCATGCTGAGCAGTGAGTTTTCCAGATCGTCCAGCAGCGAGCGCGCCTTGCGCGAAAAATCCCGCCCGACCGCCGTCAGGCTGACGCTGCGCGTAGTGCGTTCGAACAGCCTGACACCGAGCGCGGATTCAAGCTTTTCGACGCGCCGGCTCAGCGCCGGCTGCGACAGATGGATCGATTCGGCCGCCGCGCGAAAGCTGTTGAGTTCCGCTACTGCGACGAAGGCACGCAGATCTGCAAGGTCAAAATTCATGTTCATGGCGCATCAATCAAAAGAAAATTTGCAATATACAAATCAATACCTTAGCGCGAAACTCTGTCTATGGCAAGAAAATTTCCGGCCCGAGTATCGGTAACGGGATCGTCGCCGGAGGCGCTCTGGAATGAACAACAACCGTCGATAAAATCATGAACTTGAAGCAATGGATAGGCAAAAGCGAGTCCGTTTCCGACGTGGTTACGGCGACGCCCTACGCGGCGCTGTCGGCGACGCTCGACCGGCCAGCCGAGCGGCCGCGCCGGGACGCCGCTGCCGGCGCTGTGGCACTGGCTCTATTTCCTGCCGCTGCACCGGCAGTCGGAGATCGGCCCGGACGGCCACGCGAAGCGCGGCGGCTTCCTGCCGCCGGTGCCGCTGCCGCGGCGCATGTGGGCGGGCAGCCAGTTCGAGTTCCACCAGCCGCTGCGCGTCGGCGACGCGCTGACGCGCACCTCGACGATCGCACGACGTGACGGAAAAGAGCGGGCCGCACCGGCCCGCTGGTGTTCGTCAAGGTGCGCCACGAGATCCGCCGCAACGGCGAAGCGGACGTCGCGCTGACCGAGTTCCACGACATCGTCTACCGCGAGGCGGCGAAGCCGGACGACGTGGCGCCGCCGCCGCAAGGCCGCGCCCGCCGGCAGCGGCCTGGGAGCGCAAGTCGGTGCCCGACGACGTGCTGCTGTTTCGCTACTCGGCGCTGACCTTCAACGGCCACCGCATCCACTACGACCGCCGCTACGTGACCGAGGTCGAAGGCTATCCGGGCCTGATCGTGCACGGCCCGCTGATCGCGACGCTGCTGCTCGACCTGCTGCGCCACGCAGCTGCCGGACGCGGACGTGCGCGCTACGAATTCCGGGCGGTGCGCCCGGTGTTCGACATCAACCCCTTCTTCGTCTGCGGCGAGCCGCAGCCGGACGGCAAGACGGTCCGGCTGTGGGCGAGGGACCACGAAGGCTGGCTGACGATGGACGCCACGCGATGTCGTTGAGTCGATCAGGAGACACGCCATGAGACCCCTGAAGGCATCACCGTCGTCACGCTGGAGCACGCGATCGCCGCGCCGTTCGCCACGCGCCAGCTCGCCGATCTCGGCGCGCGGGTCATCAAGATCGAGCGCCCCGGCGTCGGCGACTTTGCGCGCGGCTACGACGAGCGCGTGCGCGGCCTCGCCTCGCATTTCGTCTGGACCAACCGCTCCAAGGAAAGCCTGACGCTCGACGTCAAGCATCCGGAAGCGCAGGCGATCCTGAAGCGGCTGATCCTGCGAAGCAAGCCGACGTCGTCGTGCAGAACCTGGCGCCCGGCGCGGCGGCGCGCCTCGGGCTTGTCGTACGAGGCGCTGGCGGCGGAGAAGCCCGGCATCATCGTCTGCGACATTTCCGGCTACGGCAACGACGGCCCGTACCGCGACAAGAAGGCCTACGACCTGCTGATCCAGAGCGAATCGGGATTTGTGTCGGTCACCGGCACCGAGGAGGAGCCGTCGAAGGCCGGGCCGTCGATCGCCGACATCGCCGCCGGCATGTACGCCTACACAACATCCTCGCGGCGCTGATGCATCGCGCAGCAGACCGGCCGCGGCCAGCACATCGACATCTCGATGCTCGAATCGCTGGTCGAGTGGATGAACTATCCGCTGTACTACGCGTTCGACGGCGCCGCGCCGCCGCCGCGCACCGGCGCGAGCCACGCGACGATCTATCCGTACGGCCCGTTCCCGGCCGGCGACGGCAAGGTGGTGATGCTGGGCCTGCAGAACGAGCGCGAGTGGGCGGTGTTCTGCGAGCAAGGTGCTGCTGCAGCCCGAGCTGGCCACCGACGAGCGCTTCGCCACCAACTCGAAGCGCAGCGCCGCGCGCGACGAGTTGCGCGCGCTCATCGTCGACGCCTTCGCCGCGCTGACCGCCGAGCAGGTGGTCAGCGCGGCTCGACGAGGCGCAGATCGCCAACGCGCAGGTCAACACATGCACGACGTGTGGGAGCATCCGCAGCTGCAGGCGCGCAACCGCTGGCGCGAAGTCGATACGCCGGCCGGCCCGGTGCCCGCGCTGCTGCCGCCCGGCTCGTGGGAGGAGAGGCGAGCCGCGCATGGATGCGTGCCCGCGCTGGGCGAGCATACCGACGCGATCCTCGGCCGCCTCGGGCTACTCGACCGAGCGCATCGCGCGACTGCGCGCCGAGAAGGCGACTATGAACGCCGCCAGCATGCCGACGATGCTGCCGGTCAGCCTACCTGTTCGTGCCCGGCAACCGGCCCGAGCGCTTCGACAAGGCGCTGGCCGTCGGGCGCCGACGCCGTGATCCTCGATCTCGAGGATGCGGTGGCGCCGCGCGACAAGGCGCAGCGCGCGCAGCGCATCGGCGAATGGATGCGCGTCGCAGCACGAGCTGGCCGAGCGCATCGGTGGTGCGCATCAACGATGCGGCCACGCCCTGGTTCGACGCCGACCTGGCGCTGCTGCGCAGCGCCGGCATCCGCGCGCGTGATGCTGCCCAAGGCGGAAGCCGCCGGCCAGATCGACCGCGTGCATGGCGGCGCTTGCCGCCAGACGGACGCGTGCTGCCGCTGATCGAGATCGCGCGCGGCGTGCTCAACGTGCGACGCCATCGCCGCGCGCCGCGGCGTGCAGCGCCTGGCCTTCGGCACGCTCGACTACGGCGTCGACCTCGACCTGTCGGGCGACGAGCGCGGGCTGATCTACCCGGCGGCCGCATCGCGCTCGCCTCGCGCGCGGCCGGACTGGCGTCGCCGATCGCCGGCGTCACGCCGCATCTGACGACGAGCAGCGCTGCTGGCCGACCTCGGCGTTCGCGCGCGCCTTCGGCTTCGGCGCCAAGCTGTGCATCCACCCGCGGCAGGTCGCCGCCGTCTGCACGCGCGCTGGCGCCCAGCGCCGACGAGATCGACGTGGGCGCAGCGCGTGCTTGCCGCCGCCGAGGCGCGGAACGGGCGCGGTCCAGGTCGACGGCAGGATGGTCGACCGGCCGGTGATGCTGAAGGCCCAGGCCATTCTCGAACGGCATGCCGGCCTGATCGCTCAGCCGATTTACAGTGACACACTCGATCATCAACCTAACATCAGGAGATAGCATCATGGCCGCAACCATCATCGACTCCGCATCTTCGGCAACATCTTCAGCACCGACGCGATGCGCCACGTCTGGTCCGACGAGAACCGCACGCGCAAAGTACCTCGACATCGAGCGCGCGCTGGCCATCGTCCAGGGCCGCCTCGGCATCATCCCGCAGAAGCCGCCGACGAGATCGTGAGCAACTGCGACATCGACAAGATCGACATGGACAAGCTGGCCGAGCAGACCGAGCGCATCGGCTACCCGATCCTCGGCGTGGTCTCGCAGCTCAACGCGCTGTGCCGCGACAAGCTGGGCGAATACTGCCACTGGGGCGCCACCACGCAGGACATCACCGACACCGCGACCGTGCTGCAGATCCGCGAAGGCGCTGGCGATCGTCGACAGCGACCTGGCGGCGATCTCCGGCTGCGCTGGCCGAGCTCGCCCGGCGCTATCGCGACACGCCGGTCATCGGCCGCAGCAACCTGCAGCAGGCGATGCCGATCACCTTCGGCTACAAGATGGCCGGCCTCCTGCGCCGTCGAGCGCCATCGCGAGCGGCTGGCAGCAGCTGCGGCCGCGCGTGCTGGTCGGCGAATTCGGCGGCGCGTGCGGCACGCTGGCGTCGCTCGAAATCGGCGGCCATGGAAACGCAGGCCGGCCTGATGGAGGAGCTCGGCCTCGGCCAGCCGGAGATCGCGTGGCATACGGTGCGCGACAACATCGCCGAAGTCGGCTGCTTCCTGGGCCTCGTCGGCGGCACGCTCGGCAAGATCGTCGATGGACGTGAAGCTGATGATGCAGACCGAAGTGGGCGAGGTGTTCGAGCCGTTCGCGCACGGCCGCGGCTCGAGCAGCACGATGCCGCAAAAGCGCAACCCGATCTCGTCCTGCTACATCCACGCGCAGTATCA
Source organism: uncultured beta proteobacterium (assembly GCA_963837775.1). Lineage (GTDB taxonomy): Bacteria > Pseudomonadota > Gammaproteobacteria > Burkholderiales > Burkholderiaceae_D > CAWIOX01. Next base: position 70,508 of record CAWIOX010000007.1, on the reverse strand, counting down.
GGTGGTGCGCCAGCACGCGGCCGCGCTGATGGACGCGATGATCGCCGACCACGAACGCTCGACCGGCCCGTGGGAGATCGAATGGATCGTGCTGCCGGAGATGTTCTGCCTGATGGCGGGCGCGCTGAAGCAGACGCGCTTCGTGCTCGAGGGGCTGGAAGTCGATGACCAGCGCAGATGCGCGCCAACATCGACATGACCAACGGGCTGGTGATGTCGGAGGCGGTGATGATGGGGCTCGGCCCGTACATCGGCCGCGAATATGCGCACGACCTCGTCTACGACATCTGCCGCGAGGCGATCAAGGAGAATCGCCCGCTGCTCGACCTGCTGGCCGAGCACGCCGAAATTACCCAACACATCGACCGCGCCGCGCTGGCCAAATTGTGCGACCCGGCGAACTACCTCGGCCAGGCCGGCGTGATGGTCGACCGCGTGCTGCGCAGGATAGACCAGAAAGTGATCAAAAAATAATCCAAACCAATCCGGGCAGCAATGCCCGGACTTCCGCAGTAAAAACCAGCATCACGCAGTGTGAAGTTCGCTTTGGACGAACCAGGGATTCGTTCGTCCAGCGCATCAGCAATACCTAAAAAATCAATCAACCACCAGGAGACATCATATGAAAAAATCATCGATCGCCATTACACTGATCGGCCTTTCCTCCGGAGCAGTTTTTGCTCAGTCAAGTGTCAGCATCTACGGCATCGTCGATGCCGGCCTGGTGCACGAAAGCGGCGGCGGCACAGGCAGCGTCAACAATCTGAGTGGCGGCATCGCATCCGGCTCCCGCCTCGGGTTCAAGGGCAAAGAGGATCTTGGCGGCGGGCTTGTCTGCCAATTTCGTCATCGAGAACGGCTTCAATCCCGACACCGGCGTCGCAGGGCAAAGCGGCTTGTTGTTTGGCCGCCAGGCATACGTCGGCTTGTCCGGCAATGTCGGTGCGGTCACCCTCGGCCGTCAATACTCTCCTTATTACAAGGTGCTGCGCGACGTGGCTGACCCGTTCGCTGCCGGTCTGGCCGGGAGAGCTGGCAACCTCATGGCAACCAACACCCGCGTCAATAACATGATTGAATACGTGACACCATCATTCGGTAGTTTTTCCGCAGATGCCGCCTATGGCTTCGGGGAAGTTGCCGGCGACAGCGCAAAGAGTCGTAATCTCGGCGCCGCGATCGGCTACGTTCAGAACGCGTTGAATGTCAAACTGGCGCATAATCAACTGAATAATGCTGCCGCCACCGACAAGACCAGCAATACCTTGCTGACAGGCAGTTATGACTTCGGCCTTGCCAAAGCGAGTCTTGGCTATGCCGTCAATAAAGGCACTGGCACCGCAGACAGCAATGATGCGATTGCAGGTGTGACCGTCCCGTTTGGCGCCAGCAAGGTGCTGGCATCCTACATCCGCCATAACGACAAGACTGCGGCCAACAAGGATGCTAACCAATGGGCAATCGGCTACATCTACAGCCTATCCAAGCGCACCGATCTGTACTCGTCTTACGCGCATATCAGTAACAGCAATGGTGCGACTTTCAAGGTAGGCAACGCCACCGACACCGGCACCGGAGATAAAGCATTCAACCTTGGCGTGCGGCACTCGTTTTAAGCAATCACGCTATTGATTCCGCCCGCCCGAGTCACAAGACTTCGGCGGGCTTTTTTCAGTCTCGGAACAATCCGGAAAACGCCCCGACTAACGGTCTTACAGCAGTTTCCAGTCTATGCTTTCACCGCCGTTCAGCGGCACGATGGTGGCGTCGCCCAGCGGCAATTCGGCCGGCAGCGTCCAGCTCTCGCGCTGCAGCGTCACCGTTCCCGTATTGCGCGGCAAGTCGTAAAACGCCGGGCCGTTGAAGCTGGCGAACGCTTCCAGCTTGTCGAGCGCGCCGGCCTGGTCGAACGCTTGCGCATACAGCTCCATCGCGTGCAGCGCGGTGTAGCAGCCGGCGCAACCGCAGGCGTGCTCTTTCAGGCCTTTCGGGTGCGGCGCGGAATCGGTGCCGAGGAAGAAGCGCTCGTCGCCGCTGGTGGCGACCGCGACCAGCGCCTGGCGGTGTTCCTCGCGCTTGAGGACCGGCAGGCAATAGTAGTGCGGCCGGATGCCGCCCTTGAAGATCTCGTTGCGGTTGTACAGCAGATGATGGGCGGTGATGGTGGCCGCGATCGGGCCGTCCGCCTCACTCACATATTGCGCGGCGTCCTTGGTGGTGATGTGCTCGAACACGATTTTCAGCGCCGGCATCGCCTGGCGCAGCGGTTGCAGCACGCGCTCGATGAAGACCGCTTCGCGATCGAAGATGTCGATCTCGGCATCGGTCACTTCGCCATGCACCAGGAACGGCATGCCGATCTCCTGCATGGTTTCCAGCGTCTTAGTGCACTTGGCCAGATCGGTCACGCCGGCATCGGAATTGGTGGTGGCGCCGGCCGGATACAGCTTGACCGCGTGGATGAAGCCGCTGTCTTTAGCGCGCAGGATTTCGTCCGGCGGCGTGTTGTCGGTCAGATACAGCGTCATCAAAGGCTCGAACTGCATGCCCTGCGGCAAGGCGGCGATGATGCGCGCGCGATACGCGGCGGCTTGCTCGACGGTGGTGACCGGCGGTCGCAGGTTCGGCATCACGATCGCGCGGCCGAACTGGCGCGCGGTATGCGGCAGCACGGACGCCAGCGCCGCGCCGTCGCGCAGATGCAGATGCCAGTCGTCGGGGCGGGTGATGGTCAGGGTGTTGATGGTGTGATGTGGCATGATGGCTCTTTCAGTCGAATAGCGCCATTTTACCCGCCTGCCCGTGTTTCGAAAATCCGGCTGCGATTCCGCTCTGACCCGCCAGGATGCGGGCCGCGGCGCTTCAGCATACTCATAGGGGTATTTTTATTAACCCAGAGATCATGTGCGGGAACGGCATTGTTTTTGCCTATACCCCCATAAAAACCAAAAGCCGGGCACAGAATGCGGCCGGCCTTTGGTGATTTTGGTCGGACCTGATCAGTGAATGATTTTCGCCAGGAAGTCTGCCGCACGCGCGGAACGCTGGGTGTTGAAGAACTCGTCCTTGCTGCAATCTTCGATGATGCGGCCCTGATCCATGAAGATCACGCGGTTCGCGACTTTCTTGGCGAAACCCATCTCGTGGGTGACCACCATCATGGTCATGCCTTCGTGCGCCAGGCCGACCATCACGTCGAGCACCTCGTTGATCATCTCGGGATCGAGCGCCGAGGTCGGCTCGTCGAACAGCATCGCCATCGGGTCCATCGACAGCGCGCGCGCAATCGCGACGCGCTGCTGCTGGCCGCCGGACAGCTGGCCGGGGAATTTGTCCTTCTGCGCGATCAGGCCGACCCGGTCCAGATATTTCAGGCCGCGGGTGCGCGCTTCATCGACGCTGCGCCCCAGCACCTTGATCTGGCCGATGGTCAGGTTCTCGGTAATCGACAGATGCGGGAACAGCTCGAAGTTCTGGAACACCATGCCGATGCGGGCGCGCAGTTTCGACAGATTGGTCTTCGGATCGCCGACCGACACGCCATCGACGGTGATGGAGCCTTTCTGGAACGGCTCCAGGCCGTTGACGGTCTTGATCAGGGTCGACTTGCCGGAACCGGACGGGCCGCACACGACCACCACATCGCCCTTGGCGACCCGGGTCGTGCAGTCGGTCAAGACCTGGAACTGGCCATACCATTTGCTGACGTTGTTGAGTTCTATCATTGCTGCTCTCCTGAATTCCGACTGAATTTTTTGTGTCGCGCACACCCGGTGATGCCGGCAGCTGTGCGCGATTTTTTCTTAACGAATGATCGCGACTTTTTTCTGCAGCTGTTTGACCAGCATCGACAGCCCGTAGCACATCACGAAATACACGACTGCGACGAAGGAGTACATTTCGACCAGGCGGCCGTCACGCTGCGCGACCTTGGAGGCGGCGCCGACAAAATCGGTGATCGACAGCACGTACACCAGCGACACGTCCTGGAACAGCACGATGGTCTGGGTCAGCAGGATCGGGATCATGTTGCGGAACGCCTGCGGCAAAATGATGTGGCCCATGCTCTGCCAGTAATTCATGCCCAGCGCCTGGCCGGCAAAGACCTGCCCGCGCGGAATCGACTGGATGCCGGAGCGCATGATTTCACAATAATAGGCCGCCTCGAACATGATGAAGGTGATCAGCGATGAGGTAAACGCACCGACCTGCACCGGTTCGTTGGCGCCGATCGCCCAGGCCGCCATGTACGGCACCAGGAAATAGAACCAGAAGATCACCATCACCAGCGGAATGGAGCGCATCAGGTTCACATAAGTGGTGGCGAACACAGAGATCGCCTTGTGGGACGACAGGCGCATCATCGCCAGCACAGTGCCGATCAGCATGCCGCCCAGCATCGCCAGGAAAGTCAGCTTCAGCGTGAAGCTCATCCCTGTCGTGAACAGGTAGACCCAGGAGCGCTGGATCACATTGAAATCGAAATCGCCCATGATGCTCAGTGCCCCCCTGTATTGGCAGTGCCGGAGGTGATGAAGCCGGGTACCGCGGTTTTCTTTTCAAGCAGATGCGCCAGCATGATCGCGATCACCGAGATTGCCAGATAGATCAGCGTGGCGGCGGTGAATGCCTCGAACACCTGGAACGAGAATTCCTGCATCGAACGCGCGCTTGCGGTCAGTTCCATCAGGCCGATGGTCAGCGCGACCGAGCTGTTCTTGATGATGGCGGCAAATTCGTTGGTCAGCGACGGAATGATGATGCGAAACGCCATCGGCAGCAGCACGTAACGGTAGGTTTGCGGCAGCGTCAGGCCGAGCGCGGTGCCGGCCAGTTTCTGGCCGCGCGGCAAGGCATTGATGCCGGTCGACACCTGCACCGCGACCCGCGCCGAAGTGAAGAATCCGAGGCTGATCACGGCGGTCACGAACGGCGCGTTCGGCAGCGTCTTGAGCCAGTGGCCCATTTCTGCAGGCACCAGTTCCGGCATCACGAAATACCACAGGAACATTTGCACCAGCAGCGGGATGTTGCGGAACAGTTCGACGTAGGCATTGCCGGCCCGCGCGACCCATTTGTTGGGCATGGTGCGCACGGTGCCGATCACCGCACCGATGACCAGCGCGATCACCCAGGCCGACAGCGCGGTGGCCAGCGTCCATTGCAGGCCGGCTAGCAGGGTATCCATATAGGTGCCCGCGCCAGCCGGCGAGTCTTCCCAGAAAATGCGCCAGTTCCAGTTGTAATTCATGGTGTCCTCTTTTTTATAATTTATGTATTGCGGGGCGCATTGCCATCGCCTGTTCCTACTCATCAGAATGCGCGATGAGAGCGGGATGTCAAGAAAGTGAAGTGCTGATTTTCCCAGTTTGTGCGACGCAGCACTCAGACTGCTGAAAAAAAACGGGAGGCATCGCCTCCCGTTTCATCGGTTTGTTAGCGGCTTATTTTTTCTTTTTCATCACAGATTTTTGCGCTTCCGGCACCGCAGCGTAAGCCTCCGGCTCGCCGGAATCGGTCGGCTTGGCAATCACTGCCTTCAGGTTATCGCTCATCGGGATATTGAGATTGATGCTCTTCGGCGGGATCGGTGACTGGAACCATTTCGCATAGATCTTGTTGATGTCACCCGACTTGAATACATTGGTGATCGCGGTATCGACTGCCTTCTTGAAAGCAGGATCTTCGCGACGCAACATGATCCCGTACGGCTCGACCGACAACGCTTCCTTGGTGACGCTGTAATCGCCCGGCGTTTTGGAGCTGGCTGCCAGTGAGAACAGCAGGATGTCATCCATCACGAAACCGACCGCGCGACCGGTCTCCACCATCAGGAAAGCTTCCGCATGGTCTTTCGCGGGCATCACGTTCATGCCGAGATTCTGGCTGCCGTTCAGCGTCACGGTCTGCTTCAGGCTGGAGGTGCCGGAAGTCGAGACGATTGCCTTGCCCTTCATGTCGGCCATCGACTGGATATTCGACGATTTTTTGGCCAGGATGCGCGACAGCCGAAACGAAGGTGGTCGGCGCGAAAGCGACCTGCTTCTGACGCTCGACATTGTTGGTGGTGGAACCGCACTCCAGATCGATCGTGCCGTTGGCCATCAACGGGATACGGGTGGCCGATGTCACCGGATTCATTTTCACATTCAGCGCGGTCAGGCCAAGCTGCTTTTGCACCGCAGTGACGACTTTCATGCACAGGTCGATCGAATAGCCCTGATACGACTGCTTATCGTCCAGATACGAAAACGGAATCGAGGAATCGCGCACGCCCAGAGTGATCTGGCCGGAATCCTTGATTTTTTTCAGCGTGCCGGTCAGTTCTTGTGCTTGCGCGGCACCGGACAGCAGACCTGCAGCGACTAGTGCGCTTGCCAGTTTCGAAATGTGATGGAATTGCATTGTGTTGACTCCTGTTCAAGTGCATCGGTGATGTACCAAGGTCTGTTCGGATAGCCATTGCCGCAGACAATGCACATCCGAACAGACCTTAAACACCTGCTATTAACGTCTATGCGTCTTATGGTCCGGCTTGCTGCCGCTGCTGAGATTATGCGCCTAAATGCAACATGAGCAAATATGACGATGCCACAAAAGATGCCACATCTCAGTACTGTACATGGACCCGTATGTTTCCCATGATACAAAAGATAGCTTGAATTAGGGCAAATGCAAATTTCGAATTGCGCGTGAAAACCAAATAATATTTGGCAAATGCTGTCTATTCGCGCGCGGCAGCCGTTGGCTGCCGCGCTGGCGAACTGTGTAGCCCGCTTTCCCTGCACTGCAGTGGAAGCGGGTACTGCTTCTTCACATCAAGGGTACAGACCACGCACTTCACGCGCTTGCAGCACGCGGGTGCAGGCAATGATGAAGGCCGCGGTACGGATCGAGACATTTTTGTCTTCCGCGACTTGCCAGACGCTGGCAAACGCTTCGCGCATGATGCGGGTCAGGCGCTGATTGATCTCTTCTTCGGTCCAGAAGAAGCTGGAGAAATCCTGCACCCATTCAAAATAGCTGACCGTCACGCCGCCGGCATTGGCAATCACGTCGGGGATGATCAGCACGCCTTTTTCGCGCAGGATGTCATCCGCTTCCGGCGTGGTCGGGCCGTTCGCACCTTCCAGGATGATCTTGGCGCGGATCTGGTTGGCATTGTCCTTGGTGATTTGCTGCTCCAGCGCGGCAGGGATCAAGATGTCGCAATTGACGCTCCAGAACTCCGCGTTCGGCAGCAAGGCATCGGCGCCGGCAAAGCCGTCGACGCTGCCCTGTTGCTGCCACATGCGCCAGCAAGGCCGGCACATCCAGCCCGCCTTCGGCATACACGGTGGTCACATGATCCTGCACCGCCACCACTTTGGCGCCGGCTTCGGCAAACAGGCGTGCGGCGATACCGCCGACGTTACCGAAACCCTGGACCGCGATCCGCGCACCCTTGATGTCCATGCCGCGCTTGGCGGCCGCTTCGCAACCCACCACATACACGCCGCGGCCGGTCGCTTCGTGCCGACCCAGGCTGCCGCCGAGGGAAATCGGCTTGCCGGTGACGACGCCGGTGGCGGTGCCGCCGACGTTCATCGAGAAGGTATCCATCATCCACGCCATGGTCTGCTCATTGGTGTTGACGTCCGGCGCCGGGATATCCTTGTTAGGCCCGATGATGATGCCGATTTCGCTGGTGTAACGGCGCGTGACGCGCTGCAATTCGCCTTTCGAGAGCGTCTTCGGATCGAGGCGGATGCCGCCCTTGGCACCGCCGTATGGCACATTGACTGCGGCATTCTTGACCGTCATCCAGGCCGACAGCGCCATCACTTCCGACAGCGTCACATCCTGATGGAAACGCACGCCGCCCTTGCCCGGACCGCGCGACATATTGTGCTGCACCCGATAGCCTTCGAAGTGGGCAATCGTGCCGTCATCGCGCTCGATCGGGACATCGACCACCAGGATGCGCTTCGGACGCTTGAGCGTCTCGACCCAGCGCGCCAGCGAGCCGAGATAAGGCGTGACGCGATCGATTTGCTCAAGATAGACGCCCCATGGGCCGAGGTCGTCGTGGTTGAGGTAGGACGGGATTGTGTGTTGACTGGACATGCTGTGAACGCTCCTTAGATATCGAAGCCGCCGCCACTACGACACGTTTTCTGTGGCACGGCAAGGCCCAAATCGTAAGGCAACGCAGCACGCCAAAGCCAATGCTTTACGCGCATGAAACTATGCATTTAAAGCATAGTTATGAAAACACACTATTTTTTGATGCGGAATGAAACAAAATATGCTCCCCGCCGAAAAACACGAAAAAACGGGTAGGTAAATTTTGCCGGTCAACCTCGCTTGCGCTCTGGAAGCCAGCAGCGAAAGGGGTGCTGTGCAGCCTTTTCATCCTTATTCCTGTTGAAAATTTTTGCAGGCACTGGCTGGCAGCATGGCAGGCATCTTGTCGCACGTCGTACCGCTGGTAATTCCGGCGCTTCAATCCTATATTGAAATTACTTGCGAAAAAAATCATCCGAGGCGCATCGTTGAGATGTTTAATTGCCGCAGTACCTGCATGACCCAAAAAAAATACCTTCACAATAACCCTGCTGCGACTTTTGGAAAAAAATGAAAGATCGTCGACCGGTATTTTTCAACCTGACTGAAATCCAGATGCCGGTCGGCTCGCTCACGTCAATCGCCCACCGGATTACGGGCATCATTTTGGCGCTCGGCATTCCATTCAACCTGTATCTGCTTGAACTGTCGTTGCAGGGCCAGTATGGCTATGCACAGGTTGTCGGCATGTTCGATCAGCTGGCGTTCAAATGCCTTGCGATCCTGTTTATCTGGGCGTTGACGCATCATTTGCTGGCTGGACTACGCCATCTGCTGAGTGACATCGATGTTGGCTCGCATTTGCACGCGGCCCGCACCAGCGCCTGGATCGTCAACTGCAGTGCAGCGGCCATCGCGCTACTGAGCGTGGGGGCATTATTTTGAAAAAGGCGGTTTCCGGATTGCGTGCGTGGATAGTGCAGCGTTTCACCGCGGTCTACATGCTGTTGTTCTGCGTGTTCGTGCTGCTCCATTTCATTTTCGATCCGCCGCATTCCTATTTCGACTGGCGCGACTGGATCACTGCGCCATTGGTTCTGATCGCGACCACGCTTTTCTTTGGCGCGTTGTTATTGCATGCCTGGATCGGCCTGCGCGATGTGATGATGGACTATGTTCGTCCGCTTGCCTTGCGTGTTTCCGCGCTCGCGTTGCTGAGCTTCGTTGTGGCCGGTCTTGCATTGTGGATTATGAAAATCCTGTTGTTGGCGCCGCGCTGAAACGCACGTCCAGCATGAATTTCATACTCTGGCCAGATTAGTCTTTGCCCCAACACCTGCGGATCGCCCGGACACGAAATGACGCCAGAACATGTGACAGCAGAACCGATTATCTGCACCATCGGGCATTCCACGCTCCGACTGGACACCTTCATCGGCCTGTTGAAGGCCAACAATGTCATCCATGTTCTGGATGTGCGCACCATCCCGCGCTCGCGCCATAATCCGCAGTTCAGCCTTGATTCGCTGCCGGCCTCGTTGCTGGCGGTCGGAATCAATTACACGCATGTGCCTGGCCTCGGCGGCTTGCGTCATTCGCGCCCGGACTCGCTCAATGGCGGTTGGCGCAACGCCTCTTTCCGGGGATACGCTGACTATATGCAGACGCCTGAGTTTGCCGCCAATGTCGAACAGGTCGCAACACTGGCTGCGCACGAACGCTGCGCATTGATGTGTGCCGAAGCGGTGCCTTGGCGCTGCCATCGTTCGCTGATCGCCGACGCGCTTACCGTGCGCGGCCTACGGGTTGAAGACATCATTGGCGCGAAAGAGCGCAAGTTGCATGCACTTACGCGCTGGGCGCAGGTAGATGGCCTGAAAATCATCTATCCGCCTGAAGCAGAAAATACCTTGAGTCAAGCCAGCAAATAGGGACCATGCATGAAATTCTCAATCTACCGCTTCGATCCAGACGCCGATGCCAGGCCGCGTATGCAAAGTTATGACATCGCGCTGGAACCGACCGACCATATGCTGCTGGATGCAATTTTGCGCATCAAGATGGAAGACGATTCTCTGACCATCAGGAAGTCCTGTCGCGAAGGCGTGTGCGGCTCCGACGCGATCAACATCAATGGCCGCAATGGCCTCGCGTGCGTGACGCCCGTCAGGAGTTTGAAGGAACCGATCATACTGCGTCCGTTGCCGAGTTTTCCGGTTATTCGGGATCTGGTGGTCGACATGACGCAATTCTATAAGCAGTATTACTCGATCAAGCCGTTTCTGATCAACGACGATAAGCCGCCCGAAAAGGAACGCCTGCAATCGCCGGAAGAACGCGACGAACTTGACGGCTTGTATGAATGCATTCTGTGCGCCTGCTGCTCCAGCCAATGCCCGTCATTCTGGTGGAACCCGGACAAATTCGTCGGGCCGGCAGGCCTGCTACAGGCCTGCCGTTTTATTGTCGACAGCCGTGATAAGGCGACTGAAGAGAGGCTCGATGATTTGAATGATGCGTATCGGCTGTTCCGTTGTCGCACAATCATGAACTGCACCGAAGTCTGCCCGAAGGGTCTGGAGCCGTCGCGCGCGATCGAAAGAATCCGGCTGATGATGGTCAGGAAATCGTTTTAACGGCCAACCAGGAATTTCCGGCGATCGCCTGCCGACAGCTTGTATGAAACATACATACGCAGGTCGCCCTTCCGGCCGCGTAACTCATGACCTCGGCCGGCTATTGGGTGTCGCATTAAATAAGAACATCGGGAACTGACCACGCGTTCGCTTCAAAACGACAAGATCGGGTTTATACAGGCGGCTGAGCGAGACGTTCCGCGTTGCACTTCATGTGCAAAGGAACGCGGCTGCTGCCTCATCTGGTCGAACCGGGTGGAGTTGCGTGCGCGCATATCACGAGTAAAGTCACCGGCCCTGCCATCCCGCCCTTCAAACTTTTCCATGCGCGAGGCGCAGGCATCGGCATGGTCGACGCCAATTATTTATCCGTTTTCTTCGCGACGCCGCGCTTGCGCAGCTTGACTGCGCCCTCGGATTTACTTCTCTGCAAAAGGTAATCCCACAGCCTGGAAACCACCGGTTTGCCGGGACGCTGGGCCGAAGGGCGCTCGCGGTACAGCCGGATTTCCATCTCGACTTCCCAATCCGCATTGCCATCGTCGGCGCGCATCAGGCGCTTTTGCTTGACCTCGCGCGTGACGGCGGAATCGGGCAGGAACACCACGCCGCGCCCTTCCAGCGCCATCATCTTCAGGCCTTCCGCCATATCGGTTTCATAGCAGGTTGCCAGATGCAGCGGCCGCTTCGCATTCGACAGGATCAGTTCGACCATGCGTCCGAAATAGGCATTGTGCGAGTACGACAGGAACGGCAGCGGCGACTTGCTGTCGCCGGGCAGCAGGAACTTCGGCACCCCGTCCCGGTCGCAGCGGGTGTAGGCGCGCAGCGCTTCGCGTCCCAGCGAAATCATGTCGTAACGGCTGGCGTCGAGTTGCAGCGGTTGATGCGGATGGTGGTAGCACATCAGCAAATCGCTGCCGCCTTCCACCAGGCGCATCACCGCATCATGCACGTTGAGCGCGATCAGCCGGGTATTGAGCAGCCCGAATTCGGATTCCAGCGTCGTCATCCACTTCGGCATATAGGTCAGCGACAGCGTATGCGGCACCGCAAAGTCGATCGTGGTCTGGCCGGTCGGGCGCTTGCCGCGCATCAGCGCGCGCACATTGTCGATCTGCCCCAGCACTTCGACCGACTGCTCGTAAAACACCTCGCCGGCCGAGGTCAGGCGGGTCGGATACGAAGTGCGATCGATCAGATCGGTGCCCAGCCATGCCTCCAGCGATTGGATGCGGCGCGAGAAAGCCGGCTGCGTGACATGGCGCAGCTCTGCCGAACGGCTGAAACTGCGCGTCTCAGCCAGCGAAATGAAATCTTCCAGCCATCTGGTTTCCATAATTGTTCCTAAGAAGCCAGCGCGGCACGATTGTCATCCAGCGGCGACGACAAGCGATCCGCATCCTGCCCCGCCTGCTGCCGCGCCCACATCTGCGCATACAGCCCCTGCGCCGCCAGCAACGCGGTATGCGAGCCGCGTTCGACGATGCGGCCGTGATCCAGCACCAGGATCTGCGCGGCGTCGGCAATGGTCGACAAACGGTGCGCGATCACCAGCGTGCTGCGGTGCTGCGCGATCTCCTTCAACTGCAGCTGGATCGCCTGCTCGGCCTTCGAATCGAGCGCCGAAGTGGCTTCGTCGAAAATCAGGATGGCCGGATTTTTCAGCAGGGTGCGGGCGATCGCGACGCGCTGCTTCTCGCCGCCGGACAGCTTCAGGCCGCGCTCGCCGACGGTGGTTGCATAACCGTCCGGCAGCGACTCGATGAAGTCGTGGATATAGGCGGCCTTGGCCGCCGCGACGATCTGCTCCTTGCTGGCGCCCGGCTGGCCATACGCGATGTTGTACTCGATCGATTCATTGAACAGCACGGTATCCTGCGGCACGATGCCGATCGCCTGGCGCAGCGAGGTCTGCGTGATATCGCGCAGATCCTGGCCATCGATCGTGATGCGGCCCGCATTGACTTCGTAAAAGCGGAACAGCAGGCGCGCCAGCGTCGATTTGCCCGAGCCGCTATGTCCGACCACCGCGGTCGTGGTGCCGGCCGGGATCGTGAAATCGACATCGAACAGGATTTGCCGCTTCGGATCGTAACTGAATTCGACATGCGAAAAACGCACCTCGGCCCCCTTCACGACCAGCGGCTGCGCATGCGGCGCATCGGCGATTTCCTTGTCTTGCTGCAGCAGGGAAAACAGCCGTTCCATGTCGGCCAGACACTGCTTGATCTCGCGATACAGTACGCCCAGAAAATTCAGCGGGATGTACAACTGGATCATGAACGCATTGACCAGCACCAGGTCGCCCAGCGTCATCTGGCCGGCGATCACGCCCTGGGTCGCGCGCCACAGCATCAGCGTCACGGCAGTCGCAATGATGACCGACTGCCCGGTGTTGAGCAGCGACAGCGAAGTTTGCGACTTGACGGCGGCAATTTCCCAGCTTTGCAGGCTGTGGTCGTAACGCCTGGCCTCGTAATCCTCGTTGCCGAAATATTTGACGGTTTCATAATTGATCAGGGAATCGATCGCCTTGCTGCTGGCCTTCGAGTCGAGCTCGTTCATGGTGCGGCGGAAGTGGGTGCGCCACTCGGTGACGGAGACCGTAAACACGATGTAGGCCAGCAGTGCGGCGATCGTGATCACCGCAAACCAGATGTCGTAATGCGTGATCAGATAGCCCAGCACCAGCGCGATTTCGATCAGCGTCGGCAGGATCGAAAACAGCGTGTAGGACACCAGCGACGAGATGCCGCGCGTACCGCGTTCGATGTCGCGCGTCATGCCGCCGGTCTGCCGGTTCAGGTGGAAGCGCAGCGACAGCGCATGCAAATGGCGGAACACCTGCAACGCCACGGTGCGCACCGCGCGCTGCGTGACCTTGGCGAAAACGAATTCGCGCAACTCGGTAAATACCGTGGTCGACAGCCGCAGCGCCCCGTACGCGACCAGCAGCCCGAGCGGCAACACCAGCAGCGCCTTTGGGTTGCTGGGGCTGATCGTCATGTGATCGATCAGCTGCTTGAGCACCAGCGGCACGCCGACATTGGCCAGCTTGGCGCCCACCAGGAATACCAGCGCCAGCAGCACGCGCCATTTGTAGACCAGCAGGTAAGGCAGCAGGGTCTTGAGCGTGCCCCAGTCATTGCGGGGGCCCTGCTTGGCAGGCGGAACGGGCGGAGAGTCGGGATAACGGCGCATGGCGGAAACAGTTCTTTTATGGTTCAATCAGACAGATTGTAGCCCTAAGAATAATTTTGATTATGCCGACCTCAAATTTCCCCGCAGCAAGCAACCCCCAGCAAACGCCGGCCAATGGACTGCCGCCCGGAAAAATGCCGCAGTTGCGCGTGATGCCGATGCCGGCCGATGCGAATGTGCACGGCGATGTGTTCGGCGGCTGGATCATGTCGCAAGTCGATATCGCCGGCGCGATTCCGGCAGCGCGCCGCTCCAACGGGCGGGTGGCGACCATCGCGGTCAACTCCTTCCTGTTCAAGCATCCGGTGTTCGTCGGCGATCTGCTGTCGTTCTACGTCGACATCGTCAAGGTCGGCAACACCTCGATCACCGTCAATGTCGAAGTCTATGCCGAACGCAACCGGCTGGAGGCCGATACGGTCAAGGTGACGGAAGCCACGCTGACCTATGTGGCCACCGACGAGAGCCGCAAACCGCGCCAGATTCCGCCGCTGCCGGCGCCGACATCCGGGCGCGAATAACGCCATGAACGCTGTTTTCCGCGCCGTTTTCAACGGCCCCTGCCACGTTAGAAATATACTGGGCGACTGTATTTTTAACAGCCCAGTAAATACGTGCGGCTAAGTGCACTTATTGACACATACCCCCTGTTTTTATCAATTTACAGAATTCAAAGGGGAGCGTAACGCGCCATAAAAAAACCGCCTGGCGAAGCAGGCGGTTTTGATCGATCCGGAAGCCGCCGGCGCTCAGGCGTGCGCCTTCTCATCCCTTAATTCGCGCCGCAGGATCTTGCCGACATTCGTCTTCGGCAGCACATCGCGGAATTCGATGTATTTCGGCCGCTTGTAGCCGGTCAATTCCTCCTTGCAGAAATCCTGCAACTGCCTGGCCGTCAGCCCGGAGTCGCGGCGCACCACGAACACTTTCACCGCCTCGCCCGAATGCTCGTCGGGAACGCCGACGCACGCGCATTCCAGCACGCCCGGATGCTCGACAACGACCGCCTCGACTTCATTCGGATACACATTGAAGCCGGATACCAGAATCATGTCCTTTTTGCGATCGACGATCTTGACATGGCCGCGCGCATCCATGAAGCCGACATCGCCGGATTTGAAGAAGCCGTCCGGCGTCATCACTTTTGCGGTTTCATCCGGACGCTGCCAGTAGCCCAGCATGACCTGCGGGCCGCGAATCGCAATTTCACCGGCCTGCCCCAAGGGCAGCGGCTGGCCGGCATCATCCAGGATCAGGATTTCGGTGGACGGAATCGGCACCCCGATGGTGCCGGAATACTCGCTCACGTCGACCGGATTGGCGGTCGCGACCGGCGAGGTTTCCGACAGGCCGTAGCCCTCGACGATCGCACAAGCGGTCACCTTCGCCCATTTCTCCGCAACCACCTTTTGCACTGCCATGCCGCCGCCGATACACACCTTCAGGCTCGAGAAATCGAGCTTGGCGAAATCGGGATTATTCAGCAACGCGTTATACAAGGTATTCACCGCAGGAAATATATTGATCCGGTATTTCGCCAATTCCTTGATGAAGCCGGGAATGTCGCGCGGATTCGGAATCAGCAGATTCAATCGCGCCGATGCGGGTGCCGAGCAAACAGCACAGCGTCAACGCAAAGATGTGATACAGCGGCAACGCGCAAACCATCGTCAGTTGCTCGACATGCGGCTCCTTGACCAGCGCCGGTTGCACCCATGCCTCGGTTTGCAGCACGTTGGCGATCACATTGCGGTGCGACAGCATCGCCCCTTTCGACACGCCGGTGGTACCGCCGGTGTACTGCAGGAACGCGATATCGTCCGGTCCCAGTTCGACCGGCCTGAGCGTCAGGCCGGATGCTTCGGACAGCATTTTCCTGAAACTCACCGCCTGCGGCAAGGAAAACGCCGGCACCATTTTCTTTACCTTGCGCACCACGAAATTGACGATGGCGCCCTTCACGCCGCCCAGCAGGTCGCCCATGCTGGCGACCACCACATGCTTGATGTGCGTCTTGCGTATCACCTGCTCCAGGGTGACGGCAAAATTTTCCAGGATGATGATCGCCTCGGCGCCGGAGTCATTCAACTGGTGCTCCAGCTCACGCGGCGTGTACAGCGGATTCACGTTGACCACCGTGTAGCCGGCGCGCAGCACTGCCGCCAGCGCAACCGGATACTGCAGCACATTGGGCATCATCAGCGCGACCCGCGCCCCTTTTATCAAGCCCTTGTTTTGCAGCCACGCGCCCAGCTTGCGCGACAGCGCATCGACCTCGCCATAGGTCAGATATTTGTCCATGCAGACATAGGCATTGCGCGCTGCATGCTTGCCGAAGGCTTCTTCAAGCAAATGGGCCAGCGAGTGATACTGGCTGCAATCGATTTCTGCCGGTACGCCTTTTGGATAGGATTTCAGCCAGATTTTATCCATGCTCCGCCTCTTGTCTCTGTATAAGTAGGGTGTCCGCATAAAAATAGCACGGTCGTTTCTTTTTTAGGGCTTCATCTTATCCGGCACCGTCCCACTATGCAAGCGTTTTGCACGCGACCTGAGCCTTGCCTCTACTGTTCATAGTAGTACTTTCATGCAATGAAATTACATCAAAAACAGCACATTGCTCAGGCCAGCATCAGGAAAATTGATTTTGCGCAAAGCCGCGCACTCTGCGTTGACGTTCAGCTTTATCCAGTTTGGCCAACGCCGCTACCGCCGCATAAAACCGGCCAAAACTGTGTTCATGCGCCAGCAATGCGCGGAAACCCGGCACCAGATCCTGATAGGTCGCCACTGCGGCCAGGTGCGCATTGGACAGGGGTTCGGCAAACCAGCGGTCGTAGCCGGCATAACCGCCCCAAGCCAGCTTCAAGGTCTGATATTCGTCCTGCAGCGACTGGAAAATGCGCGCTTTCTGCCGGTATTTTTCCGCATCGCCGGCAGCGCTCGCATAATTGCTCTCCAGTGCCTGGCGATGTTTCAGCAGCAACGCATGGAAATCGCTTCTGCGCGTTTGGTACGCCGCATATTTGGTGCGCATCGCGTCATCGCCGTGCACCGCCAGCCAGCGCTGCACGCCGGCCTCTTCCACCGCGGTCGCGAACGATTCATTGAACTCGCTATCCCCGGGGGCGTAGACCACCTGATGCGCCAGTTCGTGAAAGATCAGGCGCGCCAGTTCGCCATCCGGATAATGGATGAAGGTAGAGATGACAGGATCGTTGAACCAGCCCAGCGTCGAATAGGCGGGCACGCCTGCCACTTGCACATCATTGCCCTCGGCGCGCAGTTCTGCCGCATAGGCTTGCGCCGCTTCCTTGCTGTAATAGCCGCGATAGCTGACACAGCCGGCGACCGGGAAGCACCATTGCCTGGGCTCCATCGACAGGGCTGGCGCGGCGACGATGTTCCACAGCACGAATGGCCGCTTCACATCGGCGTAGTTGCGGTAGCTGGCATTGTCCGGCAGCGCCAGTTCACGCACCGCGAAGCGGCGCATCGCCTGCGCCTTCGCCAGCCGGTCTTTCAAGCTGGTATCGGTGGCCGGATCGGCCAGCCATAGCTCGATCGGCCTGGCGGCCGCCAGCAGCGCAAACTGGCCGTTGGCAGCCTGCGCGTAATACGCCAGGTTGGCACAGCCGGCGATCAGCGCCGCAGCGGCCATGATCAGTGCGCCCTGCAAACGCCTTTTCATGCTTTCTCGACCTGTACCAGCACGTCATAGAAGGTCGGCGCCCGCCCCATGTCGGTCAGTCGCTGGCTGGTCACCTCGTTCGCATTCTTGCCGTCCGACGCCAGTTTTTTCCACCAGATCGACAGCCCGACCACCAAGCCGGGACGCGCCTTGGTCGTGATGCGCAGCAGCGAAACGTAGGAACCGCGATCATTGAAAATCCGCACCCGGTCGCCCGCCACGATGCCGCGCGCCGCCGCATCGTCCGGATGCATGTCGAGATGCGGCTCGCCTTCGGTCGCACGCAGGCTTTGCACGTTGACGAACGTCGAATTCAGGAAATTGCGGGCCGGCGGCGAAATCATCGCCAGCGGATAGCGTGCGCCCAGCGCCGGATTGCTGGCCACCGATTCATGCGGCGCGATATAGGCCGGCAACGGGTCCAGCCCGTCGGCCGCCATGCTGGCCGAGTAAAACTCGCACTTGCCCGACGGCGTCGGGAAACCGCCGTGCATGAAAGGCGCATCCGGCATCACCAGTTTTTGCCAGCCTTTTTGCTTCAGCTGCTGCCAGTCGAGCTGCCCGCTGCGCGCATCGTCCGGCCTGAAGGCCTGGGCCGCAATCGCGTCGTCGCTGTCCTTGAAGCAGGGCTCATCCATGCCCATGCGCGCCGCCAGCAAACGGAAGATCTCGGTGTTCGACTTGGCCTGCCCCAGCGGCGCAATCGCCGGATTATTCGCCATCATGTACAGATGGCCATAGGTCGAATGGATGTCGAGATGCTCCAGTTGCGTGGTGGCCGGCAGCAGGATGTCGGCGTAATCGGCGGTATCGGTCTGGAAATGCTCGAGCACCACGGTAAACAAGTCCTCGCGCGCAAAGCCCTGCGCCACCTTTGCCGGACTCGGGCGCGACCGCGACCGGATTGGCGTTATACACGATCAGCGCGGCGATCTTCGGGCCGAATTCGGCCGACGATTCGCGCAGCAGGTCATCGCCTATCGTGCTCATGTTGATGGTGCGCGGCGCGCGCCCCTGCAACAGGTCGGGGCGCTGCAAGGCCTGCATGTCCTTGGCAAACGAATCGGACGAAGACAGCAGGATGCCGCCGGCCGGCTGGCGCCAGGCGCCGACCAGCGCCGGCAGGCAGGCGATGTTGCGCACCGCCATGCCGCCGCCGTGCACCCGCTGCACGCCATAATTCAGCCGTATCGCGACCGCCTCGCCGCGCCGGGCAGTCGCGCCGTAGTCGCGCGCCAGTTGCAGCACCTCGTCGACCGTCAGGCCGCAGGTGTCGGCAGTGCGCTGCGGCGTCCATTCTGCGGCCCTTTCCTTCAATTGTGCAAAACCCAGCGTATGGCGCTCGATATAGTCCTGGTCGATCAGGTTTTCAGCGATCAGCACATGCATCATCCCGAGCGCCAGTGCGGCGTCGGTGCCGGGCAGCAAGGCGATATGCTGCTGGCATTTTTCCGCCGTCAGCGAGCGGTAGGGATCGATCGCGATCAGTTTCGCACCGTTGCGCTTGGCTTCTTGCGCCCGCATCCAGAAATGCAGATTCGACGCAATCGGGTTGCCGCCCCAGATCAGGATCAGTTTCGCATGCTGGAACTGCTCGACATCGGTGCCGATGCGCGCGCCGACCGTGTACTTATAGCCGACGCCGCCGGCGGTGGCGCAGATGGTGCGATCCAGCAAGGATGCGCCGAGTTTATTGAAGAAGCGCATCGCCATCGATTCGCCCTGCACCAGGCCCATGGTGCCCGCATAGCTGTAGGGCAGGATCGCCTGCGCCGCATCCCCGCCCGGCGCAACGATTGCCTGCAGCCGGGTCGCGATGGTGTCGAGCGCCTGATCCCAGCTGATCGGCGCGAACTGGCCGTCGCCTTTCTTGCCGATGCGCTTCATCGGCGTCAGCAGCCGGTCCTTGTGATAAGTGCGCTCGGTATAGCGCGACACTTTGGTGCACAGCACGCCGGCGGTGGTCGGATGCTCGGGATCGCCGCGCACTTCGGTGGCCACGCCATCCTTGACGGTGACCAGCATCGCGCAGGTATCGGGGCAGTCGTGCGGGCAGGTGGCGCGGACAATGGAGGTCGTCATGTCAAATTCCAGATAAATGCATTCGGCCCTCTACTGTAATCCATCTGCGCGCACCTTTCACACTTCCACAGTTTCAGGATGCGGGGGTAAGATGGGCACCTGATGCCGCTCCGCGCGAAACAGCCCAAGCTGCGCTTGACTGTATTCGCCTGCCGGGCGCTTACATAATTTGGAGATAAGCATGCAGTTGATTACCCCGATCGAACAGTTCCAGCCGGAACTACGACAAATCCGCCGCGATATCCATGCCCATCCTGAGCTGTGCTATCAGGAACAACGCACCGCCGACGTCATCGCCGCCAAGCTCACCGAATGGGGCATCCCGATTCTGCGCGGGCTGGGCGTGACCGGTGTGGTCGGCATCATCAAGAACGGCAGCAGTGCGCGCGCGATCGGCCTGCGCGCCGACATGGATGCGCTGCCGATGCAGGAAACCAATACCTTTGCGCACCGCTCCACGCATGACGGCAAGATGCACGCCTGCGGCCACGACGGCCATGTGGCGATGCTGCTCGGCGCCGCCCAATATCTGGCGCAACAGCGCAATTTCGACGGCACCGTGTACCTGATTTTCCAGCCGGCCGAAGAAGGCGGCGGCGGCGCCCGGCAGATGATGGAAGACGGCCTGTTCACCCAGTGCCCGATGGATGCGGTGTATGGGATGCATAACTGGCCGGGCATGGCGCTCGGCACGTTTGGCGTGACGCCGGGGCCGATGATGGCTTCCAGCAATGAATTTGAGGTGATCGTCAGCGGCAAGGGCGGCCACGCCGCGCAGCCGGACAAGGGCATCGATCCGGTGATGGTCGCGGTGCAAATCGCGCAAAGCTGGCAAACCATTGTCTCGCGCAACAAGAATCCGATCGACGCGGCGGTGTTGTCGATCACGCAAATCCACGCCGGCAGCGCCACCAATGTGATTCCCGACGACGCGACGCTGATCGGCACGGTGCGCACCTTCAGCCTCGAGGTGCTGGACCTGATCGAGCAAAGGATGCACGACATCGCCCGCCATACTGCGGCCGCATTTGGCGCGCAGGTTCAATTCCGCTTCAAGCGCAACTACCCGCCGCTGATCAATCACGCGCAGGAAACCGCGCTCGCGGTCGAGGTGATGCGCGCGATCGTCGGCGCTGAACGCGTCAGCGCCCAGACCGAACCGACCATGGGCGCCGAAGATTTCGCCTTCATGCTGCTGCAAAAGCCCGGCTGTTACGTGTTCATCGGCAATGGCGAGGGCGACCACCGCGACCACGGGCACGGGCTGGGGCCATGCAACCTGCACAACCCGAGTTATGATTTCAACGATGACTTGCTGCCGCTGGGCGCGACTTACTGGGTCAGGCTGGCCGAAGCCTGTCTGAAGCAGGCTTGATGGCCTGAAATATACTGGGCACAGTATATTTAAAGCTCCAGCAAACACGTGCGGGAGAGTGCATGTTTATGCATATACTCCCGATAAAGTCGAATGTTTTAGAAAGAAATAGCCGCTCCGGCATTATTTCGAAGCGATTCTCGGCTCCTGCTTGAGCCGGATATCGCCATACCAGGCTTCCACGCTTTCGCCGGTATTGTCGGTATCGGTCATCACGCCGACACCGATCAGCCGGCCCGGCTTTTCGCCAAATGCCGCCTGGAAATCGTCCGCGATGTTGCGCGAGAAATGCCGCCACTGGCCGATGCCGGCGCTGCCGCTGGCAGCAACCACCATCTTGATCCGCCCGCTGCGGCTATTGCTGATCACCGTGCCGACCGGCGCCTTGTTTTCCCAGATATACATCAGGGTCGCATAAGGGATGTCGCGGCCGGAGATCAGCTTGCCGGTCTCGAACATCATCTGATCGGCGAACGGCAGCGCATCCTTGTCGCCGTCGAATGCCAGCACGATGCGCACCGGCGAATCCTCGGTCGCGCGCTGATAATTATCGGCGTTGTCGATCAGGCTCTTGATCTTCCAGTGCCAGTCCAGCTGCGACAGTTGCGCCGGCTCGACATTGAGTTCCTGCATCAGGCCGGATGCCGCCGCCTCGGCCCGCGCGTGCAGCACGGTACGGCCCGACTCGCTTTCCAGCCAATATTGGGTCGGCTTTTTGGCGCGCGTAATCAGCCAGGGCGACCAACCTTGCGGCAAGCGCTCGGCTTCGCCGCTGGAAAAGAGTACCAGCTTGTTATCCGGCCCCTGCGTCGCAGACTGCGCGGCCGGTGTTTGTGCCGCGGGCAAGTGCACGCATCCAGCGAGTGCCAGCAGCAGCGCGACCATTAAAAACAAGCGATTCATATATCAAGACAGCGCCAGCAGGGTTATGCGGAAGACAGACTCAGATCGGCCGAGTCTGCGTGCGGGACAACGTATTCGGGCAGTGAAGACTGCTGAATTTTATAGCAATCCTGCACAGGTGCACCACCGATTTCATGCGCCGGCGCCGTTTCCGCCACAAATTGCCAGCGCAACTGATGGTATTTCGCAACAACATCGCGATGCGCGATGCTGATGATGGCCGCCTCGGGCAACTCTTTCACGATCAGCGAATACAGCGCCTCTTCGGTTTCCGCATCCAGCGCGCTGCTGGCCTCGTCCAGGAACAGCAGCTGCGGGCGGGTCAACAGCACCCGCACGAATGCCACGCGCTGCTGCTCGCCGGGCGACAAACGCTGGCTCCAGTTGTCTTCCTCATCCAGCCGCCCCGCCAGATGCGGCAATCGGCACAAGCGCAAATAATGCTGGATGCTGGCATCCGGATACGCTGCTGCCGCCGCCGGATAGGCAATCGCTGCCCGCAGGCTGCCGATCGGCAGATAGCTCTTTTGCGGCAAGAACAGCAGGCTGGCCTGATCCGGAATCACGATCGCGCCGGAACCGTACGGCCAGATGCCGGCAATTGCGCGAAACAGCGTCGATTTGCCGCAGCCCGAAGGCCCGGCAACCAGAATCCGCTGCCCGACATGAATGCTGGCATCGAGGGCAGTGGTCAGGAACGGGCCGCCCGGCAGCTGCAACATCAGATCCTCGAGCAACAGCACGTTCACGTCTTGACGCGCAACGGAGATCCCGGCCTCCAGCGTTCCGGCCGCGCTGACTGCCGCATGGAATCCGGCCAAGCGGTTGACGCTGGCTTTCCAGCCCGCCAGTGAAGTGAACGCATTGATGAACCAGGACAGCGCGTCCTGCACCTGGCCGAACGCGGAACTGACCTGCATCAGACCGCCCAGCGTGATCGCGCCGGAAAAATAGCGCGGCGCACCGACCAGCATCGGGAAAATAATCGCGAACTGCGCATAAAAAGTGGATGCGACGTTCAGGCGCTTGGTGGTCGTCATGATCGCCCACCAGTTGTCGCGTATTTTGTCGAAACGTCCGCTGAGCTGCCGATGCTCCTGCTGCTCGCCGCGATACAGCGCAATCGCTTCCGCATGCTCGCGCACGCGGATCAGGCCGAAGCGGAAATCGGCCTCGAAATGCTGCTGGTTGAAGTTCTGCTGCACCAGCGGACGCCCGATCCACCACACCACGCCGGAGCCGATCAATGCATAAGCGACCGCAAACCACACCATATAGCCCGGCAGCGTGAAGTTTTGCCCATTGAAGGCGAACGACAGCGGCCCGCTGACCGACCACAGGATGCCGATGAACGACACCAGCGTCACCGTGCTCGACAACAGGCCGAGCGACAAGGAAAGGGAACCGCTGGTCAGCGAGCTCAAATCCTCGGCGATACGCTGATCGGGATTGTCGGCGCTGTGCGTCTGCTCGATCCGGTAATACGCCTGATGCGCCAGCCATTGCCCCATGTACTGCCCGGTCAGCCACGCCCGCCAGCGCATTTCCAGCGCCTGCGTCAGGTAAATCTTGTAAATCGCGACCGCGATAAAAATAAAGGCAAGATACGAAAAGCGCCATAACTGCGCCTTGAATGCGACGAAATCCTTTTTCTCCAGCGCATTATAAAAATCGCGGTTCCAGTCGTTGAACAGCACGTTCAGATAGACCATGGCCAATGCCAGAACCACCACCGACAACAGCAAGGCACGCCCGCGCCACTTCTCGTCGGAACGCCAGTAAGGCTTGATCAGCTGCCACACCGCATGCCAATCGGTACGTCCGGAATATTGAATATGCATAAATTGTCTGTCGTGATGGCCAGCGAAGCGTGCAGTTTCGCCCAGCCGATTTTTCGTAAGTGCTACAGGTTCTCAGGCAGCCGATCTGCACCGGAACCCAAGCGGTGACCGGCATTGCGCCGCTCCAGCTCCAGCACAATCGCCGATTGGTCGGCGCACGGCTGCATTGCAAGCAGGCTGTGATAATGCTCGCTGACCTGCATCGTCAATGGCAGGCTGATGCCGGCATTCGCAGCCGCCAGCAATACATTATCCAGATCTTTGGCCTGACTTTTGACTTGTCCACCCGGCAAAAAGTTGCGCTCCAACATGCGTTGTCCATGCACTTCCAGCAGCCGACTCTCGGCAAAGCCGCCACGGATCGCGTTGCGTACCGCAGCCGGATCGGCGCCGCCTGCCTGCGCCAGCAGCAAGGCCTCCGCAATGATGTCGAGCGTGCCGCCGACGATCAATTGATTGCACAATTTCGCCAACTGACCGCAACCGGCCGCTCCGACCAGGGTTGGTCGCCCCATGTTGCGCAAAACGGCTGCCGCACGCTCGAAGTCATGGGAATTCCCCCCGGCCATGATCGCCAGCGTGCCGGCCTCAGCCCCCAGCACGCCGCCCGATACCGGCGCATCAATGAATCCGATGCCATGCCCGGACAACAGCGCACTCAACGCTTCGGCTTCCGCTTGCCGCGTCGAGCTCATGTCAATCACCAGCGCACCCTGCTTCAATCCGGGCAAAGCGGCAGCGATCACCTCAGCCACCACCGGCCCTGCCTCCAGCATGGTGATGATGATGTCGGAACCCTGCACCGCCCCGGCTGCTGTATCCGTGACCCGAGCGCCCAAGGCAAGCAATTCCTCCGCCTTGCTGCGGGTGCGATTCCAGACCGTCAGGCTATATCCCGCCTGCAGCAAGCGGCTGGCCATAGGCTTGCCCATCAAACCTATGCCCAGGAAAGAGAGCTTGGGAAGCCTTGCATTCAAATCCATATGACACTCCTTGTGCAGAATTTCATGCCTATTGCATGTTTAACGCATACAAAAAATCCAACAAATTGCCTCCTGTTGAATTTTACTGATCACCGTGATGATGTTGGATAACAGTGTCGGTTCCTCAGAAAAACGAATGCAAGTGAATTGCACGCCACAAATTTTAAACAATATTGCTGGATGTCATGTTCATGCTATCAATAACGGTAGCACAATGAAGGCAATAATTATTGTGACTACGCTCAAGCGATATAGCCCAATACGTCACAACGCAGGCTGATTGCGGCAATTATTGAATAAGCTCAAGGGTTCACCGTAAACCGTAGCATTAAGTACCTATCTTCACACACGGAGGTTGTTATGCGCACTTTGAAGTTATTCCAATGCAAAGTTGCTCTCATCATCTGCATGACTGTTGGCTTGCAAGCCAACAGTCATGCGGTCGATTCAGCATCCCTGGAATTTGCAAGCGGCAACAAAACACAAATGCTACGTCTTGGCGCACAATGGATGTGGAGTGAAAAATGGTGGCAAAGCAATGACACACATATTGGCGGATATTGGGATTTGACCCTGGCGCAGTGGCGCGAACAAAACTATATGGGAAGTACTGATGCCCATCGAAATTTAACGAGTGTTGGCATCACGCCTGTATTTCGTTTTCAACACGACAGTAAAATTGGCTTGTATACCGAAGCAGGAATCGGCCTTCATTTATTATCGGATACCTATAACAATAATGATCATGTCCTGTCAGGCAACGCGCAATTCGGCAGCCATATCGGTATCGGTTACGTATTTAAAAATAATTGGGATATCGGTTTTAAATTCCAGCATTTTTCGAACGGCGGCATCAAACAACCGAATGATGGCGTTAATTTTTCCATCTTAAAAATCAGTCATACCTTTTAATTAGTTAAAGGCAATATTAATGCTTACGGCTACGCCGGATAAGTGTAAGCGGCGCATCAAGGCCGTCTGTACATCGGATCATTGACACGCCAAAGTAGTGCCCACCAAATAGTAGTGGGGACCACTTTGAACACAAGCATAAAGACAGGCAGCCGGAAGGGTCGGCGCAATTACAACGTCGATTTCAAGAAACGGCTGGCGATCGCCGCCTGCGAGACAGGCGTTTCGGTAGCCCGCCTCGCGCTGGACAATGGCATCAATGCAAACATGCTGCACAAGTGGCGGCGTGCGCATCTTGCCGGCGGCGTCGGTACAGAACTTCCCCAACCGGAATTTCTGGCCGTAAGTATTGCGCGTTCGGGAAACGCATTGGCGCAACGCCCGGTGCACGCGCCGTCGCCTCGCGTGGACGTCCCTGTACCAAAGCTGGCTACACCAAAGCCGGGGATCATCGAAATCAGAGTGAGCGCTGCGATCCTGCGTCTGGAAGGTGCGGTCGATGCAGCAACCCTGGAGCAGGTGCTGCGCCACCTCCATCCATGATCGGCCTGCCCGCCGGGACACGCATCTGGATTGCCGCTGGCGTCACCGATATGCGCTGCGGCTTTCAGGGACTCGCTGCCAAAGTGGAAACGGCGCTGGCGGCCGATCCGTTCAATGGCCATGTCTTCGTCTTTCGCGGCCGCCGTGGCGACGTCATCAAGTTGTTGTGGGCTACCGGCGATGGCCTGTGCCTGCTGGCCAAGCGCCTTGAACAAGGCCGGTTTGTGTGGCCGCAGGCCACCAGCGGCTCGGTGTGTTTGACACCTGCACAGCTGTCGATGTTGCTCGAAGGGATCGACTGGCGGCAGCCGCAACGCACCTGGCAGCCCAGATCGGTGTTGTAAACTTCTTCTAACTTGCGTAAACTTCGCGCATGCCACTTCCTTCGCCACTCCCTGACGACATCGATGCCCTCAAGGCGATGGTGCTGGCGCAGCAGGCGTCGATGGAGCAGATGACGCTGGCCCTGGCGTCACGGGCACTGGAAGTCGAACAACTCAAACTGCTGATCGCCAAATTGCAGCGCATGCAGTTCGGTCGCAAATCCGAGAAGATCGATCGGCAGATCGAGAGGCTGGAATGCCGACTGGAAGATCTGCTGGCTGAAGAAGGCGTGATCGATGCGCAGCCGCCAGCGGTCGTGCCAGCGACGCAGCGCACGCCGCCGACCCGGCAGCCCTTGCCGCCCGAACTGCCGCGCGAAGATCGCATTCTTGAACCCGCCGATCAAGCCTGCCCCGACTGTGGCGGCAATCTCAAACCGCTCGGCGAAGACGTTTCCGAGCAGCTCGAAATCGTCAACACGGCGTTCAAGGTAATTCGCCACATCCGGCGTAAAAAAGCGTGTGCGTGCTGTGACCGCATCGTGCAAGTGCCGGCACCAAGCCGCCCGATCCTGCGCGGCGTGGCCGGCCCCGGTTTGCTGGCCCATATCTTGGTCGCGAAATTCGCCGATCATCAACCGCTGTATCGGCAGTCGGTGATCCATGCAAGGCAAGGCGTCGAGATCGACCGCTCCAGCATGGGCCGTTGGGTGGGCGCCGCAAGTAGCCTGATGGCCCCGCTGGTCGATGCACTGCGCCGCCATGTGATGGCCGGATCGAAACTGCATGCCGACGACACGACCGTGCCGGTACTCGCCGCAGGCAACGGCCAGACCAAGACCGGTCGGCTCTGGACCTATGTGCGCGATGATCGCAACGCGGCATCGACGGTCGCACCGGCCGTCTGGTTTGCCTACACGCCGGACCGCAAGGGCATCCATCCGCAAACCCACCTCGCCGGATTTCACGGCATTCTGCAGGCCGATGCCTACGCCGGCTTCAATGCGATTTATGAAACCGGCCGGGTCCAGGAAGCGGCATGTTGGGCGCACACCCGGCGCAAATTCCACGATCTGCATGTCGTGCATCCAACGGCATTCACGACTGAGGCCCTGCGAAGAATCGGCGAACTATATGGAATCGAAGATCAGGTACGCGGCAAGCCGCCGGATCTGCGTCGTCAGATTCGGCAGGAGCAGGCGCTGCCGCTACTGGTAGATTTCGAAGCGTGGCTGCGTGCTCGCTTGCCGACGCTTTCGGTGAAATCCAACACCACCAAGGCGATCAACTATGCGCTGAACCAGTGGCAAGCGCTTCTGCTTTACTGTGATCACGGCATTGCCGAGATCGACAACAATGCTGCTGAACGCGCGTTACGGTCGGTTGCATTGGGACGAAAGAATTTCCTGTTCATGGGAGCCGACAGCGGCGGTGAACGGGCCGCCGCGATGTATGCACTGATCGGAACGGCCAAACTCAACGGTATGGATCCGCAAGCGTATCTGCGCCATGTGCTCACGTACATCGCTGACCATCCGATCAACCGGATCAACGAGTTGCTTCCATGGAACGTGCTCGACCAGCTCGGCTCCGCCGGTCCTTGACCGATCAGGCCCGGTTGCTATCGCAATGATTCGATGTCAAGACGTCCTTCGCGCGTCGCTTACCACGACGCTGATGTTTGGCGACCAACTGCGGTTCAAAGCTACCGTTGCGGTCGCGTGGAATATCGAGCGTAAGCCTGCTTTCCGCAGCCAGAACCGATTTCTTGCTGCTGCCGTTTTTGTGGTTGCGGGTCGGTGCGGGTGCGTTGCGCTGCTGCCCCAGATGATGGGAGAGTTCGGCCTGAAGCACTCGCTCTGCAAGCGCTTTTTTGAGCTGACCAAACAGCCTCGCGTCGGTAAACATGGCTTGCGGGTTGTTGGGATCAAACCCCTCGAGTAATTTGTCCAGCGTGGCTTTGTCAATGGTTGTCATACGTATCCTTTCCAGGATAAAGTTTATCGCATAACTTCTTTCACACAAAAAATCTGACAGGCTCGTTGCAGGCCGCAGCTGACACCCCAGCGCTGCAGTTGTGTGCTGCCGCAGTGCGGACAGAGCGGCTTTTCCTGCAAACCTTGTTCGATGAGCCGGATGACTTCTGCTGCACTACGCTGTCGGTCCAGCTCATTGCGCAGGCGGTCTTTTTGCCCACGGTTAAGCGCATTGAGTTACGCCAGCCAAGTTTTGAAGTCCAGCGCTTTCATGGATTTGCCCTTCGTCAACACTTATCAAAAATTAAACATCACTTCAACAATTAACTGTGAAATAGCCAAAGATATGGGTAATCGAAAGCTTGATGAGGTGCTTACGGATAAGTATCCGTTTTCCAAGCATTGCCAAACCAGTATGGTGCCTTACGGATGGAAAAAATTGATTGCAAATTGCAAGATTCTTGCTTAAGAATAGAAAGTCAAAAAGCAAAAACCCCCGAGGAATCTAATCCAAGGGGGTTTTCAAATAAAAGCCTGACGATGACCTACTTTCACACGTGTTGACGCACTATCATCGGCGCGAAGTCGTTTCACGGTCCTGTTCGGGATGGGAAGGGGTGGTACCAACTTGCTATGGTCATCAGGCATAACTTGTAACATCGCTTGCTCCTCCGCATGCCGTATTTCTACGGGCCGGCATGGCAGCAAACAACGCAATCTGGAAGAAGTAAAGTATACAACAATTGTTGGCGGGCGTGATGTCCAAATCATGCGCATGTATTGAACATGATCGCATTGGCATACGCTGCTACTCATCATCTCTAACCTGCTAAGGTTATAGGGACAAGCCTTACGGGCAATTAGTACTGGTTAGCTTAACGCATTACTGCGCTTCCACACCCAGCCTATCAACGTCCTGGTCTCGAACGACCCTTCAAAGAGCTCAAGGCTCTGGGAAATCTCATCTTAAGGCAAGTTTCCCGCTTAGATGCTTTCAGCGGTTATCTCTTCCGAACTTAGCTACCCGGCAATGCCACTGGCGTGACAACCGGTACACCAGAGGTTCGTCCACTCCGGTCCTCTCGTACTAGGAGCAGCCCCCTTCAAATTTCCAACGCCCACGGCAGATAGGGACCAAACTGTCTCACGACGTTTTAAACCCAGCTCACGTACCACTTTAAATGGCGAACAGCCATACCCTTGGGACCGGCTACAGCCCCAGGATGTGATGAGCCGACATCGAGGTGCCAAACTCCCCCGTCGATATGAACTCTTGGGAGGAATCAGCCTGTTATCCCCAGAGTACCTTTTATCCGTTGAGCGATGGCCCTTCCATACAGAACCACCGGATCACTATGTCCTACTTTCGTACCTGCTCGACTTGTCAGTCTCGCAGTTAAGCACGCTTATGCCATTGCACTATTAGCACGATGTCCGACCGTACCTAGCGTACCTTCGAACTCCTCCGTTACACTTTGGGAGGAGACCGCCCCAGTCAAACTGCCTACCATGCACTGTCCCCGATCCGGATAACGGACCAAGGTTAGAATCTCAAACAAACCAGGGTGGTATTTCAAGGTTGGCTCCACGCAAACTGGCGTTCACGCTTCAAAGCCTCCCACCTATCCTACACAGATTGGTTCAAAATTCAATGCAAAGCTACAGTAAAGGTTCATGGGGTCTTTCCGTCTAGCCGCGGGTAGATTGCATCATCACAAACATTTCAACTTCGCTGAGTCTCGGGAGGAGACAGTGTGGCCATCGTTACTCCATTCGTGCAGGTCGGAACTTACCCGACAAGGAATTTCGCTACCTTAGGACCGTTATAGTTACGGCCGCCGTTTACTGGGACTTCAATCAAGAGCTTGCACCCCATCATTTAATCTTCCAGCACCGGGCAGGAGTCACACCATATACGTCCACTTTCGTGTTTGCATAGTGCTGTGTTTTTATTAAACAGTCGCAGCCACCAGTTTATTGCAACCCCTTCGTCCTTCTGGCGCAGGCCAGTCAAACTACAAGGGCGTACCTTATCCCGAAGTTACGGTACCAATTTGCCGAGTTCCTTCTCCCGAGTTCTCTCAAGCGCCTTAGAATACTCATCTCGCCCACCTGTGTCGGTTTGCGGTACGGTCTCGTATGACTGAAGCTTAGAGGCTTTTCTTGGAACCACTTCCGATTGCTTCGCGAACAAGTTCGCTCGTCTCAACCCCTTGAATTACGTGCCCGGATTTGCCTAAGCACCTTCTTTGAGCCAAAAACCGACTATTCCAACAGTCGGACAACCTTCCGCGATCCGTCCCCCCATCGCATCATACGACGGTGCAGGAATATTAACCTGCTTCCCATCAGCTACGCATCTCTGCCTCGCCTTAGGGGCCGACTCACCCTGCTCCGATGAACGTTGAACAGGAAACCTTGGGCTTACGGCGTGGAGGCTTTTCACCCCCATTATCGCTACTCATGTCAGCATTCGCACTTCTGATACCTCCAGCATCCTTTACAAGACACCTTCGCAGGCTTACAGAACGCTCTCCTACCATATATCCGAAGATATATCCGCAGCTTCGGTGACTGGCTTAGCCCCGTTACATCTTCCGCGCAGGACGACTCGATCAGTGAGCTATTACGCTTTCTTTAAAGGATGGCTGCTTCTAAGCCAACCTCCTGACTGTTTTAGCCTTCCCACTTCGTTTTCCACTTAGCCAATCTTTGGGACCTTAGCTGGCGGTCTGGGTTGTTTCCCTCTTGACGCCGGACGTTAGCACCCGACGTCTGTCTCCCAAGCTCGCACTCATCGGTATTCGGAGTTTGCAATGGTTTGGTAAGTCGCGATGACCCCCTAGCCATAACAGTGCTCTACCCCCGATGGTGATACTTGAGGCACTACCTAAATAGTTTTCGGAGAGAACCAGCTATTTCCAAGTTTGTTTAGCCTTTCACCCCTACCCACAGCTCATCCCCTAATTTTTCAACATTAGTGGGTTCGGACCTCCAGTGCGTGTTACCGCACCTTCATCCTGGCCATGAGTAGATCACTTGGTTTCGGGTCTACACCCAGCGACTGAACGCCCTATTCGGACTCGATTTCTCTACGGCTTCCCTATATGGTTAACCTTGCCACTGAATGTAAGTCGCTGACCCATTATACAAAAGGTACGCAGTCACGGAACAAGTCCGCTCCTACTGTTTGTATGCACACGGTTTCAGGATCTATTTCACTCCCCTTCCGGGGTTCTTTTCGCCTTTCCCTCACGGTACTGGTTCACTATCGGTCGATTACGAGTATTTAGCCTTGGAGGATGGTCCCCCCATGTTCAGACAGGATTTCTCGTGTCCCGCCCTACTTGTCGCAAACTTAGTTCCACACATCCAATTTCGTATAAGGGGCTATCACCCTCTATGGCCGCACTTTCCAGAGCGTTCTACTATTGGTCATGCTAAATCTTGCAGGCTCATCCCATTTCGCTCGCCGCTACTTTGGGAATCTCGGTTGATTTCTTTTCCTGTAGCTACTTAGATGTTTCAGTTCGCCACGTTCGCCTTGCATACCTATGTATTCAGTATGCAATACCCTAAAAGGGTGGGTTTCCCCATTCGGAAATCTGCGGATCAAAGCGTGTTTGCTCGCTCCCCGCAGCTTATCGCAAGCTACTACGTCCTTCATCGCCTGTAATCGCCAAGGCATCCACCATGTGCACTTATTCGCTTGTCCCTATAACTTTAGCCTCTGCATTCTTGCGAACACAAAGACGGCTATAGAGATAATAAAGTTTAGCGTTTGCCGTATATAAAACTGCTCATGCCTTCTTTCAAAAACATGACTTCCTTCTACATACAATTTGATTTGATACAATCACAACCCACCAAATAAGCATCTTTCATCATTGATTGCACCAGTATTGCTACTGTTGCTTACAGTGACTAATTAACCTTATTTGATTAATCTTTACTTCTTCCAGATTGTTAAAGAACGAAACAGCACTTGATCTTAAAAGATCAAACCTAAATCATCTTGATACGCATGCATCAAATATACTTAGGTTTGATATCTTGGTGGAGGTTGACGGGATCGAACCGACGACCCCCTGCTTGCAAAGCAGGTGCTCTCCCAGCTGAGCTAAACCCCCACGAAATTCTTTGGTAGGTCTGGTTGGACTCGAACCAACGACCCCTGCGTTATCAACACAGTGCTCTAACCAGCTGAGCTACAGACCCACTTGGATCAGCTCTCAGCCTTCAGCGCGGCGGTAACTATTGCTTGCCGCTTGCAAACCAATTACTGTTCTTTTCTGTATTAACAGCCGATAAGTGTGAACGCTTGACTTCCGTGCGAACTCTAGAAAGGAGGTGATCCAGCCGCACCTTCCGATACGGCTACCTTGTTACGACTTCACCCCAGTCACGAATCCTACCGTGGTAAGCGCCCTCCTTGCGGTTAAGCTACCTACTTCTGGTAAAACCCGCTCCCATGGTGTGACGGGCGGTGTGTACAAGACCCGGGAACGTATTCACCGCGACATGCTGATCCGCGATTACTAGCGATTCCAACTTCATGTAGTCGAGTTGCAGACTACAATCCGGACTACGATACACTTTCTGGGATTAGCTCCCCCTCGCGGGTTGGCGGCCCTCTGTATGTACCATTGTATGACGTGTGAAGCCCTACCCATAAGGGCCATGAGGACTTGACGTCATCCCCACCTTCCTCCGGTTTGTCACCGGCAGTCTCATTAGAGTGCCCTTTCGTAGCAACTAATGACAAGGGTTGCGCTCGTTGCGGGACTTAACCCAACATCTCACGACACGAGCTGACGACAGCCATGCAGCACCTGTGTACTGGTTCTCTTTCGAGCACTCCCCGATCTCTCAGGGATTCCAGCCATGTCAAGGGTAGGTAAGGTTTTTCGCGTTGCATCGAATTAATCCACATCATCCACCGCTTGTGCGGGTCCCCGTCAATTCCTTTGAGTTTTAATCTTGCGACCGTACTCCCCAGGCGGTCTACTTCACGCGTTAGCTGCGTTACCAAGTCAATTAAGACCCGACAACTAGTAGACATCGTTTAGGGCGTGGACTACCAGGGTATCTAATCCTGTTTGCTCCCCACGCTTTCGTGCATGAGCGTCAGTGTTATCCCAGGGGGCTGCCTTCGCCATCGGTATTCCTCCACATATCTACGCATTTCACTGCTACACGTGGAATTCTACCCCCCTCTGACACACTCTAGCCATGCAGTCACAAATGCAGTTCCCAGGTTGAGCCCGGGCATTTCACATCTGTCTTACATAACCGCCTGCGCACGCTTTACGCCCAGTAATTCCGATTAACGCTTGCACCCTACGTATTACCGCGGCTGCTGGCACGTAGTTAGCCGGTGCTTATTCTTCAGGTACCGTCATTAGCAAAGGATATTAGCCTTCACCGTTTCTTCCCTGACAAAAGAGCTTTACAACCCGAAGGCCTTCTTCACTCACGCGGCATTGCTGGATCAGGGTTGCCCCCATTGTCCAAAATTCCCCACTGCTGCCTCCCGTAGGAGTCTGGGCCGTGTCTCAGTCCCAGTGTGGCTGGTCGTCCTCTCAGACCAGCTACTGATCGTCGCCTTGGTGAGCCTTTACCTCACCAACTAGCTAATCAGATATCGGCCGCTCCACGAGCATGAGGTCTTGCGAGCCCCCACTTTCATCCGTAGATCGTATGCGGTATTAGCGTAACTTTCGCTACGTTATCCCCCACTCTAGGGTACGTTCCGATATATTACTCACCCGTTCGCCACTCGCCACCAGGGTTGCCCCCGTGCTGCCGTTCGACTTGCATGTGTAAGGCATGCCGCCAGCGTTCAATCTGAGCCAGGATCAAACTCTTCAGTTTAATCTCTGTTTTATGTCATTGCTGACATGGTCCGTTTTACCGGACCGGTCGCTCACTCAAAATACTGACAGGCTCTCTTCGAAGTTACCTCCAAAAAGATCCTATTTTTCTTCTTTCGTGAGCATTTGATATTGTAAGTTTTACGCAACCAGCTTTCGCTCGCTGCGCAGCACTTCCATCAAACGCCCACACTTATCGACTGTTAATTTTTAAAGATCTTGTTCTACTTGGCGACACAGCATTCCTGCCGTTCCGCTCCGCCCCAAATCGTTTTGTTTGGCAGCAGCAGAGAGATGGGATTATGGGGCTTACCCCGTAATCTGTCAATTTTTTCTTCAGTGCACATTACTATATACACTGAAGAAAAAAGCTCTAGCTATTACGCTAGAGCTTTTCAAATAAAAGCCTGACGATGACCTACTTTCACACGTGTTGACGCACTATCATCGGCGCGAAGTCGTTTCACGGTCCTGTTCGGGATGGGAAGGGGTGGTACCAACTTGCTATGGTCATCAGGCATAACTTGTAACATCGCTTGCTCCTCCGCATGCCGTATTTCTACGGGCCGGCATGGCAGCAAACAACGCAATCTGGAAGAAGTAAAGTATACAACAATTGTTGGCGGGCGTGATGTCCAAATCATGCGCATGTATTGAACATGGTCGCATTGGCATACGCTGCTACTCATCATCTCTAACCTGCTAAGGTTATAGGGACAAGCCTTACGGGCAATTAGTACTGGTTAGCTTAACGCATTACTGCGCTTCCACACCCAGCCTATCAACGTCCTGGTCTCGAACGACCCTTCAAAGAGCTCAAGGCTCTGGGAAATCTCATCTTAAGGCAAGTTTCCCGCTTAGATGCTTTCAGCGGTTATCTCTTCCGAACTTAGCTACCCGGCAATGCCACTGGCGTGACAACCGGTACACCAGAGGTTCGTCCACTCCGGTCCTCTCGTACTAGGAGCAGCCCCCTTCAAATTTCCAACGCCCACGGCAGATAGGGACCAAACTGTCTCACGACGTTTTAAACCCAGCTCACGTACCACTTTAAATGGCGAACAGCCATACCCTTGGGACCGGCTACAGCCCCAGGATGTGATGAGCCGACATCGAGGTGCCAAACTCCCCCGTCGATATGAACTCTTGGGAGGAATCAGCCTGTTATCCCCAGAGTACCTTTTATCCGTTGAGCGATGGCCCTTCCATACAGAACCACCGGATCACTATGTCCTACTTTCGTACCTGCTCGACTTGTCAGTCTCGCAGTTAAGCACGCTTATGCCATTGCACTATTAGCACGATGTCCGACCGTACCTAGCGTACCTTCGAACTCCTCCGTTACACTTTGGGAGGAGACCGCCCCAGTCAAACTGCCTACCATGCACTGTCCCCGATCCGGATAACGGACCAAGGTTAGAATCTCAAACAAACCAGGGTGGTATTTCAAGGTTGGCTCCACGCAAACTGGCGTTCACGCTTCAAAGCCTCCCACCTATCCTACACAGATTGGTTCAAAATTCAATGCAAAGCTACAGTAAAGGTTCATGGGGTCTTTCCGTCTAGCCGCGGGTAGATTGCATCATCACAAACATTTCAACTTCGCTGAGTCTCGGGAGGAGACAGTGTGGCCATCGTTACTCCATTCGTGCAGGTCGGAACTTACCCGACAAGGAATTTCGCTACCTTAGGACCGTTATAGTTACGGCCGCCGTTTACTGGGACTTCAATCAAGAGCTTGCACCCCATCATTTAATCTTCCAGCACCGGGCAGGAGTCACACCATATACGTCCACTTTCGTGTTTGCATAGTGCTGTGTTTTTATTAAACAGTCGCAGCCACCAGTTTATTGCAACCCCTTCGTCCTTCTGGCGCAGGCCAGTCAAACTACAAGGGCGTACCTTATCCCGAAGTTACGGTACCAATTTGCCGAGTTCCTTCTCCCGAGTTCTCTCAAGCGCCTTAGAATACTCATCTCGCCCACCTGTGTCGGTTTGCGGTACGGTCTCGTATGACTGAAGCTTAGAGGCTTTTCTTGGAACCACTTCCGATTGCTTCGCGAACAAGTTCGCTCGTCTCAACCCCTTGAATTACGTGCCCGGATTTGCCTAAGCACCTTCTTTGAGCCAAAAACCGACTATTCCAACAGTCGGACAACCTTCCGCGATCCGTCCCCCCATCGCATCATACGACGGTGCAGGAATATTAACCTGCTTCCCATCAGCTACGCATCTCTGCCTCGCCTTAGGGGCCGACTCACCCTGCTCCGATGAACGTTGAACAGGAAACCTTGGGCTTACGGCGTGGAGGCTTTTCACCCCCATTATCGCTACTCATGTCAGCATTCGCACTTCTGATACCTCCAGCATCCTTTACAAGACACCTTCGCAGGCTTACAGAACGCTCTCCTACCATATATCCGAAGATATATCCGCAGCTTCGGTGACTGGCTTAGCCCCGTTACATCTTCCGCGCAGGACGACTCGATCAGTGAGCTATTACGCTTTCTTTAAAGGATGGCTGCTTCTAAGCCAACCTCCTGACTGTTTTAGCCTTCCCACTTCGTTTTCCACTTAGCCAATCTTTGGGACCTTAGCTGGCGGTCTGGGTTGTTTCCCTCTTGACGCCGGACGTTAGCACCCGACGTCTGTCTCCCAAGCTCGCACTCATCGGTATTCGGAGTTTGCAATGGTTTGGTAAGTCGCGATGACCCCCTAGCCATAACAGTGCTCTACCCCCGATGGTGATACTTGAGGCACTACCTAAATAGTTTTCGGAGAGAACCAGCTATTTCCAAGTTTGTTTAGCCTTTCACCCCTACCCACAGCTCATCCCCTAATTTTTCAACATTAGTGGGTTCGGACCTCCAGTGCGTGTTACCGCACCTTCATCCTGGCCATGAGTAGATCACTTGGTTTCGGGTCTACACCCAGCGACTGAACGCCCTATTCGGACTCGATTTCTCTACGGCTTCCCTATATGGTTAACCTTGCCACTGAATGTAAGTCGCTGACCCATTATACAAAAGGTACGCAGTCACGGAACAAGTCCGCTCCTACTGTTTGTATGCACACGGTTTCAGGATCTATTTCACTCCCCTTCCGGGGTTCTTTTCGCCTTTCCCTCACGGTACTGGTTCACTATCGGTCGATTACGAGTATTTAGCCTTGGAGGATGGTCCCCCCATGTTCAGACAGGATTTCTCGTGTCCCGCCCTACTTGTCGCAAACTTAGTTCCACACATCCAATTTCGTATAAGGGGCTATCACCCTCTATGGCCGCACTTTCCAGAGCGTTCTACTATTGGTCATGCTAAATCTTGCAGGCTCATCCCATTTCGCTCGCCGCTACTTTGGGAATCTCGGTTGATTTCTTTTCCTGTAGCTACTTAGATGTTTCAGTTCGCCACGTTCGCCTTGCATACCTATGTATTCAGTATGCAATACCCTAAAAGGGTGGGTTTCCCCATTCGGAAATCTGCGGATCAAAGCGTGTTTGCTCGCTCCCCGCAGCTTATCGCAAGCTACTACGTCCTTCATCGCCTGTAATCGCCAAGGCATCCACCATGTGCACTTATTCGCTTGTCCCTATAACTTTAGCCTCTGCATTCTTGCGAACACAAAGACGGCTATAGAGATAATAAAGTTTAGCGTTTGCCGTATATAAAACTGCTCATGCCTTCTTTCAAAAACATGACTTCCTTCTACATACAATTTGATTTGATACAATCACAACCCACCAAATAAGCATCTTTCATCATTGATTGCACCAGTATTTCTACTGTTGCTTACAGTGACTAATTAACCTTATTTGATTAATCTTTACTTCTTCCAGATTGTTAAAGAACGAAACAGCACTTGATCTTAAAAGATCAAACCTAAATCATCTTGATACGCATGCATCAAATATACTTAGGTTTGATATCTTGGTGGAGGTTGACGGGATCGAACCGACGACCCCCTGCTTGCAAAGCAGGTGCTCTCCCAGCTGAGCTAAACCCCCACGAAATTCTTTGGTAGGTCTGGTTGGACTCGAACCAACGACCCCTGCGTTATCAACACAGTGCTCTAACCAGCTGAGCTACAGACCCACTTGGATCAGCTCTCAGCCTTCAGCGCGGCGGTAACTATTGCTTGCCGCTTGCAAACCAATTACTGTTCTTTTCTGTATTAACAGTCGATAAGTGTGAACGCTTGACTTCCGTGCGAACTCTAGAAAGGAGGTGATCCAGCCGCACCTTCCGATACGGCTACCTTGTTACGACTTCACCCCAGTCACGAATCCTACCGTGGTAAGCGCCCTCCTTGCGGTTAAGCTACCTACTTCTGGTAAAACCCGCTCCCATGGTGTGACGGGCGGTGTGTACAAGACCCGGGAACGTATTCACCGCGACATGCTGATCCGCGATTACTAGCGATTCCAACTTCATGTAGTCGAGTTGCAGACTACAATCCGGACTACGATACACTTTCTGGGATTAGCTCCCCCTCGCGGGTTGGCGGCCCTCTGTATGTACCATTGTATGACGTGTGAAGCCCTACCCATAAGGGCCATGAGGAC
Organism: uncultured beta proteobacterium; assembly: GCA_963837775.1. GTDB lineage: Bacteria > Pseudomonadota > Gammaproteobacteria > Burkholderiales > Burkholderiaceae_D > CAWIOX01. The sequence continues at coordinate 31,559 of CAWIOX010000007.1, read as the reverse complement.
TTGACGTCATCCCCACCTTCCTCCGGTTTGTCACCGGCAGTCTCATTAGAGTGCCCTTTCGTAGCAACTAATGACAAGGGTTGCGCTCGTTGCGGGACTTAACCCAACATCTCACGACACGAGCTGACGACAGCCATGCAGCACCTGTGTACTGGTTCTCTTTCGAGCACTCCCCGATCTCTCAGGGATTCCAGCCATGTCAAGGGTAGGTAAGGTTTTTCGCGTTGCATCGAATTAATCCACATCATCCACCGCTTGTGCGGGTCCCCGTCAATTCCTTTGAGTTTTAATCTTGCGACCGTACTCCCCAGGCGGTCTACTTCACGCGTTAGCTGCGTTACCAAGTCAATTAAGACCCGACAACTAGTAGACATCGTTTAGGGCGTGGACTACCAGGGTATCTAATCCTGTTTGCTCCCCACGCTTTCGTGCATGAGCGTCAGTGTTATCCCAGGGGGCTGCCTTCGCCATCGGTATTCCTCCACATATCTACGCATTTCACTGCTACACGTGGAATTCTACCCCCCTCTGACACACTCTAGCCATGCAGTCACAAATGCAGTTCCCAGGTTGAGCCCGGGCATTTCACATCTGTCTTACATAACCGCCTGCGCACGCTTTACGCCCAGTAATTCCGATTAACGCTTGCACCCTACGTATTACCGCGGCTGCTGGCACGTAGTTAGCCGGTGCTTATTCTTCAGGTACCGTCATTAGCAAAGGATATTAGCCTTCACCGTTTCTTCCCTGACAAAAGAGCTTTACAACCCGAAGGCCTTCTTCACTCACGCGGCATTGCTGGATCAGGGTTGCCCCCATTGTCCAAAATTCCCCACTGCTGCCTCCCGTAGGAGTCTGGGCCGTGTCTCAGTCCCAGTGTGGCTGGTCGTCCTCTCAGACCAGCTACTGATCGTCGCCTTGGTGAGCCTTTACCTCACCAACTAGCTAATCAGATATCGGCCGCTCCACGAGCATGAGGTCTTGCGAGCCCCCACTTTCATCCGTAGATCGTATGCGGTATTAGCGTAACTTTCGCTACGTTATCCCCCACTCTAGGGTACGTTCCGATATATTACTCACCCGTTCGCCACTCGCCACCAGGGTTGCCCCCGTGCTGCCGTTCGACTTGCATGTGTAAGGCATGCCGCCAGCGTTCAATCTGAGCCAGGATCAAACTCTTCAGTTTAATCTCTGTTTTATGTCATTGCTGACATGGTCCGTTTTACCGGACCGGTCGCTCACTCAAAATACTGACAGGCTCTCTTCGAAGTTACCTCCAAAAAGATCCTATTTTTCTTCTTTCGTGAGCATTTGATATTGTAAGTTTTACGCAACCAGCTTTCGCTCGCTGCGCAGCACTTCCATCAAACGCCCACACTTATCGACTGTTAATTTTTAAAGATCTTGTTCTACTTGGCGGCACAGCATTCCTGCCGTTCCGCTCCGCCCCAAATCGTTTTGTTTGGCAGCAGCAGAGAGATGGGATTATGGGGCGTTTCGCTCATTTCGTCAACATCTATTTCAACGAAACCCGGCAGACTTTCCTCTCCCGGCACATCTATTCCACCTTCTTTCCCGCCTCCGGCATGCACTCAGCTTACTGCTTCCGGCGCACTGCTTTCAACGGGAGGCGAACTATAGCAACTCGGAGGTAATTCAACAAGCCAATTTGGAAAACTCTTCCCAATTGGCGCAAAACAGCAGCGGCTGCGCTATTGCCAGTCGATTATTACGGGCAAAGCACCGCGCAGCGCATTACAAACGACAATGGATTCCGCCTTGCGCAGATCAGCCACAGTTAAGCTGCGTTCGCCAGCATCCCACGCCGGATCGTCCAGCAATACTGAACGCATCACTCCGGGCAACACGCCAGCAGACAGGGGGGGCGTATACCAACGGCCAGCCAGCTTGACGAATACATTGCTGCGCCCGCCCTCCGTCAATTCACCTTGCTGATTCACAAAAAGCATATCGAATGCACCTTGTGTTTCTGCTGCGCGCCAAGCGGCATCGTACTGAACTCTTGCTGTTGTTTTGTGACGTAAAAATACGTCATCGGATAGCGTGGGCTCAGGTGCTATGCTCACCCTGAGCGGCACAGGCAAGGATGACAATGCTGCAGTCTGGATGTTGCAACGCCCGGATTTTTCTAGCGTCAACCGCATCCGATGCGCCCCCTCTGGCAGTAAGCCACTGCAAGCCTCCTGCAGCATCTGACGTATAGCATCCTCATCAAGACAGAATCCGAAATAAGCCGCCGAAGTACGCAAGCGCGCCAAATGCCGCTCCATATGACGACACCCTTGCGCATGCGTCGCATACATGGTTTCGAACAACTCGAAATCACTCGGCAAACCAGTCAGGAAGCGCGCCTTCAATTGGCACTCGGCAAATTCCTCTGCCGCATCACTATCGTACACAATGCCTGCGCCCACTCCCATTTCGCCAACACGCATGCCACTCGCATTGGCCGCGTCCAGCACCAAAGTACGAATCGGCACAGATAGGCAGAAATTACCGACTGCATGCGTTGAATCCGCTAACGGAGCCTCGAACCAGCCGATAGCGCCGGTGTAAATGCCACGGGCATCCGGTTCCAGTTCACGGATAACTTGCATCGCGCGGTGTTTCGGTGCACCAGTAATGGAACCACATGGATACAACGCCGCAAATATCTCGGCCAGCGTCACGCCTTTTCGCAACTGCGCCTGTACGGTCGAGGTCATCTGCAACACGCTGCTATAACGGCTGACCTCAAACAGTTGCGACGCCTGGACCGAACCCAAGGCGGCTATGCGCCCCAGATCATTGCGCAGCAAGTCGACAATCATCAGATTTTCAGCGCGGTTTTTCGGGTCGCTTGCGAGTGCTGCGGCGCGTACTGCATCTTGCGACTCAATACCGCTGGCTGGCGCCGTGCCTTTCATCGGACGCGCTGTCAATGCTCCTTGCATGTGCCGCACAAACAGTTCGGGCGACAGAGAAAGTATTGCACGCCCATCCGGCAAGGCCACCAAGGCGCCGTAAGGCACCGGCTGACGTGCGCGCAAGCGCAGATAGAGCGCAAATAAATTGCCATAGCTCTCGAAACGCAGACGGTAGGTATAGTTGGCCTGATAGATGTCGCCCGCTTCGATATAAGCGTGAATGCGCTGAATCGCCTCTTCGAACTGCGCCTCAGTCACGTTCGCATGAATGTTGGCGACACCAGCCAAGGCACTCCCGGCCGGTAAATCCTGATTGCGCGCGGCGAGCCAGGCGACCACATCACTCGCAGAAAAATGTTCGCAACGATTAAACAACAGTATTTGCGCTAACGGCTGGGCTATCGGGCGCAGTGCAGTAGCATGCAACTCGGGTCCAAGCTCGTATGAAAAAAGTCCGACGGCGTGCAAACCTTGCAGCAAGGATTGCTGCATGCGCGCCAACAATGCTGGCAACTCCTCAGCGCAATCGCATGATAGCGTATCGACATGTCCTGTATATAAACGGGAGCGCGGATCAGCCGTCGTCGCATCGCGATCGTCCAGCAAGGCGAAGCACCCTGCTGAGGCCGGATGGCCGCCTGACAAGCTCATGTCAGACCAGGACTGCATTGTGATGCCGAGACAGCCCCGGACACAGGGCGACATAAAAAACAGGGGCGTTCCGGCTCATTGAGCGGAGCTCACATGGCGTAGGTTGAACTGGATTACGATCTTGCATAAAAGTCAGGCGATAAACCCAAAGGGTTCTGGTGGCAACGGCATATTGTAAGACAAAGCCCGTCGCAGCAGATTCCAGCACTCATCGTTTATTAATGCAGACAAGCTACCCACGTGAAGGGATCTGCGTTAGCTGCCGCGCTTGGACAGGTAGATACCGAACAACAACAATGCGCCGCCTGCCATCTGGATCGGGCCGATTACTTCATGGAAAATAATCCACGCTGCAATAGTCGCGGTCAAAGGCTGGATCAGCAGACTGATGGATGCCAGCGAAGCCGGCAGATGCGCAAACGCGTAGGTAATGACGGCCTGGCCGCCGATCTGCGCCACCAGCGCCAAGCCCAGCAAAGGCCACCATGCGGCAAGGCCGAGCGGCCAGAAAATACCAGGGGCGGCTAGCGCAAACGGCAGCAACGCCAATGCCGTTACGGTGGTACTCCACGCCATCAGACGTGCGGTTGAATAGCTGTTACGCGCATCTTTGATCGAGAGTTGATACGCTGCATAAAATACTGCAGTGATCAAACCCAGCGCATCACCCAAATGCTTGTTGCTACCTAACGTACTGCTGACACCGTCCGACCCAACCAGCAGCACCGCACCGATCAGCGTCAGCGCCATGCCGAGCATGAACATATGTGCAAAGCGCACGCGATGCCGCCACCACATCCATAACGCGATGCAAATCGGCGCAAAATTGGACAACAGGGTTGCATTCGATACCGTGGTGTAATGCAATGACAAATGCCAGATGCCCATGTCGCCCGCGAAATACAGCCCCGCCAGCACCAGTACCGGGGCAAATCCGGTACGCTTGCCATGCGCCCTATCTTTCGCCTGTACGGCGAACGCCCAGATCCACAGCAATGGTGCCGCCAGTGCCATGCGCCAGAATGCCGACGCCAGCGGACTGACATCGGACAAGCGCATCAGAATGCCGGCAAAGCCGATCGCGATGCCGCCTGACAACAAGGCAGCGAAAGCCAGTATCGGAAAAGGTTTATGCATCATGCGGTCGCTGCCGGCGGAGCGCATCCGATAAGATGTACTCGGCATCAGACCAACAGCATTGCGATTTGCGCCTGCAAGCCATCTGACGGGCTTTGCCTGAAATCGGTTTTCGCGAAACGATGCCAGCGGCCGAGAACGAAATTGACGATCAGATTGGCACGCATCAGCACTTCAGGCTCTTTCGCCTGTCCCTGCGTGACCGCAACGCGCAGCGTCTGCTTGAACGCCAGTTCGATACGCTCTACGAACTGGTTCATACGCACCTGCAAGCGCTCGTCCTCATGCACCAATGCCTCGCCGATCAAGACCCGCGTCATGCCGGGATTACGCTCGGTGAAGTTCATCAGCATCGCGATAATCGCCTGCGCTTGCGACAGCCCATTCTCCTGCTGCTCGGTAATCTGATTGATCAGGCCGAAGACGGTGCCCTCGATGAACTCGATCAGGCCCTCAAACATCTGCGCCTTGCTCGCAAAATGCCGGTACAAGGCGGCTTCGGAAACGGATAATTTCCCCGCCAGCGCAGCAGTGGTAATTTTTTCGCCCTTGGGCTGCTCCAGCATGGAAGCCAGCGTTTGAAGAATTTGGAGCTTGCGCTCGCCCGATTTAATTGTTGCCATGGTGCCTGAAAAGGTAAGCCGCTGCTAAAAACGCGTGATAAATGAAGGGAATCAGCGCAGCCGATGCAGGCTGCCCGGTAATTTCCTGACCGATTTTACTTTGACATCGATATACGCGGGGCGCTTTGTATATTTCGGAGAGGCAAGATTATCTGCATATCTGGGCGGAGCGGTCCTCGCAGTCAAATACTGGGTCACCCAGACCGTGCGCATGCCCAATGTTTTTGCAGCTTTCAGCGTATCGACCGTATCTTCCACCAGGATGCAGCGCCGTGCCGCAATGCCTTCCCTGGCCAGCAGTTGCCGCAACATCAGCTTGGAAGGCTTGGGACGCAGTCGGCCATGCACCCGCATCGATTCGATCGGGATATGCCGCGCAAAATACCGGTGCAAGCCCAAATGGCGCAACACCTCATGCGAATAGCGGCGCGGCGCATTGGTCAGCAGGATCTTGCGTCCGGGCAGGCGCTTGAGCAAACGGGCCAGTCCCCGTTCGGCGCGGATCATCGTCGTCACGTCATCAAAGCGATGCGCCTCGCGCAGAAAATCCTCTGCGCGCACAGCATGATGCTGCACCATGCCAAGCAAGGTCGCACCATAGCGCTTCCAGTAGGCCAGCCGGACCGCATTCACGGTCGCAGGATCGGCCGGCGCATCGTCCGTACCCAGCACGCGCGCCATGAAGGCGTTCATGTTGAGGTTGATTGCCGGAAAAATCGCGTGCGAAGCGTCGTGCAGGGTGTTATCAAGATCGAACAGCCACAGCGGACCAGCTTTTACTTGCCCGCTGGAACCATATCCACGCCCCCGCATCATGGCATGACAACCATAGCGGATGCAGTGGACATGGCGTCGAACATCAATGACTGCGGATCATGGTGCCGAACGCTTGCTCGGTCAGCACTTCCAGCAACAGCGAATGCTCAATCCGGCCATCGATGATATGCACCGTGTTGACGCCCGATTTCGCCGCGTCGAGCGCAGAAGAAATCTTGGGCAGCATGCCGCCGGAGATGGTGCCATCGGCAAACATCTCGTCGATCTCGCGCGCCGACAGGTCGGTCACCAGTTTGCCATTCTTATCCTGCACACCGGCGATGTTGGTCATCATGATGAGCTTTTCCGCTTTCAGGATTTCAGCAATCTTGCCGGCGACCACGTCGGCATTGATGTTGTAAGCCTGACCATCTTCACCGAAACCGATCGGCGAAATGATCGGAATAAAGGCGTCGTCCTGCAAGGCCTTGACCACCGCCGGGTTGATCGCGTCGATTTCGCCGACGAAACCGATATCGAGGAATTCACCCGGAATTTCCCGGTTCGGCATCTGCATCTTGCGGGCGCGGATCAGGCCGCCGTCCTTGCCGGTCAAGCCGACCGCCTGGCCGCCGTAATGATTGATCAGCATCACGATGTCTTGCTGCACCTCGCCGCCCAGCACCCACTCGACGACTTCCATCGTCTCTTCGTCGGTGATGCGCATGCCCTGCACGAATGTTCCCTGCTTGCCGATTTTCTTCAGTGCATTGTCGATTTGCGGGCCACCGCCGTGGACCACGACCGGATTCATGCCGACCAGCTTGAGCAAAATCACGTCGCGTGCGAAACCGTGTTTGAGGCGTTCTTCTGTCATCGCATTGCCGCCGTATTTGATGACGATGGTCTTGCCATGGAATTTGCGAATGTAAGGCAATGCCTCGGCGAGGATTCCTGCTTTGATTTCCGGTGCAACAGAGCTCAAGTCGCCCTTGCCGTCGGCATCGAGATGGGTGAAAGCGGTCATGACATTTCCTGAAAATGATTTTTCGCGATTTTACAGGGAAAATGACATCTATCCCCGATCACGGCTTGTGTTTCAACTTCTGAGAGGCTAGTCTTTTGCGCAAATGACAAATACTTTACACCAACAGCTTGAAGCGATGCGCCCTGCCCTGGTGCGTTTTGCTGTGTTGCAATTACGCAACGACAGTCTGGCCGAAGATGCGGTACAGGATGCGCTGATTGCGGTACTGGAAAAACCGGACAGTTTTGCCGGCCAGTCCTCGTTGCGCACCTACGTCACCGGCATCCTCAAGTACAAGATCATCGATGCGCTGCGCATTGCGAAACGGACGATGCCGATCGAAACCTATGAAGACCAATCGGAAGACGATGTGATCGACGCGCTGTTTCGCGCCAATGGCCACACCCATAGCATGCCGAATAACTGGGGCGATCCGGATGCAACACTGGAACAACAGGATTTCTTTCGGGTGATGGAAATTTGCCTGGAGAATCTGCCGCCCAAAACGGCGCGTATTTTCATGATGCGCGAATGGCTGGAACTGGAAACCGACGAAATCTGTAAGGAATTGAACATTTCCACGTCTAATGCATGGGTGATGCTTTACCGTGCGCGCATTCGTCTGCGCGAATGCCTGGATCTGAACTGGTTCGGTAAGCCATCGGCTCAATCGGAAGGGAGCTAACCATGAAAAAAGAATCAGCCGGACTGATGCCCACCTGCAAGGAAGTGCATCGCCTGGTATCGGAAGGTCTGGATCGGGATCTGTCGCTGATCGAGCGGGCGCGGATGCGTGTGCACCTGATGATTTGTGATGCCTGCCAGAATTTTAACGGCCAGATGACGCTGATCCGGCGCGCGATGCGGCAAATGCCGTACAGAAACGACCCGGGCCAGGACTTGAGCCAAGACAAGGAACCAAAATGAGCGACTGTCCACGCTGCGGCGTACCGTTTTCTTGTGCGATGGTGGACGATGTGGCTGCGACGCGCTGCTGGTGCACGCAATTGCCGGCCTTGCCGGCAGTATCGCTGGCCGGCTTGAATGCCGGTGCCGCCAAAGGATGCTGCCTGTGTCCCGGCTGCCTTCAGGCAACCATCCATGCCATTGAAAAGCCGCTGCACGGCTGATGACTGATCCTGGAGCAGGAAAATATACTACCCTATGTATTTTTCATAAGCCACTGAATACATGCGGGAACTACCATGTTTCACTGCATACCCCCCTAAAAAGAATGAAATTCAATCCTTGCAGGGGGATACACGGCGACGCTTAGTGCAGACGCACCGGCTGGCGCATCCAGATGTCGTATTGCCCGAGGAAATCATCGATTTCCTCGACACTCGGTTCGCTGGCGATCAATTCCTCGACCTCGTGGCGGAATAGCTGCGCCAATCTGCCCTCGATGAAAATCTCGCGTTTAAACGACTTGTCCATGATTTCATAGCCACCAAAGCGCAACGCTTCGCGGTCATCATCCGCGACGAACTCCACGACGCTGTACTGCTCGCTGTTGTAGATGATGTTCATGTTGTGCTCCTCAGGTTATGTGCGCCGCAGAAATGCAGTACACCATGCTTCATGCTGAAAATGGGACTGGGACGGCAGTTTTCAAGTAGGCAGCGGAATCAAACCGCATCCTGCAGATACGCTCCTTTCACATTGGTCGCGCCGCAAAGCGCTGGCTTACACCTGCATGTCGTCAGTCAGCGTGAGCCAGCTGTCGTAGGGCGCTTGCGTCATTAAAGCACGAATTTTATCGAGATGCGAGACCGTGGCCAGGCTGATATACAGCCTGGAAGGACGCTGCCGCAGCATCCGGTTCAAGGTGACACGCATGGTCATGTTGCCGATGCAGCAAAAACAGCCGGGCGCGATGCGCGCTGCCTGCAGGATGGCCGGATTGCATGCGGGGTCGAGCAGCATTGCGGTCTGCTGCGAACCGTCCGGCAAGCCCTCCAGGATCAGTGCAATGCGCCCGGGTCGATTGCAGCCGGTCGCCAGCACTGCTGCCAGCGCGGATTCGCGGCGGGCCGCCGACGACCCGGTCACCAGCGTGACCAGTAGCCGTTCAATATTCAATTGATGCGGTATCCCAACCATATCGATACGCAGTTCCGGCCCGGCACGGATGCCAGACCTATTCCGCCTTTTTCGCGAGCTTGCCGGATTCGATGCCCAATTGCTTTAATTTCCGGTACAAATGGGTGCGTTCCAACCCGGATTTTTCCGCAACGCGGGTCATGCTGCCGCCTTCCAGCGCCAGATGATGCTCGAAATACACGCGTTCGAACGCATCGCGTGCTTCGCGTAGCGGCAAATCGAATGACATGTCCATGAACTGCTGGTCCGGCGCGCCGGATGCTGCCGGCTGCACCGGGAGCGGCACGCCGGCCGCCTTGGCTGTGAACGGCGCTGCGTAGGCTGACGCGAACTCTTCAGCCGGCGCTGACATCGGCCGCATGGACGTGCCGCTAGAACGCATTTGCTCCTGAGAGCGCGTCAAGCCCTGCTGCACCGCCTTCAAAAGTTTCTGCAGTGAAATTGGTTTTTCGAGAAAGTTCAGCGCGCCGATACGCGTGGCTTCGACTGCCGTATCAATCGTCGCATGCCCGGACATCATGATGACAGGCATCGTCAGCAAGCCGTCGCGCTGCCACTCCTTGAGCAGGGTTACGCCATCGGTGTCAGGCATCCAGATGTCCAGCAGCACCAGGTCAGGGCCGGTAGCGGCGCGTAACTCGCGTGCCTGCTGCGCATTTTCAGCGGCATGGACGATATGCCCCTCATCGCTCAGAATTTCCGACAGCAATTCGCGAATGCCCATTTCATCATCAACAACGAGGATGTTTGCCATCAGCGCGCCCTCCTCAGGATCAGTTCTCTCGTGTCATTACACATAGGTATTCTTCAATGGCTTTCAGCTAACTTTAACAGCAAAATCATCACTTTGGCACCGCCACCATCGGGGCGATTCTGGATATCGATACGGCCGCCATGTTCATCGACGATTTTTTTCACCATGGCCAGCCCCAATCCGGTGCCGCGCGGCTTCGATGTCACATAAGGTTCAAACGCGCGCGACAGGATTTTCGAACCGAAACCCGGGCCGTTGTCCGTGATCGACAGGCGCACGGCCGAGCATGCGGCGCTGTCGGCGCTTTGATAACGGATCATCTCGGTCACTACATCGATGCGCGGCGCTACTGCATCGCCATGGCGGTCGCTGACCGCATCCTGCGCGTTTTGCAGCAAATTATGTATGACCTGACGCAATTGTGTGGCGTCGCCCATGACCTGCGGCAAGCCCGGCGCTAGGATTGCGTGAATGATATCGCGCTCGTCGCCGGCGAGGTACAGATGGAGGATTTCCCTGATCAGCGCATTCAGGTTGAGCGGCGACAAGATGGCCGGCGGTGTTTTCGCATAATCGCGAAAATCGTCCACCATGCGTTTCATCGAGCTGACCTGATTGACAATGGTTGCAGTGCTTTTATTGAGCATCGCCGCATCCGGCTCAGACAGCTTGCCCTCCAGCTTCATCTGCAGACGTTCGGCCGAGAGCTGGATCGGCGTCAGCGGATTCTTGATTTCGTGCGCCAGCCGTTGTGCGACCTCGCCCCAGGCGATCGAACGCTGGGCCGAAATCACATCGGAAATATCGTCGAATACCACCACATAGCCAATGTCGGTGTCGACTGGCAGGCGCGAGCCGCGCGCCAGCAACACGATATCGTGCTCACCTTCGCCGTCCAGGGTCTTGCGCGGGATTTCGATCTGTTGCTGCCAATGGCCGGCGCCGCCTGCTGCGGATTGCGCACTCTGTTCGGAGAACGCCTTGATGATTGCCTCAGAAAAATGGGATATGCCATCCATCGTGGATAGCGGCATCCCGATATGCGGCTCGACCCGCTGCTGCAGAATGCGTTCGACCGATTCATTGCAGGTGACCAGCCGGAACTCCTTGTCCAGCACCATCACGCCGGCCGACATATTGCCCAGCACCGATTCCAGGTAAGCTTTCGCATTTTCCAGCGCAGCACGGTTTTTTTCCACCGAGGTGCGCGCATCGAACAGCTGCCGCGTCATCGCATTGAATGACTTCGTCAGCGTCCCCAGCTCATCGGAAGTCGCTACGATGGGACGCGGCGACAGATCGCCTTCGGCCACGGCTCTGGTGCCCTCGGCCAGCAACAACAAGGGCTTGGCAAACTGGCTGGCGATCAGGAAAGCACTGACGATGGCGCCGAAAATGGCCAGCAGCAAGGTCAGCGTCAGCGTCACGATGTAAATCTTGCGCAGGCCGGAGCGTGCCAGCGAGCGTTCCTGATACTCGCTGTAAGCGGCGCGCAGCGCTTCCGCATTGGAAGCCAGTTGCGCCGGCACCGGTTGCAGCAACTGCAGGAAATGCGTCTCGCTCTGCAGGGAGCGCGTATTGGATGAGGGCGGAATAACGACCACGACCCGCAAGCGCAAGCCTGACGCGCCGGACAAGTCTGTACTGGCGCCGGATGCTGCACTGGCCGCAGCCGCGCCGTCGCTCGATGGCGCCTCAATCTCGCCCTCGATCGCCGAAAAACCGCTGCTCATGCGCGCCTGACGCAATATCGCGGAGCTGGGCAAGTCCGGCAACAGCGAACCCAGTTGCCCCCCTGTACTGGTAATCACCCGACCATTGGCGGTGAGGATACTGGCTTCCTGCATCTGCATTTGATCTTGCAGGCGCGACAAGCGTCGCGCTTGCGCTGTTTCCGTCAAGTCGGCCAGTTCCTGCGCAATACTGTGCCCTTTGCCCTGCAGGTCGCTTAGCGATGCATCCAGTGCAGCACGCCCCAGGTTCAAGCCCGATTCCAGCGCTGCTTCGACCCTGACGTCAAACCACGATTCGATCGAACGCGACACGAATTGCACCGATACCAGATAGATCAGCGCTCCCGGCAAGATGCCGATCAGCGCAAACAGCAGCACCAGACGCGCCATCAGCCTGGAGCCGAATTTGCCTTTCCTGTAACGCCGGTACAGACGGGTCAGCAACAGCAGCACCAGAGCCAGCAGGGCGGCAGCCACCAGCGCATTGAGTCCCAGCAGCCACGCGTAGTTCTGTTCGAAAAAACTGGATTTCTCGGAAGCGGAGGCCAGCAGGAACAGCAGGATGCCGATGATGGCGCCGCCCACCACCACCAGATACCGGAAGACCCGCGTCACTTGTCTTCCACCTTGAAATTGAAGCGTTTCCAGTCCGACGACAGTTGCCAGTCCTTGTTGTTGAGGGCATTGATCTGGAACGGTTTCGGCAACTGCGAGACATCAAGTCGCATTCGGAGTGCGACGTTATAGGTGTCGCCCGTTTTCAATCCGCCTTTTTCTGCAACCAGCCACTGCTGCGGACGCCGGATCAAGGACAGCGCATCGTCCAGCGTGGCGAAATACTGCTGCAGGCTGCTGCCGCTGGCGGCGTGATAGCGGCGCGTCAGTACATTGTAGGAAATCCGCACGGTCCGGACCGCGGTGATGGCCTTTTCATCGAACCAGTACCAGCGCGGACGCGTCAGTTCGACTTCGGTCGTGAAATACAGCGGCACGCCACGCTGGATCACGGCCTCCAGACCCGGGCTCAGCTCAAACGAGAAGCGGGCTGCCAGCTTGTATCCGTCCTCGCCCGTCTCGATCTGTGCCTGCGCAATATCCACCGGCTCCACGGCCCGCACCGCAACCGGCAACAACAGATATGTTGTCAACAAGCAGTACATCATGAAATGGAATAGTGATCTTGCCACGGGTCAGACCGATCGATCGCTAGCTGCGCTAAGTGTTAATCGTTTTCAGACCGCTACTTTCTGGAACAGCGCGTAAAACAGTCCATCATGGTCGTTTTCCGCGTTCGCCGTCGGCAGCAACTGGCCCGGGGCCGGCAGCCTTAATGCCTGGTGACGCACCGCAAAAGCGGCTGCCTGCGCCTCGGACTCCTGCGGCCAGAGTGAGCAGGTTACAAACAGCAATTTACCACCCGGACGCAACATGCGCCAAAGATTGTCGAGGATTTTCGATGACACGGCGGCAAGTTGCAAAGCGTCGCTCTTGCGGCGCAGCCAGCGGATATCCGGATGGCGGCGCATGATGCCCGACGCGGTGCACGGAACATCGGCCAGGATCCGGTCATACATCTGACCATCCCACCAGTAGCGCGCCAGCGCATCGCCCACCTTCAGCGTAGCCTGCAGTTGCAGGCGCTGCAGGTTTTCTTCGATGCGCGGAACCCGTCTTTCGTCGGAATCGAGCGCCACCAGATTGATGTCGGCACATTCCAGCAGATGCCCGGTCTTGCCGCCTGGCGCAGCGCAGGCATCCAGCACCCACATCCCATCCTGCACATCCAGCAGCGGCGCCGCCAGTTGCGCAGCGGCATCCTGCACCGACACCAGGCCCTGGCTGAAACCCGGAATCTGATACACCGGCACCGGCTTTTCCAGACGCACCGCGAACGGACCGATCTGGCTGGCCGCCATGCCGTTGACCGACAATAGCTCCAGATAGGCGGCCATCGTGGTCTTGCGCTGGTTGACCCGCAGCGTCAGCGGCGGCGTGGTGTTGCCGGCCGCCAGAATCGCCTGCCAATCCTTCGGATAAGCGGCCTTGGTGGCATCGATCCACCAGGTCGGGTAATTCCAAAGCGCGGCCGGCTGCTTCAGCGCCTCCTGCAACAATGCAGGCTGCTCGCGCAGGAACCGCCGCAACACCGCATTCACCATGCCTTTCGCATGCGCCATATCCTGATGCGAGGACGCCGCAGTCACGGCCTGATTGACCACGGTAAAGGCCTCGTAAGGCAGCGTACCATCGGCATCGTCCGGGGTCGAGATCAAACCCAGCGCGCAACACAGCAGGCTATGCAGCACGCCGGGCGCCGGCGGCTTGGTCGCCAGCAGCGACAGCAATACTTCGCTGCGCCCCAGCTGGCGCATGGTGCGGTAAGCGATGTCCTGCAGCGCACCGCGCGCCGCTACCGGAATGTTGTTCTGGGCGACGATTTTGGACAAGGCCAGCGGCAACGCGGTGCCGGTACGCACCAAGGCGACCGCTTCTGCCGCGTGCAGCAGAGAATAGGCGAGTGAATCTGTTTTTAGAGTGGAAATAGTCACGTTAATTTTTCGTCATGATGAGTTTTGCGCCAAGCGCGATGAAGGCAGTGCCGACCAGCCGTTCCAGCCATTGTCTTGCCTGCGGGTTGCGGCCGGCACGGCGTGCCAGCGTCCCTGCCAGGAATGCGGTGCCGCTGTTCCACAGCATGCTCATGAGCACGAATACCGTGCCCAGCAGCAGGAAGGCGGCGGTCTTTTGTGGTGCGTCATTGCGCACGAATTGCGGAAAGAAAGACAGGAAGAACAGCACGACTTTCGGATTCAGTACGTTGGTCACCACCGCCTGCCAGAATACCGTCTGCAGCGGGCGCACGTCGCGCGCGATCGGGGAATCGGTCGGGCGCGCCGGTTGCGACAGCAGCATGCGGATGCCCAGATAGATCAGGTAAGCGCCGCCGGCCAGCTTGACCAGCATGAAGGCGCTGGCCGAAGCAGCCAGGATCGCCGTCAGGCCGAAAGCGGAAGCGATCGAATGCACCAGACAGCCGACCGAGATGCCGGCAGCGGAGACCAGACCCGCGGCACGGCCCTGGGCGATGCTGCGTCCCACGATGTAAGCGGTATCCGGGCCGGGCGTGGCGTTCAATAACATCACGGCGACGCAGAACAGGCCGAAATCGGTAATGCCAAAGAGTGTCATCGTGAATTGGCGCTGTGTCGGAGCAGCGCAGGCAAGATAAAGCAGGGATTGTAGCGGTGTATGCGCCTATCACGTCGGACAGGCGCGTAATTCGGGCAATTTAGCCATACTGCAAAGCAATATTGGCCGGATTCATCGTAGTCCGGTCAGCCGGCAAGGAGAATCTCACACGCCCCAGATGATGTCCTGCTTATTTTGATGGGCCGCACGCAGCATCTCGAGCAGAGGATAGGCGCGGGTTGCAAAGGTGACGACGGTGATTTTCTCATGCTCGTTGTCGTCGCCGAAATCGCCATGATGCGCATCGATATCCTGCTGCACATCTTCCGACACCGGATGCAGACGGCTTTCGGCGATCTCCGCATCCAGTTTGGCGATCGCATCGGCGGTCTCGGCCGCCGTGATGACGCCACGATCAGTATCCTTGTGCAGCAAATCGAGGATGCGCTTGGCATGCTCCTTGTACATCATTACTTCGGAAGCGGCCTTGGATTTGAACGTGATTAACATAGGACTCCTCCTGTTTTTTTAGTGCCCGCCTCTAACATAGCACGACTTGCGGCAGGCTTCAATCGACGCGAGTGTTGCCGGAAAAAGCGTGCGCGACAGGTTTCACGGCATAATCTTGGAAACGGCAGTTGATGCATAATTTGCAAGTCATCGATCACGGCGCCGATGTTTTCCAATGCGCTGCGCACCCGAGCCCACCCTTTCTCCTTGTACGCTGAACCCATGAAACTACCAAGCAAAACGCTGATTGCCCTCTCCGCTACGCTGCTTGCCATAGCGGCAACGACCCTGAGTGTGCGGTGCCAGCGAGGAAAAGAAAGCGCCTGGCGCGGTCAAGCCCTCGCTCACCGTCACGGTCGATCAGCCGCAAAGCGCCAGCCTGGCGCAGAAGTTGAGCGCCAACGGCAATCTGGCGGCCTGGCAGGAGGCCAGCGTCGGCGCCGAGTCCAGCGGCCTGCGGCTGGCCGAGGTGCGGGTCAACGTCGGCGATGTGGTCAAGCGCGGCCAGCTGCTGGCCAGCTTCGCGACCGACACGGTGGCCGCCGAGCTGGCGCAGGGCAAGGCCAGCGTGGCCGAGGCCGCAGGCCACCGTGGCCGAAGCCAGCCGCCAATGCCGAGCGCGCGCGCCGGCTGCAGGCCAGCGGCGCGCTGAGTGCGCAGCAGATCAACCAGTATCTGACCGCGGAGCAAACCGCCAGCGCGCGGCTGGAGGCGCAACAAGCGGCCGTCAAGGTGCAGCAGCTGCGGCTGGACAAGACCCGGGTGCTGGCGCCCGACAGCGGCGTGATCTCGGCCCGCAGCGCCACGGTGGGCGCGGTGGTGCCGGCCGGCCAGGAACTGTTCCGGATGATCCGCCAGGGCCGGCTCGAATGGCGCGCCGAGGTGGCAGCGCCCGAACTGGCGCTGCTGAAACCCGGCATGCGTGTCGACGTCACACCGGCCAACGGCGCGGCCGTCAAGGGCACGATCCGGATGGTCGCGCCGACCGTCGACACCCAGACCCGCAACGGTCTGGTGTACGTCGATCTGCCGGCACCGGGCATGGCCAAAGCCGGCATGTTCGCGCGCGGCGAATTCGAACTGGGCAGCGCGCCGGGGCTGACGCTGCCGCAAAGCGCGGTGCTGCTGCGCGACGGCTTCAGTTATGTGCTGCGGGTGGTGCCGGCAGGAGCGCATTCGAAAGTGCTGCAAACCAAGGTCACGGTCGGACGCCGCGTGGCGGACCGCATCGAGATCACCGGCGGACTGGATGCGGCGGCGCGCGTGGTCGCGTCCGGCGGCGCTTTCCTGGCCGATGGCGATACGGTGCGGGTGGTCGACCGCCGCGCCGCACGGTCAGCAGAAGTGAGGACTGCGCGATGAACGTCTCCGCCTGGTGCATCCGCAACCCGATTCCCGCCGATCCTGCTGTTCATCATGCTCACGCTGATGGGCCTGTTCGGCTTTCGCGCGATGAAGATCCAGAACTTCCCCGACATCGACCTGCCCACCGTGACGGTGACCGCGTCGCTGCCGGGCGCGTCGCCGGCGCAGCTGGAAACCGAGGTCGCGCGCAAGATCGAAAACGCGGTCGCCACGCTGCAGGGCGTCAAGCACATCTACACCAAGGTGCAGGACGGCACTGCCACCATCACCGTCGAATTCCGGCTGGAGAAGCCGACCCAGGAGGCGGTCGACGATGTGCGCGATGCGGTGGCGCGCGTGCGCTCCGACCTGCCCGGCGACCTGCGCGACCCGCAGATTGCGAAGATGGAACTGTCGGGCCTGCCGATCCTGACCTACACGCGTGGCATCAAACACGATGGACGAGGAAGCGCTGAGCTGGTTCGTCGACAACAACGTGACCAAGGCGATGCTCAGCGTGCGCGGCGTGGGCGCGGTGGCGCGCGTGGGCGGCGTCACGCGCGAGGTGCGGGTCGAGCTGGACCCGGCGCGGCTGCAGGCGCTGAACGCGACCGCGGCCGACATCTCGCGCCAGCTGCGCCAGATCCAGCAGGAAGCGTCGGGCGGGCGCACCGATGTCGGCGGCGCCGAGCAGTCGGTGCGCACCATCGCCACCGTGCAGTCGGCCGACGAGCTGGCGCGCATGGAAATCGCGCTGTCCGACGGCCGCCGCATCCGCCTCGACCAGGTCGCGCTGGTGCAGCGACACGGTGGCCGAACAGCGCTCGGCCGCGCTGCTCGAACGGCAAGCCGGTGGTCGGCTTCGAGATCACGCGCAGCCGCGGCGCGGGCGAAGTCGATGTCGCCGCCGGCGTGCGCGCGGCGCTCGCCAAACTGAAGGCGGAGCACCCCGACATCGCGGTCACCGAGGCCTTCAATTTCGTCGATCCGGTGCAGGAAAACTACGACGGCTCGATGCTGCTGCTGTACGAGGGCGCGCTGCTGGCGGTGCTGGTGGTCTGGCTGTTCCTGCGCGACTGGCGCGCCACGCTGGTGGCGGCCACCGCGCTGCCGCTGTCGGTGATCCCGGCGTTCGGCGTGATGTACCTGTTCGGCTTCACGATCAATGTGGTGACGCTGCTGTCGCTGTCGCTGGTGGTCGGCATCCTGGTCGACGATGCGATCGTCGAGATCGAGAACATCATGCGCCACCTGCGCATGGGCAAGACGCCGTTCGAGGCCGCGATGGAGGCGGCCGACGAGATCGGCCTGGCGGTGATCGCCACCACCTTCACGCTGATCGCGGTGTTTCTGCCGACCGCCTTCATGGCCGGCGTGCCGGGCAAGTTCTTCGTGCAGTTCGGCTGGACTGCGGCGATCGCGGTGTTCTTCTCGCTGGTGGTGGCGCGCATGCTGACGCCGATGATGGCGGCCTACCTGCTGCAAGCCGGCCGAGCCACGCGCATGTCGAGCCGCGCTGGCTGACGCTGTACCTGCGCTGGGCCGCGCTGGTGCCTGCGGCACCGGATCAAGACTTCGCTGGCGGCGACCGCATTCCTGCGTCGGTTCGCTGGCGCTGGTGCCGCTGCTGCCGACCGGCTTCATCCCGCCCGACGACCTGTCGCAAACCCAGGTCACGCTGTCGCTGCCGCCGGGCAGCACCTTCGGCCAGACCTACGCGCTGGCCGAGCAGGCGCGCGTCATCGTGCAGAAAAATCCGCATGTGAAGCTGGTCTACACCGCGATCGGCGGCGGCAGCGCCGGCGGCGACCCGTTCGCGCCGGCCGGTGCGGCCGAGGTGCGCAAGGCCACGCTGACCATCAACATGACGCCGCGCACCGAACGCGCGCGGGCTGAGCAAGCAGGCGCTCGAGGCGCAGCTGCGCGACGCGCTGGCGGTGCTGCCCGGCGCGCGCGTGAAGGTCGGCTTCGGCGGCTCCAGCGAGAAATACATCCTGGTGCTGGCCGGCGAAGACGGCCGCGCTGCTGGGCGAGCATGCGCGCACGGTCGAGCGCGAGCTGCGCACCATCCCCGGCATCGGCAACGTGACCTCTACCTCCAGCCTGGTGCGGCCGGAACTGGTCGTGCGGCCCGACTTCGCGCGCGCGGCCGACCTCGGCGTGACCTCGGCCGCGATTGCCGACACGCTGCGCGTCGCGACCGCCGGCGACTACGACCAGAGCCTGGCCAAGCTCAACCTGGCGCAGCGCCAGGTGCCGATCGTGGTCAAGCTGACCGCCGATGCGCGCACCGATCTGGAGCTGCTGGCGCGCCTGGCGGTGCCGGGCGCGCGCGGCCCGGTGATGCTGGGCAACGTGGCGACGCTGGCGATCGACAGCGGGCCGGCCGAGATCGACCGCTACGACCGCCAGCGCAACATCAACTTCGAGATCGAGCTGAACCAGCAGCCGCTCGGCGCAGTCGAGAAAGCGGCGCTGGCGCTGCCCAGCCTGCAGCACCTGCCGCCCGGCGTCACGCAGACCACGGTCGGCGACGCCGAAGCGATGGCCGAACTGTTCGCCAGCTTCGGGCTGGCGATGCTGACCGGCGTGCTGTGCATCTACATCGTGCTGGTGCTGCTGTTCAAGGACTTCGTGCAGCCGGTGACGATCCTGGCCGCGCTGGTGCTGTCGATCCCGGGCGCGTTCCTGGCGCTGTTCATCACGCCGCACCGCGCTGTCGATGCCGTCGATGATCGGCCTGATCATGCTGATGGGCATCGCCACCAAGAACTCGATCCTGCTGGTCGAATACGCCATCATGGCGCGCGCGCGACCACGGCCTGACGCGCTGGGACGCGCTGCTCGACGCCTGCCACAAGCGCGCCCGGCCGATCGTGATGACCACCATCGCGATGGGCGCCGGCATGATGCCGATCGCGCTCGGCATCGGCGTCGACCCCAGCTTCCGCTCGCCGATGGCGATCGTCGTGATCGGCGGCCTGATCACCTCGACCTTCCTGAGCCTGCTGGTGATCCCGGTGCTGTTTACCTATGTCGACGATCTGCTGCAGTGGCTGCGACGCGGCGGAAAGAAGGTGGCAGTGCCGGCCAAGGCCGGCTGAAAGCACGCCCTGGAGCGGCTACAATAGACGGGGGAGTATTTTTAAAGCCGCAATGAATCCGTGCGGCAACCCACTATTTTCCAGTGATACTCCCCCATAAATACATTTATATCAACGCCGTACACGTACTGCAATAGCCCCGGAACCATCGATGACAAGCATGAAATACCTTGCCGGCTACCCGGACAGCATCAAGGACCAGGTGCGGCAACTGCTGCAGCAAGAGCGTTTGGGTGAAATCTTGCTGAAGAAATATACCTCGGCGCACGAGATCCGTACCGACCGTGCGCTGTACGACTACGTGCTCGACCTGAAGAACGACTTCCTGCGCAATGCGGCGCCGCTCAGCAAGGTCGCGTTCGACAGCAAGCTGCATGTGATCCAGCATGCGCTGGGCCTGCACACCGCGATCTCGCGGGTGCAGGGCGGCAAGCTCAAGGCCAAGCGCGAAATCCGCGTCGCCACCCTGTTCAAGGAGGTGCCGCTGGCGTTCCTGCGGATGATCGCGGTGCATGAACTGGCGCACCTGAAGGAAAAGGAGCACGACAAGGCGTTCTACCAGCTGTGCACCTATATGGAACCCGATTATCATCAGATCGAGCTGGACCTGCGGCTGTATCTGACCCATCTCGATCTGGTCGGCAAGCTGGCATGGCCGGCCGGCTGACCGCCATTCATCCCCACTCCACTCCATCACTCCGAAAGCGCGCAGCATGACTCCCATCGACGCCGACATCCCGTGGTATGACATCGCCGGCATGGTCTTGCTGGCCTGCCTGTGCCTGTATTTCGGCCTGGCCGCCAGCAAGTTCTCGCCGCAGGCGCGGCAAAAATTGCCGTCCTTTGTCTTCAACCAAGGCATCTGCTTCGTGCTGAGCGGCGCCTTCGTGCTGCTGGCGCTGGCCAAGCTGCTGCGCTGGTTTTAAGGCTCAGGTACCGATGCACTGGTCGCCGCCGCTCAGCACCTGCTCCTCGTGCGGCAGGCTGCGGTTCTGATTGACCGAAAAGCGGCCGATGCCCAGGGTTTTCAGCACGCCGGCGACCGCATCCAGGGTCTGCAATTCGCGCACTTCATCGCGCGCGGTACGTAGCTGGCAAGGTGCTTGTTCGATATCATGGTACGCATGGATTTCCCATCCGGCGCCATTCCAGAACGCAGTCCACATATATTCCGAACCGGTCGACAGGGCGGTGCGGAAATAGGAAATATCGGTAGACATGGCATGCTCCTTTTCAATGTGCGTGACTGCGTTTTATGACGCGAATGCTGTTTCGTCAAACATTAATACAATTTTGTTGCGCAAAAACAGACTTTTGAAAAGAATCGTCGCGAGAAAATATTTAGACCAACCACCACCGTCAAAACCATCATGACCATCAAACTCAGAGAAGAAACCCGCCAGCGCCTGATCGGCTCGATCCAGCGCTATTGCGCAGAGCACATGGAGGAGCCGGTCGGCGACCTGAAAGCCACGCTGTTGCTGGATTTCTGCGTGCGCGAAATCGGCCCCAGCATCTACAACCAGGCGATACTGGACGCGCAATCCCATCTGCAGGACAAGGTGGCCGAGATGGATGGCGACTGCCACGAAACCGAATTCGCCTACTGGCGCAAGTAACCCCCTTCTCCCACTCGCGGGAGAAGGGCCGGGGAGTCGAAGCACTGCTTCGACGGGGCTTGCAAGAGCACTGTCCTAACAAAAATTTCAACAACCTCACCGCAATGCAATTGAAAGAATCAACCATGTCCAGCAACACACAACGCCCCCTCTCCATCGCCATCATCGGCGGCGGCCCGGCCGGGCTGATGGCGGCCGAAGTGCTGGCCCACGGCGGCGTGCAGGTCGACCTGTATGACGCGATGCCCTCGGTCGGGCGCAAGTTCCTGCTGGCCGGCAAGGGCGGCATGAACCTCACCCATGCCGAGCCGATCGACGCGTTCCTGTCGCGCTACGGCGCGCGCCGGCCGCAGATCGCGCCGCTGCTGGACGGGTTCGGGCCGGATGCGCTGCAGGACTGGGTGCACGGGCTGGGCATCAGCACCTTCGTCGGCAGCTCGGGCCGCGTGTTTCCGACCGACATGAAAGCGGCGCCGCTGCTGCGCGCGTGGCTGCATCGGCTGCGCGCGGCCGGCGTGCGCTTCCACATGCGGCAGCGCTGGCTCGGTTGGGCCGATGACGGCGCATTGCGCTTTAGCGGCAGCGACGGCGAACAGCTGGTCAAAGCCGACGCGGTGCTGCTGGCGCTGGGCGGCGGCAGCTGGGCGCGGCTCGGCTCCGACGGCGCCTGGGTGCCGCTGCTGGCCGCGCGCGGGGTCGACATCGCACCGCTGCAGCCATCCAACTGCGGCTTCGATACCCCGTGGAGCGAACATTTCAGCAGCCGCTACGCGGGCCACCCTTTGAGTCCGGTCGCGCTCAGCTTTACCGATAACGCCGGCGAAGGTGACAAAAAAACGCAGCGCAAGAAAGGCCAGTTCGTGATCACCGCGGGCGGCGTCGAGGGCAGCCTGATCTACGCCTTTTCCGGTGCTATCCGCGATGCGATTGCGGCCCAGGGCAGCGCCACCATCACGCTCGACCTGGCGCCCGACTGGACGCTGGAACGCGTGGCCAGTGAAGTCGCGCGCCCGCGCGGCTCGCGCTCGATGGCCAGCCACCTGCAAAGCCGCCTCAACATCAGCGGCGTCAAATCCGGCCTGCTGCGCGAACTGGTCAGCAAGGACGAGTTCGCCGCTCCGGCCACGCTGGCGGCCCGCATCAAGGCGCTGCCGCTGACGCTGACCGGTACCCGGCCGCTGGACGAAGCGATCAGCAGCGCCGGCGGGGTGCGCTTCGAGGCGCTGGACCAACACCTGATGCTCAACAGCGATGCCCGGCGTGTTCTGCGCCGGCGAAATGCTGGACTGGGAAGCGCCGACCGGCGGCTATCTGCTGAGCGCCTGTTTCGCCAGCGGCCGCGCGGCGGGGCTGGGCGCGCTGGCGTGGTTGCAGCGGCAGGATCAACAAGTGTAACGGCTGCTTACAAAAGACAGCCGGCCAGGTAGGATGCGGCCTTTATAATGCCGCTTCCCTGATCGTCTTTACCTGTCATGTCCCACTCCGTATTTCCGCAGCAAAAACCTTCGATGTCGCTGGAGCAGGCGTTTGCCCAGGCGATTGCGCATTGCCAGGCCGGCCAGTGGCAAGAGGCCGAAACCCTGTACCAGTCCATCGTTCTGGCCCAGCAGTCGCCGGTAGAGGGCCAATACTGGCTCAGTTATATCGATGCGCTGATTCAGGCCGGCAAACCGCGCACCGCGCTGCAGGACACAGCACCGGCCGCAGCGGCAACACCCCCAGCCTTGGTGCCAGAGGCGCAAGAAGCGCAAGAGGTGCAAGAAGCGCAAGCCATCCCGGCCGCCATCCGGCTGGCCGGCCCCCCCAATCCGCGCTACACCGCGCGCCAACCGCGCTGGCCGTGGAAAATGGCGCTGGGTTGCGCCCATGTGCCGGGCCGCGCGCAGATCCATCTGCTGCTCGCGCATTATCGGCGCGCCCGTTATGACGCGGCCGAAACGCTGGCGCGCGAGCTGACGCGCGCTTTCCCGCGCCACGATCTGGGCTGGAAAGTGCTGGCGGCCACGCTGCGAATGCAAGGCCGTACGGATGAGGCACAACAGACCCTGCAGCAGCGCCGCATCAACTGCCATGCCGGCCACCGCAAGAACCTGCAGCCGGCCCCATAAAATGAAAAATAACGGGAGTATGTGCATAAACAATGCATTCCCGCACGTATTCATTGGCAGTTTAAAAATACACGGGGCAGTATAAATTCGCCGTCCAGGCCTGCAATGCGGCCCGGCAGCACTCAATACGCGATCCGGTAGCGGTAGCCCTTGTAATTCAGCACCACGCTGCCGCGCAGCATTTTTTCCAGAGTGAGGCCGGGCGCGACCTCATCGCCTTCGCGCAGCAATTTATTGTTGATCAGCAGCGAACGCTCGGCCGGATTGCTGGAATAGATATAGCCGCCGATCTTCAGCGCCGGAATTTCCCTTTGTATCTGTTCCGGCAACTCGCGCAGCGTCAGCGGCTCCGGCTCTTTTGCCTGCGGCTCGGCGGGCTGCACGGGGTCCGGCTTCGGCGCCGGTTGCGGCGCGCGGCTGCTTGCTGCAGGCGCTTTGACGGGCATCGTCTTTGGCATGCTCGCGGCTGCCGCCTGCGCTTGATCCGGCTTGACTGGCTTGACTGGCTTGGCTGCGGGCTGGTCCGGAACCGGCGCGGGTAGCGGTTTCAGCGCCGGTTCGACTGACGCCGGTGGCAGTTTGGCGGGGGCGAGCTGCGCCAGCTCGGGCATCACCGGCAACCCGGCGCTTTGCGGTGCATGCCACGGCCGGAACCAGGCCAGCGCCGCCAGCAAGGCCGCCAGCGCTGCCAGCGCGCCGCCTATCCACAGCGTGCGCCGCGGACCGGTGAGCGCGGCCGGCGGCATAGGTTGCCGGTGCGTGGATGCCGGGCACCGCGCCCAGCTTGCGTTCGGCTTCGGCTTTCTTGAGTGCATCAAGGATGTAAGACATTATTTTCCCGACTCCTTGTTATGTTGCAGCTGCGGCTCTTTGATGCCTGCGGCACGATTCAGGTACAGGAAGGTTCTGGCGCCGACCACGCCATCGGCGGCCAGACCGTGGCTGCGCTGAAACTGCTGCACCTGGCCGGCCAGCGTCTGGTCGAACACCTGATTGGCCGGCGGCGGCGGCGTGTTATTCAGGCGCGCCAGTTGCGCGGCGATCCAGTCGACCTCGGCCCCTTGCGAACCGGGGCCGAACTCCAGCCCGCTGAGGTCGCGCGCGGTCGGGCTGCGCCAGAAGGTCACCAGCTCGCCGCGAAACTGCGCTGCCAGCAGCGCCAGGCTGACGCTGTGGCTGGCGTCGCCCACGCGCACGGTGGCGCTGTCGCCGTCCAGGCCGGTCAGCAGCGCATAGTAGATCGTGCCGGCCGCCGCATGCAGCGTCAGGATCGCCGGACGGTCGAGCCGCTGCAGCTCGGACAGTGCGATCCGGTTGCCGACATAGCACTGCAGCCCGGCCCTGCGCACCAGTTGGCACGGCGCGCCGTCCGGCAAGGCAAAGCCCCACAGCGCGGCCAGTTGGCGGTACGCATTCTTGCGTTCGCGCAGGCCGGCGTCGGGCGTCGCGCCCGGTTCCCACGGCGCCGGCGCGGCAGGCGCTGCCGGCATGACAGCCGCTACCGCAGCCGGCGGCGAACTGGCTGGAAACTGCACCGGAGCAGACGCGAGCGCCGGCGGCGGCTTGAGCGGCTTCAGCTGCCAGCCCAGGTTCCAGCCCAGCGCCGCCAGCAGCGCGGCGCCGGCCACCAGTCCCGCGACCGCATACGGCCAGCGCGCGGCGGCGGCCGGCAGCGCAGCGTGACCGAACACTTCCTGCGCCGCTTTTTTCACGATCGCGCGATCGACCAGCCGCTTGTTTTCGGCATACGCGCCCAGCAGCGCGCGGTCACATAGCAAGTTGATGCGGCGCGGCACGCCCTGCGTGAGCCGGTAGATCTGCGGCATCACCGCCGGCTTGAATGCCGCGCCGGCGGTCAGGCCGGCCACCGCCAGCCGGTGTCCAATATAGGCCGCCGTCTCCGGCGCCGACAGCGAAGCCAGGTGGTAGCGCGCAATCACGCGCTGCGCCAGCTGTTCCAGTTCGGGCCGGGCCAGCATGGTGCGCAACTCGGGCTGGCCGATCAGGATGATTTGCAGCAGCTTGTTCTGGCTGGTTTCCAGGTTGGTCAGCAGGCGCAATTGCTCCAGCACATCGGCCGACAGGCTCTGCGCCTCATCGATGATCAGCACATTGTGCCGGCCGTCGGCGTGCGCGGCCAGCAGATACGCATTCAGCGCATCGACATAGGCCTTGACCGACGCCGCGCCGCCTGGCTGCAAGTTCGGCACGCTGATGCGGAACTCGTCGCAGACCGATTGCAGCAGCTCCGGCACCGTCAGCTTCGGGTTGAAGATGTAGGCGACATTGCAGTCGGCCGGGATCTGCTCCAGAAAGCAGCGGCATACGGTGGTCTTGCCGGCCCCGATCTCGCCGGTCAGCAGCACGAAACCGCCGCCGCTGCCGACGCCGTACAGCAAATGCGCAAGCGCTTCGCGATGGCGCTCGCTCATGAACAGATAGCGCGGATCGGGCGCGATCGAAAACGGCGCCTGGTTCAGATTGAAAAATTGGGTGTACATGGCGGCGCATGGTGCGCATAGATAATCCAGCGCCAAGGCTAGCATAAAGCCGGCGCGCGGAGTGCATTCGGCAGCGCGATGGAGGGATCAGGAATTCCCGCTCCTTTGCTCCAGATCAACCGGATTGAAAAAACATGGGCCGTAACCTTGCACTCCCAGGCGATTCATTGTATTTTTTCCATAAAGAAATAATTTCCATAAAACAATATAATGCAGCCGGAGCAAGATATTTCTACCGCCCATTATTTATTACCTTTTTGCAATTAAAATCAATCATAGGAGACACACATTTTGGATAATCAACTGGCATTATTTAGCCGCAGTCCAAAGAAAATTTCGACGCGCAATGCAATTTGGCGGCAGCGCTGGGCCAGACGGTTTTTACCGGCTTGACGAAACTGTTCGAATTGAACATCAGCACCACGCAAACCGCTGTGATCGAATCAGCTGCCGCCGCCAAACAATACCTGTCGACCGAGCCGAAAGAATGGCTCTCGCTGACCGTCGTCCATTGCCAGCCGGCTGCGGGAAAAGCGTTCGACTATCTGCGCCACGCATCCAAAATTGTGTCCGAGACCCAGGCTGAACTGAGCAAAACCGCTGAAGCGGAAATCGCTGAAAGCAACGACAAGATCATGAGCATGGTCGATGCGCTGGCCAAAAGCACAGCCGCCGGATTGGCGAACACAGGGACGCCACTGAAAGAACGCAAGGGCAAAGCCGGCACCAAGTCCAGCCTGTCCGCCGTTGCATAAATCGGCCGTCTGGCTTAAGTAGTGCAGGCCTGCGTGCCGGCACTGCTGGAGAACGGCGGCGTTTTGCGTCAACCCGCAATGATCAATCCACATCAGCCGTGAAAAATCAGCGCCCGGGCTGCAGGCGCAGCAGCTGGCCGCGGCTTTCGTCGGTCAGCACATACAGCAAGCCGTCCGGCCCTTCGCGCACATCGCGGATGCGCTGATCCAGGTTTTCCAGCAACCGCTCTTCGCGCACCAGCTTGCCATCGCGCCACTCCATACGATCCAGATAATGGAACTTCAGCGAGCCGACGAACAGGCTGCCTTGCCACGCCTTGCCATAGCGCGCGCTGTGCAGGAAGGCCATGCCGGACGGCGCAATCGACGGCGTCCACTGGTGCAGCGGCTGCTCCATCCCGGGCTGGGCAGTCAGGCCTGCGCCGATTTTTCCGCCGCCGTAGTTTTCGCCATAGGTGATGACGGGCCAGCCGTAATTCTTGCCGGCCTCGGGCCGGTTGATTTCATCGCCGCCCTGCGGCCCGTGCTCGTGGGTCCAGAGCCGGCCGTCGGGGCCGAGCGTGGCGCCCTGCACATTGCGATGGCCATAGCTCCAGATTTCTGGCAGCGCCCCGCCCTGGCCGACGAACGGGTTGTCGGGCGGCACTGAGCCGTCCTTATTCACGCGCACCACCTTGCCGAGGTGGTTGTCGAGCTTTTGCGCGTCCTGCATGCGGGAAAAGCGTTCGCCCAGCGTCAGGAACAGCGTGCCGTCGCCCTGTTCGACAATGCGGCAGCCGAAATGCGCGCGGCTGCTGACCTTGGGCCGCTGGCTGAACAGCACCTTGACCTGCTCCAGCCGCCTGCCATCGGCCGACAGGCGGGCCGCGGCCAGTGCGGTGGAATTGCCGCCACCGCCGGCGGCCGGCTCGGCGTAGCAAAAGTAAATGATGCGCGTGTGCGCAAAGTCGCTGTCGGCGACCACATCGAGCAGCCCGCCCTGCCCGACCGCATCCACTGCCGGCACACCCGCGATCGGCGGCCCGACCTCGCCGCCGGCCTGCACCAGCCGCAGCCGGCCCGGCCGCTCGCTGACCAGCATGCGGCCGCCGTCGATGAAGGCCAGCGCCCACGGGTGCTCCAGCCCGCGCGCCAGCACTTCGACGCGGAGCGGGCTGGAGGCGACTGGGGCTGGCGGCAGCGGCGGCAACACACAGCCCGCTCAGGCCCAGCCAGGCCAACGCAATGCCCCGGGACCAAGACCCGGGACGGAGCAAAACACGCGCAATACGCATACCTCACCTCTTCGTGCAGAAACGTCAAGGAAACCCTCAGTGGGCAAGTTCCGGATACAAGCCGGCCGCGATCAGCATCAGGATCAGAAAGACGACCGCCATCACGCCGAAATCGAGCGGCAGGCTGTGCATGCTGCGGCCCCCTTCGATCATCAGCCCCCTGAGCACGTCCACCAGATAAGTCAGCGGATTGAACAGCGCGACCAGCTTGAGCCAGTCCGGCATCAATTCCAGAGGATAGATCGCATTGCTGGCAAAAAACAGGGGCATGGTCAGCACCTGGCCGATGCCCATGAAGCGTTCGCGGGTCTTCACGATGCAGGCGATGATCAGCGAAAACGTCGCAAAGATTGCCGAACCCAGCACCACCGCGCCCATCACGCCCAGCATGGCATCAATTTCCCAGCGAATCCGGATCTGCAGCGCCCAGGCGATCAGGTAGATGATGGCGGCCTGAACCAGCCCGCGCAGCCCGGCGGAAGCCGCCTTGCCGAACACCAGCGCGCCGCGGTAGGCGGGACTGACCAGCAATTTATGCACGATGCCCAGATCGCGCTCCCAGATGATCGCGATGCCGTAAAAGATCGCGCTGAACAGCACGCTTTGCGCCAGTATCCCCGGCGTCATGAACGCGAGGTAGCTGACCTTGCCGGTCGGAATCCCGCGCACCCGGCTGAACACCTGCCCGAAGATCAGCAGCCACAGCAGAGGCTGCACCGCACGCGACGCCAGCTCGGTCGGGTCGCGCATCATCTTGCGCATCTCCACTTCGGCAATCGCCGCGCTTTCGGTCAGGAATTTCAGGATCATGCTTGTTCCCGGACTTAGCCCAGATGCTGCGCGGTGTTGCGGGCCTGCTGGATGCCGCGATAGTCGCCGCTCTCCTGCAAATTGCGGCCCGCGTATTGGACGAATACGTCATCCAGCGTCGCTTCCGGCCCGATCGCGGCGGTCAATGCCTGCGGCGTGCCGCTCACCGCGATTTCGCCCCGGTCCATGATCGCCAGCTCGTCGCACAAGGCGTCCGCTTCTTCCATGTCATGGGTGGTGATCAGGATCGTCATCCCGAAGTCCGCGCGCAGCTGGCGCAAGCGGTCCCACACCGTGCGCCGCGCCACCGGATCGAGGCCGATGGTCGGCTCATCCAGAAACAGCACCGCGGGCCGGTGCAACATCGCCTGCGCCAGTTCCAGGCGCCGGATCATGCCGCCCGAATAGGTATTGACCAGCTTGCCGGCCGCATCGGCAATGCCCATGAACTGCAGCGCCTCATCGATGCGCTTGTTGCGCTCGCCGCGCGGCAGCCCATACAGCTGGGTCGACAGCAGCAGGTTCTCGTAGCCGGTCAGGGCGCCGTCGGCCGAAATCATCTGCGGCACATAGCCGATGCGGCGCCTGACATCGGGCGCCGCGCGCACGATATCGAAGCCGGCCACCAGCGCCGCGCCGGCACTGGGCTTGATCAGCGTGGTGAGCATCTTGATGGTGGTGCTTTTGCCGGCGCCGTTCGGGCCGAGCAGCCCATAGACCACGCCTTGCCGGATTTTCAGGCTGATGCCCTTGACGGCGACCACGCTGCCGAAACGGCGCGTCAGGCGCTCGGTTTCAATCGCCCACGGCGCGCCATCCGGATCTGGTGTGAGCTGCGGGTCCATTGCTAAGCACTGTGATGTCGTCGATTATTAATAGAATAGCAATGGGGCGAAATAAAAAGCTGATGCCGCTCAAGCTTCCAGATGCGGGAACATGCCAGACTGGGACACCAGATGCTTCAGCCCGCTCAACCAGGAAATCAGCATGCTCACCACTGTCGAATCGCACACCCTGAGCATCCGCATCAACTGCCCGCTGCAGCAGGCGTACACCTTCCTGGCGCAGCCCGAAAATTTCTCGCAATGGGCCAGCGGCCTGGGCAGCTCGATCCACCGGGCCGGTGCGGCCTGGATCGCCGAGACGCCGCAAGGGCCGGTGACGGTACGCTTCAGCGCGCCCAATGGGTTTGGCGTGCTCGATCATTACGTCGTGCTCGACAACGGCGAGCAGATCACCATCCCAATGCGCGCCATTGCCAACGGCGACGGTTGCGAGATCTTGTTCACGCTGCTGCACCAGCCGGCCATCACGGATGAAAAATTCGCCGCCGATATCGCCTGGGTGCAGCGCGATCTGCAGGCGCTGAAAACGCTGCTGGAAGCCGCCTGATTTTTCCATGTTTTATCAAAAAACAGGGGGTATCCATTAAAAACCAGTGGTTCCCGCACGGATTGCAAGGATGATAAATAATACTGCACCAAGTATTATTTACCGCCCGGAACCGCAGCGCGCGCGACTGCGGCGCGCTGCGACCCTATTTCTTGGTCTGCTTTTCGATCGATTGCTGGCGCGAGCTGATGCGCGACAGGGTGGTCATCTCTTCAGCCAGGAATTCCATCATGTCATCGACGCTGACGATGCCCACCAGAATCCCGGCGCTGTTGATCACCGGCATGCGGCGCACGCCCTTGAAGCGCATCCGCTCGATCGTCTCGTGCACATCGGCATCTTCGCTGGCGGCCAGCAACTCGGCGCTCATCACGTCGCCCACTTCAATGCTTTTGGAATCCAGTCCTTCGGCCGTGATCGATACCACGATGTCGCGATCGGTCAGGATGCCGACCGGCACTGGCTCGCCGCTCAGCTCATCGACCACGATCAAATCGCCGACGTGATGATGCCGCATCAGCAGCGCCGCATCCAGCACAGTCGTCTCGCGCTTGCAGCAGATGGCTTTGGTAGTGGAAATTTCACCGACGCGCATAATAAGCTCCTGATCTGATCTCAATAACTACACTAGCGTCAATCGTGCGGGACAATTTTGACATCCCGCAAACAAGCGGGACTGCGCGCCAGCCAGGCGGTGCCGGTGTCGCAGGGGGCGATCTTAGCGTTGCTTGTCGGCCGGGACGGCGGATGCGTTCAGCTCCCGGAACCGCTTCAGCGTCGCGTCATAGCGCACATTGGCCTGCATGATGGCCGCTTCAGCGTGCGTGATGTTCTGCTTTTCGGCCTGGATCGCCTGTTCCGTCAGCACCTGCTTCTGCAGCAGATCGGCCGGCAATAGGTTCTTTTTCTTGTTGAGTTCGGCGCTGTGGCGTTCGGCGTCGCTCATCAGCCGGCTGGATTCCTCGAGTTTGTCCTGCAGCTGCAGCAGCTCGCGCCGGCGCGCGGCCTCGATGCTGGCTTCGCTGCCGTAGCGCATCATCAGCACGCGGTCGAACTGGCGCTGCTCTTCGAGTGCCGCTTGCTGCGCCTTGCGCTGCTCGTCCTGCAATTGCAGCTGGCGCTTTTGCTCGGCCGTCAGCGGCGCCGCAATTTCACGCCTGACCCAGCCTTCGCGGCTGATTTCGCGCATCGGCCGGTTCGCGCATTCCGGAATCGGACGGTCGGCGCTGATGGTCCGGCCCG